>NZ_JBQFRX010000023.1:0-583 GCF_056537605.1 Ruegeria sp. C5 | reverse complement strand
ACTGGCGTGGGAATGCGGTTCCAGACCCGTGACGGCGTGGGTCTACGATCTTCAAGCGCCTCGGGGCCGCCGACGAGATATCGGTCGTACCGGCGATAGAAGGTGGTCTTCGGAATGCCCAGCTTCTCCAAAGTGCGCTTGGTCGGCAGATGCGATTGCTCAACCAAGCGGATGACTTCCAGTTTTTCGGATGCGGGATATCTCATTCGTCGTCGTCCCCATCCGCGATCATGCTTTTTTTGAGCAACCGCAGTTCAAGAGCCTGTTCGGCAACCACCTCCTTCAGGTCACGGGCTTCCCGTCTCAGATCCTTCACTTCGGTGGAAGTTGCCGCGCCGGCCGCGTCGCCGGCCAGACGTTTCTTGCCGGCCTCCAGAAATTCCTTGGACCAGCTGTAATAAAGGCTCTGCGCGATGCCCTCACGACGGCACAGCTCTGCAATGCTGTCCTCGCCTTTTAGGCCGTTCAGCACGATCCTAATCTTCTCTTCTGCGGAATACTGTTTGCGGGTCGCACGGCGAATGTCCTTTATGACCTTCTCACCGTGGCTCTGCTTGGTTCCGGGTTTCTTTCTCATCTCCAC
>NZ_JBQFRX010000022.1:0-659 GCF_056537605.1 Ruegeria sp. C5 | reverse complement strand
GGCAAGAATCTCAATTACTAATCGACAAGAAGTTGCGAGCTTGATTTTGTGCTCCGACTATTTCGAGAGTTGGCCAATTACTCGGTGTCATCGAAGTCAATATGAATATGATTCCCATCAGGATCGGCCACGTGGATTTGGACCATCCGAGTCCCAGGGACTTCAGTTTTGCGATACTGGGTCTGACTCGAGATCAGTTTTTCTTCGAATGCGCTCAACCCCGTGGCTGAGAGCGCAAAATGCTCGAGCTTGAGCTTCACTTCGGAGCCAACGTTAGGTGTTCCTTCGTGACCCACAAGATGAACCACGGCGTCATCACCCGTATACAACCATGCTCCGGGAAACGGAAAATCGGGGCGGGCCCCGGGTTTCAAACCCAGGACATTTTCATACCAAGTAACCATCTCAGGCAACCTAGTCGTCACAATATTCACATGATCCAGCCGTTCAATTCTCATTAAAAACCCTCAAGCACAAGCTTACCTTTGGCTTTTCCGCTTTCGAGGATAGCATGCGCTTTCATTAAGTTTGTAGCATTGATCCTACCAAGTGTATCGGTCGCTGTGGATCTGATCTTTCCATTGTCTATCAAACCGCCGACCTGATTCAGGATTTCGCTTTGACGGTTCATATCTTCAGTCCCAAAAAGCGACCGAGTG
>NZ_JBQFRX010000021.1:0-772 GCF_056537605.1 Ruegeria sp. C5 | reverse complement strand
AGATCGAGCGTCGCGTCCAAAGCCAAAACACTTGGGTCAGAAAAGTAGCGATAGACCGTCGCACGGCTGGTTTTGGCGCGTTCAGCGACTTTTGCCAGCGTGACTTCCTTGCCTTCCGACATCAGGTCACGTGCTGCCGAAAGAAGTGCTTCTCGCGTCCGGTTGATTTGATTTGTACGAGGCGCCAATCTCAATCCCTTTGGTGATACACTTGTCTCATAAGTAGATATGTGTATCATAAGCGCAGTGTTATTCAAGTAAAGGGAGTCGCAGCAATGACAGAACCTCGCCCGCGAATTTATCATCTTCTTGGGAACCTTTTGACCTTTCACGCCTTTCCCAGTGAGACCGGAGATCGTTGTACTATCATTGAGATAAAGACGGCGCCTGGTGCCGGTGCGCCGCCTAATCATCACGCTGGCGAAGATGAGAGCTTTTATGTGCTCGATGGTGAATTCGAGTTCTTTTTGAATGGCGAGACAGTCAACGTCAAATGTGGTGACTTCGTTAAGGTTCCGGACGGCACAGTGCACGCCTTTACATGCACCGGAGAGCGGCCTGGCCGGCTACTTTGCATTAACGCCCCCGGCGCGATGCACGACACTTTTTTTACCGAAGCCGGTGAAGCAATGCCTGACGGCACGACTGATATTCCGGCGCCAGATGGACCACCAGACATTCCGGCGATCATGGCTGTGGCAGGTCGAGTGGGAATGACGATCCTGGCGCCTGCGGACGTTCCCAGCTAACGAACGCGCGTGCATAACTCCGG
>NZ_JBQFRX010000020.1:0-940 GCF_056537605.1 Ruegeria sp. C5 | reverse complement strand
TGTCCGTCGTCAGGGATTTTGGGACAGATGGCCGCCTGAACTAAGAGAGGGTCTGGCTCAACTGGTTGTTGTGATTATGCGGCGGATTTGCGGTGAAGCAAGCGCCGGGTTTCGATGATCTTTCGTTTGATCCTTTCTCGTTGTTTTAGAATGGTCTGTCCGCGCCCGAAGTAGACATCGGCCGGTGTTAGGTTTTGCAGGCTCTCGTGATAGCGCCGGTGATTGTAGTGATCGACGAAAGCATCGATCTGCTGCTGAAGGTCACCGGGCAGATAGTAGTTTTCCAATAAGATGCGGTTCTTGAGCGTCTGGTGCCAGCGCTCGATCTTTCCCTGAGTTTGCGGATGGTTTGGCGCCCCTCGAACATGATCGATTTCCTGATCTTCCAGCCATTCGGCAAGCTCACCAGAGATGTAGCTGGACCCGTTGTCGCTGAGCAGACGTGGCTTGTGCAGCACCGTTGCCTGATCACAGCCTGAGGCGTGCAAGGCGAGGTCCAGTGTGTCGGTCACATCCTCGGTCTTCATCGTCGTGCAAAGCTTCCAGGCGATGATGTAGCGGCTGTAATCGTCCAGGATCGTGCTGAGATAGAACCAGCCCCAGCCGATCACCTTGAGATAGGTAAAATCGGTCTGCCAGAGTTGGTTCGGTCGTGTTGTCTTGTCCTGGAACTCGTCGGCCGCCGATAGAACCACATAGGCCGGGCTGGTGATCAGGTCGTAGGATTTCAGGATGCGATAGACCGAAGCCTCTGACACAAAGTACTTTTCTGTGTCAGTGAAGCGAACAGCCAATTCACGCGGGGAAAGCTCACTTTCCTTCAGAGCCAGATCCTTGATCTTCTCGGGCACTGGCGTGGGAATGCGGTTCCAGACCCGTGACGGCGTGGGTCTACGATCTTCAAGCGCCTCGGGGCCGCCGACGAGATATCGGTCGTACC
>NZ_JBQFRX010000019.1:0-1177 GCF_056537605.1 Ruegeria sp. C5 | reverse complement strand
ATTACTCGATGATTTTCGAGACGACGCCGGCGCCGACGGTGCGGCCGCCTTCGCGGATCGCAAAGCGCAGGCCGTCTTCCATCGCGATCGGGGCGATCAGCTCGACGGTGAAGCCGACGTTGTCGCCGGGCATAACCATCTCGGTGCCAGCCGCCAGGGTCACGGTGCCGGTCACGTCAGTTGTACGGAAGTAGAACTGCGGACGGTAGTTCGCAAAGAACGGGGTGTGACGACCGCCTTCTTCCTTGGTCAGGATGTAGGCTTCGGCTTCGAACTTGGTGTGCGGTGTAACCGAACCCGGCTTACACAGAACCTGGCCACGCTCAACACCGTCACGGTCGATACCGCGCAGCAGGGCGCCGATGTTGTCGCCCGCTTCACCGCGATCCAGCAGCTTGCGGAACATTTCAACACCAGTACAGGTGGTTTTCTGAGTGTCACGGATGCCGACGATTTCGATCTCGTCGCCAACATTGATCACGCCACGCTCGACACGGCCGGTCACAACGGTACCACGGCCCGAGATCGAGAACACGTCTTCGACCGGCATCAGGAACGGCTTGTCAACTTCACGCTCAGGGGTGTCGATGTAGTCATCAACAGCCGCCATCAGTTCCTTGATCTTCTCTTCGCCGATTTCCGGATTGTTGCCTTCCATTGCGGCCAGAGCCGAACCTGCGATGATCGGAATATCGTCGCCGGGGTATTCATAGCTGGACAGCAGTTCGCGAACTTCCATCTCAACCAGTTCCAGCAGCTCTTCGTCGTCGACCTGGTCAACTTTGTTCATGAACACGACCATCTTCGGGATGCCAACCTGGCGGCCCAGCAGGATGTGCTCGCGGGTCTGCGGCATCGGGCCGTCAGCTGCGTTCACAACCAGGATCGCGCCGTCCATCTGGGCGGCACCGGTGATCATGTTCTTGACGTAGTCGGCGTGGCCGGGGCAGTCGACGTGCGCATAGTGGCGGTTGTCGGTCTCGTACTCCACGTGGGCGGTCGAGATGGTGATGCCACGTGCTTTTTCTTCAGGCGCGCCGTCAATCTGGTCATACGCTTTGAAGTCACCGAAATACTTGGTGATTGCTGCGGTCAGCGTGGTCTTGCCGTGGTCAACGTGGCCAATCGTGCCGATGTTGACGTGCGGCTTATTACGCTCAAACTTTTCCTTTGCCAT
>NZ_JBQFRX010000018.1:0-1727 GCF_056537605.1 Ruegeria sp. C5 | reverse complement strand
GCAAATCCGCCGCATAATCACAACAACCAGTTGAGCCAGACCCTCTCTTAGTTCAGGCGGCCATCTGTCCCAAAATCCCTGACGACGGACAGTCAGACACCCGGATTTTGCACCGGTGACTGTGGCCACAGCGAATGAGACCAAAGCCAGTTGGACAATTTTTTTCATATAGAGGACGCTAAACGCTTCTTTAGTCGAATGAAACCCAAGCTGCACGACTCTCGGCCATGAGCGGACCCCGCCTTACCTTGAGCGAAATCGACGAGCTCGAAATCGACGATGCACTCAATCGAGGCGGTACCATCGGCAGATTGGACCTAAGCTTTGTGGCGCAAATTCACGAAGCCATGCAGAGGACGCCGTTTACGTCTCAACGCAACAAAGAGCGGCTTGCTGTGTTGTTCTCGACCTATCTGTAACGGCCCCGCTTAGGCGGGGCCTTTGCTTTCTAAAGTGTGCTTTTACCATATTGGTAAACGTACATTCGCCCTCTGTTCTGACTTCTGAATTGTTTCGTGTGCGCTTCCATGTTCTGCCCCTATATCGATGCCATTGAGGTGTCATAATACCCAAAAAAGAAAGAACAAGAAGGAAACAAATAAGGCTCAAAGGAGGTTTCTGAGATACAATCATTGAGCACCAATTTGCCGATTCTTTTAGCAACAGGAAATTTTGCTGCGACCGAATACCGATTGAGTTATTGTCCTGCATGCTCAGACAATTGGAGTAGAGAATGGCTCAGCATTCTCGGACAAGAACTGAACTGGTCGCGATACCTAGTGACCTTGTCGGCACGCGTGCCGCAGTGTTTTTCTTGCTCAGTAGACCTAAGCGCCGCAAACTCCACATCGGATTTGCTGACCGAGCCGCTAACACTCCCACGCGCCCTTCAGCACTTGAGCCTCGCGGTCGGCACTACACAAAGACACTCCTTTTGACGGACGAGTTTATCTTCACCTAAGTCTGGCTGCATCAGTTCGAACGAACATGATGAATTCAACCACGTGTTCGCAACAAATAATAAGCTTTTACAACTCGTTAACCAACTTGTGGGCATGGGCCATGGGCTGGTGCATCGAGCGGTAACCATGAAAAAGTCGGCAATACTGGACAATTTGAAAGAGGTAATAGGCTGAGATAGAAAAAGGTTCGGCAAGCTGGTCAAGTATGACGATCACAACGGATTTTCAGAGGAAGAATTGAAGGGATTGGATGAGTTGTACGCACGCAGCCCACCACCCAACGCCATAACCGAACCTGCACACCCGCCGTCATACGTGTATCGAGACCGACTTTCACGAAAGAATGCTGCTGGTGGTGGCCTGATTAAAGACGACGACGGGGCTAACCGGCCTCACAATTGGGGGCATCGCGAGCGACTGCGGCAACGCTTTCTCAAAGGCGGTCACGATCCAATGCCGGAATATGAGCTTTCAGAGCTGCTACTTTTCAAAGCAATTCCGAGGATCGACATTAAGCCATTGGCCAAACGTCTGCTGGCTGAGTTCGGCGACCTGAATGGGGTCATTGCAACCTCAAAGCACCGAATTCTCAAGTTAGATGTGGCTAGTGACCGGGTTCACTACCATCTGCGCGTTATAGAAGCTGTCGGGTATAGGATGGCACAGGCACAGATTTGTCCGTCGTCAGGGATTTTGGGACAGATGGCCGCCTGAACTAAGAGAGGGTCTGGCTCAACTGGTTGTTGTGATTATGCGGCGGATTTG
>NZ_JBQFRX010000017.1:0-3636 GCF_056537605.1 Ruegeria sp. C5 | reverse complement strand
CGGCGATCATGGCTGTGGCAGGTCGAGTGGGAATGACGATCCTGGCGCCTGCGGACGTTCCCAGCTAACGAACGCGCGTGCATAACTCCGGCCTACAAATAGATTGTTCTGCGTTCAAGATTCTGCCGTACACCCTACTTGGCTATGCTGGCTATCAGCCCAAAGCGGACCTTCACAGTTGGACTTTGCAGTTTTGGAGATGTGCAGACACAAGGCACTTTGATCGGCGAGTTTCACGTGCAACCAATCAAACACGATATTGAAGAAGTATGTATTAAATGCGTGCTCAGCCAGTCCCAAAGCTGATCACGGTATGTGACCTCAATATCTGTGATGCGCCACCATAGTGTTGATGCTTATGTCATCCGTCGCAAAAAAGCTTCAGCCGTCTTCAAGTGCTTGCTTTTGACCTCTGGTGACATTCGCCCAGCCGTACGGCACATCATCGCCCATCGGGGATTGCCAGTCAGTCTATCGCTGTGTTTCAGAATAAAGCGCCAATAAAGCCCGTCCCAAATGTCGGTCCAAGGCCCCTTTCCCCAATGGCTCATTTTGCGAACATAGTTTGAACCCGAAAAGTACGGTTTGGTGGTGATCAACCCGCCATCGGCATGCTGGCTCATCGCGTAGGCATTGGGAACCATAACCCAGTCATAGCTATCGACGAACATTTCCATAAACCAGCGATAGACATGATCCGGATCAATTTCGCACAGAAACATAAATCCGCCCAAAACCATGAGGCGTTCAATATGATGACAATACCCTGTCTTGAGCACCCTTTTGATCGTGTCGTCCAGCGGATCAATACCAGTGGTTCCGTCGTAGAAAGCGCGGGGCATTGGGCGGTGATGGCCCCAATGATTTGTAGTGCGCATCGGCACACCCAGGCTCTCATAGGTCGCGCGCATAAACTCGCGCCAGCCAATGATCTGACGGATAAAACCTTCTACCGAATTCAGGGGAATACCCTTGCGATCCGCATGCGCCAGGGCAGCATCCAAAACTTGTTTTGGCGTCAACAATCCTATGTTCAATGCTGGCGTGAGAACGGCGTGCCATAGCCAGTTTTCGCCCTCAACAATGGCATCTTCATAGTCGCCAAAACGTTCGAACCGCCGTTCCAGAAACTGCGCCAGCCAGTCGGACGCAGCTTTGTGTGATGTCGGATAATACAACGTATCCAGGCTGCCCAATGCTTCTGGAAAATCAGCAAGAACGCTTGCTTTTGCGGCTTCATCAACTGCGTCATGGGAAGGCCAATCGATCCAGGGCAGGCTGCCTAACAGCGCCTTGGGCACTTTCTTGCGGTTTTCCTCGTCAAAGCTCCACTGTCCCCCCGTCGGTTGACCGCTGTCCATCAACACGTTCAAGCGGCAGCGTTGGCTTTTGTAGAAATCCGCCATGAGCCATCGTTTTCGACCGGCAAACCAATCTAGATTGTGGTCCCGCGTATTCAGAAAGCCAGGCGATGGCTGTATATCGAGCGTGATTTCGGTACTGCTAGCTGCCGCCCGTAAACGTCTTTTTGCGATGAAGTCAACTGGGTCAGCCATGATCATTTGGCTTACACCGCGATCACGCAGACTTTGAAACAATCGAAGACATGCGCCCGGCTGCCGCTCAAAGGGCCATATCGCGGCATCAAAGCCCTTGGCGACTAAGCCATCTCTATAGCGCGCCATTGAGGCGCGGTGCAGCCAAAGCTTTTGCTTGTGCATCGTGGCCGGATAATACGCATCACCGAAGAAAAGCGGGTCTTCGAAAAGCACAACAATGTCCGGCCGGGCGGCCAGACCCGGGTGGTGTGCAAACAATTGATTGGGAAGTAGAAGAGCAGCAGAGGACACGGGTTATGGTCTTTGTTGGCTGAGCAGATTCAATTGGCCTAAGAGCGGTGGGATCTTCTTTCGAAGGCCGAAGAATCCGGCCTTTGCATGAGGCCATGTCATAGCGTCGTACGGTCGCATTATCCTGTGCAAAGACAAGCCTGCGTCTCTCAATACAGGTTCTGCACGATCCAGGCGTGACCGAGTAGGGCCGACAGGCGCATAGGCTGTTGCAATGGTCGTGACACCCGCATTCCGTGCTGCCTCGATCAACGGACCACACCAATCCGCGTCTGATTTCGCGAGCTTTCCGTGAGGCTCAAGCGCGCTGTTGATCGCCCCCTTGGCAAAGTCCGTTACGGCGTTTCCCATCGGCTTTGGAGACCGTCCATGCGTCGCCAAAAGTCCAATCACGGCAGCAGGCGATGTCGGCATTAAACAGTCACCTGACAGATCATCCTCCGTCAACAGCAACAGATAAGGGCTGTCCGGGAACATGTGCGAACTTGAAAGGGGAATGAGCGGGTGATCTACTGGCTCGGTCAACGGCTCTGCAAAATTAGCCAGACCTCTCGGTTTAAACCGTCCTTCCGTGTATTTGGCAATATTATCAGGTCGCGCGAGGTAGGTTTTGCCTTTCGTGTGCAATCCGCCAACCCACCGCCAGCTCAGCGTATTCGACGCGGGATCGCCATCCAGCAAATGCCGCAAAAAGAAATCCGCGCCAAGCTGCCACGGTAGGCGGAGTGTAAAAATCCAGATTGATGCGAACCACATGCGCGCATGGTTATGAAGGTAGCCAGTCGTCACCAATTCCCGCGCCCAATGATCGAAACAGTCGATGCCGGTATTGCCGTTCACTGCCCCGTTGAAACGGGTCTCCAAGCCCTCATCATCTTTTAGTCGCTCAAAAGCGCTCAACAAATCCCGCTGATAAAGTGCCCAGACGCTGGGCCTTTGTTCCAGCCAACCCTTGAAGTAAGTGCGCCAAAACACTTCTTGCACGAACTTCTCTGCCGCGCTGGAACTATGCGACGCTAACACCGCTGCCAAAACCTCATTCTCCGTTATCAAACGGTGGCGCAGCCAAGGTGACAAACCCGATACATTGCTGCGTTGCTCGGTCCCAAAATCGTAGTTCCGCGTACTTGCATAATGCCGACCCGTGCGTCCCACGAACTGCTTCAGCCTTGTAAGACCATTGGTTCGTGTGGGTTTGAAACTGATTGTCTCTTTCACGTCCGCAAGTTCTGGAAACATCTCAGTCATGCGGCCGACCTGCATTTTTTTGAGCAGTATTTCACTTGATCCCAAGTGTTTTCCCATTTCTTGCGCCAGGTGAAAGGGCGCTGGCAGACCGGGCAGATTTTCTGGGGTAAATCGGCTTTCTTCTGCATTTTCATCACTGATCCCCCAAAGGCAGTTCGAGTTGCTCTTGATCTTGAGACGACCGCGCGACTTCCCGGGTATTCGGCGGCCATGCGCTCGAAGTACTCAACAAAGGCTTGCTTGCCGTCGCCAACATGCGGGTTGTGCTGCGTATAGGTATCACCAACAAAGGTTGCTAGGGCCTCGGCAGGTCGACACTCGTTGAACATCATTTCGTAGAAAGCGATGACGTTTTTCTTGTTTGTTTCGAGGTCCGGCATGCTGATCTCCAAATCGACGTTTGTACCACCCAAAAATGTTGGCCCACGCAATTCCGGGGAGCAACCGGGCAAGAATCTCAATTACTAATCGACAAGAAGTTGCGAGCTTGATTTTGTGCTCCGACTATTTCGAGAGTTGGCCAATTACTCGGTGTCAT
>NZ_JBQFRX010000016.1:0-4026 GCF_056537605.1 Ruegeria sp. C5 | reverse complement strand
GATCGGATTCCCTCCGCATGAGGGGTCGATGATTGCGCCTTGGACCAGTTCGGGGATGGCGGCTTTGGTGACGCCGAGGTCGGAGAGATTGCGGGGGATGGCGAGGCTGTCGTTGAACTCTTGCACGAAGCTGCGGAAGCCGTCGAAGCCGCCGTCGATGCCCAGATAGGCGGCGGCTTGCTGGAAGCGGTCGGCGATGACTGGCGCGTTGAACTCGAGCACGGCGGGCATGCAGACCGCGTTGGTGGTGCCGTGGTGGGTGTTGAACACCGCGCCGACGGGGTGGCTCATGGCGTGGATGGCGCCTAGGCCTTTCTGGAAGGCGGTGGCCCCCATCGCCGCCGCGCTCATCATCTGGGCGCGGGCTTCGATGTCGGTGCCGTCCGCATAGGCACGTGGCAGGTAGTCCTTGACCAGCCGCATCCCTTCCAGCGCGATGCCCTGAGACATCGGGTGGTAATGCGGGCTGCTGAACGCCTCGACACAATGCGCGAACGCATCCAGACCGGTGCCTGCGGTGATGAACTTGGGCATGCCCACCGTCAGCTCGGGGTCGCAGATCACCACGGTCGGCAGCACCTTGGGATGGAAGATGATCTTCTTGGCGTGGGTTTCAGAATTGGTGATGACGCTGGCGCGCCCCACTTCGGACCCGGTCCCGGCAGTTGTGGGGACGGCGATGATCGGCGCGATGGCATCGGCATCCGCTCGGGTCCACCAATCGCCGATGTCCTCAAAGTCCCAGACCGGGCGCGTCTGACCACACATGAAGGCGACCATCTTGCCCAGATCCAGCCCCGAGCCGCCGCCAAAAGCGATCACCCCGTCATGGCCGCCCGCGTTATAGGCCGCAACACCGGCCTCGAGGTTCTGTTCATTGGGGTTCGGGTCCACATCCGCGAACAGACCCCGGCCCAGACCGGCGGTCTCCATGATATCCAGCGTCGCGGTGGTGATCGCCAGGTCGGCCAGCCCCTTGTCGGTGACCAGCAGCGGCTTCTTCATGCCGGCCGCAGCACAGGCTTCGGGTAATTCATTGATCCGCCCGGCCCCGAATTTGATTGCGGTTGGATAAGACCAGTTTCCAACAAGTGACATGTTTGCTTTCCTTCGTGTCAAAAGGCCTGCCCCGGCGAGGGGGTCATTCCGAGGCAGGCCGGCGTCCTTAGCCCGTGACCTTTTTCAGGTGATAGGATTTGGGACGTGTCAGGTTGTGATAGCCAATGACCGAGAGACCGCCGCCGCGCCCGGTATTCTTGCAGCCGGTCCAGCACAGGCCGGGATCCAGATAATCGGCGCGGTTCATGAAGACGGTGCCCGTCTCAATCTGGTCGCCCACGCGGGCCGCGCGATCCAGATCGCGGGTCCAGAGGCTCGCTGTCAGGCCAAACGCGCTGTCATTCATCAGCCGGATGGCCTCATCATCCGTGGACACTTTCATGATGCCCACTACCGGGCCAAAGCTTTCATCCCGCATCACCCGCATGTCATGGGTGACATTGGTCAGGATCTGCGGCGTCAGATATGCGCCGCCATCATCCTCGGGGAAGATGTCGATATGGGCCACCGCACCAGCCTCGACCGCCTCGGCAATCTGCGCCCGTACCTCATCGGCAAAGCGCACATTGGCCATCGGGCCAATGGTGGTCTCAGCGTCCAGCGGATTGCCCAGCTTATAGCCCTTCACGATCTCCACCGCCCTGGCGACGAAGTCGTCATACAGGCTTTCATGCACATAAATCCGCTCGATCCCGCAGCAGCACTGGCCCGCGTTGAACATTGCCCCGTCGATCAGCGTCTCAACCGCCGCCTCCAGATCGGCATCGTCCATCACATAACCCGGATCCTTGCCGCCCAACTCAGTCCCGACGCCGGTAAAGGTGCCCGCCGCCGCGCGCTCCATCGCCTGGCCGCCGCCGACCGAGCCGGTGAAGTTCACGAAGTCGAACGCATTGCCCGCGATCAGATCGTTGGTCACGTCATGGCTCAGAAAGACATTCTGGAACACGTCTTCGGGCACACCCGCTGCATGGAAGGCCTGCGCCATACGCTCGCCCACCAGCAGGGTCTGCGTGGCGTGTTTCAGGATCACCGTATTACCCGCGATCAGCGCCGGGGCCACCGTGTTGATCGCCGTCATGTAGGGGTAGTTCCACGGCGCCACCACAAACACCACCCCATGCGGGATACGCTTGATATAGCGCTTGAATGTCTCATCCTCACCCACCGCGATATCAGCCAATGCGCTTTCGGCAATCCCGGCCATATGGCTTGCGCGCTCGTTGAAGCCGCCGAACTCACCGCCATAGCGCACCGGGCGACCCATCATATGCGCCAACTCGGGCACGATTTCCTCATTCATCGCGCCGACAGCAGCCACACCCGCCATCACAAGATCAATGCGTTCCCGCAAGGGCCGCGCCGCCCAAGCCGCCTGTGCGGCCCGCGCCCGGCCCGCAACCTCAAACGCGGCCTCCCGCGACAACACCTCGCGCTCGGCAAAAACCGACCCATCAATCGGCGAGACACATTGCAACATCTGCCCCATAGTCACTCCATCTCTAAAGAGAGCAGGATCCCTGCTTCATCTGGCCATAAATATCTCGGGGGCCGCCATTGGTGCGCCATTGGTTCGAGCGCCAATGGCGGCGGGGCTGGCCCCTCGCTTTCACCCTCTCAAGCCCGCTCGAACCCGCGGGCAATTTCCCAATCGGTCACCACGCGCTCAAACTCTTCGATCTCAACCTCGGCCGCGCGCGCATAGTGATCGACAACGTCATCTCCCATTGCAGCCCGCAACATCGCCGAGCCATGCAGCGCATCTCGCGCCGCGCGCAGATTGCCCGGGATCATCCCCGTCTCTCCCTGATAGACGTCGCCCGTGGTCGGCGGCTGCAACTCCAGCCCTTCTTCGATCCCAGCGATCCCCGCCGCCAGCATCCCAGCCATCGCCAGATAGGGGTTCATATCCGAGCCCGGGATACGGCATTCCACCCGCACCGCCTTGGTGCCGTCACCGCACAGACGGAACCCGGCGGTGCGGTTGTCCACCGACCAGATGATCCGCGTCGGCGCAAAGGTCCCCTTCATGAACCGCTTGTAGCTGTTGATGTAGGGCGCCATGAAACAGGTGTAATCGGCGGCGTATTTCAAAAGACCCGCCATGTAGCTTTTCATCACATCCGACATGCCGAGCGGATCTTTTTCGTCGAAAAAGATCGGCCGCCCCTCGGACCAGAGCGACTGATGCACGTGGCTGGAACTGCCCACTTTCTCATGATGCCATTTCGGCAGGAAGGTCGCGGCATGCCCATGCTGCCAGGCAATCTCTTTCACCGCGTTCTTGGCGATCGAGTGATACTCGGCCGTCTCCATCGCAGGCGCATATTTGATGTTCAGCTCTTCCTGCCCGGTCTCGGCCTCACCTTTCGTGTTCTCGACCGGTATCCCCGCATCCCACAGATGGTTGCGGATCGGGCGCATCACATGCTCTTCCTTAGTGGTCTGAAGGATGTGATAGTCTTCGTTGTACCCCGAGATCGGCTCAAGGTCGCGAAAGCCTTCCTTGCGGATCTGATCAAAGCTTTTCTCGAACAGGAAAAACTCCAGCTCGGTGGCGCACATCGCGTCATAGCCCATCGCCTTCAGCCGGTTCACCTGACGTTTCAGGATCGAGCGCGGCGCGTGTGGCACTTCTTCATGCGTGTGATGATCCAGCACATCGCACATCACCATCGCCGTGCCTTCCAGCCACGGCACCAGACGCAGCGTGCTCAGATCCGGCTTCATCACATAATCGCCATAGCCCCGCTCCCAACTGGTCGACGCATACCCATCCGGCGTCCCCATCTCGAGATCCGTCGCCAGCAGATAGTTGCAGCAATGCGTCTCTTCCCACGCTCCCGCAACAAAATGACCCGCATGAAACCGTTTCCCCATCAAACGGCCCTGAAGGTCAACCAGACAAACCAATACCGTATCAATCTCGCCAGACGAAACCTCAGCCTTCAAATGCTCAAATGTCAG
>NZ_JBQFRX010000015.1:0-5036 GCF_056537605.1 Ruegeria sp. C5 | reverse complement strand
CTGGCTATCATCGGTGGTCGAAGCGTAATCGACCTTGGACAGACCGAAAACGGAACTGAAGACAAAGCCGCAATCGTCGCAGAATTTCAGAACCAGCGGATGGCGCGGGAAATTGCGCGCCTCATCCTCGGTGTCCAGCAGAATGCAGCTTTGCACCGGGATGGCGTCCAGCCGGTAAATCTCTGACAGGGTCTGCCCGGCACAGGCCGGGCAAGAGGTCAGTTCAGTCATAAATATGCCCTCCGCCGTCAGGATTCGACGATTTCCAGTTCCGGGATCGGTACAACGAACTTGCCGCCGGCCTGCAGGAAGGCCTGCTGTTGGCGAATGATCTCGTCGCGGAAGTTCCAGGGCAGAATTATTACATAATCCGGATTATCATCCATCAATCTTTCGGGCTCATCGATGCGGATACGCACGCCGGGCATGTATTTGCCCTGCTTGTGGACGTTCTTGTCCACCGCGTATTCAATGGCCCGGTCGTTGAGCTGCAGAAAGTTCAGCATGATCGTGCCCTTGGCCGCCGCGCCATAGGCTGCGATGCGCTTGCCATCGGCTTTCAGATTGCCCACCAGTTTGCGCGCCTGATCGCGGAAGGCCCGGACACGGGCCCCGAAGGTCTTGTAGTAACCGAACCGGTCCAGACCCAGTTCATGTTCTTCGGCCAGGATATCCGCAACAGCCTGCGTGGGTGCTGCGGTCTTGCCAAAGAACAGCCGCAGTGACCCGCCATGGATTGGCACCCGCCGCATATCGTTCAGATACAGCCCGTGCCGTTCAAACAGCGTTTTGGCCGAACCCACCGAGAAATAGCACAGATGCTCGTGATAGATCGTGTCGAACTCGATGAAATCGATCATGTCGCGGACATAGGGAAATTCGACCACAACCTGCCCGTCATCGGCCAGCAGCTCGGCCATGCCTGCCACCAGATCATTCTGGTCGGCCACATGCGCCACCACGTTGTTGGCGATGATGACATCGGCCCGTTTGCCTTGTGCGCGCAATTCGCCGGCCACGCGGGTGCCGAAGAAGTCGATCACCGTGTCGATACCCTTTTCGCGCGCTGCAGTGGCGGGTTGCGAGGCCGGATCGATGCCCAGAACGTTGATGCCTTCGCCCTTGAAATTCTGCAGCATATAGCCGTCATTCGACGCGATCTCGACCACCAGATTATCCGGTCCGAGCTTGCGTTTCTCGATCAGTTCCAACGCGTTTTCGCGAGAATGCTTCAGCAGATCTTCGGAGTAGGACGAGAAATAGACGTAGTCGTCACCGAACATTTCTTCCGGCGGGCGGGTTTCCAGCAGCTGAACCAGAGTACAATCGGGACAATAGCCCAAACGCAACGGGACCAATGACTCTTTATGCGTCAGCCCACTTTCTTCCAGCAGACCGTCCGAACGGGGCATCAGGCCCAGATCGAGAATGGGCTCCAGCCCCTTGTGGCTACAGGAAATACAATTGACCCCGGCGCTGTCGGCCACGAAATCCGAAGGGTCGGCTTCCTGCACGTTTTCAGGGGTGCGCGAAGACACCCCATTTTCGGTGTGCTTCAGGGCCACATCAATGACATCATCGGCGATCAGCTTTTTGATATGGCCGATCCGCTGATAGCGGGGGCCTTCGAATTCTTCCAGCGTCAGGTCCTGCGCCAGATAGGATTCATACAGCGATTGCGCGCCCTTGCGGGCATCCCATTGCGGTTTGAAATGCGGCATCACCCGTTGGATCTTGTCGCAGTTCACCCGATAGGACCGTTTGTCGGGGCCAGCATCATCGGCAAAGGTCACCTCGCAACCCGGAACCACATCGGCCACGATCTCGGCCAGTTCGCGGATCTGGTAATTGTGCTCGGTCACGCCGACATTGAAGGCCTCGTTGCGGATCTTTTCGACCGGCGTGTCCAGCGTCGCCAGAAACGCGCGGCTGATATCTTCGATATGGGTGATCGGCCGCCAGGGCGTGCCATCAGATTTCATATGGATATTGCCCGTGGTCACCGCCCAGGCGACGAGGTTGTTCAGCACCAGATCAAACCGGATGCGCGGGCTGACCCCATAGGCCGTGGCCGAACGCAGGAAGGTCGGGCAGAACGTGTCATCCGCCATCTCGGCCAGCGCCAGTTCGGATTTGACCTTGCTTTCACCATAAGGCGTCACCGGGTTGAACGCCCCGGTCTCGTCGATGAAATCCGCGCCCGACGCGCCATAGTTCGAGCAGGAGGACGAGAACACAAACCGCGACACCCCGGCCGCCTTAGCGGCACGGGCCACGTTCATCGTGCCCTCATAATTGATTTCATAGGTGGTTTCGGGTCGGAAATCGCCTAGTGGATCGTTCGACAGTGCGGCCAGATGCAGGACGGCGTCAAAGCCCAGCAAATCTGCTGCCTCGATATCGCGGATATCTTTCAGGATCGTCGGCACTTGCGGCATCTCTCCGCCCGGAGCGAAAGTGCAGCGCTCGTACAGGTCGCTGTCGATCCCCGCTACTTCATGTCCGGCTGCCTCTAGCATGGGGGTCAGCACCACACCGATATACCCACGGTGACCAGTTACCAATACACGCATATTATTTCTCCCAAACCGCCCAGGGGCGTTCACCGGAATCCCACAGCTTTTGCAGATTGTGCTTGTCGCGCAGGGTGTCCATCGCCGCCCAGAATCCGTCATGAGGATATGCCATCAGCTGACCATCCCTGGCGAGATTCTCCAGCGGCGCATGTTCGAACATGACCATATCGCCTTCGATATAGTCAAAGACCTGCGGCTCGAGGATAAAAAAAGCACCGTTGATCCGACCCTCGGCTGTCTGCGGCTTTTCCTCGAACGCAACAACCTGGTTGCCCTCAAAGCGCATATGACCGTAGCGCGCGGGCGGACGCACCGCAGTGATCGTCGCCAGCTTGCCGTGGCTGCGGTGAAAGGCAAGCAGCTTGTGCAGGTCCACATCCGATACGCCATCGCCCCAGGTCAGCATGAAAGTCCCGTCGCCCATATAAGGCTGCAGTCGCTTGACGCGCCCTCCGGTCAGAGTCTCACCACCGGTTTCGATCAGATCGACGGTCCAGGGCGCGTGATCCTGATCGTGGCGCACCACCGGTTCAGGATGTCCCATATTGACCGTGATATTGCCCGCCAGCGTCCCGTATTCCGCAAAGTAACGCTTGATGTAATTGCCCATATAGCCAAGGGCGACGGCAAAATCGTTATACCCGTAATGGGAATAGGTCATCATGATATGCCACAGGATGGGCATACCTCCGATCTCGACCATTGGCTTGGGCCTGACCGAGGTCTCCTCTGCCAGACGCGTTCCCTTGCCCCCGGCGAGAATTGCAACTTTCATGGAAATTCTCCGTTAACACAAATGTAATCGTAAGCTTGCCAAAGAGACTCTGGCAAAGAAATAGGCCAATTTTATGGAATGAAGCGTTCCTCCGGAAACTGACAATATTTTACTCGATACCGTATCCCAATTAGCGGAAATATGGTGATTTTTCACCTTTCTCAGACCAGAAGCGTATCCGTGAAGATGAAATCATCGCTGTTGAGATCCAGCCCGTAGACACTGTTCAGAAGGCCGACAAGCTCGTCAGCATCGCCATTCTCGCCCACCCGCCAGATCGCGGTGCCCGGTGACAGGCCCGGCGCATCGGTGCTGAGCACGTAATCCGCGGCAACACCCGCCAGCTGCACCTGATCGGTGCCCGAGATGAAATCGTAGACAAAGCCATAATCACCCTCGCCCGCATCAGCCCCGATCCCGTCGTCGTAATAGGTGCCGTTCGCATCCCCGAAGACAAATACATCCGCGCCGCCAGCGCCGACAAATACATCCACCTCGCCCTGGCCCGGCGTGGCGCCCCCGGTATCGACGGCGACCTGAACCTCAGCGCTGTCGTCGCCCTGAATGATATCGCTGCCGGTGATCTCGGTGACAGTCAGATCGCCGAAGGTGACGTCATAATAATGTGCGTTGAGGTAAATGCCCCCAGTCGCCGGAGCCTCGTCCAAGCTGAAGGTCTCCACGGATTGCAGGGTCCAGTCCACCGGCTCAGCCGCGCCCTCTTCCCAGACCTTGAGGCTATAAAGCCGGTCATAGATACCGGTCTGTTCGACCCGAACGGTGAAGTTGTAGGTCAAGCCTTCTTGCAGATCAAAGTTCTGCACACCTACCAATTCAGAAAACTTGTGATAACTCGTATTCCGGAACAGGTGGGTATACGTAAACGATGCGCCTGGCTCGTAGCCTGTGTTTAGTTGCGTGTCGCCTGATGCTTGGGTGTGGCCTCCCCATAGCAATCCAACTGCAAATGCCTCCAGTACCCCAACCGGATCATCGACGCTAATATCGTGTAGGGTAATCGAAAGATCGACTTCGTAATTGTCCCAGCTGTCATCGCCCAAAACCAGCAAACGGTCATATCCCAGATCGACCGGCCGGATACCGGTTTCATCCCAGAACCAAGTGCCGTCAACGATCTGCAGCACATCCTGCGCGTCGGTCACTGTAGACCAATCGATACTGTAATTGGGGTTCCAGGTAGTGCCGGATTCATATTCCACCACTACATCGCGGGTCGCAACGGCACCGCCCGCCAGCGTCGCGGCAATAGTGACAACATCATCCGCGCTCGACCCGTCAAGTTCCGCAAAATCGATCTCGATGTTGAAGTCCCCGTTATTCTGCAGGCGTACATTGTCTGCGCCAATCAGAAGGGTTTGTTCGGGACCGCCGTTCAGAGAATAGGTCAGTGTTTCGACATTACCGCCGACATTGCCAAGGATATTGATCGCGGTCTGCCCTTCACCCGGACCACCAAAGCTCTGATTGAGCCCATACCAGACATCAATGGGATTACCGACAGAAATCGTCACGGTTGCCGTGTCAGTGAACTCTCCATCTGAAATCGTGTAGTTAAAATCATCTAGCCCCGAATAGCCCGCGTTTGGAGTATATGTATAGGTTCCGTTGCCGTTGTCTGTCAGGGTTCCGTTGGCAGGCTGCGTCACGCCGGTCAGGGTCAGTGC
>NZ_JBQFRX010000014.1:2500-5972 GCF_056537605.1 Ruegeria sp. C5 | reverse complement strand
TGGTTGCGGGAGCAGGATTTGAACCTGCGACCTTCAGGTTATGAGCCTGACGAGCTACCGGGCTGCTCCATCCCGCGACA
Source organism: Ruegeria sp. C5 (assembly GCF_056537605.1). Taxonomy (NCBI): domain Bacteria; kingdom Pseudomonadati; phylum Pseudomonadota; class Alphaproteobacteria; order Rhodobacterales; family Roseobacteraceae; genus Ruegeria; species Ruegeria sp. C5. The sequence continues at coordinate 5,892 of NZ_JBQFRX010000014.1, read as the reverse complement.
CTTTAAGTGACCTATCGCTTACGCTACTTGAGGTCTTGTGTTGGTCTAGCGCCTATTCGGCTACTTGAGACCGGGTAGTGTTCTTTTCATCGTGTTTGAGAGACTGTGGGCTTTTACTAGGTTTGGCGGTGACCTACTCTCCCGGGGCTTAAGCCCAAGTACCATTGGCGCGGCAGTGCTTAACTTCCGGGTTCGGGATGGGACCGGGTGTTTCACTTGCGCTATGACCACCAAACCGAGGAAAAGCCCATGTCGACTTTCCTGCGTTGCAGGAAAGCGACGAGGTGGCAGGCAGCGTCTTTTGCTTGCAAAAGGCGCGTTGCCACTCGGTTATATAATCAACCAACATCGCGGCTTGGCGCTGCGACGTTATCCAACTCAAGGTCAGTGTATGCTTTTGGTGATTTGTCTTTCCATTACTGGATCAAATCAAGCCTATCGGGCGATTAGTACCGGTCAACTGAACGCATTACTGCGCTTACATCTCCGGCCTATTGACGTGGTGGTCTTCCACGGCCCTCAGGGAGACCTTGTTTTGAGGGGGGCTTCCCGCTTAGATGCCTTCAGCGGTTATCCTGTCCGATCATAGCTACCCAGCACTGCCGTTGGCACGACAACTGGTCCACCAGTGGATCGTTCACCCCGGTCCTCTCGTACTAGGGGCAACTCCTCTCAAGTCTCCTACACCCACGGCAGATAGGGACCGAACTGTCTCACGACGTTCTAAACCCAGCTCACGTACCTCTTTAAACGGCGAACAGCCGTACCCTTGGGACCTGCTCCAGCCCCAGGATGAGATGAGCCGACATCGAGGTGCCAAACACTGCCGTCGATATGGACTCTTGGGCAGTATCAGCCTGTTATCCCCGGCGTACCTTTTATCCGTTGAGCGATGGCCCTTCCACTCGGGACCACCGGATCACTATGGCCGTCTTTCGACTCTGCTCGACTTGTCAGTCTTGCAGTCAGGCTGGCTTCTGCCATTGCACTCAACGAGCGATTTCCGACCGCTCTGAGCCAACCTTCGCGCGCCTCCGTTACGCTTTAGGAGGCGACCGCCCCAGTCAAACTACCCGCCACGCAGGGTCCCGGATCCGGATAACGGACCGCGGTTAGACATCAAGAGTGCGAAGGGTGGTATCTCAAGGGAGGCTCCACGGATACTTGCGTTTCCGCTTCAAAGCCTACCACCTATCCTGCACATCACAATCCTGATGCCAGTGCGAAGCTGTAGTAAAGGTGCACGGGGTCTTTCCGTCTAACCGCGGGAAGCCTGCATCTTGACAGGCAATTCAATTTCGCTGAGTCGATGTTGGAGACAGCGGGGAAGTCGTTACGCCATTCGTGCAGGTCGGAACTTACCCGACAAGGAATTTCGCTACCTTAGGACCGTTATAGTTACGGCCGCCGTTTACCTGGGCTTCAATTCAAGGCTCTCACCTCTCCTTTTAACCTTCAGGCACCGGGCAGGCGTCAGACCCTATACGTCGTCTTGCGACTTCGCAGAGCCCTGTGTTTTTAATAAACAGTCGCCACCCCCTGGTTTGTGCCCCCAGCCCCTAGTTGCCTAGGAACCGGGCCTCCTTCTCGCGAACTTACGGAGGTATTTTGCCGAGTTCCTTCAACATCGTTCTCTCAAGCGCCTTGGTATGCTCTACCAGTCCACCTGTGTCGGTTTAGGGTACGGTCTGATGGAGGGCTATTTCCAGGAACCACTCAGCAGCCCAATCAATCCGATAAGATTGAACTACACCTGTGATCCGTCACATCCTCCTGGCCTAGGAATATTAACCTAGTTCCCATCGCCTACGCCTTTCGGCCTCGGCTTAGGGGCCGGCTTACCCTGCTCAGATTAGCTTTAAGCAGGAACCCTTGGACTTTCGGCGAGAGTGTCTCTCACACTCTTTGTCGCTACTCATGTCATCATTCTCACTAGTGATCTCTCCACCGGATGGCTCACGCCCCGGCTTCATCGAAAGCTCCAAATATCCTCCAAGGCGATCCGAAGATCGCTAAAGAGGATAGGAACTATGTCACACTACGCTCTGCTACCGATGCTTACGCATCCCTAGACTTCGGCTCATGGCTTGAGCCCCGTTACATCTTCGCCGCAGGACAACTTATTTAGACCAGTGAGCTGTTACGCTATCTTTAAAGGATGGCTGCTTCTAAGCCAACCTCCTGGTTGTTTTGGTCGTCCCACCTGCTTTCCCACTTAGCCATGAATTGGGGGCCTTAGTCGTAGGTCAGGGTTGTTTCCCTCTCCACTACGGACGTTAGCATCCGCAGTGTGTCTGCCATCTAGTACTCCCGGGTATTCGGAGTTTGGTTAGGATCAGTAAGCCTGTGGGGCCCCATTACCCATCCAGTGCTCTACCCCCCGGGGTATTCGGATGACGCTCTACCTAAATAGATTTCGCAGAGAACCAGCTATCTCCGAGTTTGATTGGCCTTTCACCCCTAGGCACAGCTCATCCCGATCCTTTTCAACGGATGTGGGTTCGGTCCTCCAGTAAGTGTTACCTTACCTTCAACCTGGCCATGCCTAGATCACTCGGTTTCGGGTCTGATCCCACGAACTCATTCGCCCTATTAAGACTCGCTTTCGCTACGCCTACACCTAACGGCTTAAGCTTGCTCGTGAGACCAAGTCGATGACCCATTATACAAAAGGTACGCCGTCAGATCTCGAGGATCCTCCGACTGATTGTAGGCGTTCGGTTTCAGGTACTGTTTCACTCCCCTCGTCGGGGTGCTTTTCACCTTTCCCTCACGGTACTGGTTCGCTATCGGTCAGCAAGGAGTACTTAGCCTTCGAAGGTGGTCCTCCGATCTTCAGACAGAATTTCACGTGTTCCGCCCTACTTAATACGTCCATCAAAGCTTCCTATACGGGGCTGTCACCCGCTATGGCCACGCTTCCCAACGTGTTCTAGTCACTTATCTGGCTCGGCTGGTCCCCGTTCGCTCGCCGCTACTAGGGGAGTATCAATTGATTTCCTTTCCTCCGGGTACTTAGATGTTTCAGTTCCCCGGGTTTGCTCTTAAAACCCTATGTATTCAGGTCTTAAGTACCTGTTTAAACCCCATATTGAGTATCAAAGATAACAATATGAAGCTTTCAGGTGGGTTGCCCCATTCAGAGATCCATGGATCAAAGCTTATTCTCAGCTCCCCATGGCTTATCGCAGAGTATCACGTCTTTCATCGCCTCTTGCTGCCAAGGCATTCACCAAACGCCCTTCTCGCGCTTGATTTGATCCAGAAAGAGAAAGACAGACGTCCTTCACGGCAGACCCAGCTGGTAACTAAAGGCCGCCTCTGTTTCTGAACCAAAAGCATACTTTCCCGCCTTCTATCCTGGAACCCATGCTGCCGATGTCGGTCGGCCC
>NZ_JBQFRX010000013.1:0-19060 GCF_056537605.1 Ruegeria sp. C5 | reverse complement strand
AAGTCGCTGAACGCGCCAAAACCAGCCGTGCGACGGTCTATCGCTACTTTTCTGACCCAAGTGTTTTGGCTTTGGACGCGACGCTCGATCTAGATGTCACTCCAACGTCAGAACTTCTTTTTGGGCTGGATGACGTCAGGAGTCGTGTACATATCGTCGCGCGCTACTACCTGGATTTTTCTCGGGTTCATGAGGCGCACTTCCGGCAGTTTCTGGCTGAATCACTTAAGGCATCACTTGACGATGGAACGGTCAAAATGCGTGGTGCCAGAAGAGTGGCAGCATTTTCGGAAGCACTTAAGCCAATTCGCTCCTTTATGGAGCTTAAGGAGTTTGATGAACTGGCGAAACGGTTGTCTATGACGACGGGCATGGAACAACTTATTATTCTTGAAGATATTTTGCGAGTGGACGAAGCAACCGGCTACCAACTTCAGGGAGGATTGGTCGATGCTCTATTGGATCGGTACTTGCCAAAAATTTGAAGCAGATTTCATCCTTAAACTGCTAGCAAAAAGACGCCAGTTTAACGTCCGCTTAGTGCTGTGAACGGTCTTAGAGGCGAAGAAGGCGAACGGTTGTGGTGCCGATCTTATTCAGCACTGCTGGACGTCAAAACTTGATGCCACCGGGGATTGCTATCGCCTCGGTTACTACAACGGGATATGCAGGCATCCTTATGGGGCCAGCATTGATTGGTTTCATATCTGGGGCATCACACTGGCGACGGCATTCTTGATTCTTGCGCTGCTTTTGGTATCAGTTCCGATTTTCGCGAGACTGGTGGCAAAAGTCTGAACCCAGCATAGGCAACAGCCGCGATATGTTTCGTCAGTATCTACTTAACGTCTCCAGTATCAAATTCCGCGTATTGATGTCGTTGTGGAAAATCCTATCGGCGAGAAACTCGGACGGAAACTCAGGCCATGTCCTGCGCATTTCAGCAACGAGCCGTCTTGCTTCTTCTGAATTTCCCAACTGATCGTGCGCAACGGCTTGGAACAAGAGCGAAGGAGCACTTACTGGCGCTCCAGCAGCTGGCGCTCCCTGAAAAGCTTCAACAACATTTTCGTAGTTCCCGAGCATAAGTTGCGAGACGCCCCAGATGTTTCTCGCACCAAACCTCCCGGATCCTGATTTGGGTATATCCGGGTTGCTAACCTCGGCGGCAAATTCCGGGGCGTTAGCCAAGATGGCGGTGATACCTGCAAGGTCGAGAATATGGCCATCATTCGGCGCCAGTTCGACCGACATCCTTGCGTATTTCAATGCCTCGTTTGGCTGGTCTTTGACAGCCAGCACCCAACCATTTGCGCTGTTTGCCCAGGCGTCGGCCGGGGACAATTGAAGCGCTTTTTCAGACATTTCTGAAGCTTGATTGGAGAAATCATCCCTTTGTGATTCATCCGGCGACAACACCGCCAAGATCGCCAGGACCTGCGCTGATCCGGCATAGCCGTCGGACAGAGCCGGGTCGAGTTCCATCGCGTGCTGGAACATTCCCAGTGCTATCTGCTGACGTTTGACATCAAAAACGGGAAAAAACATGCCTCGGGCTTGGTCTGCAATGTTGGCCGCCTGGAGTCTCGTCAATGATTGTTCACCAAGCGCCACACGTTCTGCTTTCTCGATGGATCGAGTTGTCGGCACAACCTCCCTGTTATCCTGGCTCATCCAGATGCCAAGCACAGCGACTAATGCAACAACACCTAGTCCAGCAGGCAGCAGTTGCCGCGAACGCCAACGGCCAACTGGATTGTCGCTCTTCAGTTCACTTGATGTACGGTCTTCGATTGTAGATTCGTATGAAAACCGCGGCTTGTATCCGCCGGGATCAACAAAAATGCGAACCCCGTTGCCGTCCCAGTGATCTTCGTAGAACTGATGTAAAAGGCGACGCAGTCGCCTAGCCTCAACGCGAACCAGGTTTTGACCACCAGTACCATCTATGCGCCGCCCATAGACCTCAACAGCGATAGCTTTGCCTCTAATCTGAGCGCTTCGACCAGATAGAGTTTCCTCGACTATATAGGTGAGAAACTGCGTGAGTCGGGGTGAAGCTTGAAACCCGTCGCTTGATACAATTCGACTCAGAGCTTCCCGGATGAGCTCCGGAGAAGGCTGTCCAACATGTTGATTTATTGGCAATTCGTTGGATTTGTTCAATGTCAACTCACCCCCAACTCACGGTGACTCACTTGGCCTTTGCGGTCAACCGCACTCATCTTGATTTGAGAATAGATAGTGGGTGTCGGGATTTTTCCAGTGACGGTGGACCTGATTGAAGAAATTCCGGAACTTTCTGATGTGCTCTCGAGGCGCATCGAAACGGATGCACTACTCGGCGAGGTCATCGAGGACCTGAAGAAAGCATCTGCGTTTTCGAAAGACGCATCGATCACGGCCTCAGAGCGCGCCGAATGGGCCCACATCAAATCTGAACTCATCAACGAGCTTCGCCGGATATTGAAGCGCAAACTGTGAGATACTTTTAACTGAGGACCGATCCATGACCAAGGAAGACAATAGAAAAGACCAGGACGACAAACAGGCTCAGGCGTCAGACCAAATTGAAGACCCGTCGCGGCGGAGTGTTCTAAAGGGCTTGGCTACTGGAGCGGCTGCGACAGGGGCAGCTGGGTTTGCGGCAGGAAGCGCCGAGGCCCACGAAGGAGACGGCCCTCTAGGAGAAACACTCAAAAACCCATATGGTGGTCGACCCGCAGGCGGCATCTCTTTGCCAGAGTACTTCCGTCCGACGAAGTACATGACGGGTTCAAATGCGAACTATTTTCCACTGAGTGAGGAATTAGGGCCAGATGAGATGCGTATCTCATTCTGTGGCTCAACACCATATCCGCCGCGCGAAGATCAGGCGGGTACTTGTATTATGGTCGAGCTGGGTAACGGAAAAAGGTTCTTCTTTGATTTTGGATCCGGTTGTGTACGCAATATCATTGCGATGCAAGTGCCGGGGCAGCTGATCAACGACATCTTCATCTCTCACCTGCATGTCGACCACTATGCCGATATTCCCTATATTTACCCATTCCGTGCCTGGTCGGGTGGTTACACGCCACTACGCATCCATGGTCCCTCTGGTCGGACACCCGAACTTGGCACAGCTGGAATGGTCAAAGGCATGCAACAGATGCTCAAATGGCATCTGGAGGCCTTTGATGTTTTCCCGATTGGGGACGGCTACGAGATCGAAGTCAATGAGTTTGATTTCCGCCAGGAAGGTGGCATCGTTTATGACGAAGACGGTGTGACTGTTCGGTCTTGGCCACGTAGCCATGCCAAGGACGGTGCGGTTGGTTATCGGCTCGATTGGAATGGTCTGAGCTTTGTATGGACTGGCGATGGACGCCCGGATGAGCTTTCACGAAAATACGGCGAAGGCGTTGATGTCTTTGTAACCGAAATGTCGGGGCAGGATATTGGTCAGTTGATGACCTACAAATACGGTATCCCACAAGATCTCTTTAACTACACTATCGATACGCATCACACCTCCCACTATGCCGTGGGTAAGCTCTTTGCTGACACAAGACCGCGTTTGGGAATGGTGACACACTATACCCAGGATGAAGACATCGACGCTGAAATGCTGGCTGGTATTCGCGCCCACTACGACGGTCTGTTCCAATGGGGTCTCGATGTAGCCGTTGTGAACGTGACCAAGGATGCAATCTGGTACAGGAAAGCTGCTCTGCCCGGAAAATCCGGTACTGTGCCACCATTTCGTGAACTGGCTGCGGCGGCCGAGGCCGGGCGTATTGAGCTTCCGGATGAAATCACATTACCGAACCCAAGACTCACCCGCGCAGACCAGCAAGACCAGAAGTATCGAGATATGGAGATCGATCCACGCGAATACTACCCAACTGACGTTTTCCGAGCACCCGGCGGAGACTGGCCGCAGGACTTTACCATCAAAGTTTCGGATGTAATCGGCTCGCGTGATGAAGACTGAGAGGAGATCGAACAATGATTGAATTTGGTTCGACTTCTGCGATCCCTGTTACGATCCTTACCGGCTTTCTTGGAGCCGGTAAGACGACACTTTTGAACCGGATCCTTACCGGCAATCACGGATTACGAGTGGCAGTCCTGGTGAATGACTTTGGATCAATAAACGTAGATGCCGACTTGGTGGTTGGCCTCGAAGATGATGTGATGAGCTTGGCTAATGGGTGCGTTTGCTGCTCGATACGAGATGATCTGATTGAAACGGTAGAAGCTGTTCTCGCTCGGCCTGAGAAACCAGAATACATCGTCCTTGAAGCAAGCGGAGTGTCGGACCCATCGTCAATCGCGATGACGTTTACGGATCAACGGTTCCGGGACATGATCCGCTTGGACAGCCTTATGTGTCTTGTCGATGCGGAACAGCTATTTGCTGCGCCAGAACAAATGGAACTGAAGCTTCGTCAAATTGCGTTCTCGGACATGGTCATTTTGAACAAGGTTGATCTTGTCGACAGGGCCACAGTTCAGAAGGTGTACGACTGGCTTGGCTCTCGCTTCCGTCGCTATCGTCTTGTCGAAGCTGTAAACGCAGACGTCCCTCTGGACATACTTCTTTCAGTCGGTCGCTTTGCCGCCGAACAGCTCGAAACAGAAATACCCGATCATCACGAACATGGGCCAGATTGTGGTTGCCACCACTCTGATCACTCAGACAGCTTTTCTACGACCATGATGAAAGCTGAACGCCCAATAAGCCTGTCTTCCCTCCGGAGTGCAATTCGGAAGCTTCCGGGCGACGTTTATCGCCTCAAGGGTTTTGTTTTCAGCGAGGAGGATCCAGATCATCGCATTCTTGTTCAGGTGGTTGGAAAACGAATGGACATTGCACGGGATGGTGCTTGGGGTGACCGCAAACCCGAAACAAGGCTTGTCGCAATAGGCGCACCGGGGGCGCTCTCCGAGGATGTGCTTTCGGACACGCTTATGGAGACAGTCTGAAAGCCAGTTTCGACCAAGTATTTTGGCTAAAAGTCAACCAGGTTGGATAAATTCATCCAGTTCGGCGGCGGCGGACTGTGAGTGCGCCATTGACGTCATTGCCAATCTGGCGATTTCAAGTGCAAGCCACCCATGAGAAAACGGCCAACTGAAAGGAGACCGCCTATGAAACTAAGGTTGCTACGCTGCTCCATACTTGCCGGGGTTGGTGTCCTTTCTGGTACTGCGTGGGCAGAGTCCCAGGAAGAAGAACTAGCAAAGCAACTTGCTAACCCAGTGGCGGCTCTCATTAGTGTGCCATTCCAGCTGAATTATGATCAGAATTTGGGTGCCGACCGAAATGGTTCGCGTTGGATATTGAACGTACAACCGGTTATTCCCTTTGATCTTACGGACGATTGGAACCTCATATCCCGAACAATTCTCCCAATTGCCTCTATAGATGGTAGCTTTCCGGGTTCTGGATCCGAGAATGGGCTAGGAGATACTGTTCAAAGCTTATTTCTTTCGCCCAAAAAACCAAGTGCGGGCGGTTGGATCTGGGGGGCTGGACCTGTTTTTCTGCTGCCAACGTCGACAGATAACAGCTTAGGTCTCGGAGCGTGGGGTGCAGGAGTTACCGGCGTGGCACTCAAACAGCAGGGTCCGTGGACATATGGTGGCCTGACAAATCACATCTGGGACATTGATGGTGATACCGACATCAGCCAGACGTTCTTACAGCCATTTATTTCCTACACAAATTCGAACGCGTGGACGTTCACTATTAACACTGAGTCGACCTACGATTGGGAAAACAAACAATGGTCTGTGCCAATCAACGGTGTTGTCACCAAAGTTACCCAACTCGGGGATCAACTTATCAGCGTAGGCGGGGGGATACGCTATTCGGCCGACGGCCCCGATATTGGGCCCGAAGGTTGGGGCGCGAGACTTGTGGTTACCTTTCTGTTTCCCAAATAGTTGAGTTTTTCCTCAAAGAATATCTCTTACCGGATGGCGGCATTGCGCCAACGAAAGCGAAGGCGGTTTGGTCCGCGTCTCGGAAGTTTTCATGCTCGGATTTGAATTACCGCTTTGGGCCGCGACCAACCTATCGAAGCGACTTTAGCGAACGCGCCGTCGGCGGATGGTTTTGTCTGACCGAGTCGAAAAATACTGTTTTCAAATAGCGTTGTGAATGTCAGGGATTGGGTGCTACAGATTGGTCCAATTCCGAATAGATGATCGACGTAATCCGCGGGTGTTGCCTGCCCCGGACCAACCGGGGCAAGGGAGTATTCGTCTACTGGCTACGCCAGTTCGGGCTAAAATCACGCTGCCGCGATCTGGCGAGCCTTTTCGACCATGACCTCTGCCTGGCGGATCGAAGCATAGTCGATCAGACGACCATCCAGAGACACCGCACCTTTGCCTGCGGTCTCGGCCTCGGCCATAGCAACAAGGATACGCTGCGCCTTGGTGACTTCGGCATCGCTGGGTGACATGACCTCATTCGCCAGAGCGATCTGGCTGGGATGGATGGCCCATTTGCCTTCGCAGCCCAACACCGCCGCCCTTTTGGCAGCTGCCTTATAGCCTTCAGGATCCTGGAAATCACCGAACGGACCATCAATCGGACGCAGACCGTTGGCACGGGCGGCGACAACCATACGGGCGAGTGCGTAGTGCCACATGTCGCCCCAATGGGTCGCGCGGGCCGCGTCGCCGTCCGGGTCGGTCAGAACCGAGTAATCCGGGTTCACGCCACCGATGATCGTGGTCCGCGCCCGGGTCGAGGCCGCATAGTCCGCAACGCCAAAATGCAGGCTCTCGTTGCGCTTCGAGGCCGCCGCGATCTCACTGACATTCTGCATGCCCAAGGCGGTTTCGATGATGTGCTCGAACCCGATGCGCTTTTTGTAACCCATTGCGTCTTCGATCTGCGTGACCATCATGTCGACGGCATAGACATCCGCAGCGGTGCCGACTTTGGGGATCATGATCAGGTCCAGCCGCTCACCGGCCTGTTCGACCACATCCACCACGTCGCGGTACATGTAATGCGTGTCCAGCCCGTTGATACGCACGGACATGGTCTTGGCGCCCCAGTCGATATCATTCAGCGCCTGAATGATATTCTTGCGGGCCTGTTCTTTCTCGTCCGGCGCAACCGCGTCTTCGAGATCGAGGAAGATCACGTCCACATCCGATTTCGCGGCTTTTTCGAACATGCCGGGCTGGCTGCCCGGTACGGCGAGTTCGCTGCGGTTCAGGCGCGCGGGGGCCTGTTCGATGGAATAAAAGCTCATGAGTTTGGTCCTTTGAAGAAGGGTGCGTCAGATCACGCGGTCACGGGGCGGGCGGCCTGCGAAGAAGTCGCCGAGATTGTCCAGGACGCGGAACCCCATGGCTTCGCGCGATTCCTTTGTGGCGCTGCCCAGATGCGGCAGCATCACCAGATTGTCGCATTGCAGCAGGTCGGGGCTAATGCGTGGCTCGCCGTCAAACACATCGAGGGCTGCACCGCCGATCGTGTCGAACATCAGCGACTGGGCCAGAGCGTGCTCGTCCACCACCTCGCCGCGCGCGGTGTTGATCAGGAAGGCGTCGGGTTTCATCAGGTCCAGCCTGCGCCCGTTGATCAGATGTCGGTTCGCGGCCCCGCCAGGGCAATGCAGCGAGACGAAATCGCAGTGCGGCAGCAAGTCATCGACCGTTTCGACCTGTGTTGCATTGAACTGCTTCAGCACGTCGGGCGATACGGCGCTGCGGTTCTGGACCACGATCTTCATGCCGAACCCGTGATGCGCACGGCGGGCCATTTCCTGACCGATGCGGCCAAAGCCGATGATGCCCAGCGTCTTGTCGCTGACCTTGGTGCCGACCAAATGGGTCGGACGCCAGCCGGTCCAGCCGCCAGCGCGCAGCTCGCGCTCGCCCTCACCGGCGCGACGGGCGACCATCAGAAGCAGGGTCATGGCCAGATCGGCGGTGCATTCAGACAGAACATCGGGCGTATTGGTGACCGTCATACCCAGATCACGGGCCGCCGGTTCACAGATATGACTGTACCCGACGCCGTAATTGGCCAAAATCTTGGTCTGAGCTGCGGCCACGTCCAGCGCCTCGGCGCTAAGCGTGTCGGTGACGGTGGGCAGAACCGCGTCGTATGTCTTCAACGCGTCGCGGAGTTCAGCCGGAGACATCGGAATGTCCCCGGTATTCAGCACGGCGTTGTAGTTTTCGGCCAGTTGCGCCTCGACGGCGGCAGGCCAACGACGGGTGACAAGGACCGAAGGTTTGACCATCACGCAGCCTTTCCCATGACACGGGCGATAGTCTCGCCGATCACCGCGGGGTTTTCAGCAACCGTCACACCAGCCGCTGACAGGATTTCCACCTTCTCGCTGGCGCTTTCGCCAAAGGCCGAGATGATTGCACCAGCATGGCCCATGGTCCGGCCCTTGGGCGCGGTCAGACCCGCGACATAGGCCACAACAGGCTTGGTGACGTGGTCACGGATATATTCTGCAGCCTCGGCTTCCTGAGGGCCACCGATCTCGCCGATCATAGCTATGACCTCGGTGTCTTCGTCCTGTTCGAACCGCTCAAGGATATCGCGGAAGGACGAGCCGTTGATCGGATCACCGCCGATGCCGACGCTGGTCGAGACACCGATGCCGCGCTCTTTCAACTGCGCCGCAGCCTCATAACCCAGCGTGCCCGAGCGTCCGATGATCCCCACAGTGCCCGGCAGGTAGATATGTCCCGGCATGATGCCCAGCAGCGCCTTGCCGGGGCTGATGGTACCGGCACAGTTCGGACCGGTCAGCACCATGCGCTTGTCCTTAGGATAGCGGTACATGTAGCGTTTTACGCGGATCATGTCCTGCGCGGGGATACCGTCGGTGATGCAGACGCAATAGCGAATACCGGCATCTGCGGCCTCCATGATCGAATCCGCCGCGAACGGAGGGGGCACGAAGACAAGGCTAGCCTCGGCGCCAGTGACCTCAACCGCCTGTTTGACGGTGTCGAATACGGGTACGCCTTCGACGGCCTCTCCGCCTTTGCCGGGAACAACGCCGCCAACGACGTTGGTGCCATATTGCACCATATCCTTGGTATGCAGGCGCGCCATGCGTCCGGTGATGCCCTGAACGATAACGCGGGTGTCGCGGTCCAGAAGAATGCTCATTACACAGCCCTCATCTTGGTGTTTTGGGACAGATCGTTGCGCCATGCACCCACAGCGCGTTCAGCGGCTTCCATAAGGGTTGTCGCGCGGATGATTGGCAGGCCTGATTTGGCCAGGATTTTCTGACCTTCCTCGACATTGGTACCCGCCAGACGCACGATGACCGGCAGGTCGATTTCCAACTCGCGCAGCGCCTGTACTACGCCCTCGGCCACCCAGTCACAGCGGTTAATGCCTGCGAAGATATTGACCAGCACCGCCTGAACGTTGTCATCGGACAGTACCAGTCGGAACGCTTTGGCCACCCGCTCGGGCGAGGCACCGCCACCGATGTCCAGAAAGTTCGCAGGTTCACCGCCAGCCAGCTTGATGGTGTCCATCGTGGCCATGGCCAAACCGGCACCGTTCACGATACAGCCGATATTGCCGTCCAGTCCGACATAAGACAGTCCGCGATCCGCCGCGCGGCTTTCGCGCGGGTCTTCCTGACTTTTGTCGCGCAATTCAGCAACCTGCGGATGGCGAAACAGGGCATTGTCGTCAAAGCTCATCTTCGCGTCCAACGCCAGCACACGGTCGTCACCAGTGATGACCAGCGGGTTGATCTCGACCATAGTCGCGTCCAGCTCGCTGAACGCAGCATAACAACCCTGCAGGGTACGGACCATGTGTTGAATTAGGCGAGGTTCCAGCCCCAGATTAAACGCTATTTCGCGGGCCTGAAACTCCTGCAGTCCAACGGCAGGTTCAACGATTGAGCGGACGATACTGTCGGGGCGCTCAGATGAGATTTCTTCGATCTCCATCCCACCTTCCGAAGAGGCCACGATCATCACCCGCTGACTGGACCGATCCAGCACAAAGCCCAGATAAATCTCGCGATCAATCGGTACGGCGGCCTCCACATAGACGCGGTAGATGCCTTTGCCCTCGGGGCCGGTCTGGTGCGTCACCAGCTTGCGGCCAAACATCTCGTCACAAGCCTCGTATATTTCGCTTTCCGAGTTGCACAGCTTTACACCACCGGCCTTTCCACGCCCGCCGGCATGGACTTGCGCCTTAATGACCCACTTGTCACCACCCAACTCACGCGCGCGATATGCCGCTTGCTCGGGGCTGTAGGCCAAAGCCCCCGAAGGGACCTCGACGCCGAAATTCGAAAGAAGTTCTTTCGCCTGATATTCATGGATATCCATCTGCATTCCCTCCCGTTATGCAGCGATAGATGTGCCGTAGCGGCTTTCCAAAAGCGCTTCGATGGCTTCGAAATCGACCGTGCCGCCCATCTCGCGGATTGCCTGAGCGAACAGTCTGACGATGCGGCTGACAGATTGGTGGGTCAGCTGGTTCAGGATGCCAATGCGGACCTGAACCGGGGCGCTGAGCGTGGGCCAGATGCCAAAGCCCCGGGCGCGGCAGTTCTGCACCAACTCCATCTCACGACCCGCCAGCTCCGCGGGCAGGTTCAGCACCACAAGACTCGGCATGTCCGAGGTGACCTGACAACCCATCGCCGTAACAGCGTCGCGCAGAACAGCCTCGTGCGTGCGATAGGAATGCGCGCGTTTGGCCAAGCCTTCCTGAAGTGTCAGGCGCAGGGATTCATGAAAGGCGGCGACGGCATAGCCCGAATGCGTTCGGTGATAGGTGCCCTTTTCCACATCCTGTCCATCGACGATGCCCCAATGGCGCGCTTCGAAAATCGGGTTGTGGACATAGGTATAAGCGCCGGTGCTTTTCAGCGCGTCGATATAGGCGTCGGTGAAGCTGACCGGTGCATAGGTCAGCGGCAGGCAGCACAGTCCCTTTTGCGGGCACGAGGCCCACCCCGCGATGCCCGGATAATCATCGATCCGAAAGTCCGAGACACCCAGCGACGACACTGCGTCGATCAGCCCCATCGCGCCGTGGCGTTCGCAGGCATCCGAGAATCCGCGCAAATCATTGACCCGACCCGACCCAGTTTCCCAATGCGCCATGAAGGCCCATTTTGGTTTGTGCGTGGCCAACACCTCTTCGACCATCTCTCCCGTGACGGGTTGGCCATGGGGAACTTCGACTACGACGACACTATCGGCGTGCGGGTCCAGTGAGTTGGCCGCGTGTTCCTCCGGTGTTGCTGCTTTGATTCGCAGGGTCAGTGCATCAATGCCCGAGAAGGTGCCATTGGTGAAGGCAACAGCCTTGTCACCCGGCATCACCGCCGAGAACATGGTATCCAGACCGCTCCAGCCAGTCCCGGCGACCGCGAAAGTATACGTGTTGGCGGTGCCCCAGATCAGACGCAGCATGTGCTTGCATTCGATCATGCCACGCAGCACGTCGCTCTGCATGTGGTCGGCAACGCCGGCGCTGGCAAACGCCTGCATAACTCGTGCGTCGGTGTTTCCTGGTCCTGGGCCAGCGGCCAGCGTCTCGGGGATGTCGAGCGTTGGATAGGTCTGAAACGTCATGTGCTCCTCCTGTGCGTCGGGTGTGTTCGATACCGCCGATCGCCTTGACCCAGAGGAAAACTGAAACTTGCGCCGGGGCGCAACGTAACTTACTACAGCTTTAGCATATCTTGTTAGGTGGTTATTAACCTACCCATTTTGGTAAATATGCCAATGTATACTGAAAGTATCCCCACCAAAATGGATAGGTTTAGATAAAAGCAGACGGGAAAACAATGTCCGACACATCTCAACGCCCCATTGATGTCATGCTGGCCAACAACAACCCTTTGGTGCTGTCGGCGATGTCCGAGATCTTCGAGCGCGACCCGCGATTCTCTCTCGTGGCAACCTCGGCCACCGCTGAGGGATTTCTTGGTACAGTCATGCGGGTGCCGGTTCAGGTTGGAATCGTATCCTGGGAGCTACCGGCTTTGGGCGCGGCAAAGCTGATTGAGGTTCTGCGCGAACAGACCAACGCGCCGCGCTTTGTGGTCTACGGAGACGAAGCCGGGGATGTGCCGCGACAGGCCATGCAGGCCGGCGCTGCCGGGTTCGCGCCGCGCTCTGGCGAGGTCGAAGGCTTGCTGGAAACCTGCGCCGATGTCGCTAAGGGTAAAATGGTATTTCCATATATCGACGTGCGTAAGATGCATCAAAATCCGCTGCAAACTTTGTCGCGCAAAGAGCTCGCGATACTTGAGTCATTGGCCCAGGGCATGTCCAACAAGGAACTGTCGACAGAGCTGCAGATCTCGACCAATACAGTTAAATTCCACCTTTCGAACATCTACGACAAACTAACGGTCAAGAACCGCGCGCAGGCGATTGCCTTCTACTACGCTTCAAAGCTGGAAAATGGAAACTCGTGAGCTTCGAAGCTCAGATAATCGGAGATTTCTAGAAAGAGGCGTCCGCAGGTATTGTGATACTGGCGACATTCTCGCGCGTTAGGGCTGCAGCCTGCAGAAATACCAAATAGCCATTGCAATACCCGTTGAAACCAAGATAACCCGCGAAACAGATTCCCGTCTGCAGCCCCGTCTTGATTGTGATACCCCGCACCTTCGGCTCTTAGGATTAGAGCAGTCAGGATGTGAAGCTGAGTCACGGCTGAGAGATGTGCATATTCGTCGGTGCTAGCGGGATATCACCACGTTTGATAGCTCTCCTAATCGCAGCAAAAAGTCAGCTTTTTACTTTAGTCTCGCTAAGTGATGCAGATGTAGTGAGCTTCTGCTTTTCGCCGTGCCTTCAGGTTAGGCATGTCAGGTTTGGGCTGAAAGCTATCTTAGTCGATACTGCGCCTGATCCGAATTTTCGATTTACGTTTCAAGGCGCTACGCAATTTCGTGGCAACCAAAGCGATCTTCGATTTCTACAACCCAATATAATACTGCGGCGCTACTCTGGTAGACCGGCCTTTAGCATAGCGTCCGCCCAGAATTTGCGCAGGGCTTCAGTTTTGTAGACCATGTGCCCGGTATAGGTTTGCACCGAAAATTGAGGATCGATTGAAAGAACTGCGTCCACTGCTTTCGTAGCATTTTCGGTGTCATCAAGATCAGCGTGGATCGCTGCCAAACGGATTTGGCACAACAAGGTGCCAGGCAAGCGGGTTTCCAAGTGCCGGTAAACTGTTCTTGCTTGCTCCAGCTGACCTAACCCGCGATAGGCATCCCCTAAATGGCTGAAATACCAGTCCGGGCTGTAGGGCGACAGCCGAATGGCCTTTCGCATGCTATTCAGGCTTTCATCAAATTCACCGCAACTATTGTACGCAATTGCCAGCATGGCATGAGAAAGCGAGACACTGGGTTGCCGTTCGATAGCTTCTTTGCAGAAGGCTTTGGCTTCATCAAAACGAGATTGGTTGGTGAAAATATACCCTTGCAGTGCGTAGACATCAGCCGGGACATTTTTCATCGCCAACAATGCGTCGCAGATAGATTGGGCCTCGTCAGTTGACGCCTTCGGATCTTGATGAAACCCAAGGCGGGCACCGGCTTGCAACGCCCAGCCGAGGCCCGTTCTGAATGACGAGTTCTCGGGGTCAAGTTCAACCGCTTTCCGGTAGAGCTGAATCGCGGAGAGATTCCCTTCTTTTGTAAATTTATATTGTTCACTGATGCCACGCATCATCAAGTCCCACGCCTCAAAGTTAGGCGCTTGATCAGCCCAAAGCCTGAGCTCTTGTCCGTGTGTAAGGTTGACCGCCAAAGAGATGGAAATTTCGCGTGTGATTTCATCTTGAACGGAAAAAATGTCTTCAATCTGACGGTCATACCGGTCGGCCCACAAATGCGACCCGGTTTGACACTCAATAAGCTGCCCGGTGATGCGAACCTGCTGCCCCGCCTTTCGAACACTCCCTTCAAGGACGAAACGAACACCTAACTCCCGTCCGACCTGTCTTACATCGACAGACCTTCCTTTGTAGGCAAACGTCGAATTGCGGGCCATCACGATGAGGCCATTTATATGCGACAGCGCGGTTATGATGTCTTCTGTAATTCCGTCCGCGAAGTATTCCTGCTCTGGGTCGCCTGACATGTTTTGAAATGGCAGGACAGCGATTGACGGTTGGTCCGGCAACTCCAACTGCTCACCCGTTAGAACTTCGTAGAACTCGGTTGACAGGCGCGCCGGGTCGAGATCGATGCTGTAGGCACCAATCTTATGCTCGATGTTTTTTAGATCTTGTTCACCCAGATCCTTGAAGCTGCCGGAGACCTTTCCTTTGATCTGACGGTATACATCCTCAGAAATGCAGACGCTTCCGGGTTCTGCGATTGCTTCCAATCTTGCGGCTACGTTGACACCTTCGCCAAAAACATCTGAACCTTCAGAAATCACATCTCCCAGATGAATGCCGATCCGCAATTGAATGCGTTGCACGCGGGGCACGTCAGGTTCTCGGTCCTGCATTGCTCGTTGAATGGCAATAGCGCACTCTGCCGCGTCGACCACACTGGTGAATTCGGCCAACAAACCATCGCCCATCAACTTGACAATTCGCCCTCTGGACTCGCGTATTTGGGGTTGAACCAATTCAGAAAGCAAAAGGTTTAGTCGCAGAATCGTGTTTTCTTCATCACGCCCCATGAGGCGTGAGAAGCCAACAACATCGGCTGCCAAAATCGCTGCAAGTTTCCGCTTCACTGTCTGCCCCCCCGAAAGTTACGTTAGAGGCAACGACCCGCAAGGTCTACATTCGTGCCCCCTTGAACGCTTGCTGTTCCATCGCGAAGACCATGTTGAAGCTAAAAGATATGGCCACGAAGGCTCCGACCCGCCTGAATTCTGCTTTGGCGATTTGAAACCAACGACCGCTTTGGGCTGCTAATGCCGAATACAAGTGCAGCGCTCCGTTGAATTTGCGTAGGAGGTCTGGGCTCAGGGTTACCGTTCTCTGCGGTTTGCTGGTCTGGCTGCTCACAGCCCCGAAGCGAACAATCTCCACTGAGCTTTAAAACTCCAAAAGGCGCAAAAATAGCAAGCCTTCAAAGGCGCTTTATGGCGTTGCTAGATTGCGGCCGTTCTTCGAATTCATTTGGCTTCGCGCAATCGTCGATCGAACAACCCGACGACCTGTTACCCCGAAGATGTTGTAAGAACTTGATCCGCTATCCAGTCGAAAACGAGTTTGGGACCTCGGCCCGAGTTGGCATGAGTTAGCGACATTACGTATCCAGCGTCGCTAGAGACTAAATCTTCGGTAACGGTCACCAAAGAACCTTTGTCGAGCAGATCATCGATCAATCCAATCCAGCCCAACGCCACGCCATCGCCAGACAATGCGGCCTGGGTGACCATGTCATAGTTATTAAAACTGATGTAATTTTTTTTTCTCTCGCCCGCTATACCCAAACTATCAAACCACCCTTGCCAGGTTTGCCAAGCAGCGGTTGCGGGTTTTGATAGACTCAATAGTTGAGTTTCCAGTAAATCCGAGGATGATTGGATTGGCCTAATTTTTTCTAATAGCTGTGGGCTGCAAACGGCTGCTACGACCTCTTCCAGAAGTAGTATTTCATCGGGTTTTATTTGGTCCTTTGGTGCTACATGGATTTGTATATCGCAATCGGTATCATCTAGACCGGGTGGAACAGTCGAGGCCAAAATCTGAATTTCGATCTCTTCCCCGATTTCCTCTCGAAGGTATCCCAGACGCGGTAACAACCAGAACGTTGAGAACGCAAAATCGGCAGAAATTCGAACCCTGGGTTTAGTTTTGCGTTCAAGCAAAGAGCTTACTGCATAGTTCATCTGCTCCATCGCAGGTCTTACCACATTCAAAAGCCTCAGACCCTCGTATGTGAGTGAAACACCACGGTGTTCTCTTTTGAAGAGGACGACTCCTAGATCAACCTCGAGACCTTTTATTCGCTGCGAGATCGATGACTGGGTTAGCCCGAGTGCTTCTCCCGCACTCGTAAAATTCCCATGTCTCGCGACCATTTCGAATGCATATAGCGCGACTAGGTTGCGACTTAGATTGGTATTAATTCTGTTAATGCCATCCATAATTACTCAGCTACTGCAAAACAGAGAAAATATATACCAAAAACTGTATCAATGGGCGTGTAAGGCGCCCCAAGAGTGTACACGGGAGCCAATGATGACCAAGCAATGTCGTAACCAGACAGTCCATCCAGCGATCGCCATGCATATCGGTGAAGTAGCCGACGGAACGCTAAGCCGCCGTGAGTTCCTGACGCGTGCGACGGCACTTGGGCTGTCTGCATCGGCTGCTTATTCGATGATTGGTCTAACTCAGCCAGCACAGGCGTCGTCGAATATCCAGCCCGGCGGTACAATTCGTATTCAGCAGGTGGTGCGTGCGCAGCTTGATCCACCGCTTTACAACTGGCCTCAGCTTGGAAATGTGGTCCGAGGATTCTTAGAATATCTTGTTCAGTACAACGCGGACGGTACGTTCGAACCTCGCTTGCTTGAAGGCTGGGAAGTGAACGACGACGCCACGGAGTATGTTCTGCGTGTGCGGCCCGGAGTGAACTGGAATGACGGGCGTGGAACGCTGACGGCCAAGGATGTTGCTTACAACTTTGGTCGATGGTGTGACGGCAGTTGGGAAGGTAACTCTATGGCCGCGCGCATGGGATCCTTACAGAACGAAGCTGGAGATGGCCCGGCCGCAGGCGCATTGGAAGTAGTCGACGATCTGACACTGAAGCTGAAGCTGACGCGACCTGACATCACTATTGTCCCCGCAGTCACAGAATACCCGGCAGCAATCGTGCCCGATGGTTGGTCCGGCGATCCAGCGAATGACCCGGTCGGTACAGGACCATACAAACTGGTCGAGTATCTGGTTGGTGAAAAGGTCGTACTAGAGAAGAACACAGATCACGATTGGTGGGGCGAAGGCGCCTATTTGGATCGGATCGAGTTTATCGACTATGGCACGGATGGCGCAGCACATTTGGCAGCCGCAGAAGCAGAAGAAATCGATATGACCTATGAAACGGTCGGTGAATTTGTCGACATTTACGAAAGCATCGGTTGGAATCAGAGCGAGTCCGTTTCAGCCAATACCATGGTATTGCGAACAAACCGCGATGCCGAAGTGGATGGCATAAAGCCTTATGCGGACGCGCGTGTTCGCCGCGCTCTTGCGATGGCTTGCGACAATGCCATTTTGCTGGAATTGGGATACGCCAATCGTGGGACGCTGGGCGAAAACCATCACGTTTGCCCTATTCATCCGGAATACGCGGACATTGGAGCGCCGGAAAAGGATGTCGAAGGCGCACGCGCATTGTTGGAAGAAGCTGGAATGCTCGACTACGAGCACGAAATCTTCTCGATTGACGATGACTGGCGCCGAAACACAACCGACGCATTAGCGGCACAACTGCGCGATGCTGGGCTCAAGGTAACGCGCACAGTATTGCCGGGTAACACATTTTGGAACGATTGGAATAAATACCCATTCAGCTCAACAGATTGGGGACATCGACCGTTAGGTGTTCAGGTGCTGACCTTGGCATACAAGTCGGGTGTGGCTTGGAATGAAACCGGTCTGGCTAGCGCCGAGTTTGACACGATGCTGGAAGAGGCCTCAGCAATCGCCGATGCAGATACGCGCCGGGTCCGCATGGAAAAGATCGAACAGTTTATGCGGGATGACGGCACAATAATCCAACCTTATTGGCGATCTCTGTACCGCCACTCTCGTCCCGGCGTGGTAGGCGCGGAAAGCCACCCGATTAATGAAATTCACGTGCATAAGCTGGCTCTGGAAAGCTGAGAACTCCAGCAAATTTTAACTCCCCGGACCCGATGAGATTGGCGACGCAGATTATCTGCATCGTTGTCTCATTGGTTTCTTGGGGGAATGGGTAATCGAGTCAGAACAAGCAAATCTATCCACTCTAAAATTAAAAAATAGGGAGAATTTGACTATGGCGATAAAGCCACCTCTTTCGGAACTTCCGATTAAGACCGCTGACAACGGTTTTATTCGGGGTTCAGCGTAAACGTGACGGTCATCAATATACTCATCATCAGTCTGTTGGCTATCTGGTGCATCATGTGGCCAACCTAAGCCGGCAGGGTTCTCGGCGGCTGGAATGCAGCGATCCTAGCTCAGTTTGCCGCGTGTTACACTTGGGTTGTCACCGGATTTGTTTTGTCTGCATCGGTTCGGCCAACTGGCCAGCAGCCGGACGCCTGAACCTGATTGTACAAGGCGAAAAGCCTGAGTTCTCGACTTCTGCTGGTTCTTAATAATGTTCGGTGCTGGTATCGGTGTCTGGACGTTGACATAGGCCGTTGCGGAATCCGTCGCGCATTCTAAGAACAACCCCTCGGTTACTCCTTTCCGGGCGCTTATCGGTGGGTTCGAGGAAACCTCCAACATTCAAGTGCCGAAAGCTAATGGCTTCGGTGCAAAAAGCGACATCAACAGCGAAATGCGGAGAAGACTGGAACAAAGCTTCTTTTTTTTGACCATACCTACAACGCATGAAAACAGAGGTATCGTGCAAGTCGTTTAATTCAAACGGGATTTACGGGTAAATGATCATCCAGCAACAGCGCAAGCGTCTGAGTTTGGGTCAGTTCTGCCACTCTATGTGGTTGAACCTGAGCTTTGGCTGCAACCCGTCGCGTCAACACGGCTGTATTTGCTCGCACTGTGGCAATTTCGACGTCCAACTCTTTTTTGATCCCAACACATAAGGTGAACGCGTTGATCATGGGGCCAGCGGGTTATCGGGTGGTCGGTTTTGTTCGCTCGGGTGGAATCATGACCCTACTTTTCTTGGTTGTCTCAATGACCGGGCTTGCGATTTTCTTCTGAGCCGCTTCTCGGCGGTCCGTACAGATGTACTCTGCTTAAGCTCAGAAGAACTCATAAGGCACTCGGTCGCTTTTTGGGACTGAAGATATGAACCGTCAAAGCGAAATCCTGAATCAGGTCGGCGGTTTGATAGACAATGGAAAGATCAGA
>NZ_JBQFRX010000012.1:0-28660 GCF_056537605.1 Ruegeria sp. C5 | reverse complement strand
ACTCCTTGGCGGTTACGATGAGCCAGAAACCCTCTCTTATCAAATCGACCTAAACTGTCCCATGGGCGCTGACGTCAGACAAGAGAAACGACCAACCGCGGTTAGCTAGTTATGCCTGCAATACTCTTAATTCCTTGAATCATGGAATACACATATCTGAAATTGATAAATACCTACCCGGGCTCCCCACGATGGATCCGGAGGCTTTGTTTAGCTTGCTCTCACTTTCCTCGGAGCTTCGAGTAAGCAGTGGGCGGAATGTCTATCTTTCGCATTGGAACGACGATAGAAGGACATCACTTCCGGCGGCATTGAAAGAGACATTGGAGGAGGCTGTAGAGGAGGCCGAAGGCGGGTGCAGTTTCGACCTTTTGAGGATAAGGGTATCCGAGAAAATGAAAAGGAGTTGCGATCGTCAACAGCTATCAAGTGCTCTGCAAAACACCAATGCAATATGGAAGCCAAACGGAAGATGGGTTTTGGACAAAGCGGATTAGTCGAACATAGTTATTTGTGACTTTTCGGCGTAGCTGAGTTCCATCGGTCGTATCCAGAAAACCTCTAATCGGGTAGGGGCATATAGTTTAAGCTGGACAGCTAGCGACCGCCACTCTCTGGAGAAGTCCTATAGCGGTTTTCGAATCTTACTAGCCAGATGAGAATCTCGAGCTCCACTGATCAAATGCTGCTGAATATCGGACAAATAGTGGTAAGGGTGATGGTAGAAACACAAGAAAAATATTTTTTACAGTTTTTTCAATGTGTTATGTTGGTGATTTGGTAGCGGAGGAGGGACTTGAACCCCCGACACGCGGATTATGATTCCGCTGCTCTAACCAACTGAGCTACTCCGCCACGAGTGAGAGGCGATTTAAGCGAGGGGCCGGGGAGGGTCAAGAGGGAAAAGCGTGCCTGCCGAGATTCTTTATTGCGTTATTCAATGCGCGTCCTGCTCTGCCAGCCGGGTGCGGGAATTCTCGGCGATCTGGCGGATGAAACGCGCGCAGACTTCGGGTTCTGTGATGAGTATCATGTGACCCCGGTGTTCCAGGACCTCAAAGGTCAGGCCGAATTTCGTCATTGTAGCACCGTGTAGCTCGGCGGACAGGATCGGGTCCTCTGTGCCGAACAGGATGCCTCCGGGCACGCGCAGGTCGTTATAGCGTGAAGTCAGGGCACCCATGCTGGCCTCTACCCCAACAACATCCTGTGAAGCGGTGATAAAGGCCGAGGGGCGAAGACCAAGGGCACCCCCAGCACGGTTCAGGAAGTCTGAGGGCGCGGGCTCGGGTGCGAAGACGTCTTTCAGGACGAGGGGTGCGGTTTTTCGGGCCATCGGGACGGCGATTGTATTGCCAATAAGGTTGCGCAGCCACTCGGTACGGATTTCAAGTGGTTTGAAAACGGCGGGCGGTTCCGGCATTTGTTGCGTCAAGGGGGCCAGAAGCGCCAACGCCGCCGTATTGTCGGGATAATCCAGTGCCATCGCAAGAGACACGGCGCCACCTAGAGAATGACCGACCAGTGTGGCTTGATCGACGTTCTTTATTTCCAGAAACTCGTGGATCATGCGGGCTTGTTCGGGCAATTCCGCCAACTGGGCAGCATCGCGCGTGGAATAGCCACAGCCCGGACGGTCAACCGCGAGAACGTGATAATCCTGAGCAAGATCATCCACCAACGCATAAGTAAAATGCTGCAATTGGCCTGATAGGCCATGGATCATGACAATTGTCGGGTTGGAAGGGTCGCCTTTTTCGACATAGTGAATGCTGCCACCGTGAACGGGCACGATCCGCCCCAGTTGCGGCACCACTTCGGTGCCCTGCCGCGTTAGGCGACGAGTCCAGGTGTGCATCCCCAGCAAAAGGGACATCAGAAACAAGACAATCGTTAGCAAAATCGACATCACGGATCTCCGGTAGGTTTGCTCAGGCGATGGTATTGCCCGGGGCCCGATTGCACCATGCGTTTTCTGAACGGCTGAATTGGCAGGCAGATAACCGCAACCTAATTATTGGTGTGTAAATTGGTATGACTTGGTCAGAAAAGCTCCCAGCACCCGGTATGTGCGCCGCACTGATAATATGGTTGAACAGACCGCTCAGCGGTCAACTACTACCGCTCAGTACGTCAGCCGAGGGGCGTGGCAGCAGATCAAGCAGCCCGAACACGCTATCGCGACAAGCCGGACCAGCCCAATCCACAGGATAAAAAGCCAAAGGTAAGTCCGGCTGGCGTAGCACGACGCGCCGCCACCGATGCACCAGCAGGGTGCGCAGTGTTGCGCTCTGCAAGGGTGTAGGCGCCCAGCCTTCGGGACGGGACTTCGCGGCGCGTTCGACCGCGCCCAGAAGAGCCTTGCAAGAGGCGCGCAATTCGGGTGGACACAACCGATCCTGCACCCACTTGGGGGCTGCGTGCGGAGAGATGTCCAAGGCCAGCAAACCGTCCGACTGATCTGGAACGGGACCCGCACCCATCGCTACGTTGCGCCCAATGGGGATGTAGTCATCGCTGAGCATCACGTCCTCAAGCACCTGAGTGCCCGACCCGTCTTCGGCGATCAGAAGATGCCAATTTTCAATGGGCGAAGGACCGCGCGCATATATGCGCGGCGTGACGGCGGCGGATTGCGTCCGGCCGAATTCCGAGAGGACATGGCGCGAGACGCGTCCAATCCGGTTACTTTCAATCCAGCCGTCCTTGCGCAGCCGGTGCAGAGCGACGCGGATCGCTTCGGGTTTGATGCCCATCGGCTCAATTATCCGGGTCAGAACACCGCCCGAGATTTGCGCGCCGGGCTCTTGTGCCATGTCACCAAACAGCGAGACGATAATCGACCAGACCCGCTGGTCTTGCGGGTCCGCCAGTTCGGCCACAGCCATTTCGAACCACGAGGTCTTTTCGGTCATGGACCCAGTTTAACCCATTAGGCCCAATAAGAAAAACAGGTAGTACAGCGGGTCAGCGGGCGTTCATGGTCAGAAGCTCGTATTCTGCGACCGGTTCGTCATCTTGATTGGTCAGGGACACGTGCCAGCGAACCTCGCCATAATCGTCATTGCGTGGGGTTTTCTGCTTTACCGTCAGGCGCACCTTGATGCTGTCGCCAGCAACAACGGGCTTCATGAACCGCAGCCCGTCCAGCCCGGTATTGGCCAGCACCGGCCCCTCGTTCGGTTCAACAAATAGGCCCGCAGCAAAACTGAGCAACAGATAACCATGCGCCACACGACCGGGGAAGAACGGATTTCGCGCCGCCGCGTCCTCGTCCATATGCGCATAAAAGGTATCGCCGGTGAAATTGGCGAAGTGTTCGATATCCTCCAGCGTGACAGTGCGCGGGGCTGTGTGCAGCGTCTCGCCGACCTGCAACTCACCAAATTTACGGGTGAAGGGATGGGCCGGACCTTGGATTTCGGGCGCTCCTGGCACCCATTTGGTGCTGATACCACTGAGTATGCGCGGGGAGCCCTGAATGGCCGTGCGCTGCATATAGTGTTTCACACCGCGCACGCCGCCCATTTCCTCACCACCGCCCGCACGGCCCGGCCCTCCATGCACCATATGGGGCAACGGAGATCCGTGGCCGGTCGATTCAGCCATCGAGTCGCGGTCGTTGATGTAAATCCGCCCGTTATAGGCTGCGGCCCCCATCACTACGTTGTGCGCGACCTTTGTGTCGTGAGTGATCAGCGACGTGACCAGAGACCCCTGCCCGCGATTGGCAAGTGCCACCGCATGATCCAGATCGCGGTAGCCCATGAGGGTCGAAACTGGGCCGAAGGCCTCGGTATCGTGCACGCGCTGCGCTTTGTCGGGGTCAGCACAGTAAAACAGCATCGGGGGAACGAATGCGCCGGTTTCAGGGCCGTGCAGGTCGAACGCGTCGGGGTTGCCATAAACCCGTTCAGCCTCTTGCCCGATCAGAGCTGCCTTTTCCAGAACGTCGGCTTTCTGCCCGTTCGACACCAGCGCGCCCATGTGAGTGGTGTCGGAACGGGGGTCGCCGATGGTGATATTTGCCAATCGGTCAGACAGCGCGGCAATTATGGCGTCGACCTGCAGCTGGGGCGCGATGATGCGTCGGATCGCAGTGCATTTCTGGCCCGCCTTTGTGGTCATCTCGCGCGAGACTTCCTTGACGAACAGGTCAAATTCGGGCGTGCCAGGCGTGGCATCGGGCCCGAGGATGGAAGCGTTCAAGCTGTCCTGCTCGGCCACAAACCGGACCGAGTTCTGCAAGATCGCAGGCGTCTGCCGCAGCTTCAACGCGGTGTTCGCCGAGCCTGTGAAGCTGACCACATCCTGACAATCCAAGTGATCGAGCATGTCGCCCAACCCGCCTGAGACCAGCTGTAGCGCACCGGCAGGCAGGATGCCGCTATCCAGCATGATCCGCACTGCCAGTTCGGTGACGTAGCAACTGTTGGTAGCCGGCTTGACGATTGCAGGCACGCCAGCCAGCAGCGTCGGGGCCAGCTTTTCCAGCATCCCCCAGACCGGGAAGTTGAAGGCGTTGATATGAACCGCGACCCCTTGCAGGGGCGTGCAGATATGCTGCCCTAAAAAGGTGCCATTGCGTGACAACTGCTCGATTTCGCCGTCCAGATAAACCTGCGCATCCGGCATCTCGCGCCGGCCTTTTGAGGCAAAGACAAACATCGTGCCGATGCCACCATCGATATCGATCAGGTGGTCCTTCTGCGTAGCTCCGGTTTCGAAACTCAGGTCGTAAAGGACTTGTTTATGCGCCGAAAGCTCTTGCGCCAGCGCCTTGAGCATCCGGGCACGATCATGGAACGTTAACTTGCGCAGCGTGGGGCCACCGGTATTGCGCGCATAGTCAAGCATCGCCTGTACGTCGAGCGCGGCATTGCCAGCGCTGGCAAACGGTGCGCCGGTGATGGCGGATGCGATGGTGCGTGCGCCTTCTCCAGGCGCGACCCAAGTACCAGCGGCGAAGCTGGAAATCTGATGCAGGGACATGGTGATCTCCTATTTGATGCGGTGGGACTAGTGTCCCAAAGCGCCCATTTGCTGCGGCAGATACAGCACCACGATGGGCACCAGCACGATCAGCGCGAGGCGGAAGATATCGGCGATCCAGAACGGAGTGACGCCGCGAAATATGGTGCCGGTTGAGACGTCGCCCACCACGCCTTTCAGAATGAAGACGTTCAGGCCCACGGGTGGAGTGATCAGCGAGATTTCGGTGACAACCACGACGACGATGCCAAACCAGATTGGGTCATAGCCCAGAGACGTGACCAACGGGAAGAAGATCGGAACCGTCAGCAACAGCATCGAGAGGGATTCGAAGACGCAACCCAGAATGATGTAGATACCAAGGATCATCAGGATCACGACAAACGGAGCCACATCATAGGCGGTCACCATCGCGATCAGGGCTTCGGGCAAACCGGCCAGATTGATGAAATTCGAGAATATTTGCGCACCAATCAACACCGCGAACAAGGCAGACGCGGTAAAGCAGGTCTCTTTCAGGACCTCGAAAGTTGAGCCTACAGTCAACCCTCCGCGAAAGAGCGCAATCAAGAAGGCCCCGGCGGCGCCCATGCCCGCGGCCTCGGTGGGGGAGAAGGTCAAGTTCAATGGCTCGAAATCGAAGGCTCCATACAGCCCACCAATGACTAGAAAGAACAGCAGCAGCACCGCCCAAACCGAGCCCAGCGCACGGATGCGTTCGGACCATGTGGCACGCTCTCCGGCTGGGCCGGCCTCGGGGTCGCGCCAGACGGTCCAGCGCACGGCGAAGAGGTAGAACAGAATGCCGAGGATGCCGGGGATGATGCCCGCCATGAACAGTTTCCCGATCGAGGTCTCGGTCAGCAACCCGTAGATGACCAGAATGACCGATGGTGGGATCAGAATGCCCAATGTACCACCGGCGGCAATCGAGGCGGTCGAGAGTTCATCGGAATAGCCGTAACGCCGCATCTGCGGCATCGCGACCTTTGACATCGTGGCGGCGGTTGCCAGCGACGATCCGCAGATAGCCGAAAATCCGCCACAGGCCGCAACCGTTGCCATGGCAATACCACCGCGCATGTGGCCAAGAAAGGCGTTGGACACCGCATAAAGCTCGCGCGCCATGCCGCCCTTGTTCACGAACAGGCCCATCAGGATGAACAGCGGCACAACCGACAGACCATAGTCCTGCGCAGTGTCGGTGATCTGTCGGCCCACCATGGACATGGCAGCCTTCATCCCGCGCTCATCAAAGATTGAGCCGCCACGCTCATAGGCAAATCCCAATGTGCCGACCAGACCCATGGCAAAGACGATAGGAAGGCGCACCAGCACCAAGATCAATACAATCGCAAATCCGATTAGCGCTGCGGTCATTACATAGGCTCCGACAGTGTATTTGGGGCGAAGGCCTTTAGCAGCCCAGTGGCGATCATCACCAGTGCAGTGATGGCAACAGACAGGGTAATGAACCAGCCGATCAGGTAGGTGGGGATTGAAAGATATTCGGTTACATCCCCATAATCCCGCGCTCGCTCGGCCAGGACCCAAACGCGCTGGACCGGCCAGAACAGCATGATGCCGCTGACCACATAGATCACAACGTCCCGCGCACGCGACAGATGCAGACGGTGGAAGAACCCGTCTGTCAGATCGACCGCGATATGGCCATTGGTGGTGGAGACGATCGGGAGGACAGAAAACACCAGAATTGCCATCAGAATGCGCGTCAGCTCGGTGGCGGCCTCAATGGGCGCATTGAAGACCGAACGCAGGATCACGTCGCAAAAGGTCATTACCATCAGGATAAACAGTGCAATGCAGGCCACGATCACGGGAAGGGCGCTGGCACGGCGCACAAGCTGAATAATAGGGGTCATGGGAAACTCGCGCAGGGTAAGTCAGGGCGGCGCAAGAGCCGCCCTGCAGTCGGATCAGTTCGAGGACATTTCCGATTTGATCATGTCATATGCGGCCTGTGCGTCGACTCCTGTTGCGTCAACCTCGGCGATGACCTTACCGCGGATGTCTTCGGCGATGGCCGAGAACTTCTCCATATCCGCATCTGTGGCAGCGTTGATGGCATTGCCTTCTGCCGCCTCGGTTGCCTCACGTCCAGTGGCGTCGATCTCATCCCAGATTTTACCGATCTCACGGCTCAGCGGTTCACCGAATACGTTTTCTTCCAGCGCCGTCTGCAGCTCGGGTGGCAGATCTGCGAAGGTGTCTTCGTTCATGATGAATGCAAACGAACCACGATAGAGGCCACCGGGCATCTCATAGACGTTCTGCGCAACCTCGGTCAGCTTGAAACCCTTGCGCGATTCCAGTGGCATGACCACGCCGTCGGCGGCTTTCGATGCCAGTGTTTCATAGACTTTCGGAGCGGGCACCTGAATGCCGGTCGCGCCAAGCGCCGCACCAACGTCTCCGCCAACGCCACCCGGGATACGTACTTTTAGGCCCGAAACCTCATCCAGAGTGGTTACTGGCGCGCTGGAATGCAGCTGCGCGGGTCCATGCGTGTGCAAGGCGATGACTTTGACACCACGATGCTCGTCAGCAGCTTTCAAGTACTTGTCGTAGGCGCGCCAGTAGGCAACCGAAGCGTCCTCGGCCGAGCCTTCGTAACCAGGCAGTTCGATCAGCTTGGTGGTGACGAAGCGTCCCGGTTGATAGCCGTGAAAGATAATCGAGGCATCGGCCGCGCCATCCATAATCAGGTCCATCTGCGCAGGCGGTGGAGCGATACCCAGCTTAAGCTCTGCGGTGACCTGCCCGTCAGTGGCCTCCTCTACCATTTCGACGAATTTGGGCCACATCTTTGCGTTGATGCCGTGGGTGGGTGGGGCCCAGCTGGAAATTGTCAGGGTGTAGTCAGCCGCAAAAGCAATGGTGCCGGACACCGCCAAGGTTGCAGACGCCAACAATGTGGTGAGCTTGGTGAATTTCATGACCGGGTCTCCTCCTCAAAATCGCAAGTCGTGAATGTGTTAATGGTACGTTTTGTAACTATCAACGACGAGAAATGCTGTTCCGCCCGCTGGCCAAAGTGCATTTCCGATCGCCGAGTCACAAACGGCTATAGAATTTATTGACCAACCGTTCGGTTTATGCAAGAAGTTTGTTGTAACTTATGAAAAGCGAACCGGGCATGTCCGACACGATTATTTCGCAGAATATGGGTCAATGGGTTGAAATTACACTCAATCGCCCTGATCGCCTGAACAGTTTCACGGATGAGATGCACTATGCCCTGCGCGCTGCACTTGAGGCCGCGCGTGACGGTGGTACCCGAGCGGTGCTGTTAACCGGCGCGGGGCGCGGGTTCTGCGCAGGGCAGGATTTGGGCGATCGAAACCCTGCCACGATGAAGGGTCCGCCGGATTTGGGCTATACGGTTCGCACCTTCTACGCGCCTTTGGTCCGCCTGATCAGGTCTTTGGAATTACCTGTTGTCTGCGCCGTCAATGGCGTTGCCGCCGGGGCGGGTGCGAATCTCGCCCTGGCTTGTGATGTGGTACTTGCCGCTGACTCTGCCAAGTTTATCCAATCATTTTCCAAAGTGGGCCTGATACCTGATACCGGCGGCAGTTGGCATCTGCCACGTTTGCTGGGTGAAGCCCGAGCCAAAGGGCTGGCCCTGACTGGGCAACCCCTGCCAGCAAAGCAGGCTGCGGATTGGGGGCTGATCTGGAAAGCAATTCCAGACGCTGAACTAATGACCGAGGCGCGCGCGCTAACGGAACAGTTCGCCAATGGTCCAACGCTGGGACTTGGCCTGACGAAACAGACGATACAGGCGGCTGCCACGAATACCCTGACCGATCATCTCGAGATTGAGGCGGACGCAATGAAAACCTGCGGCGAAAGCGTCGACTATGCCGAGGGCGTTACTGCGTTTCTGGAAAAGCGCGCGCCAGTATTTCGGGGAGAATGAGATGACGCCGAAGGAACGCGCACAGAAAGCCGCTGCTGCCATGTGGGGGCGGGACAATGCCTCGAAATGGGCAGGCATGGAACTGGTCGAGATGGATGAAGGCGCTGCGACGCTGGCGTTGCAGGTGGCTGACCATCACTGCAACGGGCACGGGATCTGCCATGGCGGCGTGACATTCATGTTGGCCGACAGTGCCTTTGCCTTTGCCTGCAATAGTCGCAACCAGTCCACGGTCGCCCAGCACAATGTGATCAGCTACGTCGCGCCCGCGCGATCCGGTGATCTGCTGACGGCCCGCGCAACGGAACTGAGCCTGACAGGGCGCAGCGGCATCTATGACGTATCCATAACCAACCAAGCCGGACAAAAGATCGCAGAATTTCGGGGCTTTTCCCGCGCGGTCAAAGGCCCGGTGTTTGACGAGACCTGAGATGAGGGGGATGGCATGAAGGATCTTACTCCGAACAAGGCGGATCTTGATCCGATCGAGATCGCCTCGATTGATGAAATCCGCAACCTACAGTTGGATCGGCTGAAATGGTCGCTGCGCCATGCTTATGACAACGTGCCTATGTACCGGCAGCGGTTTGATGAGGCCGGTGTGCATCCTGACGACCTTCAGTCCCTCAGTGATCTGGCACGGTTTCCGTTTACCTACAAAAACGATCTGAGGGAAAACTATCCCTTTGGTCTGTTTGCAGTCCCGCGTGAGCAGATCATTCGTGTTCATGCCTCGTCGGGAACCACGGGTAAGCCAACCGTCGTGGGGTATACGCAAGGCGACATAGACAACTGGGCGGATCTGGTGGCGCGGTCATTGCGTGCCAGCGGTTTGCGCCGGGGCGACATGGTGCACAACGCCTATGGCTATGGCCTGTTCACCGGCGGTCTGGGCGCGCATTATGGAATCGAACGTCTGGGGGCCACGGTCGTCCCGATGAGCGGTGGGCAGACCGGCAAGCAGGTCGACCTGATCACTGACTTCAAACCAGACGGGATTATGGTAACACCATCATATATGCTGAACATTCTTGAGCAGTATCACAAGATTGGACTCGATCCGCGCGAAAGTTCCTTGGCTGTCGGCGTCTTTGGCGCTGAACCATGGACGGATTCGATGCGCTCCGAGGTTGAACAAGCATTCGATATGCATGCCGTCGATATCTACGGCCTGTCCGAGATCATGGGACCGGGCGTCGCCAATGAGTGCGTCGAAACCAAAGACGGGCCCGTGATCTGGGAAGACCACTTCTACCCCGAAATCATCGACCCGCAGACCGGCGAGGTTATGCCTGATGGTGAGATTGGTGAACTGGTCTTTACCACGCTGACCAAAGAAGGTCTTCCGATGATCCGCTATCGCACCCGTGACCTGACGCGGCTTTTGCCCGGCACGGCGCGGTCGATGCGTCGGATGGAAAAGATCACGGGCCGCTCGGATGACATGATCATTCTGCGAGGTGTCAACGTCTTCCCCAGTCAGATCGAGGAGCAGGTTCTGGCAACCGGCGGTCTGGCGCCCTACTACCAGATCGAACTTTATAAAGCTGGCCGGATGGACGCGATGCGCGTGCATGTCGAAGCAACGCCAGATGCAGCCGATGAGCTGAGCAAAACCGCCGCTGCTCGGATGCTATCTCGCCGGATTAAAGAGGTGGTTGGCATCTCGACCGAGATCGATATAGGCGAGCCGGGCGAGGTCGAACGCTCACAGGGCAAGGCCCGGCGTGTGATTGACAATCGGGACAGTTAAGCGACAGACGGAGGGTCAGGATTTGGCGCGCACGATAGCAAAAGACCACGACCATAAACGAACTCGCATCCTAAAATGCGCCGCCCGCGTCTTCGCGCAGGAAGGATTTGATCGGGCGTCAATGTCTCAGCTGGCGCGGGAGTGCGGGATATCCAAAGCCAATATCTATCACTACTACGACAGCAAGGACGCCATTCTGTTCGACATTCTCGACAGTTACCTGCTGCAATTGCGTGACCAGGTTTGCGGCTTGGACCTTGATGGGATGGAACCCGCGGATCGCTTGAAACGGGTGGTGCGGGAAATCCTACTGGCCTATCAAGGCGTGGATGATGAGCATCGCGTGCAAACCAGCGGCATGTCCGCATTGCCCGAAGAGCAGCAGAATCTGCTGCGTAGCTATCAGAGGGATCTGGTGGTGTTCGTCAGTGACATCATCGCCAGCATCTCGCCTGCAACTTTCAAGGATGATGCGGCCAAGCTTCGGGCCACGACCATGTCCGTTTTCGGAATGTTGAACTGGTTCTACATGTGGAATGCCGGGGCGGATGCCGACGCGCGCAGCGATTACGCCGCGTTGGTAAGCAATCTGACATTATCAGGTGTTGATGGCCTTTGAACCCTTGTTGGCACAGAGTTGATTTGGCTCTTCGGTCAGGATGAGGTTCAATAAGGGCGGAGGTTACCCATGCAACGCCCTGATCGTTTCGATAAATTCTATTTCGCCAAAGTAGGTCTGGGCGAAGCCTGTGGCTGCGCCGAGCGGGTGATTGACGTTTTTGAGTTCAATCGGAAATGTGGTGCTAAAGCCCAGCAGTCATTGAAGAAAGATCGGCGAAAGCGTCGCACGCTTCGCGGATTGGCCGTGAAGTATGGGTTGTTGAGCCGTAAACGCCAACCTTGAAAGCTAAGGTACTTCAAGTCCCAGCTTTTCGACCTGTTCGGTCGCTTTTACTGTCCACTGATCTTTCATCTCAATCCCGGTTAATTGCCGCAGCCCCAGCTTGCGGAGCGTTTCGGTTTTCTCGGCTGTGCCCGCCCCAAAACTTGCCGCGACCCGGGGCCACCAATAGTCGACCGACGCTTGCATTTCTGCAGCCTTTCCCTGTTCGATCAGCTTGCCCGCACCCTCAAGCGCAAGCTCCCCATGGCGCGCCTCGATCGGGGAAATCTCGCGGAAGGCCTCGGCCAGAGGCTGATAGGATATCTGCGAAAACTGAGCCAGTTGGACGTCAACCGCCAGGCTCATCAGCAGGTTCATAACCACGGCATCTTCCCATCCTTCGATCGGATAGTTGAATACAGCAAGGCGCATGTCGTGTTCGGACCGCGTAGCCCCGATATCCGCATCACGATCCAGACGTGTGGTCCAGGGATGGTGATTTGCATAGCGGTCAGTGTTGGCTCCGAACTCGCCCATGATTTTCAGGACACGATCTGCGTTGTCGGACTTTTCCAGCACAATCTTGGCCGCCGCGATGCGTTCCTTGATGCCCGGGCCCAGATTTATGATGTTGGCAAAGCCCGCTGCGCCGGCCAGTTCGCTGTCCACGAAGGTCGCCATCAGTTTCATGAGCTCTGCACGATAGCGCGGAGGCACGTTGGTTGGATTACTCAGGACACCACCCGCTGCCAAATAGCTCTCGATTGTCATGTCTTCAGCCATCATTCCCTCCGTCTACTGATCGTAGTCCACGACAACGGTGTCGGTCATCGGATAGGCCTGACAGCTCAGGACGTATCCTTTCTCGACTTCGTAGTCTTCCAATGCGTGATTGGCGACCATCTCGACCTCGCCTTCAAGCACTCGGCAGCGGCAGGTTGAACAGACCCCGGCCTTACAGGCATAAGGCGCGTCCATCGCATTCTCCAACGCGGCATCGAGAATCGATTGATCCTTCGGCATGGTGATCGTTTGCGTTGCCCCGTCCATGGTGATTGATGTTTTGGTCTGGTTGTCCTGAGACGCCGTGTCCGCCCCGCTCACTTTGCGCTTGACCCGACCGGGTTGAGCGCTGGCGAAGAGTTCAAACTTGATCTGCCCGTCGTTCAGCCCATGCGCCCGCAGGGCTGAGGCAATGCCCAGCATCATCGGCTCGGGGCCGCAGATAAAAGCCGTGTCGACGTTCTGAATATCGATCCAGTGTTCAAAAAGTTCGGCACATTTGTCTTGCGTGACCAGACCTGTAAAAAGCTCGATTTCCTGCGCGTCTGTTTCCAGAATATGGATCACGTTCAGACGCCCCATATAGAGGTTCTTGAGGTCCTCAAGCTCCTCTCGGAACATGATCGTGTTCACGCCCTTGTTGGCATATACCAATGTGAACCGCGAATGTGGTTCTCGGGCAAGCGTCGTCTTCAGGATCGAGAGAACCGGCGTGATGCCCGACCCACCCGCAAAGCCCAGATAATGCTTTTCGGCGGAGGGAACGATTGCGGTGTAAAAGCTGCCCATCGGCGGCATCGCCTGCACCGTATCGCCCACCTTTAGATCGGAGTTGGCCCAGGTCGAGAATGCGCCGCCATCCACGCGCTTGATCCCCACCTGCAGAATGCCCTCATCCTTACCAGCGCAGATCGAATAGGACCGGCGCAGTTCTTCTCCGTCGAAATCGCGGCGGAAGGTCAGGTACTGGCCTTGGGTAAAGTCGAATTCATCGGCTGAACCGTTTACAGGTTTCAACGTCACGACCACCGCATCGCGGATGGTTTTGTGAACATCGGTAACTTCCAGATCATGAAAGCGTGCCATCCGGTGATCCTCCCTCAGATGCACTTGAAATAGTCAAAAGGTTCCAGGCAGTCGGTGCAGCGCCAATGGGCCTTGCAAGGGGTCGAGCCAAACTGGCTGACCTTTTCAACCGCCTTGCTACCGCAATGTGGGCAGCGTCCAGGTCCACCTGCAGGCTGCGGCGGGGCGATGCCGTAATCCTCGAGCCGAGCACGGCCCTTGTCGCTGAGCCAATCGGTGGTCCAAGCCGGTGCGATACTTGTCTCGATCCGCAGATCGTCGATTCCATGATCACGCAGTGCAGTTTCGATATCCATGCTGATGACCGAGGTCGCCGGGCAGCCTGAATAGGTCGGCGTGACGGTAACCGTCAGAGTGTCATCATCCCATCGCACATCGCGTACAATTCCCAGATCGACGACCGAGATCACCGGAATCTCAGGGTCTGGTACAGCGTCCAGCCATTCCCACACCTGATCCGTTGAAGCCCGCATTGATCCTTACCACTTCGCGCCGGGATAGGCG
Organism: Ruegeria sp. C5; assembly: GCF_056537605.1. Lineage (NCBI taxonomy): Bacteria > Pseudomonadati > Pseudomonadota > Alphaproteobacteria > Rhodobacterales > Roseobacteraceae > Ruegeria > Ruegeria sp. C5. Next base: position 14,716 of record NZ_JBQFRX010000012.1, on the reverse strand, counting down.
CGCTGCAACCACTGCATCTGTGTCAGAAGATGGCCCAGATGCTCGGTATGCATGCGACCGTCGCGCCCGCCCTTATGGGCAAAGCGGCTTTCGGGAATGGTTAGTGTCGCCTCGGACAGCACACGCTCGATCAGAGCGTCATATTCTGCGCGCAGATCTGCCGGGTTCGGGGCAATCCTCGCCGCAACCATTTCTGCATCAACATCGTCACTGGCAAACATCTCGCCGACATATGGCCAGAGATAGTCCAGCGCCTCTTGCATGCGGGCATGACTTTCCTCGGTCCCGTCGCCGAGGCCCACAACCGTATCGCCCGAACGTTCGAGGTGATAGCTAACTTCTTTGCTGGCCTTGGCGGCGATCGCCGCAACACGTTCGTCAGAGGATTTCATCAGATGCCCCAGCATGATCGAATGCCAAGCATCAAACAGGAACTGACGCATCAGCGTGCGGCCGAAGTCGCCGTTCGGCACTTCGACCAGCAGCACATTGCGGAAATCCCAGGCGTCGCGCAGAAAGGCCAGATCATCGGCGGATTTGCCGCCGTCGATCTCACCCGCAAGACCCAGCCACATCTGAGTCTGTCCGATCAGGTCCAGCGCGGTATTGGCCAGCGCGATGTCTTCCTCCAGCACAGGCGCATGGCCGCACCATTCGCTGACGCGATGGCCGAGGATCAGGGTATTGTCCCCCATCCGCAGCAGAAACTGCAGCAAAGCGTCATTGGAAACCGGAACACTCATTACATCGCCCCCACTTCTTCGGGAATATCGAAGAAGGTTGGATGGCGGTACACTTTACTTTCGCTGGGCTCGTACAGCGGACCTTTGTCGCTGGGCGATGAGGCCGAGATGTTGTTGGCCTCAACCACCCAGATCGAAACGCCTTCGTTGCGGCGCGTATAGACATCGCGCGCGTTCTTGATCGCCATTTCCGCGTCCGGGGCGTGTAACGATCCAACATGGCGGTGGCTCATGCCATGTTGTCCGCGGATGAAAATTTCCCACAGGGGCCATTCGTTGTTCATTTGGTATCCTCCTCAGGGCAGTCTTATTCTGCAGCCAGATTTGCGGCGCGTTTCTTGCGGGCATGAGCCAGCAGCCCGTCGCGAACCCATTTACCGTCGTCCCACGCCTTGTTACGCGCGGCCAGCCGGTCGACATTGCAGGGGCCGTTGCCCTTGATCACATCGAAAAACTCGGACCAGTCCGGGTCGGTGTAATCATAATGGCCCCGTTCTTCGTTCCATTTCAGGTCCGGGTCAGGGATACTCAGACCCAGATATTCGGCCTGAGGCACGGTCTGATCCACGAATTTCTGGCGCAGCTCGTCATTGGCGTTGATCTTGATCTTCCACGCCATGGATTGCGCCGAATGCACGCTTTCCTTGTCCGACGGCCCGAACATCATCAGCGACGGGTACCACAGTCGATTTATTGCATCCTGCGCCATCTTACGCTGTTCTGGCGTACCCTCTGCCATCTTGCGGATCGCATCATAGCCCTGGCGCTGGTGAAAGCTCTCTTCTTTGCAGATGCGGATCATTGCGCGCGAGTATGGTCCGAAGGATGTCCGCTGCAGCGGAACCTGGTTCATGATCGCAGCGCCATCGACCAGCCATCCGACCGCGCCTATATCGGCCCAGTTCAGTGTCGGGTAGTTGAAGATCGACGAATACTTCATGCGCCCGTCCAGCAGCATCTCGGTGATCTCATCCCGGCTGACACCCAGCGTTTCTGCCGCGCAATAAAGATACAGCCCATGCCCGGCCTCATCCTGCACCTTGGCCAGCAGGATCGCCTTGCGCTCCAGCGTTGGCGCTCGGGTGATCCAGTTTCCTTCGGGCAGCTGGCCTACGATTTCAGAATGTGCGTGCTGGCCAATTTGACGGATCAGTGTCGCGCGATAGTCGTCGGGCATCCAATCCTTGGGCTCGATCTTGATATCGGCATCGATCTTGTCCTGAAACGCGCGCTCCTGCTCGGTCATCTCCTCGCGGGATTTCACGCCGGATCCGGCTGTTTTAATCATCTGAGCGTACATGTGAGGTCTCCTCCCTTACACACGTTCAAGAATAAGTGCGGCACCCTGCCCTACCCCGACACACATGGTACAGAGCGCGTAGCGGCCTCCGGTGCGGCGCAGTTGATAGGCAGCAGTCATCACTAGCCGCGCACCGCTCATTCCAAGCGGGTGGCCAATGGCGATTGCCCCGCCATTTGGGTTCACATGCGGCGCATCATCAGGCACCCCGAGTTCGCGCAGCGTGGCTAGGCCCTGCGAGGCAAACGCCTCGTTTAATTCTATCACATCCATCTGATCGATGCTGAGCCCAGCCCGTGCAAGCACCTTACGGCTGGCTGGAACCGGGCCGATGCCCATCACGCGCGGCTCCACTCCAGCAACGGACATGCCAACCACACGGGCAATCGGGGTCAGATCGTTCTTTGCCGCAGCAGATTCATTCGCCATCAGGATCGCTGCCGCGCCGTCGTTAACACCCGAGGCGTTTCCAGCGGTCACAGTCTTGTCCACCCCGTTGATGCCCTTTAGGCCAGACAGTTTCTCTGCTGTAGTCCCCGGTCGCGGATGCTCGTCCGTGTCGACCACCACCGGGTCACCTTTGCGCTGTGGGATTGTGACCGGGGTGATCTCCTCCTGAAACACCCCGGTCTGGTGCGCCGCGGCCCAGCGGGCCTGGCTGCGTTCGGCAAACGCGTCCTGATCGGAGCGACTGATACCATAAGCTTCCGCTACGTTATCCGCTGTTTCGGGCATCGAGTCGATACCAAATTCCTTTTCCATTTTCGGGTTCACAAAGCGCCAGCCGATCGTGGTGTCGTAAACGGCATTGGCGCGAGTAAAGGCGGATGTTGCCTTGGGCATCACAAATGGCGCACGCGACATGCTTTCGACCCCACCCGCGATCGCCATGTCATAATCCCCAGCCTTGATGGCGCGCGCAGCCATGCCCACCGCATCCATGCCAGACGCGCAGAGCCGATTGATTGTCGTTCCCGGTACATCCACCGGCAGCCCTGCCAGCAATGCCGCCATCCGCGCCACATTGCGGTTGCTTTCACCGGCTTGGTTCGCATCGCCATAAATCACGTCGTCCAGACTGGACCAATCCACCTGTGGGTTACGCGCGACAAGCGAAGCGATTGGCAGGGCGGCAAGATCATCTGTGCGCACCTGGCTTAGTCCACCACCATATCGTCCGATCGGGGTGCGCTGGGCGTCGCAGATAAAGGCGTCCATAGGTCGATTACTCCGAATTTGAATTCACATCATTAAGTGACCGGTAGGTCGGTTAATAAGCCTCTCATCGATTCGCAGCAAGCTTTATGTTACTTCATCTACGTTTTCTTGTTTTTTCCGTAACGCTTTGGCTTGCTGCGAGTAACTTGGTCGTGTGAAACGTAGTCTTTGCCGGCTTACCATCTGCGCCGATGCCGTCTCAGACCTTTGACAAGGGTTCCTTCAACACAAAATTTGACAAATCGAAAACGTACTTAGACCGCTTCGAATAGGCAGTTTGAAATGTTGCCATTCTGAGATTGGAGTTCCGGTAAACGTTTGTATCTGAGGCAGACATCGCACCAGATTGTCTGGTTTTGACCTATAGCGTTTAATGAATGATACTTAACAACTTTCGTCGCAAAAGCCGCCTTCAGTCATCGACAATCATCAAGTTAACTTTGAAAAGAAGCGTTGAATGCTCAATGCACAGAAGCCGAGACGACATCCATCATTCGCAGCTGTCTATCGGAGATCAAGTTGATCCCGTTAGAACGGAAGTATGCGATTAAACTTGTCGAGGAACTGTCGGTGTATTTGCGTTGGTTGAGATTCAAAACGAACAAAGCCGCCCTGCGGCGGTCTGTTCGGGGCTTTGTTCGACACAATTGCTTGCGGGAGGACGCAACCACCGATGCCGAACGCAACTGAAATGCCAGGTATAGGCGGTGATTACAACGGATCGTCGCAACACGTGCGTTGAACCGTTTTGCTGGCGTTTGCTTTTTTTTGCATTTCAGCATTCGAAGTGCGAGCACAAAACAATGACACGGAAGTTAACAACCTATTCGTAGAGGCGGTAGAGCTTTACCGGCAGTCAAAAAAAGTGTCTGGAAACGCCAAGTTAGAGGCATACAAAAAAGTCCGGAGTCTCTTCGAGAAGATTCTGAGCGACTGTACTGAATTAAAGCCTGCAAGAGGGGCGGCCCGGGAGGGTCACCATTGCCAGCCTTCCCAACTCCAGACCGAAAGGATGGAACGATTTGAAACGCGAAATTGATCGGGTTTTCAGGTCAGATACGATAACGGCACGGGGGCGAATGAAACCGCAGCGGACGCTGCATTTTGCGCGCATCTTGCGTGGCGGCTATGATGCCGCTGAACCCAATCAATTCTTAGAGCAAAGAGGCTGGACGCTTTTATATGCTTACAAAGCGATCGTGCTCTTGTCGGCGATGTGACCGCTTCTATCACTTGACGAAGCACACTATGGGCCTAGCTATGCGCATTTGTTTGGCACACGAGACCAAGCAATTTGGAAAGCTCAACACACCACGCATGGTCTAGCCCAAAATCATAGTTCTCGGCCTAACGGCACGAGACGAGGCTGAGATTCGCGCTATTGCCGAATAAATGACCGTTATTTTTATATCTGATGCTGTGTTTGGCAGTTTACTTGGTTTAGTTGCTAAGAATGAAGCTTCCGGCGAAAACAAAATGCCCAAGCGGCAACTGTACGTCGCACTGCTACAAATCCAGTGCAGCGAATGCTGAATTGTGCTAACCTTACACCGCTACAGCGGTTTGCTCATTGCGTGAACGTTTTGCCGTCCAATCGCACTTAGCTGATTGCTGTTGTTTTTAAGTCTTTGCTTTTTTGTCGTTAAGTTTTCCAGGGAGAGTTTTATGATCAGTAGTCTTTGCACGGCCTTTTTTAGCAAGGCTCGTTACGGAACTCCGATGTGTTTATTGGTTTCATTGTCCATTGCGACGGATGTTCGCGGTCAGGACAACGAAATCGTGACGGTGCCAAGTGTTTTCTACAGCTATCTGTCCGAGGAGAAAGATTCTGAAGGTAACCACATAAAGAAGTTTTTTGACCTAAAAGAGCTTTCCGACCAAATAAGCGAGTTGGGCCTAAGCTCCGAGTCCGCACTTGCGATAAATGCTTCGGAGGAGGATGGTTATAGATCATTGAACGAAGATGCTTTTATCAATGCTCTGAGACAAAGTGATAACCCTGGGTTGGAAGCCCTTGGTGACTCACTCGGGTATTTTGAAGATGAAGAACTGAACGGTGGTGGAGTGCAAGCCGCGGCAGCGATAGAAATGCTAACAGTTTCTGACATCGGCGCAGAAAAGTGTAAGGCGCTTCCGCCTGCCCCACCAGATCTGGGCAATCCAAATAACAAATGGGAAATCTACAAAACGGCTATTTTGGGTCGCAGTTCCATGACTGCCGTCCAGTACGCTTTTGATCAAGACGCGAACGAGGGTCTTGGTCGTGGCCAATTCGACATAAGAACCACCAAGTTTGTCCTATGTCGTAATCTACTTACGAACGACATAGAGGGCATCCCAATTAATGTGCGGTGGGTATTCAATGTGAATGGCCAAAGCCTGAAAGTCGAAGAATCAGGCGGCTTTTCAAACCCGCCGCCCAATGGTGGTTCGTATCAGCAGCGGTTTATTGCAAGAGGAACGGGAATTCAGCTTGTACTTATGCAAATTGACGGCACGGCGCTGCCGCCCAACAACCCTGCATACCTGATTGTAGGGAATGCCTGTATCGACATTTGGTTCGTGGATAAGGTTAATGGTTTTGACATTTCCGTGCCGGCGTCGCTGCCAAACGCAGGTGTGTTTTGTGCGGGCGGCTATTGCAAGGGCGTTCCACCGGGTTTGGATGCGACGCGATAGGTCAATTCTTCTCGCACGCCAAAATTGAGGCATCGATAAAACCGAGATGCGCTCATGTGAGCGCAGCGAATGGCACTTTGGACTTTGTGACCTGCGGTGGTGATCGCGACTTACGCCGTTAATCAAGAGAACTGGCGACTAGTTCATGTTGACAAATGGCGAAGCCAAAGTCGGTTGGACTCTATGTCTATGATATCCCAGGAAGCTTTCTGCGGCCTTGTGGTAGCGGATCGCGACACGTCGAGCGTTCTTGAGCCTGTTAAAGCAGCGCTCGACCCGTTTTCGCGGACGGCAGAGTGAACGGTCGACACCAACGCGCATCTTTGTGTTTTTCCGTACCGATATCTGGGTCATCACAACTCGATTATTCATCTGTCTACGTGTTTTGTCAGCATCATAGCCGCGATCTGCTATCAACACGCGCGGCTAAGGCAGATTGTCTACCTTTACCAAATCGAAACCACGATAATCAGATGTCCAACCCGGTGTGATATCGGTCCTCATATGCAAGCCAGTGTGCGTTTGCGAGCAGGTGGGTCACACGCCCATTCTGAAAGAGAACATGCGAGCAGGTCTGGACCTTCCTACTCGCGTTCTTTCGTTCGATCAGAATGATCGCCTGCGGATCTGCTACACCGGCTCCCAGTTTCTTGAAGTCCGGCATGGGTTCACAGACGCCTCTGCGTTGCGTGCATTTCAGAGCCAGATGAAGGACGACCAAGCGAGAAAAGCCCCGCACAGGACCCTTCACGTGCGTAGTTATATCCAGCTTTCTACGGGACATCGCTGGTGGAGCCTTCGACATGGAAGTTCATGCCGGCTCGCCTAAAAGGGCAAATGCAACGTTCGCGAAGTAGAAAAAACGGCGCCGGCTGAAACACGCAACGCGCGACAGGGTCGCCAAACTCACCGCTCTGTCAGCGCGTGTTCACGATGGGCGGTTTTGAACAACGACCGAGGCAATAGTGGACACCGGCCGCGGCGTTGGGTTTTAGTGTCATTGGTACGCCCGTTTCCTCCGGGAACATCATGTCAATACAGGCGGTCCCGTTATCCGCAAAGATCAGGGGGATACGATTCAGACTTCCGGGTGGAACTGTGCTTTGATCGAATTTTTTCCATTTTGCGCGGCCCTTGCCAAGCTCCCAATTCGCTTCCCAATAGTTGACGATTTTGATGTCCTGTTTCGCGGCATAAAGCTTGTATTCGAACGGCTCCGCCATGGCAGCGCTGACCTTCAGTTCTGTCGCATCAAAGGCTTTGTGAAATACACCTTTTATCGCGTCTTCTATAGTTTTTTTGTCGACCCTGGCGTTCCCGGCCTCGACGTGGAAGTACTGGTAACGAACTGCTGGCGTCAGCCTTCCAGCACGCGAGACTGCGGTTCGCATCAGGACACAGAGACGAAGGTCGCCGCTTGATTTTGCATACGGACCATCTGCGCCACCAGAATAATAATACCCGGCGAGCCTAGAGTCGTGCAGACATTTGTCCAATATCTGCCCCTTGACCGAAACTGTCCTTGTGCCGAACAGGTTCCTGTTGTTCGCAACCCTTACAACCGGCTCGGTTGCGACCCCGGAAAATCCGCCGTAGTCACGGACAACCGACGCACGGTTAATGGCAGGACAAAACTCCTGCTGGGGATCGCAAGGGGGCTCACTGAGCTGCGACAGGAGCCTTTTGAAATCCGCTTCCGTGAACTCTTTCACTGGCTTGGGCGGGTCTTCCAGATTCTTGTTAGGAGATACTCCGCCCGCGACCACCTTCTGGTCGGGCAGGTTGATCGTGTTGAATGATGATCCCTTCTCGTCTTCCACTACATAGGAACAACCGGAAAAAAGAGCGACAATGCAAGTTAACAGCAACATACTTAAACTGGGTCTTTTCATAATTTACTCCGACAACAAAATTCGAGTAATGCCAGAACCGTAGCACGTTCGGTTTAAAAAATCTAAGAATTCCACCGGTTTGCGGGAAAATGTGGACTGTGAACGGGATTTCGGGTTGCAGGGTGCAGCGTGGTCAAACGGCGGGATGGGCCTTAATCTTCTTTTCGATTGTATCGGTCAGCCGTTCATGGAACCTGATGGAGGAGACCGCAAGAATCTCACGGGCTTTGGACATTTCCACGGCGGCTTCTTCCGGATCGCCCTGATGGAGCAAGGCATCCGCAAGCAGGCTGTGCGAGAAGGCAACGATCTGACCCGATCCTGTCTCCACATATTTTTCAAGCCCGTCCCGTAGGGTCTTGACACTCGTTGCTTCGCCACATCTGGTCTCGGCCCATCCCACAAGTACGGCGGACCAGTGTTCCCAATACTTGAATTTCTTTCTTTTGCTGGTTTCGTACGCTTCCTTGGCAAATTCTAGACAGGGTGCGGGCTCACCGTAGGTACAGTAAATGGACGCGATAATGCTCAACGCGTAGCAGCGGGAGAATTCGCTGCGTTCGGCGCGGGTTTTGGCTATCGCCTGCTCCAGTTCCGAGCGCACCTTGTCATCTTCAGGGTCCTGCAGAGTGCGTGCCCAGCAGCGCATCACCATATCGACAATTTCCGTATCCGCTGGATAGAATCGGTTGATTTCGCTCAAGTCGCACTGGGCGCGATGTTCAAGTGCACGGTCCAGATGAGAAATCGCCTGGTCGAATTCGCCCCTAAGCAGCGAAGCCAAGCCGCTATTGTGTTCGCTTAAGGTGTGCAAAGCGGCATTGGGGTCATCGGCCAGCATGTCAGTCATTTGTTCGCAATACGGCCAGGCCGCATCGGGGCGGCCACCGATCAAGTGTTCACCTATGAGCTGGTGGAGGTTGGTAAAAGCCACTTCGTGATCGCCACTTTTCTCGTTAAGCGCGATCAGCTTTTCCAGATTTCTTGTGATGTCGGGCGAGCCCCAGCTGCGCATTTCAAGGGCGACGGCGAGAGACTGGCGCAATTTGATCTCGATCTGGTCGGACGTTTCGTGGTGCTCAAGCCTGTCGTGCGCCTCGATCGCGGCGCTCATCTGGGCAATTGCTTCGTTGCTGGCATAGTTGCGCAGGCTCAGCTTGGCAGCTTCGTGCCACCGATCCCGCGCTGCGTCGAATTGTTCCGCCTTTTTGTAGTGCAGCGCCAGAATTTCGGGCTGACGTGCGCAAAGGTTCGCAAAACGCGCTACCATGGTTTCGGCAATGCGGAGGTGCAGACTCCTTGCCTGTTGTGGTAAGATCGCCTCGTAGGCGACATCGCTGATCAGGGCATGGCGGAAAGAAAAACTGCTTTCGCCTCCTTCAAATTTCTCCACCATGGTCTGTGCGCGTGCGAGGTTTTGAAGCTCTGACAGGATTTCATCGACCGGTCGCCCAGCAACGGCGGCGACGAGATCACTCGTAAAGCCCTGTCCCAGAGCGGCACAAATTGAAATCGTGTCCGGTGCGACGCTCAGATGGTCGAGCCGGACCCGGAGCAGGTCCTTCAAGTTCGACGGGAATAGTGTTTCTTGTTTCAAATGGCCGTCCGGCCGGATTGAACCCGCGGAGCGGGCCAGCATACTCACCATTTCCTCAACAAAGAGCGGTACGCCTTCCGAGCGGGTGATGATGGTTTCCATAAGCCCGTTCAGTGCCATTCCGTCGCTCATCAGTGCTTCGAGTAGCTGCGCTGTTTCGCGCGTGCCCAAACTGGGCAACGACAATGTGGTGACCTTGGGCAGGTTCGACCACCTTGGTGTGTATTCAGGGCGGTAGGTGCCCAGTACCATAACCCGCAGATTGCCGATTCGCTCCAGCAGGTTGTTGAGCAACTCTTCGGAAGAGGGATCGATCCATTGCAGGTCTTCGAAGAGGATAAAGACAGGTTTTTTGAGCGAGGCGCGTTCGACGTAGTTTTGCAGGATCTCAAAAGTGCGCGTTTTAATCTCTTCGGGCGCCACAGGCGGGCGTTGCTCCGGCGCACCGAAAGAAAGCAGGTTGGAAAACAGTGAGGTCACTTCGTCTGAGGCGTTGCCGCGCTCTTCCAGAAACGTTTTCAGTTTGGATTCACGCTCTTTGAGAGTGTCGTTTTCCTTAAGGCCGACAGCATTGATGATATGTGACTTTATTGGAAAGAACGAGCTGTTTTCATGGTAGGGTGAGCACTGGAAGCTGAGCCTCTGGCCCATGGGGAGAACGAGCGTTTGCTGTATTTCCTCTGCTAGACGCGACTTTCCGAGCCCCGCCTCGCCAGAGAGAAATATTGCCTGTCCTTCGCCACGGCAGGCGGCGTTCCAGCGTCTGCGCAGCAAGTTGAATTCGCCTTCACGTCCAATCAGGGGGGTTAGCGCGCCGTGTATCCGCTTCTCGAAGCGTAGCTCTGTCTTTCGAGATTCTTTGACCAGCCAAACACTTACAGGGCTCGGAAATCCTTTCAGTTGGTGTTTGCCGATCGAAGTGCAGCGGAAGTTGTACCCCAAAAGCCGCCGCGTTCGCCCAGATATGGCAATTTGCCCAGGATCGGCCAGCGCCTGAAGGCGGGCGGCGAGGTTGGGGATATCCCCCAGCACGAAACTGTCGACCTGTTGTGTGCCGTGCATAATATCTTCGAGCAGAACATCGCCGGTCGCTATGCCAATGCGCACGGACAGTTTTTCTAGCGGGGGAACAGGGATCACGCTCACTTTTTCGATGATTGCAAGTGCCGTGAGCACTGCGCGCTCTGCATCATCTTCGTTGGCTACCGGGTGACCGAAGTAGGCAACCACCCCGTCACCGACGAATTGAGCGACATAGCCGAAATTCTCTTTGATCGCTTCGGCACAGAGGTTCTGAAAGGCCTTGAGCGAGTCTCGATACTGCTCGATCCCCAGTTCCTGCACGAGCCCTGTCGAGTTGACCAAATCAACGAACATGATCGTCATCTGACGCAACTCGCCGATGGACCTTCGCGGCCGTTCTGTCGCGATTTCGAAGGCGGAGGCGGATTCCTGAAAACCGGCAACGTCGGGGTCTTCCCTCTCCTCCGGCAGCGCCCTCATCGCTTTGAGAAGTCGTTTGCTATCGCCAAGCGCGATGCCAAGGCTTGCGAAATCCTGCTCAGAAAGCTCTCCGATGACGTCTAAATCAATGGAATTGGCTTCCATCACGTCGAGGTATTTTTCCAACTTCAGAGATTCGAGCCATGACTTTAATGTAAGCATCGGCAACGGGCCCTTCACTTCTCTACGGTTCTGGCAGGCCGGTTAACGCGAAGCCAATCCCGGATTAATGAAGCCAACAAGAACTCGCGCCAAATGTCAAAGGATGTGCGCTGTTTGTGCCGGAAGCACAACTACTACTTGAAGGCGCAGTTGCCGAACGGGTTAGACGTCGGTCGAAAGAAGACGCGATCCGGGATTTGAAGATCAACGAACACGACATGGTAAAAGAAGTCCGCGAACGCGTGAGCCATGGCTACCGTATCCAGCACAGTCGCGGTCTTGGAACACGGTGCGGATTCAGCAAGATCTTCATGTTCAAACGCAATCCCGATCAAACGATAGGAGAGAAGATCACCGTAATGCTGTCCGGTGCGGTCAAGCGGGGCTGGGACTGAACCTGTTGTCAGTTGCGCAGAAGAGATCGGGGCCGGGTTGACACATATCGGCGTTAACCGACCGGAGTGGCCTCGTCGCTTGTCAGAGAGAGGAGGTATCCAGGCACTCACCCGGCACCCTTGCGCTTGAGACTATCACGTCCGGATAACCACCCAAAGTCAAAACAGACAAAATTTAAATAACTTCATTGAGTTAAACATGTAGAAGTCGGGCCTGATCTCAGTAGTGGTAACCGTGAGGTAACCACGCCGTGCTGCCCTTGACAGGCAAGCGACGGCTCATAGGTTAAGAGTACTATCAATCCACCAGCCGTGATGGCTGGGCCGCAATCATTGGGAGAAAATAGGACGACTCATCGTCCTTGACACACTCGATAGCAATGATCCTGATCTCGTTTGAGGTCAGCGTTTTGTCGCTTGGAGTGTACTCCTAAGCCAGAACATCGCGATCATTGCTTCGAACGGTTCCTTTAAAAGGAACGTATCGATGACGTGTTCGTCTTCTGCTCCCACGAGCAACCTGCCCAAACTTGATATCCCCGAACTTTTGATCAGCCTTGTGCGCCTGTTGGCACGCGAAGCGGCGCGGACTGACTTTGCAACCAGTTGCAACGGCAAAGACCCGGAGGTTGATCATGGTTGATCTGCCAATTTCGGAGGAGTCCGCCTATCTCAGCGTGCGCGATGTCGCCGCGCTGTTTCGCATTAGCACCAAGACCGTTCGCCGCTGGATCAAATCCGGTGATCTACCTGCAACCCGGCTGGGCCGCGATTGGCGCATCGCGCGCTGTGATTTGCATGCCCTTGCCAAGCAACGCGGCAATCTGGCAGCGGCCCATGTTCTCTAAAGCCCTCACAAATCTCGGCTTTTCCGGCGTTCGGGAAAACGGGGTCATGGATTTTGGCTACAAATTCACACCTTTGTTTTCCCGAATGTCTGCAAGAGGGCCGCCGTGGGTCTGCCTGTCCTCGTTTGTCCCCTTTTGTCCCCAATTTCAAAACCGAAGTGGTTTATCATGACACATCACCAAGAGATCCAACCGCCAACAACGTTGGCCGAGGTTCTGGACGTTCTGAAGTCCAATCCTGACCCTAACAAAAAACGTCAACGCTCCAAACTGTCCGCGATTTCGCGCATCAGTACATACCTGAACCGTCCTCCGTCAGATATCCCGACGAACATTCCGCAACTGCGCAAATTTCTGGCATCGCTGCATCCCGCCGCCTGCGGGGTGAAGCCCAACACCCTCAGCACTACCAAAAGCGATCTGGCCAGTGCCCTGCGAGCGGTCGGGGTGTTGCAGGATTTTGAAGCCAAATCTGAACTGACCCCGGAGTGGGGCGCGTTTTTGACGACTGTGCAATCCACCCATCAGGTTTGGGGCTTGATGCGGTTTGCACGCTATTGCAGTGCCCGGTCGATCTCGCCCAAGGACATTGGTGGCGAAGTGGTTCAGGCGTTTCTGACGGTCCTCGACGCTGTGCTGCTGAAGAATGAACCGGCCAAGTACATTCAGTCCATGATCGATACATGGAACCGCGTGATTGACAAACACGGTCTCGATCTTCCCCGGCTGGACCGCTTGTCGTCGGACTGCTATGTGACCCGCCCGCTGACGGACTACCCGGAAAGCCTGCAAGCAGAGATCAAAGCCTATATCGACCGCTTGGCGCAACGCAATTTGTTCAGCGATGACGGGCCTGACAAACCGTTGAGTGAGACCAGCCTGCGCAATACCGAAGCCCGTCTGCGGCAGATGTTGGACGCGCTGGTAACCTCGGGGCAACGCCCGGAAAAGTTTACCAGCCTTTCTGTGGTGGTTACGGCGAACAATCTCAAAACAGCCTTCCGGACGATCATAGACCGGCGTGGGAGCGACGGTCTGCCGACCGGGCTGAGCAATGTTGCAGCAACGTGTATCGCCATTGCACGGCACCACCTAAACGCACCCGAAGACGCCATCAAGGCGCTCAAAGACATTCACAAGAAAGTCGCAGCGACCGCTCGTGGTATGAGCAACAAGAATGCGGAACGCCTTGCGCAGTTCAATGATTGGGAGAACGTGGCCTTGTTGTTGAGCCTGCCGGACACGCTGATGGCACGGGCGGATGACAATCCGACTCGTCGCGACAGCGCATTGGCGGCGATGCATGCGGCGGCACTGACGATCCTCCTGAGCTGTCCCATACGCGTTAAAAATCTCGCGAACCTTGATTTGGACAAGCATTTGATCCCTGCCCGCTCGGGGACGCACACCTATTATTCCATCCGCATCGAAGGGATCGAGGTAAAGAATGGGGAGCCTATTGAGGTCAAACTGAACACCCGCAGTTCCAAACTTCTGCACCGCTATATCATGCAATTCCGTCCGCAGGTGTCGCAAGCGGGTGGGCACGCTCTGTTCCCCCGCAGCAGTGACGGAAAGCCCCGGTCGCCCGCAAACTTTGGCGGTGATCTGACCCGTCGTATCTTTCGTGAGACCGGGTTGAAGGTTCACCCACATCTGTTCCGCCACATCGCGGCCAAGCTCTATCTAGAAGAACGCCCCGGCGACTTCGAGACCGTCCGCCGCCTGCTCAAGCACAAGCGGCTCCAAACGACGATGGATTTCTACGCATCGCTCGGCAACCAATGGGCACACGACCACTATGATGAGGTGGTTCTTTCGAAGTTCCGGGGGACGTCCGATGACTAACCCGATTCCTCTTGTTCTTCTTTATCAAAATTGGCCCCAGGCGGATAAAACCGCCTGGGAGGCCATGTTCGTAGAAGGTGACATCTTTGACGGTACAGGCCCCTGAGCGAGCTGGTCCGAAGGCAGCCGCACCAAACGACGCCAGAGCTACGGATACTGGCTGTCATGGATAAAGCGTCATCAGCCTTCCCTTTTGGATCGATCCCCGGCAGATCGCATTACCAAAGATGCCGTGCGGAGATATCTGGAAGATCCCTCTTCCCAGGCTGAAGCGACATCTATCATTCGCGGTCTGCTGAATGAGATACGATTGGTCCCGGAAAAAGGGGAATATACGATTGAACTTGTTGGGGAACTGGCGGGTTTGCTTGCGTTGGGTGTGTCCCAGAATGAACAAAGCCGCCCTGAGGCGGCTTGTTCGGTAGTTTGTTCGACCCAAGTGGTTGCGGGAGCAGGATTTGAACCTGCGACCTTCAGGTTATGAGCCTGACGAGCTACCGGGCTGCTCCATCCCGCGACACTTTAAGTGAC
>NZ_JBQFRX010000011.1:0-48787 GCF_056537605.1 Ruegeria sp. C5 | reverse complement strand
TCGCTGTCATTGGCCAGCAGGTCCGCAGCAGCATCGATCACAAGCGCCGCGCCCACCGGTGTCACCAGCCCGTCATCCACCGCATCAGGTGCAAAGTTGACAGGCGTGTATGAACCATCTTCATCAGTGATCGGATTGGCTGTGTTCTCGAAGTAATCCACCTGCGCGGTGTAGCCTGTGGCAGAGCCGGTGTTGCCGGCAAAGACGCCGGTTTGGGTCACAGTCAGCTCATGGGTGAAGCTGCCTGCAGTCACCCATGTGGCGCCATCCACTGAATACTCCATGGCCCAGGTGTCATCGGTGCGTGTCACCCGCAAGTATGGTGCGGTACCACCCGGGATCGTCGTCCGGAAAGCCTGGCTGGAATCGCCGTCCACGGTGATCCCTGCAAACACATAAAGCTTGCTGCCGTCCGAATAGGTATCAAACCGCAGCCAATTGTCGGCGTCCTGCTCGACCAACAGACCTTGAAGCTGATACCGGTCCGTCGGAGTTGTCAGAAAGCGGGTCTCGATCTGGAAATCGGTATCGGCCGTCGCCTGCATCGCGCGGGCGCCGTTATTTGAATCCCAGACATCATAGGACCCGTCCGGGGTCACCAGTTCCAGATAGGCATCCGTCGCATTGACACCCAATGCATGAGAAATACCCACAGGGCCCTGAATGGACCACGCGGCCCCCAGCACGTTCGAAGCGAAGTCGTCCGATACGATACCGCTCTGCGGCGGCGGGGTCGTGTCATTTACCGTGACGGTGACTGTGGCGGTATCGGTCTCGGTGCCATCGGAGATTGTGTAGTCGAAGCTGTCGGTGCCGCTGAAGCCCGCGTTTGGAGTATATGTATAGGTTCCGTTGCCGTTGTCTGTCAGGGTTCCGTTGGCAGGCTGCGTCACGCCGGTCAGGGTCAGTGCATCCCCGTTCGGATCGCTGTCATTGGCCAGCAGGTCCGCAGCAGCATCGATCACAAGCGCCGCGCCCACCGGTGTCACCAGCCCGTCATCCACCGCATCAGGTGAAAGGTCGACTGGTAAAATCGTGCCATCTTCATCAGTGATCGGATTGGCTGTGTTCTCGAAGTAATCCACCTGCGCGGTGTAGCCTGGTGTGAAGCCGTTTTTCGACGCACTGCCTGCAAAGACGCCGACCTGAGAAACCATCATCGCGTGATCTATTTCCAGAGCAGTACTCCAGTTCAGACCATCATTCGAAGTTTCGAAAGTCCAGCTATCCCCAACGCGGGAAATTCTAAAGTCGGTCACGCTACCGTAAGGAATTCCCTGGAACAGTCGATAGTCGGTCGATCCATTCTCAACGACTCCGACTATTAACCTGAGAACCGAATTCGATGTGAAGGCGATGTCGAACCGGATAAAATTGTTATCATCTTGAACAACAAGAAGACCATGTTCCTGAAAGGTTTGGCTGGGCTCCGTCAGGAAACCGGCTTGAATCTGAAAATCATCATCCGCAGCATCCTGTAGAACACGTGGTGTCGTCAGAAAATCTGAAGCACTTACAGGAGTGTCTGCAGGCGACACGATAGTAAGGAAGCCGTCTGTGGGGGTGGCATCAAGATAAGCATTGCCTGCTATGCCGGAAAATGCCCAGTCTGCGGCAAGAGACCCTCCTGCAAAATCATCCGAAATAATTTCTCCAGGGGCAGGTGTTGAGCCGTCAAGAACATTGATGTCTATCGTTGCGGTATCTGTGAGTGCCCCATCGGAGACCTCAATAGTCAACTGGCGATAGGGCTCGGCGATAGGGTCGAGAATACCAGGATCTAAAAGCGTGATCACACCGGTAGCTGTGATCGCAAAAGCTCCGTCATCGTTGCCCGCAATAATCTGGTAGGTCAACGTGTCGCCATCGGCATCCGACGCTGAAACCGTGCCCACAACGCTGCCTATGGACGCTGTGTCCCTGGCGATGAAGGCCGCATTATCTGCGACAGGAGTATCATTCACGGGATCGACCGTAATAGTCACAGTTGCCGTATCGCTTCCGCCGCGGCCATCTACAACTTCGTAAGTAAACGAGTCCTCGCCAGCAAAGTTTAGGTCCGGAATGTAACTGAAGCTTCCATCTGGACTGAGCGTCAAACTACCGTTGGCTGGGCCAGTTACAACCGTTGGTGTGAGTACGTCGCCATCAGAGTCGCCATCATTGGCGAGGAGGCCCGCAGCAGCAGCAACGTTTAAAGTGGTGTCCTCATTCGTCGTATAGGCATCGTCCGAAGTGACAGGCGCTGTATTGTTGGGATCAGCCACCGTAATTGATACACTTCCAACGCTTTGCCCCCCCTGCCCATCACTGATTGTATAGCTAAAACTGTCAGCCCCAACATAGCCGGAATCCGGGGTGTATATATAAGTCCCATCACCATTGTCACTTAACGTACCGTTGGCCGGTTGTGTGATGCTAAGCAGGTTGATCGAATCCCCATCCGGATCGCTATCATTATTCAAGAGATCAGCCGCGCCACTGATTAACAAAGGTGTATCAAGTGTAGCCAGCAATGAGTCATCGCCAGCCACAGGAGCATCGTTCAACGCTTCTGTGCTTAAATTTGCGATTTCTGCAGCATCAAGGGCGGTATCGTAGATTTCAGCACTAACTATCGTGCCATCAAAACCATCACGTAGTTTGTTGGCTACGCCGTTACCGCTGGCCCATTGATTTGCGCCAATTACGATCGGCTCTTCGTTACCCACCAGACCGCCAGTGTATGGATCACTGGCTTGTTCAATGCCGTCCACATAGACAACTATGCCCTCGGCGCCGAAGGTTACGGCCAAATGATACATTTGACCAGGTTCGATCAGGGCTCCTGTTTCAACTGTGTATGTTTCTGTCTGATCCTGAAAACGGACAACAACCTGCCCGTCCTCAATAAAGACTCCTACATGGCCACCATTATCGTAGCCGCTGGAATCCTTCGAAAGCAAAGACCGTCGACCATCCACCGCATCCGCCGTGAAAGTAAAGCCGAGTGTTCCTTCAGCTAATAAATATGAAGGATCATGCGCTAAAACCACCGCATTCGATACATTGCCATCAAAATCGTGTGGTCCGCTTTCCAACAACGGCGTAGACATCTTTACCCCCTAAAAACCATACAAACACTGGCTGCCGCCAAATCTTACATCACCTGCGCTGATATTCAGCGACCTTCCACACAGTTATTGTAATAATCCTGATGCGTTTCCGCGCTTCTAACACTGAAGCTTCAGCCGCCCCAAGCAACTTTTTCAAAGTATGTATTAGGACACAAATTGTACTAATTGACATTTCTCATCACCCAACAACCATTTAACAGCACCCTTAGAGCAACGTGTTTGAAGATACGCCCTCTAAACATCTGCCTACTATAACACAGTTTGGCAGTTCTCTGCAGCCAAGCTCACCATATGCTTTATTATATGATATCTCACTTCACACAGGCGTGATGCTTACCCAAGCCAGTCAACCGCATAGGACGCTCACGAAGCCAGGCATATTTTTGTGCATTCGCAGACCGTAAAAACTACCTCACTATATTAGGTGCGATTATAAACATCTTCATAACGCACTATGTCATCCTCACCCAAATAGGCACCTGTCTGCACCTCGATAAGATACATGGGAAGTTTCCCTGGGTTTTCCATTCGGTGAACCGCGCCCAGAGGAACGTAAATATTCTCATTTTCTGATAGCAGCCTAACGTCGTCACCTACCGTAACCCGCGCGGTACCAGCGACCACCACCCAATGCTCGGCTCGATGGTGATGGCTTTGCAAACTGAGAATTCCACCGGGTTTCACCATGATACGTTTGACTTGGAAACGATCTCCCAAACAAAGCGTCTCATACCACCCCCAAGGCCTATGGAACCGCGGATATTCAGCAGCTTGAGCCACCCCCTGATGTTGGAGCGCGACGACAGTCTCCCCCACATCCGTCGCACAATCCATGTCAGCAACCAGGACTGCATCACGGGTTGCAACAGCCGCAATGTTTTTAAGTCCTAATCCGACCAACCGGACGCTATCTTCCTCACTGCGCAACAGGGTATTTTCACAGTTAACAGCGGTTGCCGTACCCATACAGGTGACACCATTTTCATCCGACGGCATGATGTCATGCACACGCTCCCACCCCTCCAGATCAGACCAGTCTGTTTCCAGCTGGACGGCTACAGTATTGTCGGCGGTTTCCAATATCGCGCCCTCGATCGAAGCGACTGGAAGACTTTCATAGCTTTCATTGTCTAGGCACAAGGCATCAAGATCGTAACGGCCTCGCTCCAAAGCCTGACGACACAGATCGACCAATTCTGGAGCATATGTTTGAAAGGCTTTGATAATGTCATCAACACGAAACAGATACGTACCGGTGTTTGCCAAAACATGTAAGGCTGCTTCGGGATTTGACAGCCCGTTAAACCCGGTCACTTTAAGCGCACGCCCTGGCTCTGCCTGACCCTCCAATTCCATATGATCAACATCAGACGCTAATCCGCCAAACCTGGCTCCGATCACCACCAGCGCTCTGTTCTGGGCCGCACTTGCCGCCAACATGACGGTCTGACAAAAAGAAACGTCATCTGAAACCTTGCGATCAGATTGGCAGATCAACATCAACGCATCGGGGGTTTTCTCGATACTCAATGCAGCAATAAGAATTGACGATGCAGTTCCCCGCGGCACTGGCTCTAGTAAGGTGCGTTGCGGGACTATTCCCAACTGTTTCGTTTGGTCTTCAACCAAGAAACGGCACTCTTGATCGGCAATAAGCAAAGGGCTTGTGAATTGGGGTCCGGAAACACGTCGAAGGGTATTTTGAAAAAGGCTATTCCGTCCGTCCAGTTCGACAAACTGCTTGGCATGAGATAGCCGTGAGCTTGGCCAAAGCGCTGCTCCCGTTGCACTGCACAAAATGACCGGAATAATCACTACTGTCTCCTCGATACCAACATTCGTTACAGTTAAAATATTCCGTCAAGCTGCCTAGCTGTGCCCGTACCCATACCCATACGCCCCTTCCGCGTAGTGGGTTTTATTTAGAACAACGCCCATCACATTCGTCAGTTCTGCAAGCTGGCGTTCAGCAAAATCAGCTTGCTCTATGGTCGTACGATCTGCTTCAACCAACAAAATGGCGCAATCGGCATTCCCAAGAAATCCGAAATTGTCATCAACTTCCATCAAGGGGGGCATGTCTAAAAGCATGATATCCGGTTTGAAGTTATCTTCGAGAGCTTCCAGCACCTCGGAGGTTTTACCACTTTGCAAAATCTCTGCGGCATTACGGACAGTTTTGCTGTTGAACCCAAGCGCCAGGTTTTTACCAAGACGCTGCCCATGCTTTGAAAAGGGTATTGTACCCTGCAGCACATCACCCATTGTATGTGTACAATTCTGATCAAGTATTTTCCTCAATCCGCCATGCCGCAGATCAAGGTCCAACACCATGGTACGTAAATCGGACTGGCGCTCAAAACTGAAGGCAAGGTTCGCCGCTATAGTGCTTTTTCCACATGCACTATGAGGTGAAACCAGAGCAATTCGTTTCCAACTGTTTAGTCTGCATTGCTGTAAGATGCGTGTGCGCAGCATATCAAAAGGCACGGCTGCCGCCCCCTGAGAACTCGCAACAAGGCGGTTCCGAGCTATAATATGCGGAGACACGGTGACCTCCGCCAAACTTTCCCAAAGCTCCCCCGCTGCTTGATCCGTGGTTTTACCCTGCGCTCTTTCTTGCTCAACAACGTGTTGAGGCTGTTTTATTTTCTGGCGCTGTTCGCGGGCCTTCTCTATGGCAGCCTGCAGTTTTTCCATTGATCATCACCCTTTCCGATCAGAGCTTCTCAGGCCGCTGATCACCATCGCACGCCGATCTTGTCCATGACCTGGTCAGCAATCAGATCCAACGGCTGATAGTAAGTATGAAGTGCGTAAACCCCGACAGACACACTAACCAAAATGACGGTAAGCAAAGCCCCTTTTAATCCACGCCTGCGCCATTTCTCACCAGGTGTCGTGATATACGGAATTGTTGCTAGCGGGGTGATCCCGAGATGGGTCGTCAAATCTTCTGGCCGTCTGACTGAGCGGTTGAGCAGCTCTAGCAGGATTACTAAGCCCAGGCCCACCAAAATACCCATAAAGCTACCACCGCCGGCGATCATAGCCCTGTTAGGCTTTGATGGCTTGCTTGGAACAACAGGCGGTTCAATAATTGATACACGCTGCCCTTGCGCGGTCACCTCTATACGTTCACCTGTGCTGGCCCGTGACAACCGATCAACTGCTAAATTGTATTGCTGCTGAATATTGTCCCGATCTTGGGTCAATTCTTCAACTCGAATCGCAGTAGCAGGCGTGCGATTGATCTTAGTGGTCAGCTGTTCCAATTGGGTTTGAACTGATTGCTTCTGCTCATTCAGTACGCTGATACGGGATGCAAGTTCGGCCAGTTGTGCATCCAAAAAGGTATTACCGGTGGCCTCCCCCTGAGCTTCCAAGGGGAGAACTGTCTGTTCCAGTTCAGTAATGCGGGCTCTAAGTAGTTTCACACGTGGATTTTCTTCCGAATATAAAACCAGGGCTTCATTAAGCTGGCGCCGGAGACCTTCCAATTGCTGACTTTCCAAAGACTGTGCTGCTCCAGAATATCCGCCCACACGCCCCGTGGCTTCAAATACTAAAACAAGGTTTTGCCTTTGGTCTGTCAGTCCGATGATTTCGCGATCAAGCTGTGCTAAACGTTCCTGAAGAAGCGTTTGCCTGCTGAGCTTGTAGTCCAGGCTCTCCGGTAAGACGTCCGAGTTTTCGGTCTTAAACGCAAGAAGATAGGCATTGCGCTCGGCCAGTTCCTCACTCAATCGCGATACTTCTTGTTCAAAAAATTCGAGTGTTTGTGATGCCCGGCCAGTGCGAGATTCCACATCTTCCTGCTGAATAAGGCTCAAATACTCGTTGAGCACGCCAGCTGCTATCGAACCCGATCTTGCTTCGAATTCAACTTGCATCAACGGGACCGGATCACGCCGCCCGCTAGCACGTACTGTTGTACGCGCCCGCATAGCCTCGACAATCCTGTCAGGTGTCATATCTGAAATATCCGCGAAGACATTCTGATCGTTGGCTATTTCCAGCAAGTTGGCGCGAGTCAGCAACCGTTGCTCCAGAATTTCAAGCTGCTGTTGGGCTGGGGTTCGAACTGTAGACGCCGCAAGTTCGTCAGGAATCCTGGGTGCCTCGATAATCAACTTCATTTCCGAAACATAGGCTGGCGGTAAAGAGTATGCGACAATGATCGAAGCTGCACTAATCACTGTGGCGACCAGCACAAAAACCGGCAAACGCCGCGAAAATATCGACCAATAGTACTTAATATCCACGTTCAGCCTTTCCGCCGCGAGATAGCCTGCAACAGATTGAAAACTTGTATGATCATCCCGTCTTTTCCTCCGGGGGCACGCGTTCATTTTTTCCGAGTTTCAGCACCTTAAATTCCTGCTTTTGTTCGCCTGCAGGTAGCGACAAACCACCAAAGAAGACGCCATCATCCAATACTGCCTGCACGGCCTTTTCAGAGACCTCTGCAACACCGTCACTCCACGTGTATAACATAGCAAATTCACAAAGCTGGTTCACCAGCCGTGGAATACCTGCAGTTGCGCGATGGACCAGATCGCACGCTTTCTCCGAGAACTCTTCCCCGGTGCCTCCCGCAACTTTCAATCGGTGCGAGATGTAATCTCCAACGGTTGCGCGATTCATGCCTGGAAGGTGGAAGCTGGCGGCTACTCTCTGGGCAAGCTGACGCATATTGGGATCCAAAACCATGTCTCGCAATTCAGGTTGCCCTACCAGCACCAGTTGTATCAGTTCATCCTTATTTGAATTTACGTTGGTGAGCATGCGCAGTTCTTCCAAACCTTCGCGAGACAGATTCTGCGCTTCATCGAAAATTAGAACCACGCGACGGCCCGCCGCATACTCGGAAACCAGAAATTCCTGCAGCTTCTGGAAAAGTTGTATATAAGGTGCACGAGGGTTGGCCTGAACGTCCAACGCGTTCAGAACCCACTGCAACATCTCGCCACGCCCACGCTGGGCATTTGAAATCAGCCCAGTGGTGGTATCGTCGTCCATCTGACTCAGCAATTTCTGAATAAGAGTCGTTTTTCCCGATCCTATTTCACCTGTGATCAGGGTGATCGGTGCGCGCGATAAAAGGCCGAACTCCAGAACCATAAAGGCGCGCTTATGCGGCTCTGACCAAAACAAGAAGCTTGGATCAGGCAAGAGGGTAAAAGGTCGCTCGGTTAACCCAAAATGCTCAACATAAAGATCACTTGAACTCATACGCCTGACAACTTTTTCAACCAACAAAACCTAATATAGGGATAGCGCGCGGCATGCGCTGCAC
Organism: Ruegeria sp. C5; assembly: GCF_056537605.1. Classification (NCBI taxonomy): domain Bacteria; kingdom Pseudomonadati; phylum Pseudomonadota; class Alphaproteobacteria; order Rhodobacterales; family Roseobacteraceae; genus Ruegeria; species Ruegeria sp. C5. Next base: position 40,372 of record NZ_JBQFRX010000011.1, on the reverse strand, counting down.
ATCATAGAAAAATTGCTCTTCATACCTTGCAACGCCTAAGTGGTACATATGCTGCACAATTGTAGCAATATCGGCTCTACCCGCCTACCCTGGGCAAACTCTCTTCAAACCACTTTCTCTTTAGTTGGAGATTCCATGGCCAACATTAAAGAGATAGGCGTCAAGGCACATCGATTTGAGTTAATATTTTGTTTCCAATTTTGATCTAAAGCACTCTTGGCGCCCGATTGTCCCTGAAATCGAAGAGACAGACAACCCACCTCTGAGAACGAATCGCACACCTCAAGCGTGATTACGGCTCGGGTATTCAGGCAATCCGAGATTCTTCAATCTTCCGAAAGGCGCGATCATACGCGGCCAGAAGATGTGACACAGAATGTTCCCAGCTAAGTGCGTTTAGCACCCTTTGCCGCCCCTTACGTCCCATCTCACGCCCTTCCTCCCGATGCTCAATGAGCCACGCAACCTGAGTAGCAAAATCCTCGGGATCGTTGGCGCTCGCATAAAGAGATGCATTCGCAGCCGACGCGCGACCTTCTTCAAGGTCAAATTGAACCACCGGTTTCTCCAGCGTCATATACTCCATAACTTTATTCATTGTCGAAATGTTGTTCATCGGGTTTTTGGGGTCCGGGCTGACACCAATATCTATGCTATTCAACACCCGTAACAAATCATCCCCATATAGAGCGCCGGTGAACGTAAAATACTTGTCTAACTCGTGCTCGCTTACGTCTCGTTGCACTTCAGAAAGATGCGGACCAAAACCTACAATCATGAAATGGACATCATCAAAGCCCAACTCGCGGATCAAATGTGCAGCTGCAGCCACAAGCAAATCCATACCTTCTTGCTGACCAATGACACCAACATAACCGATAAGTGTCCCGGCTTTTGCTCGAATCTCCGTATCCGCCGGGCCCAGCTTGAATTTCTCGATTTTTGGGGCCGAACGCACAATAAACACATCTTCTGGTGCCATGCCCCCACGCTGTATCGCTATGTCGCGAAAGCTCTGGTTGGTTGCGATGGACACGTCCGCAGTACGAAATGTCTGACGCTCAAGAAACAACATAGCCTGATAAAGAGGGCCTTTTTTGTTAAACTTTGCTTCGAATAACTCAGGACAAACATCGTGGTGATCGAACAAATACCGCACGCCTCGCCGCCGATATCGCAACGCCAGAAGGAATATTAGATCCGGGGGGTTGCACCCGTGGATCAAATCGAACCCACGTTCGGTCCAGATCTGATCTGCAAGGCGGAACATATGCCACAGCGCTGAACCCCATTCGCGCGCATAGGCAAAAGCACCTGTATGCGCTTCCGGCGGCTCGGGATATCGGTGGATGTGTACCCCCTCAAGCTCTTCATATTCTTTATCCCAACCCCGTCCGGTTGGGCAGATCACGCTAACCTGATAGCCGTTGGTCACCAACGCTGTTGCCTCCAACCAAACCCGACGATCTAAAGGAACAGGAAGATTTTCCACTACAATCAGGACTTTGCGTGCACTCACGTGGCGCCGTCCTTTTCGTTCATCTTGTTGCATTTTTATTCGCTTGAGCTGACTTTCAACAGAATCCAAACTAAAATCAGTCTCCCCAAAGTAAACACGTTAAGCAGCGTTCAGTGAAATCACGCAAATATTTGCATCCACAATTTGCCCAAGTAAACCGCAGAAAATCCAGATATATCCAACTAAATACCGCTTAGGGCACTGGGCGCTCTAAGTGAAAATCTGCGAACCCGGTCCGATCGGTGAAAATATCCTTCATATCTGACAGCAAAAAAGTCTCTTGGCACAATGTCTCGTAAGAGGCATTTTTGTCTCCATTTTGGCGACAAAAATTCGAGGGCTGTGTCATCGATAGCGAGAGGGCATACCACTACTAAATACGTTGCGCCAACAAGGTAAGCCTCTTAAATCATGCTATATTTCGGAAACCTCCGTAATAAAAATACTCTCGTTGCTGCCAATCTTTCAAACGTGCTGTTGATAGTCATTTGTAAAAATATGTCAAAATTAAGAAAATTCTTCCGAAAGAACGAGGAACCGGATACACTATCTATGAGTGTGTCGTAAGCGAGCCCTATGTTGCTTGCGGAACGTTATTTGTTGCCTAGTTGGTACGGGGTGATCTTAGGATGAAAATTAAGAAAATTTTAGTCGCAGCGGTGGTCGCCGCAGCTACGCTTGGTGGACCTGTCTCTGCCCTCACTTTCACAATGAATGGACCAGCAGCAGGGAGCTATGAGAGCGTCCGGCTCAACGTTTCTGGTTTTCAGCCCGGCAGTGTTTCATCAGGGGCTTTTAGTTTGACTGATACGACGACCCCAAACAGCGTGTTTGGGAATTTTGTTGCATTTTGTCTGGATTTGGCCGCCCGGTCTCCACGTGGAAGCGATAACTATTATTCTATAACGAGCAATCCGTTCACAAGAGGAATAGCCTTGGCAAGCGGTGCGCTGAGCAGAATCCAAGCAATCTTTGACGCAAATTATAGTGAAGCTTTGGCAACAGGTGACTCCAAAACGTCTGCTGCATTTCAAGTTGCGCTCTGGAATGCAGTTTATGATGATGACTATGATGTTGGTACAGGCTCATTCCAAGCATCAAATAATGCAGATGTTGTTTCCCTGGCAAATCAGTACTTAACAGCAGCCAGCAATTATGGCGGTGACCAGAAGTGGGACCTTAGCTACCTTCAAAACGAAAATAGATATCGGGACCGCCGCCAGAACTTGGTCACTGCTTCGCCTGTGCCCCTTCCTGCTGCGGGCTTAATGTTGATAGGTGCTTTGGGCGGGTTGGCCTTAGTACGCAGACGGCGTCAGATGGCATAAAGCCCATATAGAGATGTACGATAATTACGAAGGGTCGCTTTTGAAGCGGCCCTTTTATTTATTGTGGTGAGGTATTGAAACTCTCAGTTTGACATTTTTTGACACATTTTCTTATTAGATTTTTAGTAGAGTTACTCTACTTTAAGGTGTTAAGCCGACAAACTTAAGTCCAATGAGGAGATGTGATATGGGAGTTCTCGTACTAGCCGCTCTGACGGGTAGTGTCGCAGCGCTTCTGATGTTGCTCTCTGGCTTCGGACTGTTGTCTGCAATACTTGTCTATTTCCTTGCGGGTATTTCCAGCTTCTTTGTAATTGCTCTTCCTATGGCAATACTATGTATCTTTCGTAAGCTGCGAGCCTAATAATAGTCTAACCCCACTATAACGATCTGTTTTTTAATGCCTTTCCCTGCCAAAAAGCCGCCGGGAAACCCCGGCGGCTTTTGGTTCTACTCTATGACCTATCCTCAAAGGATCATGTCACCGCTATCAACGATGGGCAGGACCTCATCATAAATAGCAACTTCGGTCATTGTGCCATTAAAGGCTTGGGTCACTGCGTCCCCACCATTGGAACTGGCCCATCCAAGACCACCAAGCTGCAGATTCTGCTGGTTGCCGGACAGGTCAAAGTCAAAGTCCTTAGTAGCCACTAGCTCTCCGTTCACAGCCAAGCCTATTTTGCCGTCTCCGAACCAAGTCTGAACTTCATAGTCCTCATTGGCTTGCAGGTCTTCGAAGGTTAAATAAGCATCACTGTCTTCATCTTGGAAACGCAGAACCAGATCGTCCCCTTTAAGCATAACTGACAGGTGATTGCCGCCGCCGGCGTAATATTTAGCGTCTTTGGACAACAGACCCTGAGTACCTTTCAGGTCATCTGCGTTGAAGATAAATGCAATTGTGCCTTCCTCCAACTCGAGATCTGAATCGTGCTCCAAGTTAACGATACTACTTTTCTTACCATTGAATTCGACTTCTGCCGTTTCAAAAACAGTATTTGCGTCACCCTCAGCAACCGGTGTTTCCGGTTCGGTAACCGGTGTTTCCGGTTCGGTAACCGGTGTTTCGGGTTCACTCGGAGCGTCCGGTTGTGGAACCGGGTTTTCGTCTGGTAGCGGCTGAGCATTTTGGATCAAATCTTGTATCTGATCAGGTTCCCACACACCCTCCACGACGACGACGTCAGAAATTTCCCCGTCGAAGGCGTTGCGGAAGCCGGCTTGGCCAGATTGGCTTGCCCACCCCAATGCTCCGATCTGGAAATGCTCGACATTGCTTTCCCATGACATTTCGAAATCGGCTGAGTGGACTTGTTCACCATCCAACCAGACACCAACTTCACCGTTCCCAAATGAGATCTGAAGATCATAGTCTGTATTCGCTTTGATCCCACCAATACGCGCGATCTCATCTCCAGAACCATCCTGAAAACGTACGATTAGAGTCCCATTTTGGATATAAGCGACCAGGTGATTGCCGCCACCGCCGTAGTAGCTTGCATCTTTGGACACCAGACCCATTGTGCCGGAAACGGTGTCTGCGTTGAAGCTGAGCGCAACAGTGCCCGCATCAAGGGCCAAATCACTGCTATGGGCCACTTCGACAACATCAGCTGTGTTGCTGAAGCCCTTGGTTCCCACCATGCTGAAAGCTGCACCCTCGATCTGATCAAACTCGATCTGGCCTTGGTCGAAACTGTCTTCTGCGTTGTCGTTTGTGCCTTCGTCTACTCCATCACCCTTGTTAGCATCTGGAACTGCCGGGGTCGGATCAACCGGAGTTGGATCGCTAGGCTCCGGTACATAAGGCGTACCATCAAGCAACTCCATCAACCGGTCATAGGCCCCAGTGGTCTCTGCTACACTACCTGGGATCGGTCTAAGGTCCTCAAGCGTTACACCAAGCCCCTTATCCGCATTCACAAACAGATCATTGTAGTAGTTTACATCGCTCGGATCATCGTATTGTGCGACTACGTTCGATCCCGAGAAGCCGCCATTGTAGCTTGTGGTAATATTGTTCTGAACCGTTGCGCCATCGGGAACGATAATTGCCGCAGCTTTATGACCTTTGAATGGTGTGGACAGCAACGTGTTATCTCGAACAACAATCCCGCTGCCATCGGAAATCACAATCGCATTTATTTTCCCAGAATAAATAATATTCTGTTCAATCAGAATGTTGTTGTAGGTTGAGTCTGCCAAAAAGATTCCTTGCGGCCGCTCTGTTGTCTGTGCAAGGAACAGATTTCCTCGAATTACAACATCAGATGCCGAGCCCTGGAACTGGAGAAAATCTGAATGAGTGTCGGAATTTGGATAGGTATGGCCGCCGCCAGTATTGTTTTCAAACAGAGCGCCCTGGACGCCCCCAAACTTATAATAGTCTGAGTGCACATAATCGACGTAATTTTCATTTACCGTCACATTCTTAGTAGAAAATGTCGAAATACCTACATCCAGATCATGCACATAGTTATTGGTTACGGTAATATCACTCGATTCCTTAGTATATATACCGTAAGTGCCACTAGTCGGCCCATCTCCGACAATTTCAGAGTTGACGACTTCAATGTTATCACTGTTATAGATATCAACCAGTCGCCCGCTTGATTGAGGTCCTTTATCAACAACTAAACCATCAATGCGGATATGACTCGAATTGTTGAAGTCGATAGTCTGCAGTACGGCTTTATTGTCAGGATCAGCTGAGCGCAATGTGACATAATCGTTGAACTTCACATTGCTCAAATCAATAGATCCGTAATTACCCGACTCAAGAAGTACAACATCACCGCCTTTGGCCGACGATAGCGCCGTCATCAATTCAGATGCACTTGAAACATAGATCTCATTCATAGCGTATCTTGCTCTCTTCATTAGCCATCACGCATCCCCATGAGCGCACCTTGGCCTGTCCAACCTCAATAAAGCGGCGTCTGACACTTGGTCATTTACCCGCTTATCCTCGTGTGGGAGAAAAACTGACTTCCATGTGCATCCCCAACACATGGAAAACTTTTTACCTGCAGAAATTTATGAACACTTCTTATCCCGCCTTGCTGCAGTGCCTTTCTCATTGCCGCTCATTCGGCAACAAACTTGGGATCGCATAACAATTGGATCCAAATACGGCAACTTGTAGGCACCCAGAAGGCGCTATTCTGAGCAAGGACCTGCCAAGTTTATAGTGTAGCAAGAAGATTTTTGCCGACTGGACAACAAAGGCACGGCCACCTCTAAGTCTGGGCAAACCATATTCCCTTCGCTATATATCGACCGGCGGATTAACGCGTAAAAAATGGTATTAGTATGATGCATTCACACCGAACGGTCCGCATTGCCCTTGTTTGGCACTCAATGAATTCCAGCAATCTAGGGGTCGGAGCACTGACTCTAGCTAATATCGCCATCGTCGAAGAGGCTGCCAAGAACGCAGGAATCACACCAAAATTTTTAATCTTGGGCTGGTCAGATCCAAACCCCAACTACCTGAAGATGGACAATGTCGAGATTGTGGGGCTGCGACTAAAAGACTTCATTAAGCCCGTTGGTGGTTTGTACAGCCATCTGCGCACTTGCGACGTCGTTTTAGATATTGGTGCTGGTGACAGTTTTACCGATATTTATGGACCGAAACGCTTTGGAACGATTATTGCGTCTAAGTTCCTAACTCTACTAGCAAAGCGACCGCTTATATTGAGCCCACAAACGATTGGCCCTTTTCAGAAAGAGTGGATTAAGAAACTCTCTCTCATGGCAATAAAAGGAGCAGACATTGTATCCAGCCGAGATGACCTATCCACTCAATTCTTAAAGAATATCGGTTTTGAAAAAAAAATTATCGAGGCAAGCGATGTCGCTCTTCGGCTGCCATTCAATTCCAATAATTCAGAAAAATTAGATAACAATGCCAACCAAAAAATAAAAATTGGCCTCAATGTTTCCGGATTGCTTTTCAATGGCGGCTATTCTCGGAAAAATATGTTTGGCCTGCACAGCTCCTATGCCAATAGCATACGCGCTCTGATACGATGGTTATCAGAAAACCCGATGTACGATGTACATCTGGTTCCGCATGTCATATCGAATGATTCAGAAGTGGAAGACGATTTCAGGGTCAATCAAGTGCTTTCGACTGAATTCCCGAACATCACGCTAGCGCCAAAATTTACAAATCCAAGCGATGCCAAATCTTACATTTCTGGAATGGACTTCTTTGCCGGTGCCCGCATGCATGCGTGCATCGCAGCATTCTCTTCTGGTGTCCCGGTTTTCCCCATGGCCTACAGTCGAAAATTTGCAGGCCTGTTCTCGTCCATGGGGTATGATACCATTGCGGATTGCACAGAAGACAGCACTGAAGAAATTGTTACCAAATTTCGAGATGCCCTCGAAAATAGAGAGGCACTGCGCCAACAAACAGAAACCTCTCTTAAGCAGGGTTTAGAGCGCCTCAAAACCTACGAACTCGCTGTTACTGATTGCCTTCGTGGTTTGCGTTAATGCCTTCAAAAAACGGACACGTGACATCCCCTACACTCGATATAATAGATAGAGGGAAGCTCTGTGCAGGATGTGGCGCTTGCGTTGCATTGGCTCCAGGGGCATTAGAAATGTCACTTTCTCCAGACGGTTTCCTTCGCCCCGTTCAAAAAGAACCACTTACTAACAAGCAGGAAGAAGCCGTCGCCGCGGTTTGCCCAGGCTTGGGCTACAACCAAGCCCTTCATCCAAGCACCCACCACAAACTATGGGGTCCAACGACCGGAGTGTACCAGGGTTATGCAAATGACGCCTATTTGCGTCATCAAGCCTCGTCCGGAGGGGGACTGTCAGCTCTTTTGGTTCACCTCGTAGAAACCGGAGCTATAGATTCTGTTTTGCAAACTACAGAGGATTCTAAATTACCTATTGGCAACAGAACTGCTCTAAATGCAGATGCAGTCGCGATATCTAAAGCCGCAGGATCGAGGTATGCGCCTTCAGCACCGTTGGAAAAAATCCAGGAATGTATTGAAAGCGGCGGCAGGTACGCATTTGTTGGGAAGCCTTGCGATGTTGCAGCACTTCGATCGATGGAAAATATAGATCCGAGAATAACGGAGTGTTTTCCATATATGCTGTCATTCTTTTGCGCAGGTGTGCCAAGCCTTTCCGGTGCCCGGGGAATTCTATCTGCTTTGGAAGTCGAAGAGGAGAATGTCGCTTCCTTCCGTTATCGAGGCAATGGATGGCCCGGTTTTGCCACAGCGACGTGCCGTGATGGCAGCCAAAAGCAAATGAGTTATGCAAATAGCTGGGGCGGAATATTGTCCAAACACATTCAACTCAGATGCAAACTGTGCCCAGACGGCACTGGAGGTCTTGCTGACATTGTTTGTGCCGACGCTTGGGAGACAGACGACAAAGGGTATCCTCTGTTTGAAGAGCGAGATGGCATCAGCCTGATAATCAGCCGAACAGAGAAAGGAGAGGCACTAATAAGAGAGGCTGCATACAAAAAACGCATCACGCTCTCCGAATTTGACATCTCCGCACTTGAGCGCATCCAACCAGGTCAAACACAAAAGCGACGCTATGCATTTAGCCGTATTCTCGCTCTTCGTATCTTAAGACGGCCTTGGCCACGTTTCGCAGGGTTCAATCTCGCATACAACGCCGCCAGCGCGGGTGTTTGGCCAAACTTAAAGAACATGTTGGGCATTTTCCGTCGTGCGCTAGGTGGCAAGCTCTGAAGTCTCTATCAGAAACAACAATAAAGACGAATTCAGCCTGATTGTTGTGCAAAGTAGGGGGGACACGAACATAAACGCACCGCATATTCGATGTAACTACTTACATAACTTGAATAACTTCTCTGAAGACGCCCCAAAAAACTAGAAATTTCGATTGAAATATGGCGAGAATCAGATAAAAATTTGCTATAGTTAAGAAACGATGGCTGCATTCTGAAACAGAAGCAGTGTAGTTCTGCGGCCACTCGAAAGAGTGTTATGTGGCCCGAGGTGTAATGAGTAGGCAGATCACAATTTTGTGGTCGTGTTATTGCCGGAGTGTGTTGATTATGACGTTTTACGTTAAGGGTGTGGATAGAGTTGATCAGAACACACCGAACTATCCAGTAGCATCGCAAGAGACTTTTTATTCCCTCGCGGGTAAGCGTGTTTTCGATTTTCTTTTTGTTATCCTCACAGCACCGTTTTCACTGTTTCTGATTGCCGTCATGGCTCTATTGGTGATGCGCGACGGAGGTAATCCATTCTATATACAGGAGCGTGTTGGCCGCGGCGGAAAGACGTTCCGCATGTTCAAGATTAGAACCATGGTTGCAGATGCCGACAGAAGGCTTGGAAAGTATTTAGCCGAGAATCCCGAGGCGCGCGTAGAATGGGAAAGAGATCAAAAACTAAAATGTGATCCTCGTATTACACCGTTTGGAAAGCTTCTGCGCCAAACCTCCCTGGATGAATTGCCCCAGCTCTGGAATGTACTTAAGGGCGACATGTCCATTGTCGGACCGCGCCCGATGATGCTCGATCAGAAATCACTCTATCCAGGTCAGGCCTATTTCCGTCTGGATCCGGGGATTACAGGACCATGGCAAGTCTCTGACCGCAACATGACTAGTTTTGCGGCGCGGGCAAAATATGACGCGCGCTATTTGGCGGAAATGTCTCTCGCGAAAGATCTTTCCATCCTGATACGCACAGTAGGTGTTGTTGTGCGATGTACCGGGCATTGAGGCCAATCAATCCTTCTTGACTGACTTTCAATGAAACTGCACCGTAGCTCAGGGGCAACAGGAAAGCGAGCATGATACAACAGATTGTCAGGGGCGCTTCTTTAGGGGCGGCCCTTTTTCTTTTAACTGCCTGTGATTCAGCTGAAGAGCGGGCAGAAAAGCATTATCAAGCTGCTCTGGAGTATCTGGAAAACGGCGATCTCGCCAGGGCTACTGTAGAATTCCGCAATGTATTCAAGCTAAATGATAAACATAAAGAGGCACGGCTTGCTTATGCAAAAATGCACCGCGAATCTGGCGACATATCTAAAGCTTACAGCCAGTATCTACGCTTGGTGGAGCAATACCCCAACAATCTAGAAGGTCGGCGCGCTTTGGCGCAGATGGCAACATTGGACCAAGATTGGAACGAGGTCGAGCGGCACATTAAAGTGGCCGCTGAGCAAGCTCCACAAGACCCAATTGTTCGGGCTGTGCTAACCAGCATAGCTTATCGCGATGCCATCGCAGCAGACGACAAAGCAGCGATACTAGCCGCTGCAAAACAAGGGCTGGCACTAACAGTCGAAGCCCCTGACTTAGTGATCCCCCATTTCATTGTTATAAATGAAAGAATTAGGGGAAAGGACTGGTCTGCCGCGTTGAATGCGCTGGACGCAGCCATCACCGTATCCCCTGACACGAGAGGTTTTTATAATTTACGTCTAGGTGTTCTAGATAGGCTTAATAGAACTGATGAAATTGGTTGGACTCTTGAGGAAATGGTGCGCCAATTTCCCGCCGATGATGAGATTCAGGAGAGCCTTGTCGATTGGTACATGTCACATGGTAATTTAGCAGCCGTAGAAGAATTTCTACGTAAACGTATCGACTCACAAGAAGATGGCACGAAAAGCCGGATGGCTTTGTTACGCTTTCTTTCGTCGAGCCAAGGTCCTGAAGCTGCCATAGAAGAAGTGGACAAAATGCTTGCCCAAGATTTGCCTCGGGAGCCGCTTTACCAAGCACTACGCGCAGGCCAACTGATGGAAGCGGGCAAGCCTGAAGCGGCGATTGCCGATCTGCAAGCCTTTATCAACCAATCAGAACCATCGGCGGATTTGAACGATGCAAAGATCGTACTGACGCATATGCTGCTTGCAACGGGTAGCCCGGTCGAGGCTTACCCTCTTGTGGAAGAGGTGCTGACAGAAGACCCGGGCCATGTCGAAGCCATTAAGATCCAGGCAAGCCAACTGATTGAAGAGGACCGTGCAGGCGATGCCATCATCATATTGCGCACAGCGCTACGCGACAGCCCCAGAGACCCAAAAATAATGACATTGCTAGCTCGGGCGCACGAACGCGACGGCAATCGGAATCTGATGGCAGATATGATGTCTCTGGCCGTCGAAGCGTCGAATAGTGCTCCTGACGAAGCCAAAAGTTATGCAGAATTCTTGGCCAGTGAAGGACAGCACGACCTCGCAGTCAGTGTGTTGAACGATGCGTTAACACGTCAGCCGAACAATATTCAACTGCTGACTCTACTTGGACATTTTCATATTCATCAAGAAGATTGGAAACGAGCACAATCCGTCATTAACACACTGGAAGCTTTAGGTGAGACGGGTCGGCAACCAGCTCAGGTTATGACTGCCAACCTAATTAGCGCCCGAGGTCAGAACGACACCCTGCTAAGTTATCTAGGAGAGATCGCAGACGGAGAGAACAGCCGGGACTATGTAAGTGAGATTGGAATAGTAAGCACGCACGTAGACAACGGAGATCTTAACTCTGCACGAGAGTATCTGGAAAACGCATTGGAGGCATCCCCATCGGATTTCATGCTCCGTTTCCTTCAAGCCTCAATTTTGGCAGGCCTCGGAGAGCAGGACCAAGCCGTCGCTCTATATCGCGCGCTGCTCAAAGAAAGACCATATAGCGAGCGCACTTGGGTGGCTCTCTATGTACTGCTGTCCAACACTAATCCGGAACAATCGACCGAAGTTTTGGAACAGGCAATTGAGGCCTTGCCCGAAAGTACGGATTTAAGATGGTTGCAAGCCGGCTTGTTAGAAACAGAAGGCGACATTGAAGGCGCAATAGAAGTTTACAAAAGCCTATATGCGGCAGATAGCAATTCGGAGATTGTCGCCAACAATCTAGCTAGCCTGCTCGCCAGCTATAGTGATGATGCGGAAAGCTTGGACCAAGCCTATCGCATTGCCAGACGCTTGCAAAACAGTACGGTTCCACATTTCAACGATACATATGGCTGGATCGCCTATAGGCGAGGCGACTACGAGGCAGCTTTGAAACATCTGCAATTCGCGGCCCGTCAACTGCCCGAGGAAGCCACCGTTCTGTATCATTTGGGGGTAACCTATGCCGCGCTCGGTCGCAACACAGAGGCGCTGACTACCTTTGAACAGATCGCCGGGTTGCAAATGTCCAGCGATCTTGCCCGGCAAGTGCAGGATGCGATGGCAGCTTTGCCGACCCCAACTCAGGACGGTAACTGATTCAGAAGGCGGAACAATTTCACCACAACACCAACTCGACGCGCAACGGATGTCTTACATGGACTCATCATCCGCGCTAGGCTCAATAAGAAATTCAGTTTTCGAGGACACATAAGATGCTAAGAATATTGATCGGCCTTCTCAGCTTGATCCTGTCCGCAACTGTCACGCAAGCACAGAGCGGGTATCAAGTGACCCCCGGCGACACACTGCGAATCGAGGTTTTAGAGGATCCCGGCCTCAACCGGAATGTTCTGGTGTTGCCCGACGGTTCCTTCAACTTTCCGTTCGTTGGAGCCGTTCGAGCAGGCGGTCGATCTGTTGCCGCTATCCGCGGTGACCTGACTTCCAACCTTTCCTCGCAGTTCCAGTCTCCCCCCAATGTCTATGTCGCTGTTGCGGCAAGAGCGTTACCCACGTTTTCCGGCGCGGTCACCAATCCAGATACGGATGAAATTTATGTAATGGGAGAAGTCAACGCACCCGGTCTGATCGACGCGAGACCGGGTACGACACTGTTGCAGGCCCTGGCACAAGCGGGCGGCCTAACCAGATTTGCCGCAGCCAAACGCATCCAGTTGCGCCGAAACAATCAGGTCATGAATTACGATTTCCATCGCACCGGCAAAAAGCCCAGCATCGCGGGCAACACCGTCCTGAATCCCGGTGATGTAATCGTCGTTCCGCAACGACGCCTGTTCGAATAAACACGCTGATTCTCGGGGTTTGCCGCATGTTGCAAACAAGCACAGAGGCAAACTCCGCTACCTTATTTTAGCAACCGGGTCAGGTATTCCCCATAGCCATTCTTGGTAAATTTTTCTGCCTGTTGGGCCAACTCGCTTGAATTGATCCACCCTTTTTGAAAGGCGACCTCTTCGGGGCAGCCAGTCTGCAACCCCTGCCGTTCCTCCAGGGTGCGCACGAAATTTCCCGCATCCAGCAGCGAGGCATGGGTGCCCGTATCCAACCAGGCATATCCACGCCCCATCGTTTCAACCTGCAGCGCACCCTCTTCCAGATAAGATTGCAGCAGATCAGTAATCTCCAGTTCGCCTCGTGGCGAAGGCTTCACTGCCCGTGCACGCTCGGAAGCCGTGGCATCCAGGAAGTAGAGTCCCGTCACCGCATATTTTGAAGGCGGCATCTTCGGCTTTTCAACGATCTCGCGCGCCCGGCCTGCATCGTCGAAGGCCACCACGCCATAGCGCTCGGGATCGGCCACGTGATAGCCAAACACCGTCCCCCCTGAGGATTTGGCGTCTGCGGCAGCCATCAGTTTTGGCAGCCCGTGGCCAAAAAAGATGTTATCGCCGAGGATCATCGCCGATGGCACGCCAGCCAGAAACGCCTCGGCCAGAATATAGGCCTGCGCCAGCCCGTCGGGGCTAGGCTGTACCAGATAGCTGAGCATTACGCCCCACTGCGATCCGTCCCCCAGCGTGCGCTGAAACTGCTCCTGATCCTGCGGTGTGGTGATGATGCAGATCTCGCGGATACCGGCCAGCATCAACACGCTGAGCGGGTAATAAATCATCGGCTTGTCATAGATCGGCAGCAATTGCTTCGACAGACCCATGGTGATCGGATAAAGCCGCGTCCCGCTGCCGCCCGCCAGGATGATCCCTTTGCGCTGTGTCATCAGATCTCTCCCAAATCCTTCAGAATATCTTTCAAACCCTGCCGCCAGTCGGGGCGGGAAATGCTGAAAACAGTCTCTAATGTTGTGCAATCCAGCCGTGAATTCAGCGGTCGTCTGGCCGGGGTCGGATAATCCGAACTGGGAATATCCGCGACGTCACAGGTGATGCCCGACTGCGCAAAGATTTCACGCGCGAACCCGGCCCAGCTGACATCTGGAGCGCCTGCGAAATGGTAAGCTCCGGTTTTGCCCGGATCAGCGGCAAGCTGCCCGGCAATCTCCATGCAGGCCGCCGCAATGGCGCGCGCCGGGGTTGGCCCGCCTATCTGATCGGCAACGATGGTCAGCCGGTCACGTTCCTTGCCCAGCCTAAGCATAGTCTTGACGAAATTCGCACCTTGCGCCGAGACCACCCAGGAGGTCCGCAGGATCGCATAACACCCCCCTGCCCCGCTCACTGCCTGTTCGCCTTTCAGCTTCGACCGCCCATACGCCCCAAGCGGGTCGGTGGCGCTTTTCGGTGTCCAAGGCGTATCTCCACCACCATCGAACACGTAATCAGTTGAAATCTGAACTAGGGGCACCCCCAGATCGGCACAGGCCTGCGCCATTGCGCCCGGCGCATCGCCATTGATGACCGTGGCCAGTGCCTCCTCGTCCTCGGCGCGGTCCACGGCGGTATAGGCGGCGGCATTGATCACCGCCTTTGGGTTTCGTTCGCAGATGGCCTGGGCGCATGCTTCAGGGTCCGACAGTTCAGCCCCGGCCCGGTCCAGACAGACTACATCCCCATATGCCGCCAGTTCCCGTGCCACCTGACCGGTCCGGCCGAAGACAAGGATCACGCCTTTACCCCCAGCCGTTCACCCACGCCCTGCCGATCTTGCAGGGCCCGCCACCAGCTTTCATTGTCCAGATACCACTGCACCGTCTTTTCCAACCCTTCCTCCAACGTGACCGAGGGGCGCCAGCCCAGCTCATCACGGATACGGGTCGGGTCGATGGCATAGCGCAGATCGTGACCCGGGCGATCGGAAACAAAGCTAATTTGCTCGGAATAGGGTCTGTTTCGCGGACATTTTTTGTCAAGAATAGCACAGATCATGCGGACCAGATCGATGTTGCAGGCTTCGTTCTCACCACCGATATTGTAGGACTGCCCTACCCTGCCCTTCTGCAGTACGGTCAGCAGCGCGTCGGCGTGGTCCTCGACATACAGCCAGTCGCGCACATTCTCACCCTTGCCGTAGACCGGGATCGGTTTGCCCGCCAAGGCGTTCAGGATCACCACAGGGATGAGTTTCTCGGGGAAATGAAACGGCCCGTAATTGTTCGAGCAATTGGACAGCACCACCGGCAACCCATAGGTCTCGTGCCAGGCGCGGACCAGATGGTCGCTGGCCGCTTTCGAGGCCGAATAGGGCGAGCGCGGATCGTAAGGCGTTTCTTCAGTGAACGCACCGCTTTCGCCAAGCGAGCCGAACACCTCGTCGGTCGAGATGTGGTGAAAGCGGAAGCCGTCGGGCCGGTTCTGCGCCTGCCAGTAGGCGCGCGCGGCTTCGAGCAATGTATAGGTGCCGGTGATATTGGTCTCGATAAAGGTTCCGGGCCCGTCGATCGAACGGTCCACATGGGATTCCGCCGCCAGGTGCATCACGGCGTCCGGGCTATGGTCCGCAAAGACCCTATCAATCGCCGCACGGTCACGAATATCAGCCTCTACAAAGGCATAATCGGGCGAATTGCCCACGCTCGCCACATTGTCGAGACAGGCTGCATAGGTCAGCGCGTCCAGATTGATCACCTGATGCCCTGCGGCAATGGCCTGCCGGACCACAGCCGATCCGATGAACCCGGCCCCGCCGGTCACAAGGATTTTCACGCCGCGCCCTCCCATACAAAAGGACTGTCGAAGTTGGCCAGCGCCGGAGCGGCAGCGTCTTTTTTAGACAGGACCGGATCGCCTGTCAGCCCCCAATCGATGCCACAACTGTCCCACCGTACAGCGCCATCGCAATCAGGCGCATAATAGTCGGTACACTTGTAGCAGATTTCGGTGTTGGGTTCGCGCGTGACGAACCCGTGCAGGAAACCTTTTGGTACTAAAAGTTGGCGCCCATTCTCAGCCGACAATTCAACTCCAAACCATTGCCCGAAAGTAGGTGATCCCTTGCGGATATCGACGACGACATCAAACAAACGCCCACGTCCGCAGCGCACCAGCTTGTCTTGTGCGTGAGGTGGTGCCTGAAAATGCAGGCCGCGGACCGTCCCCGAAGTGACAGAGAGCGAAAGATTGTCTTGCACGAATTCCAGGTCAACCCCATGTTCGGATAAGACCTTGCGGTTCCAACTTTCACTAAAGAAACCTCGCGTGTCCCCGAAACGGCTAGGACAAAGAATACGCACGCCTGACAAATGCGTGTCTTCTATTTTCATCTAACTCCTCACAGCTCAAACGCCTCATAGAGGTGCTTCTTTGAAATTCACTTGATATCTATTTGGACCTGTAGGCACTCTGAAGCGATATTATTCAAAATAGTAGCAATTTTCTTGAGATTCCGCCCATCCTTCTGGATAGAGCTCTGCACACGCAATTCCTCCTAAGCGCCAATCAACAATATAACGTCTCTACGGTTATTGTGGCTTTAACGTTACGCCCGGAAAGACAGGCGCTGTTACCGCACGCTTCTTGAATGATTTCACACAGCAACAGCGTTAGTGAATATATAAATAGAATAAACGGAAGATATCCGAATGAGGATGAGCAGCAAAAGGGCGACCGGTATTTTCTTGGCGCTCTGCATCGTTACTGCAGCCCAACCCGCGACGCCTCAAGAGACTGAAGCAAGCGGGATAACCCAAAGCTTCGGCATTTCTTCGTCTCTGCGGGCTAACGACAACTTCGGACTGGACGAGCCGTCACCGGGAACCACTACACTGTGGGACAATACCGTAACCTATGATCTGCTGAAAGAAACAACTCTGGATCGGCTGTCACTTGGCCTCAGCGGCATTTTTCGATTTTCTGATACCCCCCAACAAGCCAGTGGATTCGAATTCGACGCACCTTCTGCAGCATTCAACTATGGTCGTTTCGGAGCCAACAGTCTGCTTGATTTAAATTTGGATTACAGTGAGATTGACCTGAACTTTGAAGACCCTCTGAGACGCATTGACGAAGATTTCGATAATACGGATGATGAACTCATTCGGGACGATGGGACCCGGAAAGCAACCCGCGCAGGATTGGAATTTGAAACAGGGGTGAACGATCCTTTTGGTGTTGGCCTATCTTCAAATTATTCACGCATCGATTATGACGACACGACTGATCCTGATCTTTTTGACCGCGAGACTACTTTTAATGAGGTGTTTGGACGCTTTAGGTTTTCGCCGGTACTGGAAGGTCGGCTAATCTTTGCACAAGAGGACTATGAAGCAGAGGATACAGAAGGCACAGATCGCACCAGCAGGTTCACCGACTTTTCGCTGACATATGATATTGATCCAACGACTGCGCTTGAGGCTACGATTGGTTACACCGACATTGATGAAACCTTAGAGTTCGGGCCGGACATACGTGAAAGCGGAGTGGTCGGAAGTCTAGGGCTGCTTCGCGAACTGCCCAATGGCAGCGCCGGGGTCGAGTTTGGGTCGAATCTAAGTATCAATGGACGCCGCAACACAATCCTGTTCGCGCGCGATCTTGAATTGCCACTAGGTGAGCTTGAGACAAGCCTGGGATTTACACGTGGACCGCTGGGCGATACCAACCCAATCGGCAGCGTCCTATATGTTCACGAACGGTCGCGTACCAGATTAACCGTTGGATTTGATCGCAGTTATCGTACCAATGACCGTAGCGAGGAAACCCGTCGCACCCGCGCCTTTCTGGGCTACGAAGTCGCCATCAATCCGCTTTCCCTCATGACCTTCAATCTTGACTATGCCAGCGTTTCCTCAATTGGAATTGGCAGCGCGGAAAACAACCAGATCGGAACATTCCGCACTGCATATGTACGTGAGATTACCGAAGATTGGGATCTTTCAGTTGGCTATGAATATATAGACTACGAATCCGAAAGCGATCCTCGCACACAGTCGAACGAGGTTTTCTTCACACTTTCGCGGACCTTCACAACCCGTTGACAACGAGAAGACTCGCTTTCCCAGCGGCTCGAACCTATGATGCTCTCCAGCAGAGCCGGAGTATCCTCGTTTCCTAGTGGCTTTAGTATTGGTTTGAAAACGGCTAGTTTATATGCCTAACGCACGCGATTTTGACTCATACTCATATGGCCTACCCACGATAAACCCAGCGGGGTTGGCCTGGTTCTTATTGCTTATGGTGGGGTCTGTGCCGATTTTTTGGATCGGCCTTGTCTCACTGGTTCAGGCTTGGTCGACACCAGAGTATAGCCACGGCCCCCTGATCCCGGTCATCTCGTTGTATCTTTTCCTCCGAGAAATGCGTCAACTGCCACCACCCGACCCGCATGTGACGGATCGCTGGCCTGGAATAATCATCGTGTTTGCCGCTTTAATGTTGGCGGTCTTCGGAAATCTAACCCGCATTCCCGACATCGTAACCTATGCAATGATCATCTGGATCGGAGGGGTGGTGTTGAGCATCTTTGGCTGGAAACGCGGATGGCATCATCAATTGCCCGTGGTGCATCTAGTGTTCATGCTGCCTTTACCACAGTTTCTGTATTGGAAATTAACAATTTTTCTTCAGTGGGTATCCTCCGTAATAGGTGTCTGGCTGGTCGATTTAGCAGGTGTAACCGTCTTTCTGGAGGGGAACATAATTGATCTGGGAGTCTACAAGCTACAAGTTGCTGAGGCCTGTTCTGGGTTACGTTATTTGTTTCCAATCCTCAGTTTTTCCTATCTGTTCGCGCTGCTCTATCGTGGCCCCCTTTGGCATAAGTTAGTCTTACTTTTGTCGGCTGTCCCTCTGACCATATTAATGAACTCGGTCAGGATAGGAATTATCGGAATTCTTGTGGACAGTTATGGTATCGCGGCTGCAGAAGGCTTCTTACACTTTTTTGAAGGCTGGGTGATTTTTCTTATCTGCATAGCAATTCTATTTACCATGGCAATTGCATTGCAGCGCCTCTCTCCAAATCCAAAACCACTTGCCGAAGCAATAGACTTAGACACACATGGTTTTGTCCCGATCCTGGCTGAAATTCTTTCGATCCGCCCCTCACGTGCATTGGCAGTTGCAACGCTTTTGACAGTGACTGTTTCAGCAGCCTGGGCCTTGCAGCCCACCTCTGACATCCGACAGATTGATCGTGAACCGTTTGCCCTTTTCCCACAGCAGTTTGATGACTGGTCCGGGTCGAGCGTTCGATTGGAGCCCGAAGTTGAGAAATCCCTGGATGCGACCGAATACCTAAATGTGCTATACACTCGATCTGGAGAACCAGATTACGTCAACATGTTCGTAGCGTTCTATGATAAGCAAACTGAAGGATCTTACATTCATTCCCCGGAAGTGTGCCTGCCGGCCGACGGCTGGGAAATCTTCAGCCTTAACACTATTGAAATAAATCCAGATGTCGAAGGGTATGGTACTTTCGATGTGATCCGCGCAGTTATTCAGAAAGGTTCAAACCAGCAACTCGTATATTATTGGTTCGAACAGCGCGGAAAACGTCAGACCAATGATTTTCAGGTTAAAATGGGCGTTGTCATGGACAGTATCATGATGGGCCGCACGGACGGTGCGCTGGTCCGCTACATTACTCCGATTGCTCCAGACGAAACCGAAGCCGACGCGGATGAACGGCTGATCGAATTTATATCCAAAAGCTTAGACAACTTGGAGCGCTTTGTGCCTATGTAGTGCCTCGTATTACGTAACCACTGCCGGCTGATGTCGGTAGGATCAGCGATGTGGTTTTCGAGGTGTTGCGACACGATATTTTCGGTGATTACGCCATTGGTGTTTGAGAAATACCCCCGGCGCCAATACGTTCTGACGATGTTTGGCTTGTCTACTTTCTATATGAAACAGTTTCATTTACTTATAGTTAGTAAGAATTTTAAGGCCTGTATTTACGAGGGATTCAGCATGTGTGGCATTGTAGGATGGGTTAACGCGCCAGCTGATAAGATTGTCCTTCAAAAAATGGCGGACACAATTTCGCATCGCGGCCCAGACGGAGCAGGATTTTCGTTTTTGGACCTATCAAACGAAAATGTTGCGGCCTTTGGGCACCGCCGCCTCTCGATTATCGATCTGTCAGGCGGGGATCAGCCAATGACCAGCCATGATGGTCGGTTCACCATCATCTTCAACGGTGAAATATATAACTACCTTGAGCTGCAAGCTGAACTCCGCGAAAAGGGAGCAATCTTTCAAACAAATTCCGACACCGAGGTCATACTGGAAGCTTGGCGCCACTGGGGCGCAGATAGTTTGCCGCGGTTGCGGGGAATGTTTGCATTCGCCTTATATGACCTGACTGATCGTTCCGTAGTACTAGCTCGGGATCCCTTCGGAAAAAAGCCGCTATTTCTCTATAAATTCACCACTCCGGATGGTGCGGGTCTGCTTTTTGCTTCGGAAATTTCCAGCTTCCGACAGCATCCGCGATTCGAGACATCCCTAGATGTCGATTCAATTTACGAATACCTCTGCCAACGCTATGTCTCTGCGCCCAAAACATTTTTTCGGGGTATACAAAAGCTACGCCCCGGCAGTTTACTTTCCTGGAGGAGCGGCCGCATACAAGAAGATCGTTATTGGATTCCGCCTGAAGAGAGGGGAGTTAGTGAGTTTGCTGAGCCCGAGAACCCGGTAGAAGATTTTCTGAACGTTTTTGATGAAGCTGTCCGCTTGCGGTTGCGCTCTGACGTTCCGGTCGGAGCCTTCTTATCTAGCGGATTGGATTCTTCGTCTATCGTGGCCACACTCGCACATCTGGGAACTCCAGAAATCAGAACTTTCTCAATTGGATTTGAAGGAGATAAGAACACAGAGCTTACCGCGGCTGCAGAAACCGCTCGACTGATAGGAACAAACCACACTTCTGTTGTACTGAAGTCCGATCAGATCATAGCGACATTGCCAGAGCTCAGTCGACACCGCGGCGCCCCCATGGCCGACAGCGCTGATTTTCCACTGTACATGATGTCTTTGGAGGCTGCGAAACATGTCAAAGTCGTGCTATCCGGGGAAGGTTCGGATGAGTTATTTGGCGGGTACCCGAAACACTTTGCCGAAGCACAGCTGAGCCGCTTCTTACCCACTTCTCTTTGGCCGCTTGCTTCTAAGGCCGTTCTTTCGACCACCTCTATCGCGCCACTACGAACCAAGCGTTTGCGCATAGCCGCTCGCGCTCTGAAAGAGCCTTGTTTTGAAAATAGAATGATACGCTGGTTCGGCATTATGTCAGACGAGGAGCGTCGCAAGCTGTGGAGAGGGCCAGAAAGTAATAGAACGAGAGATATAATACCGTTCACCGCAGCACCGGGGGCTTCCCCTCTACGACGTATGCTGCAGTTCGATCAAACCTCTTGGTTGCCAGATAATCTCTTGGAAAGAATGGACTCTATGACCATGGCCGCGTCAATTGAAGGAAGGGCGCCATTTATGGACATCCGCCTCGCAGAGTTTGCTACTTCTCTGCCAGAGAGTTGGCGTATCCAAGGGCGCACAACGAAACGCATCCTACGCACGGCAATGCAATCTCGGGTCCCAGATGCAGTACTTAAACGCCGTAAAATAGGTTTTCGGATGCCTGTTGACACCTGGTTCCGTGGAGAACTCAACCATCAGCTGACAGATCTGATTTCCTCTCAGGGTAGTGTAGCTTCGGACTATCTAGATAAGTCGCTGATAATTTCTCTGGCTGACGAGCATCGTACCGGAAAGGCCGACCACTCAAAAACCCTGTGGGCAATCTATGCACTTGAAACTTTCCTACAGGAGTTCTTTTGAGAAATGTTGATTTCTGTCATTATCCCACATTTCAACCAGCCACAGTATCTGGATGTGTGCTTGGATAATCTGCATAGGCAAATCAACTACAAATCAGATGTAGAAATCCTTGTCGTTGACAATGCCTCCAAGCATTTTCCGGAAGACGTATGCAGCAACTTCCCCGGAGTGAAACTCCACCTAGAAAATACTCCCGGCCCTGGCCCAGCCCGCAATCTCGGGGCCAAACATGCAAAGGGAGATATTCTAGCGTTTATCGACGCAGATTGTCATGCTGACCATAACTGGCTGTCTGCCATCGAAACTGCATTTGAGACGTCAGCTACTCAAGTTATTGGCGGCGATGTTCAGGTGAAATACGCAACACCTGGGTATCCTACTTTTTTGGAACCTTATGAAAGCATCTATTCCTATCGGAATAACGAGCATATTGCTGAAGGATTTTCTGGCACTGGCAATCTAGCTATGCGCTCTGAGGTCTTTAAAAAAGTTGGGCTCTTCGCTGGATTGGGGGTTGCCGAAGATCGGGATTGGGGATTGCGTGCAAAGGAGCTCGGCTATGGAGCAACTTATATTGAAAACATGATCGTTTTTCACCCCGCTCGCAGATCTTTCGCAGAACTGACCGGCAAATGGGACCGACATATTATCCACGACTATTTAGATTACTCCAAGGCTCCTCTCGGAAAGACACGTTGGCTATTGCGGGCTATTGCGATTGCCGGCTCCCCAGCAGGAGAATTAGGAACAGTCTTATCTTCAAAGCGTGTGGAAGGTGTGCAGGAAAGGGCGCTAGCCTTTATATGCCTAAGTAGAATTCGCCTCTATCGCGCGCGCAAAATGCTTCAGGTACTGGTGACACCAAAATCTCTGCATGTCGAAGGTGATTGGGGAAGGTAAACATATAAAATAGACCGGAACGCATTTGTATTAGAATTCCCAAAGATAGATTCTGGCCCTAGGTTCCAGCCGAAAATAGGACTGTAGCAGCGAGGGCTATAGCCGGGAGTAATACCTTTGGGCATGGATCATATCGGGTGGCGACGCGCCGCCAATCCTTCTGTCGTCCGCACATGATCTCGATGCGGTTTCTGCGTTTGCAGCGCCGCTTATCGCATCAGACAGGCTTGTCGCGAGATTTTCGATCTGGGATGCAGGGTCCAATTCTCCTGTCATTGAGGGCTTCGCGGAACCCGTCTGCGTCATAGCCACGATCTCCCAGTAGCCAGCCCGTTCATGATCCGAGCGAATACATCCATATCGCTCCATCGTTTCCAGCGATTGTACAGCGTCTTTGGCGGCCTATATTCACGCAGCGCATCGGATCAACGTAACCCATTGCAGTTGGTGGAAATAATCCCGCTCATTACGCGACGATCATCAACTCCCGGTTTGCCATATCTCTTTGGAAACTAAGGCTGAAGCCCCGCCATCTGCTCGTCGGTCAGCCAGAATAGGTTGCCTATGATATACCCCTGAAACTCACGGGCTTGAATCATTCAGCCGAGACGACGGCAACCAAATCAATAGGTCCAGAGCCTAGACTGAACGACGACAGACTGGATTCAGTACATTTCTTGGGAAGAGGGGCACGCGTAGGACGGTCAGCATGTACACCAAAATATGTTTCGCGCGCGAAACATCCAGAGCACCGTCAATGACTTCGCAACCAATCCTTTAACGCCTCAACAAACCGATCAGAAATTGCATCACCCACCAATTCTAAATGCCCCTGATCCGGTGTGAAACGCATTTCGATGCCATTTTCTGTATGAGTTATTATCTGCTCGCTTCGCTCGGACGTCGACCTAGCCTGGCGCATCCGAGAGTAAGAAGGCGGCTTGGGAGATATAGATGGTGCCTGCCGCTCAGCGAGTCCAGATAACAAGAGTTGGATTTCAGCCTCAGCACTGTCCCGAGGATTATCATTAAGCTTTGTTTTCAACGCTTTGACAAACCCCGGATCGTGAGTCATTTCGCGAACCAGCGCCAGCCCAAGTTTTTCGCTGATAGCGGAAGGAAAATATAATGACGTATCAAAGGCTTCCACCAATGTGATAAAGGAACCAATCTTGGACCGCTTAGATCGGGTCGCATTACCGAATAATCCTTGCAGCGCAGATCTTTGTGTGGAATAAACGCCCTCTTTTATTGCCCGCACTGCAATCCGTGCGCGCTCGTAGTGGCTTAGGTTCACCCGAATCTCGTTTTCCTCAACCATCGCCACGTAAGCATCCTGGGCGGTGTCTGGAGTGATCACTATCGCCTTTACATATGCAAACTTAGAATCCGAAGTTTCCTGATAAAGCATGCGTAGCGCCGTTAGACGGCGCCAGCCTGAAATCAAGCCATAGGTAAGTGCCCCCCCCTTTTTTGCATCTGGCAAAACGACAACCTCTATGGGCATTTGCTGCCCCCTGGCGCGCAAGCTGTCGACCAATGAAGCCATTTCTTCTTCGTTTTGCTCCAGACGGTCACGCACCAGATGACGCTCATCTATAGCCTCCAAAGGCAATAGCTCAATCATGCGCCCTTCCTTTCGAGCGCTTTGCAAGACCTGGGTAACTTCTTCAAGCGCGGCCACGGTTGACGCTTCTCCGGCGACCTGTGCGATAGGGGCCGCACTGGCCCCTAATGGTGCAGATTTCACCTCGGGCACCGCGTCCAAATAGCTCGGTTGGGCCGGGGTCAATCGCTTGCGTTTTGCCATCTCTGCTTCTCCTCACATGCCCTGCAGTGTCTTGTCCCGGGATCGTTATTCTGCCGCCTGTTGCGCTACCAGTTCATCCCGCCGCCATACACCGATCAACAGTCGCTTGAATGCAGCATAGGTCGCGTCGAATGTTTCTCGACCGCGAGCATAGGTTTCACGGTTGAAATCGCGGTAGTCAGCTTCATAAATCCCGCTTACCTGTTCGCCAGCTTGCCCGATCAAGGCGGTAAAATCCTGTCGGTGCGGAGAAAGCGTTTTACCCAGATAGGCCTGCATCAGAGCCGAAAGCTCCCCTTGCTGCGCTCCGTCATATCGGGTGATAACCGCGCGGACGGCATCCCATTCGAATGCCATTTCAGGTCGCCCCAAGGCTCGGGCTGCAACATTCTCACCATCTTCTATGCTGGCAAATGTCGAATGCAACATGTCGAAGAACCGCCCTGTAGAGTCAAACTCCAGAAAAGAGGCCCCAAGCGGTACCAGCAGAATATCGGCTGCCGAGAGGCCGTTTATAGTCAGATAGCCCAGGGCAGGGGGGGTATCTATGAAAACGAGATCATAGTTCTCCAGCACGCCATCTGCAGCTAACCGGTCGCTAAGAGCGTCCCAAAGTTTCCACCCTCTCGCCTGCATGCGCCAGACCGGGATCTGGAACTCGGCCCAGTACAGGTTCAGCTGTGCTCCGATCAGATCGATATTGGGCCAGTGGGTTTTTTGGATGACATCTTCGGCTGTCATTTCCAAAGCCCCACTCAATGTGTCGTCGAGCGGCTGCGGCGGGTCCCCGCGATCCAAGCGCCGCTGATTTTCTATGCGCAGATATTCACCGTAGTGACGGGCCAGCAAGGGAAAGGCTGTTTGCCATTCATCTTCGACGTGACCACTGAAGATCGAAGTCATTGAGCCCTGACTGTCGAGATCGACGACAAGTACTTTGTACCCATCAAGCGCCGCAGACATCGCCAGATGCGCCGCAGTGGATGTTTTACCTACGCCACCTTTGAAGTTGGCCACGGCAACCAATTTGGCGGGCTGTTTCTCCGGCCGATACGGCAGGTAGTTCTTTGACTTTGAACCTTGCGCACCGAAGAACGCACGCAGGCGCAACACCTCCTCCAGACTGAACCACTTGGCCCCCCCTTCGGTCTCGGATCGCCCTTGGGGTAGATCAGGGTTTTGCTTCAAGACGCGGCGGAAATGCGCTTGGGCAACAGGGATCAGATAGCGGGTGATTTCCCAGGTGGAAAACAGGCGTAAAGACTTATGTCCCTCATCGTTCAAACCTCGACTCGCAAGATCGGCTCGACCTTGAGCGCAGGCTTGAGCGATGGATTCAAAACCCTCTGAGCCTGTGGGTAAGTCCAAATCGGCAAGCGCGGAATCTGGATCAATATTGAAATAGGGGGGAGGGGAAGTTCCATCCTTAGCCATGATGATTACCGCCTGATGTATCGCCTTTTTCCCATAATACGCAAAAACACAGCACATGAAAGAGAAATGCGCACAACGTCGATTTTTCTAAGCAAAATAAGGGGGTAATGGTGCGAATATAGCGCATTTTAGGATGCTGTGGATTTTCTTTTTAAGTTATTTTTGTGTTAATTATAGTTATAGGGTCCTCATTGACCAGAAATTATCTTTAAAAATCAGGTAACTGATCTACCTTTTTCTTTACATACTGACTCTGAAACCCCGATAGAATGACTCCGATCCCCCGATCTGGTGACTCTGAACCCCCGTTGTGCGGACTTGTGGATAACTCTACGATAGGTGTCACTAAAACCACGAAAAAACGAGTCGGATAGCAGTTCGACACGAAGGCTCCGAAAGAGAGCTGCAGGAAAGAGGGCCATGGGCAGGGCAGTCACAGATACGGTCGGAGGGCTTCTTCCAGACCGCAGGCAGCAGGGCGATTTCTTCGTCTGCGATGTTTTCGATGCGATTCCCAAGGATGATCTCGCCAGTATGGAGCACCCGCTGTTCTCGCTGGCGACCCGTCCGGATCGACGCATTCTGGAATACCAGCACAACGGCGTGCAAATCACGGTGACGCCGTCGATCAAAGGGCTGGCGACGATTCATGACAAAGACATCCTGATTTTCTGCATCAGTCAGCTTATGGCGGCGATCAACGCCGGGCGTACGGTTAGCCGAACGCTGCAGCTGAAGGCGCATGATTTGCTGGTGGCAACCAACCGTGAGACCAGTGGTGACGCCTACCGGCGGCTGCGCGAGGCTTTTGAGCGGTTGGCGGGCACTCGCATCACCACCAACATCGTCACCGGAGAGGAAGAGACCACCAGGGGTTTCGGTTTGATCGAAAGCTGGGAGATTGTGCGCAAAACCCGCGGAGGCCGGATGGTCAGTGTGGCGGTGACCCTGTCTGATTGGTTATATCGGGCGGTGTTGTCGAAATCCGTGCTTACGCTGTCGCGTGATTACTTTCGTCTGCGTAAACCTCTGGAACGGAGGATTTACGAGTTGGCGCGCAAACATTGCGGGCGTCAGCCTGGTTGGGCGGTTTCGGTGGACACGCTTTTGAAGAAGTCAGGCAGCGCGTCGCCGCGGCGTGTTTTCCGAAAGATGCTCCGCGATATGATCGAGGCGGACCACTTGCCCGATTACGAAATGCGCGAGAATCCGGGGGATCTGATCCGGTTTACTCCGCGTGCAGGGCTGATTGAGCCGGACATGCCTCCGCCGGTATTGGATGCGGAAACCCTGAAGGAGGCGCGCCGTCTCATGCCCGGTGTTGATGTCTACGGGCTGGAAGCGGAATGGCGCGGGGTCTGGGTCCGGTCAGGCACGCCACGGTTGCGGAAGCCGGATGCCGCGTTTCTGGGTTGGGTGCGCAAGCGGGCAGGGGGGTGATTTAGCAATGTATCCTAAACCTAGGGACCAATGTAGCTTTGCTACACCTTGACTGCGCGATCATGTTCGGGATGGC
This sequence comes from Ruegeria sp. C5, assembly GCF_056537605.1. NCBI lineage: Bacteria > Pseudomonadati > Pseudomonadota > Alphaproteobacteria > Rhodobacterales > Roseobacteraceae > Ruegeria > Ruegeria sp. C5. Next base: position 13,008 of record NZ_JBQFRX010000011.1, on the reverse strand, counting down.
GGCGGCCTTTTTACAATTGCTCCATCAAGGTCTGGATATAGGCATGATAGGATTTTACAAGTGGATCGGCGTTTTCCAACGCTCCCGTCGCGAAATAACTTTCCCATTCTCGTGACGCTCCTTCCTGGACGTCATTTATTCGAGCGACGCGTGCCTAAACTCAGCTCTTTTCTCTTCTTCAGTTTGGCTCACGCGTTTGTCCTTCAGAAAGCGGAGTCGCAACCAAACCACTTGTTCTGCCATCGTTCTTCCTTTCTATCATTGAGCCTGCCTATGCTGCATTATGATTTCCGCTACGGTGTATTTGAAAATATCCAGATATCGAGCAATCCAGCGATATGATCGTCTATCAGCAACGGCTTGGATGACATGCAGGGTGAGTTTGTCAGTTTTTTGGCGTTTACCCGGCTGTCGACCGATTTTCTTTCCGCGTGCACGAGTGGCTGCCAGACTGGATTTCGCGCTGGCTGAGCAAGTCACGTTCAAACTGTGCGATCCCTGCCATCATCCGGCCATGTGGTTCCTCAGTTTTCCTGAATATAAAAGCGGACCACTTCAGTGGGGGAGGATTAGTAAAACATATCAGTGAATGCGAGTCTTGGAAAATGCACGTTTCTGATCTTCCGGCGCAATAGTGCTTCTTATTTCCCTTGGGGGCGTTAAGCCATTCAAACCACAAAATGCGGCCCAAGCTTCATGCCATGAGCCAATCAGAATCAATTTCCCAACGCGTGACATCGAAATCAACCAAGAAACTGGCAGCGCCATATACCGAAACCGGCGCATAAAACGCATTCGATTGCGGTTGTTAAAGTACTCTGAAAATGGGTTCGGTCGCCGCGCCAATGTGCCTGATCCAATGGATGTGCCACCATGATGGAGAACTCTAGCCTCTGGACATAAGACCAAGGATAGAGTTCCGCGTCGTACTGCCCAGTCTACTTCTTCATAATACAAAAAATAGTTTTCTTCCAATAAACCAACTTGATGTATAAAATCACGGGAAACCAACATGTTGGCTCCTGAAATGTAGTCGATCTCCTCTGCACTGGGAAATGCGGCCTCATCTTCTAGTTTTCCTGAGTTGACGTTATGACAAATCCCAGACCAACGAGAGATGCGGCCACCATCAGACTGAATGCGCCGTGGGCAAGGTTCGTGGTGAAAGATACGTCCGCCCATAATTGAGAATGACTCTGTTTCGGACGCACATCGTGCATAGTGCTCAGCAGTGTCAGGAAGTGCTTCACAATCTGGGTTGAGTATCCAGAATAGATCAATGTCAGGATCTTTCAGAAGAAAGCTCAACCCCGCATTAACACCGCCCGCAAAGCCCAGATTACCACCAGTGTGTAATAAGGTAACAGTTCCCTGATTGTCCTCACTAGCAGGTGTTGCTTCCGCCAAATGAAGTGCGTTTTGCACTGCCCAATCGCGGATCACGTCAACAGTCTGATCTGATGAGTTGTTGTCACAGACCACAATTCGAAGATTAAAATGGTTCGATTTTTTCAGGCTGTCTAAACAACCTACAATCACATCTGCGGATCGAAACGTTACAATAATTACGCCAATCATTAATCAAAGGACTCCTGTCCGGTCACATTTGATGAAAACATGATGCCGTGTTCCTTTAAAGTCTAGTGCTATACATTTGTTCCTAAAATCTGACGTTGAGGACAGCGGCGATTGATGAGCTTCATGTCAACGCTTCGGCTCATTTATCATAGAGTGATACTATACACTTCCGTTTTATTGTGAGCGTCAAGTTTGGATGTAGCCTTACATATCCACTATTTTGGCTTGCCCTGCTGGACAGGTTGCTATTTGAACTGAAGCGGCGATGCTTCCTCAAAATTAAACTACTCTACCTTTTCGCTTTCGAATGACGTGTGCTTGGCTCTGCCAGGGTTGCAATTTGCGACAAATCGGAAACAACCTCTTTGTGGTGCCGTGATTGTTTTGCGAATTTAGGCTCAGGACTCATGACCATTAGATGGCAAGAACTGAGAGAGCGATGGTTGACAGGCGGATCTGTGGATATCTGTCGTATCGGGTAGCGACATGTCGCCAATCCTTCAGTCTGCTAAGCATGATCTCGATACGCAGCCAAACTCATCAGTATCCCAGCGAAGATGCCTTTATTGCTTCACCGTTACCAACGGTTTTGGAAGATCTTATGTGGGCTGCACTCTTTCGGTGCGTTGGACCATCATAAACTGTTGCGATTGATGAAAATAATACTCACCCACCATACACACGAGGCTAGCCATTTGACTTGAGGAAAAGATTCCAAACGTGACATCTGCCCGCCGCTCAGCTAGAAAAGGTCAGACATGTTCACCGCCTGTTTTGGATGCGACGAAACACGCAGCATAGCGAAGATAAATAGGTCCTGACCCTAGAGCCTTTCCTCTAAAAATATGCAAGAAAGCTGTTTCGCCTGAGGGAGTTGTTTTCAATTCTCCTTGAAATCTATCCTTCAAAAGACTTAGATTCATGCCGTGTAGTACCAAATTTTGGTGTCTCCGGTAACATTTGTACGAGAAAGATCTTTGACCAAGCTGTTTCTATTGTTTTTATACATCGCTTTGCCTGCAATAATAGTAATCGGCCCTGTTGTTAACTTAGGGCCCGCAGCAAGGCAGAGCGGATTAGAGTGGGCGGCGTCTGTCACCTTTATGACGCTTTTTGTTGCAGGGATGACTGAAACACGCAACGTTGTTCGCGCTGCGATAGCGGGTTTGGTGACCATTTTTACCTTTATAAATCTTTCACTTACGGTGTCATTTATAATACAAGGAACACCTTTCAATGATGCGTTCTTCTCACACATGGATCTCACTACTTTGAGAATTGCATGGCAAACCGATACCCTTCGTTTATTAGTCTTATTTATTTATATAGTTTTAGGCCCATTTCTTATATGGTGGATTACGAGCGCCCCCAACATTATAAGCCAATTATTAAATCGAACCTCTAAGAATTTTATGCGAGCGTTTCTCGTATGCAGTTTGATTTTATGTTTTGGGGTTAATTATCCAATCTCGGCCTTTACAGCACATCATCGCACGGTGGCACAAACGTCGTTACGGTTGGAAGCTGAAATCAAAGCGCTCAAGCTGCGGTCTGCACCCGTTTCGATTGAGATTGATCAGCCGAAGAACTTAGTTTTAATTTACTTGGAAAGCATGGAGCAGACCTATTTCGATGAAACGGTGTTTCCTAGCCTTCTACCACAGCTTAGCGCTTTGCGCCGTGATGCAGCTGTAGTCTTTACCGATGTACGTCAATACCCTGGGACTAGCTGGACGATTGGCGGCATTGTAAGTAGTCAATGCGGTGTTCCCTTGCTGAGTCAGCGCCATGGCAACAGTATCTTGAACGAAGTAGATAATCCCTTCAAAGAAATAACATGTCTTGGTGAGTATATGACGCGTGCCGGATACCGCACCGCATATATTGGTGGCGCATCGCTGGATTTTGCCGGAAAGCGTCATTTCTTCCGCGACAATGGTTACGATAGTGTCTTAGGCATTGACGAACTGCCTAACTCTGCTGGGCACAGCTGGGGCATGTACGATGCCGACCTTTTTAAACATGCCACCAGGTTGTTTGATGGCCTTAACAGTGCCGACGCGCCATTTCTCTTAACTGTGTTGACCCTTGACACTCACCATCCATACGGAACGCCTTCACCGTCGTGTAAGTCATTAGGGGATAACGCACTCTTAATGTTGGAAGCGTTGCATTGTTCCGATCAACTCGTCTCTGAGTTTATTCGCCACATACAGAAGTCAAACAATGCAGAGAACACAATAATTGCTTTGATGTCGGATCATTTGTTGATCCAAGGCAAAGCTAAGGAGCTGCTTTCTGAATTGGACAGGCGTATTTTTTTCATGATTATAGACCCCTCTCGCACAGGTGAAGTTCGCGACGGTCCAGCCAGTCACTTTGATGTCGCACCTACTTTGTTAGAAGCTATTGGAATGCGTGGTGCAGAATTCGCATTCGGCCAGTCATTACTATCTCACCCAGAGGGGCGTGTTAGCGAGCGTAACTTAACAGAAAACGATTTTCGTCCATTTACAGTAGAAGCTTTGACTGGGGAATGACAGTGAGCGACTCGGCTCCCTGAAATCAGGCATTTAGAAGTTGGTGATCCATCCAAGCAAAGATGGACTATGAGACACAGATTTAGCGAGGAGCAGGTCATTGGAATGATCAAGGGGGTGGCTTAGACTTTTTGGGTATTGCGGTCAGCGCTTTGCCTTCCACCTGTTCAATCTTTTTCTCTTTGGCAAGGTCAGGCTTTGGCTCAGCCGCAGGTTCGGTTTGTTTTCGTTTGCTCAAATCCATCGCGGCGGCATCCGCAATGCCGCCAATGCAGGTGAACTGCTTTTCCAAAGCCTGTTTGCCCTTTTGAGTACCGGCTGACTACGCGATGGACTGGCGGGTAAACATGATGCGGAATTTCTCTTTCGGGTCCGTGGTTCTGCCGATTTGCTGCTATGTCGCTTCACAGGATCTGTAAGTGACCATGATGGGCTTGTATTCTGCCGATGGGCACAGCATCATGTCTGCAACGGCCATAGCCATCGTAGCGGTCATGCTAGGCTCGCCCTTGGAGTTTACAGCGGCATAGATTTTCAATTTGGCCTCCGGGTCTGCGCCCGAAAGCCACACCACGTAGAGGCGCGCCACCACCGGGCTCGCGATTGCAAGTTATCGCGCGACCCGTCACCCGCGCTGATCCCAACGCTCTTGCTTTTCTAAGCAATCATCAAGCACCAACCACCTAGAAAGCCAAATTACTATTACCAGCAGACATTTGCCTCGTGCCATATGGCAGCCGCCAAAAAGTAAAATGCCGCGTGCCAAGTGGCAACGCCCGGCGACCAAACGGCGACAGCATAAGGGCATTTGCCAGGGGCTGGACGCCATGCGGCAGTTGGTGATCGGCCGGTGGCAAACGGTCGTGCCTCGTGCTACAGACCGTCCACATCCTATGCTTACTTTGCGGGATAATACAGATTGTGCTATCGACAATCTTTTGGAATTGCAGTCGGCTATCATTTCAACTTAAAAATGAATCTACATACGCGCGGTGTGGCGAAGCCACGCACGATTTCTGATCGTGGAGAAAGCACCGATATCAAAAGGCGTACCTAAATCAGTCACGACAACCATGCGCTTTATTAGGACGAATTGGCGTTCCTCAAGCAATACGGAAAAGTTATGCAGCTGCGCAATGTGACCGGACTGGTGCTGTCTGTATCCGCGTAGCCTTTGGTATTCGGTCAAAAGAAGAGTTTCGAACCCAGTAATTCAAAGAGCACTTGGCTCAGCTGGTCGGTATGGCGAACAACCTCAACCAGTTGACCGTGCCGCCAATGCCAGAAAATTGCGGCTCACCAAGCGCACCGAGGATCAGATTGAGGCCATGAAGTTCGAGATCCATGTGTTAAGCCAATTGTTCGAAGACTATTCCGACGCCGCGCATGAGCGATCTTTTACCAGTGCATTAGAGATAGAGCGGCTTGCGGAGAAACAGCGCGCGGCGCGTGTGTCACCAAAGGTGAAAGTTAACTCATGACCAGCCTGACCGCCGCATAGGCGCATATTCTGTTGACCGGCGAGTACAGGTGGCTAAAACGATAGCCAATCCAGCTTAGCGTACCATCCTGCCCCTACCGGTTCAGACCCTAAGGGGCACGAAGCCAGGGTTAAGACCCAGGGGCTGTGCCGCAAAAAACGTAAAAAAGTTTATGCTCTGAATAGAAATAATGACACCCGAGAGCGTAGTAACTTAATAAATTTTTGAACCGCCAAGGAAAGGCTTGTGCGGAGGTGCTTGCGAACAGAAAGAAGCAAAATCCCCCGTGCAGTTTTTCTTTTCCCCAAGCGCCACATTATGCCGGAAAGACTAAATAGGTTTTTCGCATAGGTGTCAGGGTATGTCTCCAAAACAGATTTATTTTTCTTTATTATTCTAATGAGGCCAAGGCCTTTTTTACGGGGGTTTTTTGAGATACTGTCTTCAGAAATAAAGGCAACCACGACGGGCTCGGTGTCTTCATAAATGAGGGTGTGCTGCGCCAATCTTGACGTAAACTCCCAGTCTGCGTTGGCCTTTGCACAAGGATCGAACCATCGTATATTTGGAAAGCAATTCCTGCGAAACATCGCATTCTGCAAGCTAATTCGGTTTTCTTCTAAGAATCTCTTAACTTGGTCTTCGGTAAGTTTTAGGCACCGCTGCGGCGGGGGCGCGCAGGTAACCTTTCCAGGTCCGTAATTGTGCTCAGAATCTCGCCCATAGAGTATCTTTGATCCAAATACTACACCGACTTCTTCAGGAAGTTTTTCGAACAAGGCTAATTGTTTAGCGAGTTTTCCGGGCAGCCAAAGATCGTCACTATCTTGGAAGGCAAAAAAATCACCTTTGGCCAAGGCTAAACCTGTATTTCGAGCCGTGGAAGCTCCTTCATTATTCTCATGTCGCACATAACGCACCCTATCGTCATTCAATGATTCGACAATTGACATTATGTCTTCGCTGGACGCGTCATCGACAATTATCAACTCTAAATTTCTAAAAGACTGTGATAATACGCTTTCACTGGCTGCTTTTAAGCTCTGGGATCGATTATAAGTTGGCAGTATTACAGAAACAGTAAAATTCATTGTCTGCTCCAGAATTTGGAGGCTACTTTATGCACCTCACGGGCTTTATGATTTTCTGCAGCTAACTCAGAGTGGTCACGTCGCATAAGTGAAATTACCTCTTAACAAATTTAATCGAAATTCTTGGTTTTTTTTTGTTCATTAGGCCGAAACCTGGAATACAGGATTTTTGACCTGTCCCTCGATTTATTGGCTGTTGCTTGATTTGAAGCTTGGGACTTTCCAGCGGATTCATATTTTGACTGTCTGAGTTTGTTTCTCGGGTTTATCGGATCGCTCGGAGTCGGATCGCAGCGGCTTTGTTCGCTTTTTTCATTTAAGAACCAAGCACCACTGCCTAAGAGGAAAATAAACATCACATAAATATCTTTCCAATAGTGGACGGTCCAGCCCCCTAGGTAGAACCCAACCAAGCAAATTAAGTACCCTTTTCGATACTCTGATATCCTGCGCGGTAAATTTTTTTTGAACGCTACCAAAAGAAAAAGAGACCAAAAAGCAAGCTGCAGTAGAAGTGCGGAAGGTAATCCATGACGCACAGCCGGTACTAACCAAAACATGTCCATACTTGAACTCATCCAGTATGGGCGTACCCAATCATTTCTACCGATCCCAAAAAAAGGATGGTTTTCAACCGACATTGTCCCAAACTTCCAAATCCTTATTCGATTTGTCGCTGTGCTGGTATTAAATGCAAAATAGGAGATGAAAATTTCTGGGGTAGATCGATTTGCAGCAATCTCAATTGCTACAACTATTGACAAGATTCCGCCGGACAGAAGTTGCCACTTACTTTTTATAGAGGCCAGGGCTTTATCCCAGCCAATCAGCAAGATCTGTGCAACAAGAGATGTAAGTGGCCCCGATGACAATGATAAAATGGCAGTGAACGTCACAAGAGTTGTTTTGTAGATCCGACTCATGGTCTTCGATCCATAGCCAAGTACGTAGAATACCAATGCTGGGGTGCTGCCACAGAATATTCCAAACAGGATTGGGTGAGAGAAGATAGCTTGCACTCGATCAAATCCCCAGCGTGGTTCTTTTGGAACAGTATCATGTGAACTGCCAATCTTGTTGGCTATTTCCAGCAAGATATTTGTAGATGTTATTGTCTCATACACGGCAAAAGGCAGTAGTAGCGCCACCAGCCTAAACAGAAATCGTACCAACGCGTAGAAATCGTCAGCACTCGAAATACAGCACCGGGCAAGTAAATAGGCTCCCATTGTTTCTAGGAATGCGATGCCACCTGCTTCCAAAGCTACGTTGGCGCCGTGAATCTTGAAAAAGCTCAATACGCCCCACAAGCACATTGAAATGAGAGCTATATCAGCAACTCGTATAGGGCCAGCTCGACCTCGAAGCCAAAATAGAAAGGATGGAATGAACGTGACGAGCAAAATAATTCTATATGGAAAAAGTTGAATCGGGCCCAATTGTAGAAAAAATGGAAGCGTCAGAGATATGAGAAAGAGACGCACAGGCCATAATAGCCGTGGATGTGAATTTGCGACCACGTCAGTTCTTGAATTAGATTGACTTGGTGCCTGTGCTGATGTTTCAGCCGCCATTATGACGTTTTCCTTCTGACACTCCCAATCTGGTTTGACTAACCTATTCCAGCCAAGTCAAGTCACGAAGTGCGACGGCGTAAAATAAGCCCACCCAGAGATCGTAAGTCTCGTATCCAGATTTTATGATACTGTACCGCCCAGCGAAACGTCATCACAACAGCTTTCACTTTGGACTTTAGTGGAAGCTCCGTGCGGGATATCGCCTTTTGATGAGCCCAGAATTGTTGAGCATAGAGTGTCGGGATTACGCTGTTTGTGCTTGAATCGAACCAAGTAGCTAGGTGTTTTCGGCTGGTGATGCGCACTGATCGGTTTTTGTGATCGCGCCATAAAAACAACTCATCGGGTACATATTCCAGTCGGCCATTCAGGGCGAGTTCTGCTAGAAGGGCCCGGTCTGAACCTACAAAGGGGGCAATCGCTGGCGTGTTTTTAAGTACATCCAGTCGCATCACTCCGAAGACGGTCAAACAGGAATGATTAAGGGCCATAGCTCGTGAAAACCGAGTCACCGGGTCGGGTGAATTGAAATTCCATTCTCGTGTATAGCTGCCTGTTACAGCGCCAGTGTCATCAATACACTTGGCGCGAGCCTGAACCAAAACAGCCCCGGCATCTTGTTCAAGTATGTGGACGCATCGTTCTAGATATTCCGGTTCGCAGCCGTCGTCGTGAGCCATCCATTTGAAGTAAGTCCCGTGAGCCCGTTCGACACAGAAATTAAAGTTACCTGCCGCCCCTAGATTCTTTTCCTGTCGATAGTAAGTGATCCGGTGGTCGTTTTCTGCGAAGCGGCGGCAGATCTTTTCGGTTCGATCAGTCGAAGCATTGTCGGAAATCAGGACGTGAAAATCAGTATAGGTTTGGTCCACGAGGCTTTGTAAAGCGGTCTCGAGAAAATTCTCGCCATTATAGACGGGCAATCCAATAAAAACTGTACTCATTACATTTTCTCCTAGAAGCAGGCCCGGTGCAGAAGCTCCTTTGGTTGCTCTCTTAAACCCAGATTATGGCATCATCACGAGCGTCGTAGAATCTTTCCTAGTTGCTGGCGTTCTTTTTGGTCTAACCCCCAACTGTACAATATGATCAGATACACCGCCCCACCTGCGAAACTGTAGGAAAACAACTCAACCCAGCCCTCGGGTACCCGAATTAGTCTCAACCCTGCCCAGACAACCGCACCACAGGCGGCGGGCATGAGGCCCCGCACCAGCACGCTCCGGGCAAATTGTCCGAATGGGACATCGATTAGCTTCAGACAAAAACTCCAGAAATAGGTCAGTTGGGCAAATATTGTGATCAGTGTCAGCGCCGCAGCCACACCGATGGCACCAAAACCGAAGACTTTGAGAAAGATCAGCATCAGGAAAAGCCCTGCTAGTTGGAACAGGAAAGCCGGTAAGCAGAATTCACGTACCTTGGCCATTGCCGTTGAAGTGATAGGCAATAGCACTGTAGCGTGCGAGAATGGGAAAATGATCATGAAGAGTATGATGACCATGCTCGCTTCGGCATATTTTGAGCCAAGATAAAGATTGATGAAGATATCCGCGTAAATTGATAGGGGTGTTGCAATGGCCATCGAGGCCCAGAGCGCATAGCGCCCTCCTCGCAGCACCGTCGAAGCCAATCTCTGGCTATCCTGCAGCGCATTCATTGCCGTGATTGCGGGTTGCAACGGTGAGGCAGCTAGGCTGACTGTACTCTGCATCTGGCTGAAAATAGTCGCGCCAATATGGTAACTAGTAACGCCGATCGGGGTGCCATAGAGGTTCAGCAGCAACGTTGCTGCATTGGTGTACATGATCGCCCCCAACCGTCCGACCGTGGTCCACATTCCAAAGGAAATCAGTTCGCGCGCTTTGGCTGGGCTGAACAGCCCCCGCTGCACCCGCAATTCGGGGACCAGTTTGAACGATCGCAGCAGGACAACCGTTGTAAAGACCACTTCGGAGACGAATGTCGAGACCACAACCCAAAGCACCGAAGCGTCGATCATCAGAAGCAAAACCACGACTAGCGCCGCGCGCAGCAGGTCTCGGGCGATCTCAAGCGATTTCAGTTCTACGTAGCGCTGTCGTACCAGATAAGCGGTGCTGAACGGGATGATGACCATCTGCGCCGCAAAGCTGGTGACCAGCAGGGTTAGCATCAGGCGCGCATCCCAGACCATCTCGGGGATGATATTGAATACCTTTTCGATATTGGCGGCAAAGATCAGCCCGGCCGGGACAAAAACCGCGCTGGCCAGCAGCAATGTCGGGAACAGAGATGATACGATTCGCCGAACCTCGGTGAAATCGCCCTTGGCATAGGCGTCTAGAATGTAGCGGCTGATCCCGCCCGAAAAGAAGGAGAAGAACAGCGGCGCAAAGACCATCAGCGAAGTGACCACCGGCAGAACCGCGAATTCCGCAGCAGGCAGGCGCGCCAGAAGGTACTGATAGACCCACATCAGCACCAGGAAGTTCACGATTTTGGCGGCCACCGAGCTGAGGGAATTGATCGCGACCAGTTTTTTGGAAATGGCGATATTCTTGTGCTCGACCGCCATGTCCTATCCCGCGATGACGGCGAAATCCGGATTCAGGCCCATGCTGCGCACCTGTTCGGTGATCTCGGCCTCGTAAAGCGCGTTTGAGATCAGGACCAGATCGGGGCTGACACCGGGCAGGGCCTCGGGGGCGATCACCGGCAGGGCGACGCCGGGGGCCACCAGCCCGTGTTTGCGCGTGTTCAGATCGACCAGCGCCGCCAGCGGTCGGGCCGCGTTGCCCAAGGCGTTGGCGAATGTGATCCCCTTGGACCCCGCGCCCCAGATGACCACATTGCCCTCGAACCCGGACAGCCGGTCGCGCCAGAGATCCAGTTCCGCAGTGGCGGCCTGGCCAAAGGCATGGGCGGCGCGGGCGATATCGGCGGCCCCGGGATCCAGATAATCCGGCTGGGGCGCGGCAGGCCGGGCCTCGACCATCAGGAATTGCTCACCATACCCGGCGCTGAGCGAGATCGGCTCGAACCCGGTGCGGCGGAACAGGGTGGTGATGGCAGGGGCGCTCCAATAGCCCACATGTTCATAGATCACGTCCCACATGGACACCGCATCCAGCATCCATCCGGCATTTGGCACCTCGAAATAGATCGGTACATCGCGATCCCCGATGGCGCGGCGGATATCGGTCATCAGCGGCACCGGCGCATCCACATGTTCCAGCACATGACGGCAGAGGATGGCATCAAAGGGCCGGTCCAGCTGATCCGAGCGGAAATATTCACCCACAATCTCGACATTGTCGCGGGCGGTAAAGGGGGTCTGCTGACCGTCCATCGAGGGGTCGAACCCGGTGGCGGTGGCCACGCCGTATTTGGCCATCAGGTCCAGCATATGCCCGTCGCCGCAGCCGATCTCGACCACATGTTTGCCTTTCAGGCCGTGACGGTCCACCAGACCGGCGGCCAGCTCTTCGGCAAAGGCCTGGAATTTGGGCGAGAAATGCAGCGCGTTCTCATAGCCCGGCGCATAGACCATGCGCGCGGGATCAAAAGCACCGTTCCAGATGAACCCGGTTTCTGGGCAGAGCTTCAGATCCACCGTTCCGGCAGGGGCGGCGCGGGCGGCATCGGCATCAGGCCAGAGCTGGTTGCAGATGACCGGCACCTGATCCAGCCGAAAGATGTCTTGCGCGTTCTCGGCGGTGCAGAGGGGAAAGGTTATGGTCATACCGCCACAAGCTCCGGGTTCAGGCCCATATCGGCCAGTTGCGCGCCAATTTCAGGCAGGTAGATCGGGTTCATCACAATCACCGTGTCGGGCGGGGCGTCTTTCAGGCTTTCAGGGCTGGACACCAGATGCCCGGTGCCCGGCAGGTATTTGCCCTGCTTGAACGGGTTGATGTCGATGACCTGCGCCACCTCAGCCCCCAGATCATTGGTGGTCAGGAAGGACACACCCTTCGAGCCACCGCCCCAGATGGCCACCCGCTTGCCCGCACCATGGCGCGATCGCACGAAATCGGTCCAGTGGGCGCGGATCTCGGCCACTTTCTGCGGGAAGGCCGCAGCCAGGGCGCGCACCGCGTCCAGATCATCCTCTTGCGCCAACACCGGACGGCTTGCTGCCGGCTCCGCATACTGGATGATATATTGATCGTCATAAGCCAGATACAGCTTGGTCACATCGAAACCGGCCCGCCGGAACAGCCGTGCATGGCTGCCTTGGGTGAAATACGAGCAATGTTCGAAATAGATGTCCCAGAACGCGCCTTCCGCAAGCACCCTGTACACATCCGGGGTCTCGAAGAAGACACCCACATCCGAGCGTTCGCCGATCACCTGCGCGATCTCGTTCATGAACCGGCCGACCTCGGGGATATGTTCCAGCGTGTGACGGCAGGCAACGAAATCAGGGGTCTCGGCAATGGTGGCGGGATCGAAATATTCGCGCTGAAAGGTGATCTCGTGACCATCCGCGCCGGGCAGGCGTTCGGGGATGAAACCGGGATCGACGCCCAGACCGATCGTGCTGGTCTGATCCGCCAGCTCCTGCAGGAACTCGCCCTTGCCGCAGCCGATCTCCAGCGTGCGCTTGCCCTTGAGATCATAAAGCGAGGCCACCTCGGTCGCCAGCTCGCGGGCAAACCGGTTGAACGTGCCGGAAAAATGCTGGCTTTCCTCGGTGGTCGAGGCGTAATCGACCTTGGACAGATCGAAAACGGAATTGAAGACAAAGCCGCAATCG
>NZ_JBQFRX010000010.1:0-55643 GCF_056537605.1 Ruegeria sp. C5 | reverse complement strand
TTCCCTCGTTAAGGTTTGTGGCAAGACCTTTCTTCCCGTTGGGCCCGGGAGGGCGGAAGGCGCCCATCGGGTCCCAAAGCCGCTCAGGGGTATCGGCGTCAGCCGATGGCCCGTGGCGGGTGCGGGAGCATTTGGACAAGGTGCCCGTGTGCTAGTTGGTCAGTCTTCTTCGAACGGGTCCCATTCGTCTTCAACCTCGGGCAGGGCTTCGGTTTCGACCTGAGCGGCGCGTTGTTCTGCGGTTTCGATGCTCTTGATCCGCGCTTTCGGGAAATGAGTCAGCACTGCTTGCACCAGAGGATGCTGTTCAGCCTCGGCCTTCAGTGCCAAGTCTGCAGCGTCCCGTACCTCGGCAATGGTCGGTGCGTTGCCCTCAGCGACAATAGAAACGGCCCACCGGTTGCCTGTCCAACGCTGCAGCGACGCGCCCAATCGTTGTGACAGGTCGGTCGGGGCGTTGTCGGTTGGGGCGAACTCGATCCTGCCCGGTTGGTAGGATACCAGACGCACGCCGTTTTCGACCTCGACCAACAACTTCACGTCCCGGTTGGCTCGGATCAGTTCAACCACATGTTCAAATGTTGGATAGCGTGCCAGCGCTGCCTGCACATCTTGGGCCAGCGCGGCTGTTGGCCCGCCTGCGTTGCCGCCGATTCCCGATGCGGCATAGGCCGGTCGGGCCACAGCCTGTGGCGCGGAAAGAGCATGTCCAGGCGCCCCGATTCCCTTGCCGGGGCCACCATTGGGCGGCGGAGGCGTATCTTGCAGACGCTTGATCAGCTCCTCCGGGCTAGGCAAGTCGGCCACATGGGTCAGGCGGATCACGGCCATTTCCGCAGCCATCATTGCGTTGGGTGCGGCGGAAACTTCCTCAAGCGCTTTCAGCAGCATTTGCCACATGCGTGTAAGGACTCGCATGGGCAGAGCCTCGGCCATTTGTTGACCTCGGGCGCGTTCGTCGGGGGAAACGGTGGGATCTTCGGCGGCATCCGGGGTGATCTTGACCACCGAAACCCAATGCGTGATTTCAGCCAGATCGCGTAAGACGGCGAGTGGATCAGCCCCTTCGGCATATTGCCCGCTCAGCTCGGTCAACGCGCCTGCAGCATCGCCGCGCAGGATCATATCCATCAGATCCAGCACCCGGCCCCGATCGGCCAGCCCCAGCATCGCGCGCACCTGATCCGCGCTGGTTTCACCGGCCCCGTGCGAGATCGCCTGATCCAGCAGTGAGGTCGCATCCCGCGCTGATCCTTCGGCAGCCCGGGTGATCAACGATAACGCATCCTCGGCAATCTGCGCCCCTTCGGCATCTGCAATTTTGCGCAGCAGTCCGATCATATCCTCCGGCTCGATCCGGCGCAGATCAAAGCGCTGGCAACGGGACAGGACGGTTACCGGGACCTTGCGAATCTCGGTGGTGGCAAAGATGAACTTCACGTGTTCGGGGGGTTCTTCCAGCGTCTTGAGCAGCGCGTTGAAAGCGCTGGTCGACAGCATGTGAACCTCGTCGATGATATAGATCTTGTAGCGCGCAGACGCAGCGCGATAGCGGACGCTGTCTATGATCTCGCGGATGTCATTGACACCGGTGCGGCTGGCGGCGTCCATCTCCATCACATCGACATGGCGGCCCTCCATGATGGCTACGCAGTGTTCACATTGACCGCAGGGTTCGGTGGTAGGGCCGCCGCTGCCATCGGGACCGATGCAGTTCATACCCTTGGCGATGATCCGGGCGGTCGTCGTCTTACCGGTGCCGCGGATGCCGGTCATGATAAAGGCCTGCGCGATCCGATCCGCTTCGAATGCGTTTTTCAGGGTACGCACCATGGCGTCCTGACCGACTAGATCGGCAAAGGTTTCGGGGCGGTATTTGCGGGCAAGAACCTGGTAGGCGGGGTTGGGCGTCTCGGTCATGTCTGCTCTGTCGGATTCGCGTTACGCCGCAGCGTAGAGGCCCCCGCCGCCCGCGTCCACAGCCAGCCGGGACGATTTTCATTTTGGAATGCGTGGGTATGCGGCTAAAATCCACTCTATTCTATTTACTGGACC
This sequence comes from Ruegeria sp. C5, assembly GCF_056537605.1. Lineage (NCBI taxonomy): Bacteria > Pseudomonadati > Pseudomonadota > Alphaproteobacteria > Rhodobacterales > Roseobacteraceae > Ruegeria > Ruegeria sp. C5. The sequence goes on along the minus strand of NZ_JBQFRX010000010.1, from coordinate 53,588 downwards.
AGTATGTTGTTGGGTGAAGTTTGTTTGGGGGGAGATTATGTCGCAACTGGTGGTTTATGCGTTGCAGGTTGGCGGAGGCACCTTGGCCTTGTCCTCGATGCCTGGGCGTGGAGGAACGTATACAGAAGACCTTGATCTTATCGCAGACTGGAAGCCCGGGCTTGTGATCTCGATGACGACTGAGGTCGAGATGATTCAGGATGGTGCGCGGAATTTTGGCGCTGATATTCAGGGGCGTGCCAGCAGATGGGTGCATTTGCCGATCGAAGATTTTGGCACGCCACCCAAAGAGATTTTGGACCGCTGGCCCCGCGTTGGCGCGACCGCACGTCAGGCGTTGTCAGGTGGTGGCCGTGTACTAGTGCATTGCCGTGGTGGCTGTGGCCGATCCGGGATGGTGGTTCTGCGTCTGATGGTTGAATGCGGTGAACGGCCTGAGGCGGCATTGAAGCGATTGCGTACGGTGCGTCCTTGCGCAGTCGAGACAAATGCCCAGATGCTTTGGGCCGTTGAACCGGCCCGTGTTCAAGCCGTTTGACGGCTTAGACACCAACATGTGGCGAGATTTCGCCACCGTTGTGCTGCACCAGAAGCGAAGCCTCAAGCATGGCGCAAGGAGGATTCCTTAGCAGGTCTGCGGGTAGGCTGCGGTACTCGGTTCCGAACATCATGTCTGCGTAGTCATCCAGCCGGCCGGTATCGATTTCAGGATCGGTTCCGCAGAATACACGTATCTGGTCGCATTGGGCGCGAAAGCGGGCGGTGCATCCTTCCGGGCAGTGCGACAGATCTATGGTGCCTTCAATCTCAAACTCAGTTTTCGTGACCGGTTTTGTGGCGGACATGGTCTGCGTCAGAGCCCGCGCCATCTGTGCCAATGCGGGGCAGGGCGCGCCAGTACGTTGGCACACGGTCGCCGCGAATTCGTGTGTTTTGGTCTTCCAGATCATCAATGCGCCCTCCGCGCGCAAGGCGAGGGCGTGGCACAGGTTGGTCGTTGCGGAGCACGATCAAACCCGTCCCGGACACCCCGCCCGAGTTTCGGTTCTACATCCGATGGCAGGTCTCCTGACTTGCGGGTCATCGCTTTGCCGACCTTCCCAGCCTTCAAGGCCAGTGGTATCTCGGCATTGCTCTCCGCTTACAGTTGCGGGGGCAGTCTCGGACTAGGTTCTTTCCGGATTTATTCGGGCAGAACCGCACCGTGTTCCCTTTTCATCCCGGCCCGATTGGGCGCGAGAACCATCGCGACATGGCTAGCGGCTGCGCCGTGCCCGAGTCAAGAAAATTGCGTCAGGCAAGTGACGTATGGTCCAGTCACGTCAACCTTGACTTGAGGCGCTTCGGGTGAACTGATCAGTTCAGTCGGTATTAGAGGGCACCATGTTGGACACGCAGCAGGCGGTTGTGACCGAGGATTTTCAAATCCCGTCCGGCCCGGCAATGTTGTCGGCGCGGCTTTACCGTCCGGTTGCCGACCCCGAAAAGGTGGTCGTCATAAACGGTGCGACTGGGGTGCCGAGGGATTACTATCAGTACTTCGCCCGATGGCTCGCCGAAGAACAGGGCATGGCCTGCCTGACTTACGATTACCGGGATTTTGGTCACTCTTTGGTGGGTTCGCAAAAGCGGTCAAATGTCACCATGGCCGATTGGGCGTTGATCGACATTCCAGCCGCCCGGGCCGAGATGCGCCGACGGTTTCCGCAGGCCAAGCTATGGAGCATCGGTCATTCCTTGGGCGGAATGTTTGGCCCGATCCAACCCGATATCGATCAGATTGACAGGATGATCTGTGTCTGTTCGGGTCTGGTAACGCTGGCGGATCACCCTTGGCCTTATCGCGCTTTGGCGGCGTTGTTCTGGTATGGTCACGCGCCGCTGGTGGTCAAGGCGCTTGGCTACCTGCCCGGGCGGTTGGTCGGGTTTGGATCGGACCTGCCTGCCCAAGTCTATTGGCAATGGCGCAAATGGTGCACCGCCCCCAAAAGCTATGTGCCAGAGATCGGCACGACACTGCCCGCCGCCCGCTGGAAAGACTTGGGCAAACGTGTCGATCTGTTTACCTTCGCAGATGATGAAATGGTGCCGCCGGATGCTGTCTGGCGTCTTGCCGATCTCTATGGACCCAAAGCCGGGCGCCATCTGCTTGCACCAAGCGAATTCGGAGTGTCCAAGATCGGCCATATCGGTGCATTCGCAAGACGGAATGCGGCAGTCTGGCCTAGGCTGATCGCCTGATAGCGCTGGGCACCGGTAGGTCGGTGCCCAGCTTCGTTATAGCCCTTTACGGGATTTTTTCTCGTGCATCACGCTGCGCACCATCTTGCCGAAAGCCTTGTCACGGGCGCGGGCCTGCGCCACCGAAGCGGAATTGTGTTGGTCTTCGCGCCGCAGCTTGCGCCAGCGGTCCAGCCGCGCGGGATCAAGCGTACCAGCGTCGATTGCCGCCTGCACCGCACATCCGGGCTCAGACTCGTGCTGACAATCCGAGAAGCGGCAATCCAGGCTGAGGTCTGAGATGTCCGAAAATACCTCATCCAACCCCTCCTGCGCATCCAGCAGACGCAACGCGCGCATGCCGGGCGTATCGATCAGCCAGCCGCCATTGCGCATGCGATGCAAGGCGCGTGCAGTTGTTGTGTGCCTGCCGCGCGCATCGTCTTCGCGAATACCTGCGGTGGCCTGATCCTGCCCCGTCATCCCGTTGGCGAGCGTCGTTTTCCCAACGCCGGATGATCCAAGCAAGGCGCTGGTTTGTCCTTTCGGACACCACGACAGAACTTGTTCGAGATCGCCGTGATCCAGCGCGTTGACCGCAAGTACCGTCAGAAACGGGGCGAGCGATTGGGCTTGATCTACATAAAGGCTCGGATCATCGCACATGTCCGATTTGGTCAGAACGACCACCGGATAGCAGCCTGCCTGATGCGCCAGCGCAAGATACCGCTCCAATCGTGGCATATTGAAATCGGCGTTGCAGGAACTGACGATGAACAGCACATCAACATTTGCAGCAATCAGCTGCGCCGCTGCCCCTGTACCTGCGGCCCGGCGCTGCAGCAGGCTGCGCCGGTCCAGCACTCGGCGTATGCGTTTGTTTTCATCCGCCAGAACCCAATCCCCAACGGCATATGCGCCGGTTGATTGATCCAGAGATAACAAAGGCGATTCACCTTCAGGGCTCAGCCCGATCAGTCGATCCCGGTGTACGGCCGAGATGCGATACGGAAGAAGTGACGGATCAGCCGTATGCTGAGCCGCGAAATGAGAGGACCATCCGAGGTCCGAAAAGGAAAGTAACATTGGTCTGCCTGTGATCAGAAACAGCAATCCCGTCGAATGGCAATCGCGCATCCGCCGGCGACGTGTTCAGGCAATCAGTTGATCGGAAAGGATCAGAACCGGTCTGCCCGAAGGGTTTTTGCTACAATCATAAACGCCCTCCTGCGGCTGATAGGTTCTAAGTGAGAGGTTGGACATCGACCCAAGCGGGGCTCGTTGTGGCTGCTTCCTTCCGGACCTGACCAGGTTGGCGAGGCGCTCGCCCGCGCCAACCTCTCAAAGCCGATATAGGTGCATCCCCTGAAAATGGCAACCCGTCAGAAGGTCAGATGAATGCGCATGAAACCATCCGCATAGTCGGGCAGAATGCGTGGATGATACTCAGCAAGCTCTGCAACATGGTGTAGCGCGCGTGGCCCCGTTGTCAGGATCGCGCCCTGCCTTTGGTTTGGTACAAAAGAAAAGGGGCGCGGTGCATGCGCGAGTGGGTCGGCGGGCAATGTGCCCGCGACGTATTTGCATAGAATATCCTGTATGCTGATCTGAGGCAGGTCAATCATACGGGCTTGTCGCGCAATTGGAAAATGACCACCGCCATTGGCGCGGTAGTTATTGGTGGCGACAAGGAAACTCTGGTCAGGCGCAATCGGCTGCCCATCGAATTCCAGGTTGCGTATGCGGGAAAATGCCGGATCAATCACTCGACCGAGCGTATCGAACCGCGCCGGTTGCGAAAGATCGATCTGGTAGGTGACGCCATGCAGGACATCGAAATTGAAGCCCGTGCGCTGAGGATCGGCAAGATCGATCGGGGCGTCTGATCCAAGTTGATGGAACAGCCCGGCTGACATCTCAAGCCAGTCCCGAATCTGAGAACCTGAGGCCAGCATCGCGCGCAATTCATTAGGAAAGACACTGAGATCAGCGATATGTCGAACTGAAATCTCGCCTGAGGGGATATCAGTGTAGTACTTGCTTCCTGCGCGCCCGCCGAACTTTGCCGGGGCGGCTGACGATATGATCGGCAAATCTGCCCAGTCGGTATCGACCAAATGCGGGCGTAGGGCAGCGGCCTGAGCCGCCGCAACCAAGGCCAGACCGCGATCCGGTATGCAATATGAGAAGTAGCTGTGTAGCGTGTGTGGGATTGTGCCCACTGGCCTGGTCACCCTTTTGCGCGTCGCAGCGTGGCCGGTCGCAAACAGCTCTGTGATCCTTGGGCATTCGGGTATTTCTGTGCCCGATTGAGCGATTGCCCGCGCTTCGACATGGCTGCCTGTAATGCGCCAATCGCCGGTGGTATCTTTTTGCAGTGTCAGATCAATGATCCCAAGATGAGACCCGGCCCAACCCTGCATGACAACCGGCGTTCCATGCACAAGCCCCCGCGTACTGTCGACGAATGGATAACCATCATGCGCCTTTCCGGGCAGTGTCAGATGGGTGTGGCCTGCGACGACGGCATCAATCAGCGGCATCTCGGCCAGCGGGATGATCGCGTTTTCCATATCCGGCTCGGCCATTGCCGATCCCAGTCCGGTATGCGCAAGGGCGACAATCAGATCGCAACCTTGCACGCTGAGATCTTCAGCAGCGCGCCACGCAGCGGCGAGAATGTCTGTTACCACGACCCGGTCCGTTAGCAGATGTGCTTCCCACTGTGCGGTTTGAGTGGGCAAAACAGAAAGAACCCCGATGCGGATTGCGGTGCCCTGTCCATTTAGTCTGACAACTCGATGCAGAATCGTGTGTGCATCCCACCCTTGTTCGGTCTGAGTGGTTTGCATATTGCTGCAAATCATTGGGCAGGCGGTTTGGCGAGCGATGCGATTGACGAGTTCCAACCCAAATCCGAAATCGTGATTACCCAATCCGATCGCGTCATAGTTTAACGTGTTGAACGCGCGTGGCAGGGGATGGGCGTCTGGCACGTTTTCAGCTGCCCAGTTGCCAAATGGCGTTCCCTGCAGGCTATCACCATTGTCAAACAACAGCACAAGGGCTTCGTCGCGTTCAGCCTGTCTGCGCGCCTCGTGAATCAGGCTGGCGGTACGGGTCAAACCAATCGCAGGTTCGGGGCGATCCGAATAGTAATCATATGACGTCAGGTGCATGTGTAGATCGGATGTAGCAAGGATTCGAATCCGTGCGCCATCATCTGCATCTCTTCGTTGTCGCATTAAATACTTTGATTTCAATATCTTCAACTTGTAGCTGTCAGTGTGCCAACGTTTCCACCATGAGGCCGATTTAATGCAATTTCCGGGGCGATGCTGCGGTCATTCCGCGGCAGGGTCGAAAAATGTTTGGTCGATACCCGTTGCACGATCAGGTAAGACGTGGCAGCCCTTTGCGCGGCAGTCAGGAACGGCAGGCATGAAACGCGCAGAACAGGTGACATTTGGCGGCTCGGCACTGGATCGGGCGGGTTTGCTGCGCGGCGACGCGGACAAACTGGCACAGGTTTATCGTGACCCTTTGGCAACATGTGTGTTGCTGTGGCGTGGCAAACTGTTGGTTGAGGGTGAGGCACTGGACCGGCTCGCCCGGCTTCCGATGGCGCACAAGATTCTCGAACAGGGCCCGGGCGGTGTGATCGAGCAACCGATTTTCCTTGGAAAATCCGAGGATGGATCGCCGCTTTTTGCCATGGACATCTCGGGCTGGGCGGCTGAAGGGCTGGATTTATCCGGTGTCGGAGATTTTGTCGACCGCAGCGAACAGCAGCACCCTGATCTGCCCGAGGGGTGTGTCTTTGCCGAGCTGCGCCGCATCATGACACGCCTCAACCCACGAGACGCAGAGATTGCGGCAACCGCCAAGGCGGTGATCGGCTGGCACGAAACGCATCAATTCTGTGCCCGATGTGGTGCCCGCAGCGAGATGTCTCAGGGTGGATGGCAGCGCAGTTGCCCGGCCTGCGGCGGCCAGCATTTCCCGCGCACCGATCCTGTGGTCATCATGTTGATTACCCATGGCAATTCGGTGCTGATGGGGCGCTCTCCGGGCTGGCCTGAAGGCATGTATTCGCTTTTGGCTGGTTTTGTTGAGCCCGGTGAAACGCTGGAAGCCGCTGTGCGGCGCGAAGTGATGGAAGAGGCGGGCGTGCCCGTGGGTGCGGTGCGCTATCTCGCAAGCCAACCCTGGCCCTTTCCCGCATCCCTGATGTTTGGATGCGCAGGCGAGGCGTTATCGCGCGATATCCAGATCGATCCGGTCGAGATCGAGGATGCGATCTGGGTCACCCGGACAGAGATGATGCAGGCCTTCGCTGGGGATCACCCTAAGCTGTTGCCTGCCCGAAAAGGTGCGATTGCGCACTTTTTGTTGCAACACTGGCTTGCAGACACGCTGGACTGACGAGAAACTGAACCCAATCTAGGGCAGAGAAAAGCAAACATGCAGTTTTCAGCGCAGGAAGATATCGATGTCCCAATCGAGACGGTCTTCACCATGGTCTCGGATTTTGAACGCTTCGAACGCAAAGCCTTGCGGCGCGGGGTCGATGTGCGTCGGGTCACGGGGTCGGTTGTGCCGCAGGCCGGAATAACCTGGGAGACCGAATTCAAAATACGTGGCAAGCCACGTCATATCATTATCGAGATGACAGAATGCGATCGCCCGTCCTTGATGCGGTTCCAGTCCAGCAGCAAGGGAATGAACGGCGACACGGTGATCGAGCTTTTGGCGCTTTCCCAACGTCGGACACGGCTGCGCGTTGAAACATCGCTGGGTGCGAAAACGCTGCCCGCCCGCCTATTGCTTCAATCCCTGAAGTTAGGGCAATCCCGATTCAGGCGACAGTTCCAGACCCGTCTCAGCGAATTCGCGCGCGATATGGAGGAACGACACCTCCATGGTGTCTGACAACCGAGAAGTAGATGAGTACTTTAACGAGACCGATCATACGCGACGCTGTCGAAGCCGATGCGGATGGCTTGTCCGGTGTGCTAACAGCGCTTGTAGCGGCCGGAAAGCGGACCAAGCCCGCCGACAGCGCCTTTGCACTGACGCATTACATCTGCGACCCTGAGCGGATTCAGTGTAGCCTTGCCGTTGCGCCGGACGGACAGATACTGGGTTTCCAGTCGTTGAAGCTTGCCACCCGAAACAACCCGTATGGCGTTGCGGTCGGGTGGGGCATCATTGGGACGCATATCAAACCGTCCGCTGCGCGATGTGGTATCGGTCGGGCGTTGTTCAAACGTTCTCTTCAAGCCGCTCGGCAGCAGGGATTGCCCGCTATCGATGCTACGATCGGGGCCAACAATTTCGACGGCCTTGGCTATTATGAGGCGATGGGATTCAGAGAGTACCGGCAGATGGATGGCGCGATTTGCAAGGTCTATCGCATGGGGACCGGAGTGACCAACCCGTAATCCGCCGCACTTTCAGGATGTCGCACCGAAGGATTCTAATTACTGTTCTAAGGTGCAAGCGTAGCTGCCCCGCCTATCCAGGCCGTTCCTTTGAAGGGGCGAGCCAACTACCTGCACTATCCACGAGGTTGCGCCGCCGGATAAACGCCGAGGACTTCTACGTTGGTGGTAAAATGCTCAAGCTCATCCATCGCCAGTTGCACATTTCGATCGCCTGGATGACCCACGATATCGGCATAGAACTGGGTCGCGGTGAAGGACCCGTCGACCATATAGCTTTCCAGCTTAGTCATGTTGATTCCGTTGGTGGCAAATCCGCCCATCGCTTTGTACAACGCCGCCGGGATGTTACGCACCTGAAAGACAAAACTTGTGATCATGCCGTGATCACCACGGCGCGATTCGTCGGCCTCACGAGACATCACCAGAAAACGGGTCGTGTTGTCGCCCTGATCTTCAATGTGACGGGCCAAAACGTTGAGGCCGTAAATCTCACCTGCCAGCTCACTGGCTAACGCTGCGGAGTGTTTGTCGCCGATCTCGGCGACCTCGCGTGCGGCACGAGCATTATCCGGGCTGACCCTGCCACGAATTCCGTGTTGCTTCAGGAAACCTGCGCATTGTGGTAGCAAGACGAGGTGGGAATGCGCCTCAGTGATATCCTCCAGAGTCGCGCCCGGTACGCCCAACAGGTTGATGTGCACGCGCACAAATGCTTCGTCGATGATGTGCAGCCCGCTATCCGGAAGCAGGCGGTGAATATCGGCCACACGACCATAGGTGGTATTTTCCACCGGTAGCATGGCCAGATCAGCCTCACCTGAGCGCACTGATTCGATCACATCTTCGAAAGTGCGGCAGGGCAGGGCGTCCATATCCGGTCGCGCGTTCCGGCAGGCTTCGTGACTGTATGCGCCGGGTTCTCCCTGAAATGCTATGCGATTGGTCATTTGGTCGTTTCCGTGCAACAAGTTCTTGAATTGGGCGTTTAGTCGCGGTGTCTATACCTTGCGTCTTCTCAGGGGAAGCCTTAGACACCCCGCAGACAGCTGAAATGGACACGCGATCAAAATGTTCGACACGATGACAGTTACCAAAGCCGCAGCCGGCTTGTTTGGCACCTTCCTGGTGTTGCTTCTGGCAAAATGGGGGGCGGATGTCCTCTATAGCTCTGACAGCCATCTTGCCGAAGCTGCTTACATTATCGAAACCGAAAGCTCGGGCGAAAGCGCGGACGGCGAAGAAGTAGTCTTTGAAGATATGTTGGCTGCAGCCGATCCGGAAAAAGGCGCGCGCGTATTCCGCAAGTGCACCGCTTGCCACAAACTGGAAGACGGCGCCAATGGTACAGGTCCTTACCTTTATGGTGTCGTAGATCGCCCGGTTGCCTCAGCTAAAGGCTTTACCGGTTATTCGGCCTCGATGCAGGCGCATGGTGGCAACTGGACACCCGAAGCCCTGGACGCGTTCCTAGAACGCCCAAGCGCCTATATCTCGGGCACTTCGATGAGCTTTGCTGGCCTGAAAAAACCACAAGAACGCGCCGATCTGATTGCGTATCTGCAGACCATCGGCAACTGATCTGTTGATCAGATTTGCTGGATTTAAAGCCGCTGCCTTGCGCAGCGGCTTTATTTTTTGTCTGAGAAGAACTTCACAAAGCGTTCACGCATTCTAAACTTGCAACTGACAGTGCTGGACCTTTAGCTGGCGGGCACGACAATGAAGATGACAGAAATTCAGAGGACGAGCCTGATGAAACCCCTTCTGCCCCAGATGCGCTTTACCGGAATTCACGCTTGGGCTGCGGCTTTTGGGATTTCGGCGACACTGGTTCTGGGCAGCAGCGATCCTGCCCGTGCCAATGAAGAGGGCGTCACGCGCAGCCACGGGTATTCCTATTTCGGAAATCTGGATTATCCGGCCGACTATCCGTACTTGAACTACGTCAACCCAGACGCACCAAAGGGCGGAGAGCTGTCTTTATCGGGCTCAGGTACGTTTGATTCCCTGAACCCTTATTCGCGCAAGGGGCGGGCAGGCGCTTTGACTACGCTTCAATATGACCCGCTGATCGAAAGTACCGCGGACAGTGTCGGGCAGTATTATGGGGTTGTTGCGGAAAGTATGGAATATGACGAAGGGCGCAATTATGTGATCTTCAATCTGCGCCCCGAAGCTATGTTCTGGGATGGCACCCCGGTGACTGCCGAAGACGTCGTCTATAGTCATCGTTTGTTCATTGAGCAGGGTTTGCCGTCTTATGCGCAAGCCGTCGGGCGCATGGTTACAGGGGCTGAAGCTCTGGATGACCACACTGTAAAATTTACTTTTAGTCCGGATGTCACCCGGCGCGGGTTGATCGAAACCGTCGGGTCGACCCCGGTATTTTCAAAAGCCTGGTTCGAGGCCGATGAAAGCCGTCGTCTGGACGAACCGCGGCTGGAGGTCGCCGTTGGTTCAGGTCCTTACAAACTGGACAGCTATGACATCAACCGTCGTATAGTCTACAAGCGTCGCGACGATTATTGGGGCAAGGATCTGCCGATCAACATAGGCCGCAACAATTACGACACTATCCGGATCGAGTATTTCGCGGATCAAACCGCCGCCTTCGAAGGGTTCAAGGCGGGCGAATACACGATGCGTATCGAAAGTGACCCCAAGCTCTGGGCCTCTAGTTACGATTTCCCGAAACTCAGCGAAGGGTTTGTCGTGCAGGACGAGATCGTGGATGGTAGCCCACCGACGCCGTCGGGTTTCGTTTTCAATCTGGGCAAGCCTCAATTTGCCGACAAGAATGTGCGTAAAGCGCTGGCGCTGGCGTTCAATTTCGAATGGGCAAATGAATCGCTGATGTTCGGTCTGAACGCACCGCGCAGTTCATTTGTGCAGGGGACACATCTTGAAGCGACAGGCGTGCCGGAGGGTGCCGAACTGGCGTTTCTGGAAACGCTGGGTGACGTGGTTCCGGCCGAGGTGTTCAGCGAGCCTGCGCTTGTCGTCCACGAATCCAATCCAGCTCGGTTGAACGACCGTCGCAATTTGCGGCAAGCCTCGAAACTGCTGGACGAGGCTGGTTGGCCCGTCGGCGACGGCAATCTGCGCCGCAATGCCGATGGGCAGACGCTGAAGGTCAATATTCCGTATGCGTCGAGCATTCCAACCTCGACCGCCACCATGATCGAGACCTATGTGCAGAACCTGCAGTCGATCGGTGTGGATGCTTCGGCAGAGAAGGTAGATCCTTCTCAATTCACCCTGCGGCGGCGTGAGCGTGATTATGATATGGTATATTCGAACCGCTACGGCTCGTTCCTGTCGACCGGCGGGGGTCTCAGTCAGATGTACGGATCGGAGGAAGCCGCGTTCAGCTTGTTCAACCCTGCCGGTCTTGCCAGCCCGCTTGTTGACGCTGTGATCGAAGCGTCATTCGACACGACAAATCAGGCAGAACAGGATGCTGCGCTGATGGCGTTGGATCGTGTCTTGCGTTATGAGTTCTTCGTCATTCCCGATGGGTATGTGGCGGATTACTGGACGGCTTATTACGACATGTACGAATACCCTGAAAACCTGCCTCCATTCTCGCTTGGGTATCTCGATCTGTGGTGGATCAACCCCGAGAAAGAGGCTGACCTGAAAGCCAAAGGCGCGCTGCGATAACATGGGCGCCTATATCCTAAGACGCCTGTTGCTGGTCATTCCGACCCTTCTGGGCATCATGATCGTCAACTTCACGCTGGTGCAGTTCGTGCCCGGTGGTCCCATTGAACAGATCATCGCGCAGATCGAAGGGCAGGGCGACGTCTTTGCTGGGTTCGCTGGTGGTGGCGATGCCGGAGCCGGGGCCGAGCCCGCAGGTGGTGCCTTTGATGACAAATACGTCGGTGCGCGTGGCCTTCCGCCCGAATTCATCGCTGAACTGGAAAAAGAGTTTGGCTTCGACAAACCGCCACTGGAACGCTTTCTAGGCATGATGGGCAACTACCTGACGCTGGATTTTGGCGAGAGCTATTTCCGCTCGATCAGTGTGATTGATCTGGTTCTGGAAAAGATGCCGGTGTCTATTTCGCTGGGTCTGTGGTCGACGCTGATCGCCTATCTGGTGTCGATCCCGCTGGGTATCCGCAAGGCGATCAAGGACGGGTCGAGCTTTGATACTTGGACCAGCGGTGCGATCATCGTGGCCTATGCTATCCCCGGTTTCCTGTTTGCCATTCTGCTGCTGGTGTTGTTCGCCGGTGGCTCTTACTGGCAGATTTTCCCGCTACGGGGTTTGACTTCGGACAACTGGGACAGCCTCAGCCTGTTTGGAAAGATTACTGACTATTTCTGGCACATCGCTTTGCCGATAATCGCGCTGACCATCTCGGCCTTTGCAACGCTGACGCTGCTGACCAAGAACTCGTTTCTGGATGAGATCAAGAAGCAGTACGTGATGACCGCTCGCGCCAAGGGTTTGAGTGAAAGTAAGGTGCTGTATGGTCATGTCTTCCGCAACGCGATGCTGATCGTGATTGCAGGTTTCCCTGCTGTATTCATTGGTGTGTTCTTCGGTGGATCGATCATCATTGAAACCATTTTCTCGCTCGATGGTCTTGGGCGTCTGGGCTTTGAGGCCGCAGTGGCGCGCGACTATCCGGTAATTTTTGGTACGCTTTTCATATTTGGCCTGATGGGGCTGGTCGTCGGCATTATCAGCGATCTGATGTATGTGCTCGTTGACCCGCGTATCGATTTCGAAAAGCGGGAGGGGTAAATGGCACTCTCCCCTCTCAATCAGCGCCGTTGGCGCAACTTCCGGCGCAATGGCAGGGCGTTCTGGTCGCTGATCATCTTCTCGGTGTTGTTCGGCCTATCGCTGTTTGCCGAGTTCATCGCCAACGACAAACCGATCCTGGTAAAGTACCGGGGTGAAATCTACACGCCTGTCTTCAACTTTTACGCCGAGACTGAGTTCGGCGGTGATTTCCAGACCGAGGCGATCTATCGCGACCCCGAGGTCATGTGCCTGATCGATAGCGGCGGATTGGATCAGTGCTTCGACGACCCCGAAGGTATTATCGACGAAATCAAGGCGGGCACGTTCGAAGCGGATGGGTTTGAGCGAGGCTGGGCCATCTGGCCTCCAATCCCGTATTCCTTCAACACCAGCGTGGACCGCCCGGGCGCTGCACCGCTGCCGCCCAATGGTCAGAATCTGCTCGGCACTGACGACACCAAGCGAGATGTGTTAGCTCGTGTCATCTATGGCTTCCGCCTGTCGATCCTGTTCACTTTACTCGTCACCGGTGTGGCCAGTTTGATCGGCATTTTTGCTGGGGCCATTCAGGGGTTCTTTGGCGGTTGGCTGGATCTGATCTTCCAACGTATTATCGAGATCTGGTCGGCGACACCCTCGCTTTATGTCATTATCATCATGTTCGCGATTCTTGGGCGAAGTTTCTGGCTCTTGGTGATTCTGATGATCCTGTTCAGTTGGACCGGACTGGTGGGCGTCGTGCGCGCTGAATTCCTGCGGGCACGAAATTTGGAGTATGTCCGTGCCGCGCGGGCGCTGGGCGTGGGTAACATGACGATCATGTTTCGCCACATGCTGCCTAATGCGATGGTCGCCACGCTGACCTTCATGCCGTTCATCGTGACCGGAACCATCGGTGGGCTGGCTTCGCTGGATTTCCTTGGCTTCGGTTTGCCGTCTTCAGCACCGTCGCTTGGAGAGTTGACTTTGCAGGCGAAACAGAACCTTCAGGCACCGTGGCTGGCCTTCACTGCCTTCTTCACCTTTGCCATCATGCTGTCGCTGTTGGTCTTCATTTTTGAAGGCGTCCGCGATGCGTTTGATCCCAGAAAGACCTTCTCATGAGCCTTTTGGATGTGAACAACCTCAAGGTCTCGTTCCGGCAGGACGGGCAGGTGAGTGCGGCAGTCAAAGGCGTGTCCTTTACCGTCGACCGCGGTGAGACGGTGGCTTTGGTGGGCGAATCCGGTTCGGGCAAATCCGTGACGGCGTTGAGCACTGTGTCGCTGCTGGGTGATAGCGCAATTGTCGAAGGCTCAGTCACCTATGGCGGTCAAGAGATGATTGGCGCGTCCGAAGACAGGTTGATGGACGTGCGCGGCAACGACATTAGTTTCATCTTTCAGGAGCCGATGACCTCGCTCAATCCATTGCACACGATCCAGAAACAGATGGCGGAATCGCTGGCTCTGCATCAGGGCGTTACCGGCGATGAGGCGCGGGAACGGATTGTAGAACTGCTGACCAAGGTCGGCATCCGAGACCCCGAGGAGCGGCTGGACAGCTATCCGCACCAGTTGTCCGGCGGGCAGCGTCAACGCGTGATGATCGCGATGGCGTTGGCGAACAAGCCGGACATTTTAATCGCGGATGAGCCGACAACGGCGCTGGACGTCACCATCCAGGCGCAGATTCTGGAGTTGCTGGCCGAACTGCAAAAGTCCGAGAACATGGGGATGTTGTTCATCACCCATGACCTTGGCATCGTCCGCCGCATCGCCGACCGGGTTTGCGTGATGAAGGACGGTGAAATTGTCGAAGCCGGAGTGACAACGGAGATTTTCGACAACCCGCAACACCCCTATACTCGCAAGCTTCTGGAGGCCGAGCCGTCCGGGCACCCCGACCCGGTGGCCCCGGATGCCGAAGAGGTAGCCCGCACCGATCACCTGAAAGTCTGGTTCCCGATCCAGCGCGGTTTCCTGAAACGGACCGTAGGCTATGTGAAGGCCGTCAACGACGCGACCCTCAGCGTCCGTGCCGGGGAAACGCTTGGGATCGTGGGGGAGAGCGGCTCGGGCAAGACGACGCTGGCGCTGGCGATCATGCGTCTGATCGCGTCCGAGGGCGGGATCACTTTCCGCGACCAGAATGTGCGCCGCTGGTCAACGCGCGAGTTGCGGCGGTTGCGCAAGGACATGCAGATCGTATTTCAGGATCCGTTCGGCAGCCTCAGCCCGCGGATGACCTGCATGCAGATCATCGCCGAGGGGCTGGCCATCCATAAGGTCGATCCTCATCGCGCCCCGCGCGATCTGGTGGCCGAAGTGATGAACGAGGTCGGATTGGACCCCTCTGCGATGGACCGCTATCCGCATGAGTTTTCCGGCGGGCAACGCCAGCGGATCGCCATCGCCCGCGCCATGGTGTTGCGGCCCAAGCTGCTGGTTCTGGACGAGCCTACAAGTGCGCTGGACATGACCGTGCAGGTGCAGATCGTTGACCTGCTGCGTGAGCTGCAAAGGAAATACGGGCTGGCCTATCTGTTCATCAGTCACGATCTGAAGGTCGTGCGCGCGATGTCCCACAACGTGATCGTCATGCGAAACGGCGATGTCGTCGAGATGGGCGCTGCCGAAGATTTGTTCGAACACGCTCAGACCGACTATACCCGCGAGCTGATTGTGGCGGCGGGCTGACACGCACCCCGCGCCTTTGATGTCAGGCTATTTCCTTGTTTTTGGCTGACGCGGGAACGGGGCCGCGCAGCTCTTCATAGTGATCGAATTGTAGTTTGACCCAACCGGTCCCGCGGGTAGCACTGGCAAGTGTGCGGTGCAGTTCATCCTCGGCCACGGCGGGGAGTGTCGCATTGAAGATTTCCCAGCCTGAGGCGTTGGGGTTGCCTTCAAACCCAAGAACCTGCCCCTGCAGCGAGCTGATCGTCGGGACAAGATCGCCGACGAAGGTTGAGGGCAGATGGATTTCGGCGTTCAGGATAGGTTGCAGGACGACGGGCTTCGCCTCTGGCAACGCTTCGCGCACGGCATTCTTGCCTGCAGTGCGGAAAGCATAATCCGAACTGTCCACGTTATGGTGTTTGCCGTCGCTGAGTGTCACCTTGACGTCCACAACTGGGAAGCCTTCAGGCCCCTCAACCAGTGCGTCCTTGGCCCCATGTTCAACCGAAGGAATGTAGTTCCGGGGTACGGCCCCGCCTTTGACCACTTCTTCGAACTGAAACCCCGAGCCGCGCGGCAGCGGCGCGATTGAGATCACCACATCAGCGAATTGACCTGCACCGCCGGATTGCTTGCGGTGGCGATGGCGATGATCGACCTTTGTGCGGATGGTCTCGCGATAGGCGGTTCCGGCGGCTTCGGCCTCAATCTCGATGCCAAAATCCTCGGCGAGTTTGGCGGTCACGCGGCGCATGTGCTGCGGGCCTTGTGAGCCCAGAATAGAATGACCGCTCAACTCGTCTTGCTCCAGGTGCAGGCCGGGGTCGATCTCAACCAGCCGGGTCAACGCATTCGACAGGCGCACGTCGTCTCGCTCATGCGCAGGCGATACGACCTGACGATGCGCGGCAGGATGGGATGAGGCCCATTCCGGCAACGGCGTTGCCGCCGCGCTGTCATAGATGAAGCCAGGATTAAGGTGGTCGGATTTGACAGCAAGGCCAATATGTCCGGCTTCAAGCGCGCTGATCTGGGTCTTGGCGTCCAAGGTTGTCAGATTTCCAACAGTTTCGCCACCAAGGGGTTCATGAGCTTTCACGCCGTCGCCCAGACCGCGCAATACGGTGATCTTGCCGATATGCTTCTTCACATCCGCAAAGCCAGCAATGGCACGGGCGTTTTCTTCGGCCTCATCCCGGTCAGCTGCAATGTTGAATTCCGGTGCTTCATGACGCAGCGCTTTCATCAAGCGGGTCAGACCGTTGCCATGGCTCGCGGCACCTAGGCAGGCCGGGATAAGCTGATGGTTCTGCAAGACCTGTGCGGCCAGCTCGTAGACCTCGTCGCTTGGGGGCTGTTTGTCCTCAATCAGTTGCTCCAGCAGATTGTCATCGAAATCCGATAGGGTCTCCAACAACTCGGTGCGTGCTTCCTGTTCGCGGTCTTCCGCTGATTGCGGTAGCTCGATCAGGGCCGAGGGCTGCCCCTCCTGATACTTCCAGGCGCGTTCCGAGATCAGATCGACTGCGCCGATAATGGTGTCTCCGTCCCGGATCGGCACCTGCCGCAGAGCGATGTGGTGGGTGCAATAGGTCTGCAGTGCAGCAACGATGTCGCGGATGCGACCGTTGGGGCTGTCCATGCGGTTGATGAATAAAAAACAGGGAATGCCGGCCTCTTCGACCAACCTTAGATACGGGGCACACAGAACGGCGGCATCGGGGTCAGGTGGGACAACCACAACTGCTGCGTCCGAGATCGCCATGGCTGGGCCGACATAGGCCAGCGCATCGCCGCCTCCGTCTACGTCCACCGCGCACCACGGTTCGTTTAAATAAGAAAAACCGTGCAGATGCACGGTTCCGGCAACATCGAATGTGGTGGGCCGCCCGTCGAGGCGGCTGATCGCTTCGACCAAGGTGGATTTGCCCGATTGGCTGGGGCCGAGGACGGTGAAAACGCGCATGAGTGCTGTCCCTCTTTCAGGTTGCAGTATGGCTGCACGAAAAGGGCTGTCGAACGCATGCGCGTCGGCAAGAACTGTCTGCGTTTGCCTGCCTCAGGCTGTGAAGAGGTGGGTCTCTCCACCCCTTGAGTGTGGAGAAAACCGAAGGCATGCGTCAAGCCCCCGTGCCGGTTTGTAAGGGAAGGTCGCAAAAAACGACCTGCCGAAGAGTGTTCAGATCGCGGAACTATGCCCAGCCTTACTCAGATCATACGTGTCAAAGCTGCGCGCGATCATGCGGGTCAGCGCACGTGCTTCGGGCGGTATGAACAATCCGTTTTCATCCACGCGTAGCAACCCGTCGAAGGCCGCGTTTGCCGTTGCGTACATTTGCTGCAGTTCCGCAGTTGAAATGTCATAATCGCGCAGAATCTCGGCCGAGTTGATCTGAAAATCGCACATCAATGCTTCGATCAGACGAGACCGTAGAACATCCTGATCTTTGAACAAATGCCCGCGCGACGTCGAGAACCGCCCTTCGCGTATGGCCTTCGTATGAGCCGAGGTTGCCGGTGCGTTTTGCGCATATCCTTGCGGGAAGCGTGAGATCGAGCTGGCACCCAAGCCAATCAGAATAGGAGCTTGATCGTCTGTATAGCCCTGGAAATTCCGTTTCAATCGACCAGCGCGCAGCGCATGGGTCAGCCCATCGTCCTGCGTTGCAAAGTGGTCAATCCCGATCTCGGCATAATTGTCCCATAGGAACAGTCGCCGGGCGGTTTCAAAAAGTTCCAGTCGCTGTTCCGGTGTGGGCAGGGCATCTGATGGAATCAACTGCTGGCGCTTGGCCATCCACGGCACATGCGCGTAGCCATAGAGTGCGACCCGGTCAGGGTTCAGCGACAACAGCTTTTGCACACTTTCGGTCATGCGCGCCTTGGTCTGGTGGGGCAGGCCATAAAGAATGTCCGCATTCAGGCTGGATATACCACGCGCGCGGATCATCTCGGCAGCTTCGCGGGTGGTGTCATAGCTTTGAATGCGACCGATGGTTTTCTGGATTTCGTCGTCAAAATCCTGAACGCCGATCGATGCGCGATTCATCCCGGCTTCGGCCAGTGCATCCAGCCGGGCTTCGTCGATCTCATTCGGATCGATCTCGACGGAAAACTCGGCGTCTGGGCCTAAAGGCACAATCTCAAGGATTCGCGCGGCCAGATCCCGCATCAAGTCTGCATTCAACAGCGTCGGCGTACCGCCGCCCCAGTGTAGCCGCGACAATTTAACACCCTCTGGCAGGCGTGCCGCCAGCAGGTCCAGCTCGGCCTTTAGCACGTCGACATAGGCAATGACCGGGTTATCAGTCTGGGTGCCTTGTGTCCGGCAGGCGCAAAACCAGCACAGCCGACGGCAGAAGGGTACATGGATGTAAAGCGAGATTGAACTGCCCGGAGCAATCCCGGAAATCCAGTCGCTAAACAGATCAGCCCCGACGTCATTGCTGAAGTGGGGTGCGGTGGGATAGCTTGTGTAACGCGGTACTTTCGCGTCAAAAAGTCCAAGCCGTGCCAGTTGAGGTTTCAGTGTCATAAAGATATGACTATAGCTGGAGGGCCCAGGGTACTTTGACCGAAATCAAATGGAAGCGCGAATGACACTCAAGGCCCAATTCGACCACACCAATTGCGCAGAATGCCCGATCCGGCATCGTGCGGTGTGCGCGCATTGCGAAAAGGACGAGCTGGAAGAGCTTGAGAACATCAAGTACTACCGCAGCTTTGAGGCGGGGCAGACGATCATCTGGTCCGGCGATCCGATGAATTTTGTCGGCTCGGTCGTGTCGGGAATCGCGTCTTTGACACAGACGATGGAGGATGGGCGCAGGCAAATGGTCGGCCTGCTGCTGCCCAGCGATTTCGTGGGTCGCCCCGGACGGGACAACGCGCCATACGACGTGGTTGCAACCACCGATCTGATGATGTGCTGTTTCCGCAAAAAGCCGTTCGAAGACATGATGATCACGACGCCTCACATCTCGCAGCGCCTGCTGGAAATGACGTTGGACGAACTGGATGCGGCCCGTGAATGGATGCTGGTGCTTGGACGCAAGACCGCGCGAGAAAAGATTGCAAGCCTGCTTTCGATCATCGCGCGCCGGGACGCGTCAATCCACCAAGCCGGAATGGTAGCTCCGATTGTCTTTGACCTGCCACTGACGCGCGAGGCGATGGCCGACTATCTTGGGCTGACCCTGGAAACTGTCAGCCGACAGATTTCCGCCTTGAAGAAAGATCAGGTCATTACTCTGGAAGGTAAACGCCATGTAACAATCCCCGATATGGGGCGCCTAATGGAAGAGGCGGGCGACGATACCGATGGCGGATTTCTGGTCTGATGCCTCAGCCCGCCGCCCTCGAACAATTGGGAGTCCCTTATGGAATTTAGCGGTTTACTCGCCATGCTGTTCATCGGCGCGATAGCTGGCTGGCTGTCGGGGAAAATCATGGAAGGGCGTGGGTTCGGCCTGATCGGGAATATTATAGTCGGGATTGTCGGTGCGTTTCTGGCGGGCACGATCTTTCCCGCCCTGGGCTTTGCGGTTGGCGGAGGGCTCATCTCTTCGATCTTCTTTGCCACTATCGGCGCGGTGATCCTGCTGTTCCTGATCGGCCTGATCCGCAAGACATAAAGCCGCTCCAGAGACGGGCGGCTTTTGCGTTCGTTGGCGTCGTCAGTGGGCCAGAAACACGGGGATTTCTGATTGCTCCAGCATATTGCGGGTCGCGCCACCCAAAATGGCCTCGCGAAAGCGCGAATGGCCATAGGCCCCCATAACGATCATATCGGCCTCGGTATCGGCAGCGTGGCGATTGAGGATGTCCGAGACGCGCGTCATGGTCTTGCTGAGCACGTCGATTTCGCACTTCACCCCATGTCGCGCCAGCATCTGAGATAGCAGACCGCCCGGATCCGATCGATCCGGCCCATGACGCGGTGGATCAATCACAACAATCCGTGTGAGTTCGGCCTGCTTCAAGAATGGCAACGCGCGACGGATGGCGCGCATCGCTTCGACGCTTTCGTTCCAGCCCACCATGACGGTTTTTGGGGCCGAAATCGGTTTGTTATCATCGGGCACTAACAGCACCGGCGAATGGCCTTCGAACATGGCGGCCTCGACGATGGGTTCAGCTTCTGCGTCGCGGTCTTTTCCATAAGGTCGCGGCAATACCACGAGATCCGAAAAGCGCGCGCGACGTGCGACATGTCGCCCGAGATCAGCGATCTGAGCTACCCCGTTTTCAGCGGACCAGCGCACGCCCGACTTACCCAGATAATCCTGAGCGTAGGCGAGTATCTCGTCCGCCTCGGCATTGGCGCGGCTCAGGGTCTCCTGCAGGATCAAAGCGTTTGCACCGGCATAATAATAACCGGTCTGACTGCGATCGACGCCAAGACACAACGCTTCGACATGGGCGTCCTGCCCTTCTGCCAATGCCACCATTTGTGCCAGTGCGTTCTGAGAAAGCTTGGTTTCCGTCATGACCGTAAGAAGAGATTTAAATGCCATGTCGACCTCATGTTTCCGGCGCTGTCCGTTGCCAGCGCGTGTCTGTTTCTGCAAAATACCTCTCACAGAAAACAGGGGCTTGTCTTGATGCAGATCAAAGCGTCAAAGGCGACCTCGCTGCATTACAGCATGCAGTCAAAAAGGTTTCGCGTGACACGAAGAATCGCGCGAGGCATGGCAAAGGGACGCAATATGTCAAATTACATCAAGCTGATCGTGCTTGGGCTGGTGGTGCTGTTCGCAGCCATCGGCTCTAACTACGCACGGGATTTGGCGTATCAGGTGCACGCAATTCTGGTGATGTTGATCGCCGGCGGTCTGTTCATCTGGACGCTTAGAAACACGGAAGAGCCAGATATCCTCGTCGACCGCTCTGGTGAGTATATGGATGACGTGATCCGCTACGGCGTGATCGCAACCGCATTCTGGGGGGTAGTCGGGTTCCTGGCGGGGACTTTTATTGCATTCCAGCTAGCTTTTCCGGCGCTAAACTTCGAATGGGCGCAGGGCTATCTTAATTTCGGGCGTCTGCGGCCTTTGCATACATCGGCGGTTATCTTTGCCTTTGGCGGTAACGCGTTGATCGCAACTTCGTTCTATGTCGTACAGCGCACCAGCGCTGCGCGACTTTGGGGTGGAAACCTGGCATGGTTCGTGTTCTGGGGCTATCAGCTGTTCATCGTGCTTGCGGCAACCGGTTATATACTTGGTGGAACGCAGTCGAAAGAATATGCCGAACCTGAATGGTACGTTGACCTGTGGCTGACTGTTGTCTGGGTTGCCTATCTGGCTGTTTATCTGGGCACGATCATCAAGCGGAAAGAGCCGCACATCTACGTGGCAAACTGGTTCTATCTGGCCTTTATCGTGACTGTCGCCATGCTGCACCTGGTCAACAACATGACCATCCCGGTCAGCATCTGGGGATCGAAATCGGTCATCGTCTGGTCTGGTGTTCAGGATGCCATGATCCAGTGGTGGTATGGCCACAACGCCGTGGGCTTCTTTCTGACTGCCGGTTTCCTGGGTATGATGTACTACTTCATCCCGAAACAGGCTGAGCGTCCGGTATTCAGCTACAAGCTGTCGATCATCCACTTCTGGGCGCTGATCTTCCTGTATATTTGGGCTGGTCCGCACCACCTGCACTATACTGCGCTGCCTGATTGGGCCTCGACCCTTGGCATGGTGTTCTCGGTGATCCTATGGATGCCTTCGTGGGGTGGTATGATCAACGGTCTGATGACCCTGTCGGGTGCATGGGACAAACTACGCACTGACCCAGTGATCCGGATGATGGTGATTTCGGTCGGCTTCTACGGCATGTCCACGTTCGAGGGTCCGATGATGTCGATCCGCGCTGTGAACAGCCTCAGCCACTATACCGACTGGACTATCGGTCACGTACACTCGGGCGCGCTGGGCTGGAACGGTATGATCACCTTTGGTGCTCTTTACTTCCTAGTCCCTGTTTTGTGGAAGCGTGAGCGTTTGTACTCGCTGCAGCTGGTCAGCTGGCACTTCTGGCTCGCCACCATTGGCATCGTTCTCTACGCGGCGTCGATGTGGGTCACCGGTATCATGGAAGGCCTGATGTGGCGTGAAGTGGACGCCAATGGCTTCTTGGTGAATTCGTTCGCTGACACCGTTGCCGCGAAGTTCCCGATGTATGTGGTGCGTGCGCTGGGTGGCGTGATGTTCGTCGCTGGCTCGCTGATCATGTGCTACAACCTGTGGATGACTGTACGGAAAGCGCCGGCCAAAGAGGCCAGCCTGACCGTCGCGGTCCCGGCTGAATAAGGAGGGCCGGAGCAATGGCAATTCTCGACAAACACAAGATCCTCGAGACCAACGCGACCCTCCTGCTGATCTTCAGCTTTCTGGTCGTGACCATCGGTGGCATCGTACAGATCGCGCCCCTGTTCTATCTTGAGAACACCATCGAGAAGGTGGAGGGCATGCGCCCTTACACCCCTCTCGAACTGGCGGGGCGTGAGGTTTATCTGCGCGAAGGCTGCTATGTTTGCCACAGCCAGATGATCCGCCCGATGCGTGATGAGGTTGAACGCTATGGCCACTACTCGCTGGCGGCTGAATCCATGTATGATCATCCGTTCCAATGGGGGTCCAAACGCACCGGGCCGGATATTGCCCGCGTCGGTGGCCGGTATTCGGATCAATGGCAGGTGGACCACCTGCGCGATCCACAATCGGTGGTGCCGGAATCGGTGATGCCGAAATACGGCTTCCTTGAGGATCGTAAGCTAGACGGCAAGTATATCGGTGACATCATGGCGGCAAATGCCGTGGTCGGCACCCCGTATACCGACGAGATGCTTGAACAGGCGCAGGCCGATTTTCGGGCGCAGGCCGATCCGGACAGCGATTATGATGGATTGTTGGAACGCTATGGCGACAAGGTCAATGTGCGTAACTTTGACGGTCAGCCCGAGCTGACTGAAATGGATGCGTTGGTTGCTTACCTCCAGATGCTGGGCACGCTGGTCGATTTCTCGACCTTCACCCCGGACGCAAGCCGTTAAAGGAGGGTGTGATGGAACTATACACAATTCTAAGGCAGTTCGCGGATAGCTGGATGTTGCTGCTCCTGTTCTCGTTTTTTATTGGCATCATCATCTGGGTTTTCCGCCCTGGTGCCAGCAAGGAATACAAGGACACCGCCAACATCCCGTTCCGGCACGCTGATGCCCCAGCGCCCCGTCGGGGCGACGACAAACCCGCCACATCCAAGGAGGCGCGGCAATGAGTAAGACACCTGAAAAACAGCCGGGCGATCCTAACACCACGGGTCACAGCTGGGACGGAATCGAGGAATTCGATAATCCGATGCCACGCTGGTGGCTTTGGACCTTTTACGCGACCATCATTTGGGGCGTGATCTACACGATCATGTACCCCGCATGGCCCTTGGTTCAATCGGCAACCGCCGGTGTGCTGGGTTGGTCCTCGCGCGAGCTGGTGCAGCAGGAAATGGTCGCGTTCGAAGAAGCGAATGCGCCGTGGAATGCCAAGTTGGTGGAAACGCCGCTGGAAGAAATCTCGGCCGACGCGGAGCTGCAACAATACGCAGTTAACTCTGGTGGCGCTGTGTTCCGAACCTGGTGTGCGCAGTGCCACGGATCGGGCGCGCAGGGTGCGCCGGGTTTCCCGAACCTGCTGGATGATGCCTGGCTGTGGGGCGGCTCGCTTGAGGATATCGAGTACACCATCGCCTATGGCATCCGGAACGAGGAAAGCGACGACGCGCGCTATTCCGAGATGCCGGCCTTTGGTGAGATCCTCGAAAAGGATGAGATCACTCAAGTGGTTCAATACGTCATGTCCCTGACCAACGCCCAGACCGATGACGCGGCGGCGCAGGCAGGCAAGATTGTGTTCGAAGACAACTGCGCGGCTTGCCACGGTGATGACGGCAAAGGCGACGTTTCCCAGGGTGCGCCGAATCTGACCGATGCGATCTGGCTTTACGGCGGCAGCCAAGAGGCCCTGACCGAGACGGTCACCTACAGCCGCTTTGGCGTGATGCCCCCATGGGAAAATCGCCTGACCGACGCGCAAATCCGCGCCGTGACGGCCTATGTCCACCAGTTGGGTGGCGGTCAGTAAGGGTTAAAAGAACACCTCCGGGCGGTCTCCCGCCCGAAGGTCTAGGCACCGGCTGTTCCATCTGTTCGCGCGTTTCCAGAACAGCCGGTGCCGATTTTCAAACAATAGGGCTGCAATCTCTGCCGGTCCAGATACGGCATTCAAACCAGTATCAAAGATCGTTCAGATTTACATCGCGCGGGTTTTCTCTCCACCAATGATGTTCGGGCAGCCAGCGCCGCTTGCGACGGCCCGGCTTTGGCGCATCGTAGATGTGAGGCGTATTGATGCGTGTCGCGTTCAAAAAAGATCTGGCGAATACGGTCAGCATGGTTTCCCTCCTGTGCAGAGTTGTTTCTGAGCTTTAAGATTGACCTTTCGCACGCCGAATGCGACTCAATTACCATTTCAATGTGTAAGTAGGGTTTACATATGGACTGGCTATCACTGCCGCCGTTGGCCTCTCTCAGGGCCTTTGCGGCCTTCGCTGAGAAGCGAAGTGTTGTCGAGGCCGGTGCTGCGCTCAATGTTAGCCACGCTGCAATCAGTCAGCAGCTTCGCGCGCTCGAGAAACATCTGGGCGCGGCTCTGCTGGACCGAACGGGCAAAGCGCTGACACTTACCGCGGAAGGTGAGCATCTGGCCCGTGCCCTGCAGCTTGGATTTGGTGCGATCGAGGCTGCTGTGGGTGATCTGGCTCGCTCGGCTCAGGACCGCCCGGTTCATGTGTCGCTGACGTCTTCCTTCGCTGCATCTTGGCTGATGCCGCGACTGCCGAGTTTCCGCGCGACGCATCCCGACGTAAACCTGATCCTCGATCCAACCTTTGAGGTGGTCGAGCTGCAACCGGGTGGGGTGGATGTGGCAATCCGTTATGGCGCTGGCGGTTGGCCAGGGGTGGAGTGTGAGATGTTGTTGCAGACGCCGATGGTCATCGTCGCCTCACCCACACTATTGGGTAACAAGACCGATTGGTCCCCGGCAGAACTTGCGCAGTTGCCGTGGCTTGAGGAAATTGGCACGACTGAGGGGACAAAATGGCTGACTGAGCGAGGTGTCGGACCCGAACGCGGCGCGGGGCGTACGCAGCTTCCCGGTAACCTGCTGCTGGATGGTTTGCGGTCTGGGCAAGGGGTCACCGTCACTGTGCGACAATTCGTCGAAGCGGACATCAAAGCGGGCCGCATCGTCGAACTGTTCGCCGAGCCGGATACGCGCGGGTATCATATAGTTACGCAAAAACAAGCTCTTAGGCGATCCGTGAAAATCTTCATCAACTGGCTGAGGCGCGAAACGCGAAGCCAGCAGTAATTCACGCGTCTAAAGGTGTCTGCTCGATGCGCGTTTTGACCCATGTCAAAGTCCCTTGCCTCGTGATCTGGAAGAACACACACTCAGAATAGCCAGTTGCGGAGCCAGCCTGTGAGCGATTCCAATCCCACCCCCAGTCTCTACGCCGCCAGAGAGCCGATTTTCCCGAGACGTGTGTCCGGCCCGTTTCGCAATTTGAAATGGATCATCATGGCGGTGACGCTGGGCATTTACTATGTGACGCCTTGGATCAGGTGGGATCGCGGGCCAAGCCTTCCGGATCAGGCCGTTCTTCTGGATCTGGCGAACCGCCGATTCTATTTCTTCTGGATCGAGATTTGGCCGCACGAGTTCTATTTTGTCGCTGGGCTGCTGATCATGGCAGGATTGGGTCTGTTCCTGTTCACCTCGGCGCTTGGGCGGGTCTGGTGCGGATATGCCTGCCCGCAGACGGTTTGGACGGACCTGTATATCCTTGTCGAGCGCTGGATCGAGGGCGACCGTAATGCGCGCCTGCGTCTGCACAGGCAGAAAAAGCTGGATTTCCGCAAGGCGCGGCTGCGCCTGACCAAGTGGGTCGCTTGGTTCTTCATCGGGCTCGCAACTGGTGGCGCCTGGGTTTTCTATTTTGCGGATGCACCAACGCTGGCGCGTGATCTGGTCACCGGAAACGCGCATCCAGTGGCCTATACGACGATGCTGATTCTGACCGGCACCACATTTTTCTTCGGTGGCTTTGCACGCGAACAAATCTGCATCTATGCCTGCCCATGGCCGCGCATTCAGGCCGCGATGATGGACGAGGATACCCTGGTCGTCGGATATCGCGAATGGCGGGGTGAACCACGCGGCAAAGGCAAACGTACGGCTGACAGCGAGCTGGGCGATTGCATCGATTGTATGGCTTGCGTCAATGTCTGTCCGGTAGGGATCGACATTCGAGACGGTCAGCAACTGGAATGCATTACCTGTGCGCTTTGCATCGACGCCTGCGATGACATGATGGCTAAGATAGGCAAGCCCCGTGGTCTGATCGATTATATGGCGCTGAGTGATGAGGCCCGCGAACGCGAAGGTCAGCCACCCAAAAACGTTTGGAAACACATCCTGCGTCCGCGCACGATCCTGTACACGGCGCTATGGTCACTGGTCGGATTTGCATTGCTCTTTGCGCTGTTCATTCGTTCGGATATCGATTTGACGGTTGCGCCGGTGCGGAATCCGACTTTCGTTACCCTTTCAGATGGCACGATCCGTAACACCTATGATGTACGCCTGCGCAACAAACATGGCGAGGATCGGCCATTCAAACTGACGATTGCTGGCGATCCTTCGCTGCAGATTGAAATCGAAGGTGTTGAAGGCGAGACTGTTAATGTTACCGCAGATACGGCACAATTGACCCGCGTCTATATCACCGCTCCGCAGGGTACCGCCCCTGCAGCGGCTGACAGCACCTCGGTTCGCATCTGGGTCGAAGATCTGGAAAGTGGTGAGCGGGCCTACAAGGATACCAGTTTCAACGGACGAGGAAGCTGAGAATGGCAGAACGTCAATTCACAGGCAAACACGCATTGGCGGTATTTGTCGCGGCCTTTGGCGTGATCATCACGGTGAACCTCGTCTTGGCTTATAGTGCAATCAAGACCTTTCCGGGGCTTGAGGTGAAGAACACTTATGTAGCCAGCCAGGAGTTCAATGAACGTTTGAAGGAACAGCAGGCCTTGGGTTGGAACATCAAGGCCGAGCTGACCGGAGGGCTGCTGGTGCTATACATAACCGATCAGACCGGTTCCCCTGTTGAAGTGGCAGATCTGCAGGCCGTGGTGGGGCGCGCCACCCATGTGAAGGAAGACTTCTCGCCGGACTTTACTTTTGATGGCATCGCCTATGCCGCCCCGGCTGCCCTGGGCAAAGGTAACTGGAACATTCGCCTTGTGGCGAAAGCAAAAGATGGTGCCGAGTTCGCGCAACGTGTGCCCCTGTATGTGAAAGGTTAGAGATGGTTGCGCAAGCCACTCCATCTCGGGCAGCCTGTCCCGGCTGCATCGCAGCCCCGGCGGAAGCGGCGCTGCGAATCCCAGAGGATGTGCAGATCGCGCTGTCGCTGCCGGGCATCCACTGCTCGGCCTGCATCTCTACGGTCGAGCGTGAGTTGAATGCCCATCCCGGCGTTGAAGACGCGCGGGTCAATCTCACGCTGAAACGCGCGATGATCAAGGCGGCACCGGATACGCGCGCCGCCGATCTGATCCCGGTGCTGGAGCGCGCTGGCTTTGAAGCCCACGAACTGGACCCGGGTGCGCTTTCGGCTACGCAAACCGATAAGGCCGGGCGCGATCTGCTGATGCGGCTAGCAGTGGCGGGTTTTGCTTCGATGAACGTGATGCTGTTATCGGTGTCGGTCTGGTCCGGCGCCACCGATGCGACGCGCGACATGTTCCACTGGATATCTGCGGCGATTGCGCTGCCTGCAATTGCGTTCTCGGCCCAGCCTTTCTTTTCCAACGCCTGGAGCGCGCTGCGCGTACGCCGGTTGAATATGGATGTGCCGATTGTTTTGGCGATACTGCTAGCTCTGGTCACGTCGCTTTGGGAAACTGCACTCAGCGGTGAACATGCTTATTTCGACGCGGCTTTGACCCTGACATTCTTCCTGCTAGCGGGCAGGTATTTGGACTATCGCACCCGTGCCGCGGCACGTTCGGCTGCCGAAGAACTAACCGCGCTGGAGGTCCCGCGCGCCATCCGGCTCGTGGATGGGACCGAAGCGGAAGTGGCGGTTGCGAGCCTTAACGTGGGTGATCTGATTCTGGTTCGCCCCGGAGGTCGCATGCCAGTGGATGGCGAAATCATCTCGGGCCAGTCCGAGTTGGACCGGTCGCTGCTGACCGGGGAAACCCTCCCGGTCTTTGCCGAGGCCGGGCTGAACGTCAGTGCAGGTGAGGTTAACCTGACCGGCCCTCTGACCATCCGTGCGACGGCAGTCGGGGAAGATACCTCGCTGCACCGTATGGCGGATCTGGTAGCCATCGCTGAATCGGGCCGGTCACGGTATACCTCGCTGGCAGACAAGGCGGCCAAGCTTTATGCGCCGGGGGTACATATACTCTCCGCGCTCAGCTTCTTAGGATGGTATATTTATTCGGGCGATATCCGGACGGCGCTGAATATCGCTGCGGCGGTTTTGATCATCACATGTCCCTGCGCGCTGGGCTTGGCAGTCCCGGCGGTAACCACTGCAGCATCAGGCCGATTGTTCCGCAGCGGCATGCTGATCAAACACGCGACCGCGTTAGAACGGCTGGCCGAAGTGGATACTGTGGTATTTGACAAGACCGGCACCCTAACATCTGGTGCTCCCGAGTTGACCAATCTTGGTGATCATTCGCGTACCGATTTGCAAGTGGCTCTGGCATTGGCCGAAGCGTCTTCGCACCCCTTGTCTCTTGCCCTTGCAAAGGCTGCGCGTGAGGCCGGGATCAAGCCTGCCAAGTTGCACGATGTTGTTGAGGTGGCGGGATATGGCACTGAGGGCGTTTACCGTGATCAGCAGGTCCGGCTGGGTCGAGCGGCCTGGGTCGGCGGCGAAGATGGTGAGCAGACCGCAGCCTGGCTCGCAATTGGATCGCGGACGCCATCACGCTTTACTTTTACCGAAAGTCTGCGCGCAGGCGCTGCCGAGGCGGTTGCGGCTTTCCGCACTGCTGGCAAAGACGTCATCCTGATTTCCGGCGATATGCAAGGCGCGGTTCAGGCCTTGGCGGGCAAGCTTGGCATTGAGAACTGGATCGCCCAGGCCTTGCCACAAGACAAAGCCGCCAAAGTGCGGGAGCTGAGTGATCAGGGTCGGCAGGTTCTGATGGTCGGCGATGGGCTGAACGATACGGCGGCATTGGCGGCGGCGCATGTCTCGATTTCTCCGGCCAGCGCCTTGGATGCCGCGCGGGTGGCGTCGGATATCGTGCTACTGGGCAATGATCTGTCCCCGATCGCTGAGGCTTGCGATACAGCCGTCAGGGCGACGCGTCGGATTCGCGAGAATTTCCGGATCGCCACTGTCTATAACATCATCGCGGTGCCGCTGGCCGTTGCCGGGTTGGCGACACCCCTTATTGCGGCGTTGGCGATGTCGACCTCGTCGATTACTGTTTCGCTGAACGCCTTGCGGCTGAGGTAACTCTGATGGAAGTGCTTGCCTATCTGATCCCGATTTCCCTGCTTTTGGGCGGGGTTGGCTTGGTTGCGTTTATCTACACGGTCCGCTCGAACCAGTATGAGGATCCGGAAGGCGATGCGCGCCGTATCCTAAGCGACGAATGGGATGACAAGCCCAAGCCCTGACAGAGGCGTCAACAGCCCTTGAAATTGCCGCAATGCCCGGCTATGTCCGGCCCATCCGCTAGAAGAGAGATTGTAGCCTCATGGCAACCTTAAACCCGATCCAGTTCATTCAGCAGGTCCGCGCAGAAGTCGCAAAGGTCGTCTGGCCGACCCGTCGTGAGGTTCTGTTGACCACGGTCATGGTGTTCATCATGGCGGCGCTGACGGCTGTGTTCTTTGCTCTGGTTGATCTGGGCATTCGCGGCGGTCTGCAACTGGTACTCGGCGCGTTTAGCTAAGCCGGTTTGGGCAAGCTGAAACGCGACTGCCCCCTTGCACAGCTTGCGATGTCAGAGTAGGTGACATGACTATTCGGAATGGGCGTGCGGCGAATCGGGCTGCGCGCCGCTTTTTATTCCGGGTGACGCAATAGGATTTCAACGAAGGGCGCGATGCGTCGCAGCCCAAAGGCAAACAAGGACGACAGGTTCATGGCGAAACGGTGGTATTCGGTCAGCGTTCTTTCGAATTTCGAAAAGAAGATCGCAGAGCAGATCCGCACGTCGGTGGCTGAGCAGGGCCTTGAAGACGATATCGACGAGGTACTGGTGCCCACCGAAGAGGTGATCGAAGTGCGCCGGGGCAAGAAGGTCACCACCGAACGTCGCTTTATGCCGGGTTACGTGCTGGTACACATGGAAATGTCGGATCAGGGCTATCACCTGATCAACTCGATCAATCGCGTTACCGGCTTCCTGGGCCCTCAGGGCCGCCCGATGCCGATGCGCGACGCCGAGGTGAACCAGATCCTCAACCGCGTTCAGGAAGGTGAAGAAGCGCCCAAGCTGATGATCAGCTTCGAGGTCGGCGAGAAGGTCAAGGTCAACGACGGCCCGTTCGAGGATTTCGACGGCATGGTCGAAGGTGTGGACGACGAGAACCAGAAACTGAAAGTTTCGGTTTCGATCTTTGGCCGCGAAACACCGGTCGAGCTGGACTTTACGCAGGTCACCAAGCAGAGCTGATTGGTTTCCATCGTACCATCGTTTGGGGTGCCTTATGGGCACCCTTTTTACGTTTGGGGCGTGCTCATCTGCCAGACAGTTTGATCCTCACCAAAACCTTTAAGTGATACAGTTCCGACCGGTTCGCAGAGTGTCGGGAGAAATGCTGCGGCTGTATCCGAAAGGACATGGTCGCAATCCAAGTCTGTGGCCGCCGCTACAAGTCTAGCCGCCAAATTGACGTCTGGACCGATGGCCGTGAAATCCAGCCGGTCCCCGCCACCTACATTGCCATAATGGAAGCGACCGTGATGAATTGCAGTGCGCACGCCTAGCTTTTGCTGAAAATCGGCCTCGGCCAGCGACGCCACACCCTCGCGCACCGCTGCGATGGCGGCCTGAATCTGCACCTTTGGCGGAAGATTCGTGCTGGTTGGGAAGATGGCAAAAAAGCCGTCGCCCATGAACTTCAGAATCTCTCCGCCGTGGTCCATGACCGACGGGACAAGGCAATCAAACGTGTCATTCAGCAGCCGGACCAGCGTATCGCCGGAAACCGAATTCGAAAGGCGGGTAAATCCCTTGAGATCCGCAAACAGGATAACGGCCTCGATTTTGCTGCCATCACCGCGATGTACTTTACCGTCCAGAATGTGGGCGCCACTGTTACGGCCGACATAGGTCGACAGAAGGTAGGTCGCGTCGAGCCGCAGCATATAGGTCTCGGTCAGGCGGGCGAGCGGACCGCGAACCCGGCTCAGGATCGCTAGATCACTCTCTGAAAACCCACCGGGCGTGGCACTTGACCAAGTGCAGACATGGGTATCGCCGTTGAGATAGATCAGCGGTTGCGCCAGATAATCGGTGAAGCCCTGCTCGCGCAATTCGCCGACAATGATGTAATCCTCGGGGCAGCTGGGGTCTTCCAGATGGCGGCGGATGGGTTGCTGACGCTCGATCACATGCGGCAGGGGGTTATCGGTGTAGATCGCCTCGGTGAACAATTGAGACGGCGCGTCGACCCGATCAACGCCAGCGTCCGCTTTCCACAGGAAACGTCGACCCATCAGATTGGGATGCAGCGTCCAGATGAACAAACCGAACCGGTCGATGGCGACACCGGCATCCAGCAGACGGGTACAGATACCTTCGATGATATCGACCGCATTTCCAGCTGGACGGGCACCGTCAACCATCCACTCGATCAAAGCGTCGATCTTGTCCTGTTTTGGGATCGGTTCCGGTGGGGTCGGCATAGTGGCACCCTCAAGATAGAACGCCGCGATGCAAACAGACACCGCGGCGTTATTTGTATCAGCCTCGCAGTGGCTGAAACGACTGAGTGCGCGACTTACTGCGCTTGAACCATAGCCGCACGCAACAGTTGCGGGCGGTCGGTCTGGGACGGCAGGAAGACGGCTTGCGAACCGGCATCCAGTGCCGAAAGGCTCGCATCGTACCACTGCATCGCAAGATCGCGACGCTGTTGCACACCAAAGCCTTCGCGCAGGTGGTGGCCGATCAACTCTCCATAGGCAGGCTCACCCATCGCGACTAGCATCAATGCGGAACCGACTGCCGTGTCCATGTTGTCCTGACGGTAGCCCATCGACAGACAGACCTTGCTTGTCGCGGCAAGATCAGCGGGGCTGAGGCCCGAGTCCAGCGCAAGCTTGCGTACCTGGGTTTCAGCTTCTGCCTTCGAGCTGATCGACAGCGCATCAACTTGCGGTGCCAACATTTCACCGTACGAGTCGCATTGTGCGCTTACCTGATCTGGCGTCAGCCCCTGGATATCCGCCATCAGATCTTCGCCACGCGCCATCGCATAG
Organism: Ruegeria sp. C5; assembly: GCF_056537605.1. Classification (NCBI taxonomy): domain Bacteria; kingdom Pseudomonadati; phylum Pseudomonadota; class Alphaproteobacteria; order Rhodobacterales; family Roseobacteraceae; genus Ruegeria; species Ruegeria sp. C5. The sequence continues at coordinate 20,907 of NZ_JBQFRX010000010.1, read as the reverse complement.
CTGCGAGCAAGGCAGAACTGTTCGCTGAGGGCAAAATCGGCATCCGTCATGTTCGACAACGTCGTGTAGCCGCCATTGGTCGAAGTTTGCAGCATCACACCGCTACACCGATTGGCGAGCGATGGGCCTCCGGTCCCACCGGAAAACAGGCTCGGCAGGCTGGCAGAGGCGGTTTCAGTTGTATTGGCCTCGGGCTCTGGTTCCTGAGCTTGAGGAACCACAACCGGAATCGTGGTTGCTGGGGCTTGTGCTGGTGCCTGAGGGGCGGCAGCCAGGGCAGAGCCGGTTTGTATCTGCCGGCGGTATTCCATCAAAAGCGGTTGGCCTGCGAGTTGAGTTGTCGTCTGACCGCCGCTTGTCGCCCAGTAATAGGCCTGCATCAGGAAGTCGCGCTGATAGGGCTGGAAGTCATAGCCATTCACGGGGTAGCCCATCGAGACCTGATAGCGTTCGATCGCAGACCGTGTGCCACGACCGACTTGACCATCAACGCGACCCGCATTGTAGCCGAAATAGTTGAGCGCGGTCTGGGTTTGCGCCCCTTGTGTGGTCGACGGAATTCCGGGGCGATAGGTGCGTGTTGTTGTTGACCTCGTCCGGGCTTGCTGTTTTCTCTGCTGATCCCGGCCGATAGCGTAGCCGATGACGCCACCAACCACAGCACCGCCCAGTATCTCGCCAGCATCGGCCCGCGCGGTCTGAGGAGAAGACGCCGCAAATGACAGCGCGATGCCAACTGTTATTAATAAACGAATGATCATAACTAACCTCCACCAAAAATACTAATTTCGTCGAGTATAGCACAGCTGCGAGTATTGAGGTGAGGGGGGTGGCGGAAACCCGACCATCCCGCAACCACCGCGCAGATTCTGCATTGATATTAATTTCTTAAGAGTTGTCAGTCGCACCTTGTTAGTAACGATCTGTACGCCGTGAGCGTATAAGACCCACTTGGGGGCTTGATTCGATGTGTGAGAGCAGGGCAGGCCACTTGCCAACCCCGCCGTTCCGCTGTAAGTGCCGCCCCTATCGTCTTCGGGCGAGATTCTCTCGTGGGAGGTTGCTGGGATCGCGATCCCGGATCGGACCACGCAACATAGTCTGGGTGAAACGCGTTTCACCTAAGTTGAAAGGAAAACCAAATGGCCAAGAAGCTTGCTGGTACAATGAAGCTGCAGGTTCCTGCAGGTCAGGCGAACCCGTCGCCGCCAGTTGGTCCGGCGCTGGGTCAGCGCGGCATCAACATCATGGAATTCTGCAAGGCGTTCAACGCCAAGACCGCAGACATGGAGCCCGGCGCCCCGTGCCCGACCGTGATCACCTACTATCAGGACAAGTCCTTCACCATGGACATCAAGACGCCGCCCGCGTCTTACTACCTGAAAAAAGCGGCTGGTCTGAAGCCGGTCGGCAAGCGGAACCGCCCTCGTGGTGCGGAAAACCCAGGTCGTGAGACCGTGGCAACCGTAACCTCGAAGCAGGTTCGTGAAATCGCCGAAGCCAAAATGAAAGATCTGAACGCCAACGACGTCGAAGGCGCAATGCAGATCATCCTGGGCTCGGCCCGCTCAATGGGCATCGAGGTGAAGTAAGATGGCAAAACTCGGTAAACGTACCCGCGCTGCGCGCGAAGCTGTCGCTGGCAAGGAAAACCTGTCGGTCGAAGAAGCTGTTTCCCTGGTCAAAGGCAACGCAACCTCAAAATTCGACGAGACCATCGAGATCGCTCTGAACCTCGGCGTTGACACCCGTCACGCGGACCAGATGGTTCGCGGCGTTGTTGGCCTGCCGAACGGTACCGGCAAAGCGATGCGCGTCGCTGTATTTGCTCGTGGCCCCAAGGCAGACGAAGCGAAAGAAGCGGGCGCAGATATCGTTGGCGCGGAAGACCTGATGGAAACCATTCAGGGCGGCACCATCGAATTTGATCGCTGCATTGCAACCCCGGACATGATGCCGATCGTCGGTCGTCTGGGTAAAGTGCTCGGCCCCCGCAACCTGATGCCGAACCCCAAAGTTGGCACCGTGACCATGGACGTGAAAGCGGCTGTGGAAGCAGCAAAAGGTGGTGAAGTTCAGTTCAAAGCGGAAAAAGGCGGCGTTGTGCACGCCGGTGTTGGCAAAGCGTCCTTCGACGAAGCCAAGCTGGTCGAGAACGTCCGTGCCTTCATCTCGGCTGTGGCCAAGGCCAAGCCGTCGGGTGCCAAAGGCACCTATATGAAGAAAATCGCGCTGAGCTCGACCATGGGCCCGGGTGTGACTCTGGACGTGGCGGCTGCTGCGGGCGAATAAGCCTTAGCGTTAAGCTGTGAGAACTTGATCCCGGGTAGTGAGAACTGTCCGGGATTTTTATTGCGTGCCACATGAGAAACAGGCTCTAGCTGTGTGATAGCGTGGTTGCTTGCACATCAATTGAAATCTTGAAGTTTTGCCAATTTCAAACCCGGTTACAGCTAAGCTGACTAAAAAGCAGCGATACGCACAAACATAGATTCACTGCTTCAGCAGCGGTGGCTAAAGAAGCGATTGAACTAGGGGGTGCGGTCTGACACAGTTCCCCCATTGCCGTGTAGTAGCTGTTCGAGAATACCCATCAATGAACCAAAATATTCGTCAGAAATCACTTCCAGAAGATCGACGCGCCTTTTGGGACCAGTTTTATGCGAAATCGGCAGGGTCATGGGAGCTTACCTTGCCGTCGCAATTCGCAGCGTTTGTGGCAAATGAGATTGATCGGCAGTCACATGTCATTGACGTAGGGTGTGGGAATGCCCGTGACAGTTTTTTCTTTTCACGACACGGGTTCAAAGTGACCGGCATGGATGCGTCTGAGGCAGCGATTGCGTCAGCGCAAAAGCATGCACAAAAGCAGGGCGGCGACGATCTTGAATTTGTTCAGACCAATCTCGAAGATGGATTGATTGAGCGTGTGTTGTCCGAGCGACGATCTGAAATCGTTTGCGTTTATGCTCGGTTCTTTTTGCATGCGATCACAGATGATGAAGAAGATGCTCTGATCCGGGCGCTGCGGAGCGAGTGCAGGCCTGGCGATGTCGTAGCGTTCGAATATCGAACGTTGGCGGACCGAGCCACAACGAAAATTGCGGCGCCGCATTTCCGGCGATACGTAAGTGCGACGGATCTGGATTCAAAAATGGAAGCCTCAGAATTCCGAAAGTGTTATGGCGTCGAAGGCAGTGGTTTCGCAAAATATAAAACAGAAGATGCGATCGTCGCCCGCGCGATCTATGAAAAAACACCATGACAGAAGAAGAATTAATCAAGGAGCTTGCCTCACTTCGAGAGCATGTTTTTACCCATGCTGCGGCACAAACTGCACTACCACGGCCTCGTAAAACGCGTTTGGCTGTCAATTCGCTAAAGGAACCAATAAAGCGCTTGGAAAACCAAGCGCTCTTTGATGACTGGGAAGAGACCTATATCCTTCTTTGCTGCCATGGGAGAACAAAGCCTGCCCGGACGCACGGTAGGCTAAAGCATATGGAGACTCGCTATGCGGATCAGGGCAAAGAGGCGCGCTTTGCCTCATTTTTTGAGCGCGTAAAGCAGACGCTACACCCCGATTTCATTACACCGCATGGCTATAACAGAACATTCGGGGAAAAGGCTGGTGATGAAATCTTTTCAAAACTTGACGCCGAGCTTGAACCCGTAATTCGTTTGGGGAAGCCGATCATTCTGTACGCTGGCGCTTTGTTGGGTCATGTTCGCGAGGGTGGATTGATTGGTCACGACGACGATGTCGATTTTGCGGTGTATCTGGGTGAGTCAACGCTTGAAGGTGTTGCAGGAAAATGGGCCGAATATCAGCGAGAATTGCTGGAAAGCGATTGCTTGGATGCCAATTCGCTAAAAAACAGCATTCCTATATTCAAAGTTAAAAATAACTTGGGTATTGATATCGATCTGTTTCCGGCTTGGACGGAAAACGGGCGCTTTAGCGTGTATCCGTACTCACTTTATGATCTGCCGGAAAGCGCGATTTTCCCGCTTAAATCTCTTAACGGTGGGGAAATCATGCTACCGCAGGACGCGCCCGCATTGCTGGCGCAGAGTTACGGTGAAAATTGGCGGATACCGGACCCGCTGTTTCATTTCGCTTGGCGAAGGGCGCGCCGCAAGTTTGCACCTTTGCTTCAGCACGACTTTAGTATCGGTTGAAAGCACCGCATCATCGTGTCCTCAAGCAACAGTCGCATTTGCGTCACGGGATAAACTGGAGGAATACTTGTCTAGATCAATATGCGGATAGGCGCTAAGTCGTGGCTGGGGTGAAGCTATGGTGCGCGTAGCGAAATCCGCAAGCCTTAGTGTCGGCTCGTTTTCTGGAAACCGAGATGCCTCAGAACAGTTTCAACTATGTGGCAGCCCCTGCGCGGGAGGTGCAAGCCGCCTAAATTTACCTCTTGGAAACCCGGCCTATCTGTCCTAAGTAGACCTGCGGAATAAAGCGTGCGATTCGTCGTGCGCTTTATTTTGTTTCGTCCAAGACGGTGGGTGGGTCCATCTGGCCCCTTAATTCCCTGCCTGAGACGGGTAAGACCAAAGAATTCTGAGGGTCACGATCCTCGGGCGCATTTTGGCCAATCCCGTAACAACGGACCTGAACGCCGGAGCGAAAGCTGCGGCAAATATGAGCCGGGGTGAGATATCACCCCTAACTTGGAGAGAACTGTGGATAGAGCCCAGAAAGAGAAAGTGGTCGAGGAGCTCGGCCAAATCTTCGAAAGCTCTGGCGTCGTAGTGGTTTCGCACTACGCCGGTCTGACAGTTGCCGAGATGCAGGACCTTCGCGCACGTGCTCGTGACGCGGGTGGTGCCGTGCGTGTTGCCAAGAACAGGCTCGCCAAAATCGCCCTTGAGGGTAAGCCGTGTGAAAGCATGGCCGACCTGCTGACAGGGATGACCGTTCTGACCTATTCCGAGGACCCCGTGGCAGCTGCCAAGGTGGCCGAGGACTTCGCCAAGGATAACAAGAATTTTGAGATCCTCGGCGGTGCAATGGGCGAGAACGCTCTGGACCGCAAAGGCGTTGAAGCCGTTTCGAAAATGCCGTCTCGTGAAGAGCTTATTGCTTCGATCGTGGGCTGCATTGGCGCACCTGCTTCGAACATCGCCGGCGCGATTGGCGCACCTGCAAGCAACATCGCAAGCATCCTTTCCACCATCGAAGAGAAGGCGGAAGCTGCGTAAGCGGTTGGCACTGAATGATCTGCGTAGGGGATCCACCCTGACGTTGGAACACACACTGTAAAACGGAAAGAGCTAATACAATGGCTGATCTGAAAGCACTCGCAGAAAGCATCGTGGGTCTGACCCTGCTGGAAGCACAAGAACTGAAAACCATCCTCAAAGACGAATACGGCATCGAGCCTGCAGCTGGCGGTGCCGTAATGGTTGCAGCTGGTGGCGACGCCGGTGGCGCAGCTGAGGAAGAGAAAACCGAATTCGACGTCGTTCTGAAGAACGCCGGCGCTTCGAAAATCAACGTGATCAAAGAAGTTCGCGGCATCACCGGTCTGGGCCTGAAAGAAGCCAAAGAGCTGGTCGAAGCTGGCGGCAAGATCAAAGAAGGCGTGTCGAAAGACGAAGCCGAGGAAGTCAAAGGCAAGCTGGAAGCAGCTGGCGCCGAAGTCGAGCTGGCCTAAGCCAACCGACAGGTGCATCGCTGATGCGCCGCAAAATTTGGCTGGGTCCGGAGAAATCCGGGTCCAGCCGAACCTGTCTTAGAAAGGGCCTCATTGTCTGGGGCGTTTTCTAAGACACGGTTTTCGGATCGGGAGGCCACCTTCGGGACGGTGGTCACGAATTGATCCGGACGTGTCGTCTCGATTGTGCAAGATGCCGGGGCCCGACGGTGTCTTTGCCCGCTGAGAACATCGAAAGGTGACATCTGACATGGCTCAAACGTTCCTTGGCCAGAAACGTCTTCGTAAATATTACGGCAAAATCCGCGAAGTTTTGGAAATGCCGAACCTCATTGAGGTGCAGAAATCTTCTTATGATCTTTTCCTGCGCTCCGGCGATGCAGAACAGCCCACAGACGGCGAAGGCATCAAAGGCGTGTTCCAGTCGGTTTTCCCGATCAAGGATTTCAACGAAACTTCCGTTCTGGAGTTCGTGAAATACGATCTGGAAAAACCCAAATACGACGTCGAAGAGTGCATGCAGCGCGACATGACCTACAGCGCGCCGCTGAAGGTCACGCTGCGTCTGATCGTGTTTGATGTAGATGAGGACACCGGCGCTAAATCGGTCAAAGACATCAAAGAACAGGACGTGTTCATGGGCGATATGCCCCTGATGACACCGAACGGCACCTTCATCGTGAACGGTACCGAGCGTGTGATCGTGTCCCAGATGCACCGTTCGCCTGGTGTGTTCTTTGATCACGACAAGGGCAAGACCCATTCCTCGGGCAAACTGCTTTTTGCTTGCCGCATCATCCCGTATCGCGGCAGCTGGCTGGACTTTGAGTTCGACGCCAAGGACATCGTGTTCGCCCGTATCGACCGTCGTCGTAAACTGCCTGTGACAACCCTGCTTTATGCGCTGGGTCTGGATCAGGAAGCGATCATGGACGCGTATTACAACACCGTGTCCTACAAGCTGGACAAGAAGAAAGGCTGGGTCACGCCCTTCTTCCCAGAGCGTGTGCGCGGTACCCGTCCGACATATGATCTGATCGACGCGAAATCGGGCGAAGTGATTGCCGAAGCGGGCAAGAAAGTCACCCCGCGCGCGGTCAAAAAGCTGATCGACGAAGGCGCTGTTACCGACCTGCTGGTGCCCTTCGACAACATCGTCGGCAAGTATGTCGCCAAGGACATCATCAACGAAGAAAACGGCGCGATCTATGTCGAAGCCGGTGATGAGCTGACCCTGGAGTATGATAAAGACGGCGACCTGATCGGCGGCACCGTCAAGGACCTGATGGATGCGGGCATCACCGACATCCCGGTTCTGGACATCGACAACGTCAACGTTGGCCCCTACATGCGCAACACCATGGCTCAGGACAAGAACCTGAACCGTGAAAGCGCGCTGATGGACATCTACCGCGTCATGCGTCCGGGCGAGCCTCCCACCGTCGAGGCTGCGTCGGCTCTGTTCGACACCCTGTTCTTCGACAGCGAGCGCTATGACCTGTCCGCCGTTGGTCGTGTGAAGATGAACATGCGTCTGGCTCTGGATGCGCCGGACACCCTGCGCACGCTGCGCCGCGAAGACATCGTGGCCTGCATCAAGGCGCTGGTGGAACTGCGTGACGGTAAAGGCGACGTGGACGATATCGACCACCTCGGCAACCGTCGTGTCCGTTCGGTCGGCGAACTGATGGAAAACCAGTATCGCGTTGGCCTGCTGCGCATGGAGCGCGCGATCAAAGAGCGTATGTCGTCGGTCGAGATCGACACCGTCATGCCGCAGGACCTGATCAACGCGAAACCAGCTGCGGCTGCTGTTCGTGAATTCTTTGGCTCATCGCAGCTGTCGCAGTTCATGGACCAGACCAACCCGCTTTCGGAAGTCACCCACAAACGCCGTCTCTCGGCGCTTGGCCCGGGCGGTCTGACGCGTGAGCGTGCGGGCTTTGAGGTGCGCGACGTACACCCGACCCACTATGGTCGGATGTGCCCGATTGAAACGCCCGAAGGTCCGAACATTGGTCTGATCAACTCACTGGCCACCTTTGCCCGCGTGAACAAGTATGGTTTCATCGAAACACCCTACCGCGTCGTCAAAGACGCCGAGGTGACCGATGAGGTTCACTACATGTCCGCGACCGAGGAAATGCGTCACACCGTGGCGCAGGCGAACGCGACGCTGGATGCCGATGGCAAGTTCATCAACGATCTGGTTTCGACCCGTCAGGCCGGTGACTACACCCTCGCCCCGCGCGAGAATGTGGACCTGATCGACGTGTCGCCGAAACAGCTGGTCTCGGTTGCTGCATCGCTGATCCCGTTCCTTGAAAATGACGACGCTAACCGCGCTCTGATGGGCTCGAACATGCAACGTCAGGCGGTTCCGCTGCTGCGCGCCGAAGCGCCGCTGGTCGGTACCGGGATCGAGGAAAAGGTCGCGATCGACTCAGGCGCTGCGATTCAGGCGAAACGCGCCGGTATCATCGACCAGGTCGATGCCCAGCGTATCGTTATTCGCGCCACCGAGGATTTGGAACTGGGCGACGCTGGCGTTGACATCTATCGTCTGCGCAAATTCCAGCGGTCGAACCAGAACACCTGCATCAACCAGCGTCCGCTGATCAAGGTGGGTGACACCGTCCAGAAGGGCGAAGTTATTGCCGACGGTCCGTCGACCGATATGGGTGAACTGGCGCTTGGTAAGAACGTGGTCGTCGCGTTCATGCCGTGGAACGGTTACAACTACGAAGACTCGATCCTGATCTCGGAACGTATCGCGCGTGACGACGTCTTCACCTCGGTCCATATCGAGGAGTTCGAAGTCGCCGCCCGTGACACCAAGCTGGGCCCGGAAGAGATCACCCGCGACATTCCGAACGTCGGTGAAGAAGCGCTGCGCAACCTCGACGAGGCAGGCATCGTTTACATCGGTGCGGATGTTGAGCCGGGCGATATTCTGGTCGGCAAGATCACTCCGAAGGGCGAAAGCCCGATGACCCCGGAAGAAAAGCTGCTGCGCGCCATCTTTGGTGAGAAAGCATCTGACGTGCGCGACACCTCGCTACGCGTGAAGCCGGGTGACTACGGTACGGTTGTTGAGGTCCGCGTCTTCAACCGTCACGGCGTCGAAAAAGACGAGCGTGCGCTGCAGATCGAGCGTGAGGAAGTCGAGCGTCTGGCCCGTGACCGGGACGACGAGCTGGCGATCCTGGACCGCAACATCTATGCGCGTCTGCAAGGTCTGATCCTTGGCAAAACCGCTGTCAAAGGCCCGAAAGGCGTCAAACCAGGCTCGGTGATCACCGAGGAACTGCTGGAAACCTTGACCCGCGGTCAGTGGTGGCAGTTGGCACTGGAAGGTGAGCAGGACGCACAGATCGTTGAAGCCCTGAACGAGCAGTACGAAGTGCAAAAGCGTGCTCTGGACGCCCGTTTCGAGGACAAGGTCGAGAAAGTCCGCCGTGGCGACGACCTGCCGCCGGGTGTGATGAAGATGGTCAAAGTCTTCATCGCCGTTAAGCGTAAGCTGCAGCCGGGCGATAAGATGGCCGGTCGTCACGGGAACAAGGGTGTGATCTCCAAGGTTGTTCCGATGGAAGACATGCCGTTCCTGGCCGATGGTACTCCGGTTGACTTCTGTCTGAACCCGCTGGGTGTGCCTTCGCGTATGAACGTCGGTCAGATCCTTGAAACCCACATGGGTTGGGCCGCACGCGGTCTGGGTCTGAACATCGATGAGGCTCTGGGTGAGTACCGCCGTTCCGGCGATCTGACCCCGGTGCGCGAAGCGATGAAGCTGGCTTATGGCGAGGATGTCTACGAAGAAGGCATCACCGGTCTGGACGAGGATGGCCTGATCGAGGCTGCGGGCAACGTGACCCGTGGTGTTCCGATCGCTACTCCGGTCTTCGACGGTGCCAAAGAAGCAGACGTCAACGACGCGCTGGTGCGTGCGGGCTTCTCGGAAAGCGGTCAGTCGGTTCTGTTCGACGGTCGCACCGGTGAGCAATTCGCGCGCCCGGTCACCGTGGGCATCAAGTACCTGCTGAAATTGCACCACCTGGTGGACGACAAGATCCACGCGCGTTCGACCGGGCCGTACAGCCTGGTTACCCAGCAGCCGCTGGGTGGTAAGGCGCAGTTCGGTGGTCAGCGCTTTGGTGAGATGGAGGTCTGGGCTCTGGAAGCTTACGGCGCCGCCTACACCCTGCAGGAGATGCTCACCGTGAAATCGGATGACGTCGCCGGTCGGACCAAGGTCTATGAGTCGATCGTCAAGGGCGAGGATAACTTTGAAGCGGGCGTACCGGAATCGTTCAACGTTCTGGTTAAAGAAGTCCGTGGCCTCGGCCTGAATATGGAACTCCTGGATGCGGAGGTTGAGGAGTAAGGGCCTCGGCCCTTCCTCCCGTCCCCCCTTCCGCAAAATTTGAGGTATCAAAATGAACCAGGAAATCACCAACAACCCGTTCAACCCGCTGACACCGCCGAAAGTCTTTGACGAGATCAAGGTTTCGCTGGCCAGCCCTGAACGGATCCTGTCTTGGTCCTATGGTGAGATCAAGAAACCCGAAACCATCAACTACCGGACGTTCAAGCCCGAGCGTGACGGTCTGTTCTGCGCGCGTATCTTTGGCCCGATCAAAGATTACGAATGTCTATGCGGCAAATATAAGCGGATGAAATATCGCGGCGTTGTCTGCGAGAAATGCGGTGTGGAAGTCACCCTGCAGAAAGTCCGCCGCGAGCGTATGGGCCACATCGAACTGGCCGCGCCCGTCGCACACATCTGGTTCCTGAAATCGCTGCCGTCCCGCATCGGTCTGATGCTGGACATGACGCTGCGCGATCTGGAACGCGTTCTGTACTTTGAAAACTACGTCGTCATCGAGCCCGGTCTGACCGACCTGACCTACGGCCAGATGCTGACCGAAGAAGAGTACATGGATGCGCAGGATGCCTATGGCATGGATGCGTTCACCGCGAATATCGGTGCCGAAGCCATCCGTGAGATGCTGGCCCAGATCGATCTGGAAGCCGAAGCCGAGCAGCTGCGCGCTGATCTGGCCGAAGCAACCGGCGAGTTGAAGCCCAAAAAGATCATCAAGCGTCTGAAGGTTGTCGAATCCTTCCTCGAGTCGGGCAACCGGCCTGAGTGGATGGTCATGACCGTGATCCCGGTCATTCCGCCGGAACTGCGTCCGCTGGTTCCGCTGGATGGTGGCCGGTTCGCGACCTCGGATCTGAACGATCTGTATCGCCGCGTCATCAACCGGAACAACCGTCTGAAGCGTCTGATCGAGCTGCGCGCGCCTGACATCATCGTCCGCAACGAAAAGCGGATGCTGCAGGAATCCGTGGACGCTCTGTTCGACAACGGCCGTCGTGGCCGCGTGATCACCGGCGCCAACAAGCGTCCGCTGAAATCGCTGTCGGACATGCTGAAAGGCAAGCAGGGCCGCTTCCGTCAGAACCTACTGGGTAAGCGCGTCGACTTCTCGGGCCGTTCGGTCATCGTGACCGGTCCGGAGCTGAAGCTGCACCAGTGTGGTCTGCCCAAGAAGATGGCGTTGGAGCTGTTCAAGCCGTTCATCTACTCGCGCCTTGAAGCCAAGGGTCTGTCTTCGACTGTTAAGCAAGCGAAGAAACTGGTCGAGAAAGAACGTCCCGAAGTGTGGGATATCCTCGACGAGGTGATCCGCGAACATCCTGTCATGCTGAACCGTGCGCCGACGCTGCACCGTCTTGGCATTCAGGCGTTCGAGCCGGTTCTGATCGAAGGTAAAGCCATCCAGCTGCACCCGCTGGTCTGCTCGGCCTTTAACGCCGACTTCGACGGGGACCAGATGGCCGTTCACGTCCCGCTAAGCCTTGAGGCGCAGCTGGAAGCGCGTGTTCTGATGATGTCGACGAACAACGTTCTGTCGCCTGCAAACGGTGCACCGATCATCGTTCCGTCGCAGGATATGATCCTGGGTCTGTACTATGTGACCCTCGAACGCGAAGGCATGCCGGGCGAAGGCAAGGTCTTCGGTTCGATCGAAGAAGTTCAGCACGCGCTGGACGCCGGTGAGGTGCATCTGCACTCGAAAATCACCGCGCGGATCACGCAGATCGACGACGAAGGCAACGAAGTTCAGAAGCGCTATGAAACCACTCCGGGCCGTCTGCGTCTGGGTGCATTGCTGCCGATGAACAACAAAGCCCCGTTCGAGCTGGTCAACCGCCTGCTGCGGAAGAAAGAAGTGCAGCAGGTGATCGACACCGTCTACCGTTACTGCGGTCAGAAAGAGTCGGTTATCTTCTGTGACCAGATCATGTCGATGGGCTTCAAAGAAGCGTTCAAGGCGGGCATCTCGTTCGGTAAGGACGACATGGTCATCCCGGATGACAAGTGGGGCATCGTTGATGACACCCGCGGTCAGGTGAAGGACTTTGAACAGCAGTACATGGACGGCCTGATCACTCAGGGCGAAAAGTACAACAAAGTTGTTGATGCCTGGTCGAAGTGTAACGACCGCGTCACCGAAGCGATGATGAGCACCATCTCGGACGTTGCCAAGGCCGAAGACGGGTCAGATCAAGAGCCGAACTCGGTCTACATGATGGCCCACTCCGGTGCGCGTGGCTCGGTCACTCAGATGAAACAGCTGGGCGGTATGCGTGGCCTGATGGCCAAGCCGAACGGTGACATCATCGAGACGCCGATTATCTCGAACTTTAAAGAAGGTCTGACCGTTCTCGAGTACTTCAACTCGACCCACGGTGCCCGTAAGGGTCTGTCGGATACCGCTCTGAAGACGGCGAACTCGGGTTACCTGACCCGTCGTCTGGTGGACGTCGCACAGGACTGCATCGTTCGCGAGATCGACTGTGGTACTGAGCGTGCGATCACAGCCGAAGCCGCCGTGAATGACGGTGAGGTTGTTGCCTCGCTGGCCGAACGTGTGCTGGGTCGTGTGGCGGCTGACGATGTTCTGCGTCCGGGCACGGATGAGGTGATCGTGGCCGCTGGTCAGTTGATCGACGAACGCATGGCGGACACCATTGACGAAGCTGGTGTTGCGTCGATGCGCATCCGCTCGCCTCTGACCTGTGAGTCCGAGGAAGGCGTCTGCGCCACCTGCTACGGTCGTGACCTTGCACGCGGCACGATGGTGAACACAGGTGAGGCTGTCGGCATCATCGCCGCGCAGTCCATTGGTGAACCCGGTACGCAGCTGACGATGCGTACTTTCCACATCGGTGGTGTTGCGCAAGGTGGTCAGCAGTCGTTCCAGGAAGCCAGCCAGGAAGGCGTCGTTTCCTTCGAGAACCCGCAGATTCTGGTCAATGCCGCAGGCGAAAGCCTCGTTATGGGCCGGAACATGAAGCTGGTGATCAGCGACGAACACGGCGAAGAGCGTGCCAGCCACAAGCTGGGCTATGGCTCCAAGCTGTTCGTCAAGGACGGCACCAAGGTTGCTCGTGGCGACAAGCTGTTCGAATGGGATCCCTACACCCTGCCGATCATCGCCGAGAAAGCCGGTACCGCGAAATATGTCGACCTTGTTTCGGGCCTTGCGGTCCGGGATGAGACCGACGATGCAACCGGCATGACCCAGAAGATCGTGATCGACTGGCGCGCGGCCCCCAAAGGCAGCGACCTCAAGCCCGAGATCATTCTGGTTGGTGAAGATGGCGAGCCGGTCCGCAACGATGCGGGCAACCCGGTTCACTATCCGATGTCGGTGGATGCGATCCTGTCCGTCGAAGATGGTCAGACCATCGAAGCCGGTGACGTTGTTGCGCGTATCCCGCGTGAAGGCGCCAAGACCAAGGACATCACCGGTGGTCTGCCACGTGTGGCCGAACTGTTCGAAGCCCGTCGTCCGAAAGATCACGCGATCATCGCAGAAGCCGATGGTTACGTGCGCTTTGGCCGCGACTACAAGAACAAGCGCCGCATCAGCATCGAACCGGCTGACGAGTCCATGGAGACCATCGAATACATGGTACCCAAGGGCAAGCACATCCCGGTCGCCGAAGGGGACTTCATCCAGAAGGGTGAATACCTGATGGACGGTAACCCGGCTCCGCATGACATCCTGTCCATCATGGGTGTCGAAGCGCTGGCGGATTACATGATCGACGAAGTGCAGGACGTTTATCGTCTGCAGGGCGTTAAGATCAACGACAAGCACATCGAGGTCATCGTGCGCCAGATGCTGCAGAAGTGGGAGATCCTGGATTCAGGTGACACCACCCTGCTGAAAGGCGAACATGTCGACAAGCAAGAGTTCGACGCAGCCAACGAGAAGACTATCTCGCGTGGCGGTCGTCCGGCTCAGGGTGAGCCGATCCTTCTGGGGATCACCAAAGCTTCGCTGCAGACGCGTTCGTTCATCTCGGCGGCGTCGTTCCAGGAAACCACCCGCGTGCTGACCGAAGCCTCGGTTCAGGGCAAGAAAGACAAGCTGGTTGGCCTGAAAGAGAACGTCATCGTTGGTCGCCTGATCCCTGCCGGTACCGGTGGGGCCACTCAGGCCGTCCGCCACATCGCGCAATCGCGTGACAACGTGGTCATCGAAGCCCGCCGGGAAGAGGCCGAAGCGGCTGCTGCTCTGGCCGCTCCGACCTTCGACGACGACATGGTCGGTGATGAGCTGGACGTTCTTGTGGAAACACCGGAAAGCCGCGAATAGGCACCCTCAATAACTAAGAAAGGCCCCGCGATTTCGCGGGGCCTTTCTTGTTGTGAGCGCTCCGAGGCGAACTCTCACAAAGATAGTTACTAATGTGACCCGGTTTGTGGCATGCTTTCGTCAACAGAGGAGGGGGCCGCAATGACAACCCGTCAAACGCATGGGCGAAAGCGCCTGTATGACAGTATTTTGGACACCGTTGGAGACACGCCAAGCATACGAATAAACAGGATCGCGCCCTCAAACGTGACGGTTTACGTAAAATTCGAAGCGTTTAACCCGGCCAGTTCTGTCAAAGATCGCCTTGCCCTCAACATCATCGAAGCGGCAGAACGCGACGGTAGCTTAAAACCCGGTCAGACAGTAGTTGAGGCGACCTCGGGGAATACCGGTATCGGGCTGGCGATGGTCTGCGCGGCCAAAGGCTATCCCTTAGTTGTGACGATGGCCGACAGTTTCTCGGTCGAGCGGCGCAAGCTGATGAGGTTTTTGGGGGCAAAAGTTGTCCTGACACCGCGCGCGCAAAAGGGGTTCGGCATGTATACAAAAGCCAAGGAATTGGCCGAGCAGAACGGCTGGTTCCTGGCCAGCCAGTTTGAAACCGCAGCCAATGCCGATATTCACGAAAATACCACCGCGAGGGAAATCTTGGGTGACTTTGATGGGCAGAATCTCGACTATTGGGTTACGGGCTATGGCACTGGCGGGACGGTCTCGGGCGTGGCCCGGGTGCTGAGGAAAGCGCGCCCTGAGACCAAGATCATCCTGACCGAGCCTGCCAATGCAGCCATTGTGTCGTCGGGGTATGTAAACACCCGCAACGAAATAAACCAGCCGACCGAGAGCCACCCGAACTTCGAACCGCATCCGATACAGGGTTGGACGCCTGATTTCATTCCGTGGGTTCTGCAGGAGGCCATTGATAACTCGTACTATGATGAGTTGATTCCCGTTCCCGGTAGCGACGGTATTGCATGGTCGCGCCGTTTGGCCGCAGAAGAGGGGATTTTTACCGGTATTTCTGGTGGCTCGACCTTTGCGGTCGCGATGAAACTGGCCGAGACTGCGCCGGAAGGTTCCGTCATGTTGGTAATGTTGCCAGATACGGGCGAGCGTTACCTTTCGACACCATTGTTTGATGGCGTAGAAGATGAGATGACGGATGATGAGATCGAGATCTCGAAATCTACGCCTTCCGCCCAGATGACAGATTGAAACGACTGAAAAGTCGACAGTTTGTGTAGCTCGTCGGAACTATTACTGTAGGATTGTCAGGCGCAAATTGACTTCGTGATCGATTGAACAGTTAGTACGACGATATATTGAAGACCGGGTGTTGATTAAATGAGTCCTAACGTTAAAGGCGCGCTGCTGATGATGGGCAGCATGGCGGCCTTTACCATCAATGATGCGTTGGTGAAAGTGGTGGGGCAAGATCTGCCTCTGTTCCAACTTGTGACCATGCGCGGAGTTTTGGCGACAGTTCTTGTGTTGATAATGGCCCGTTATCTTGAGGCGCTTCACCTGAATTTTCCCCTCCATGACAAATGGCTTATCGCATTACGGTGCCTGGCAGAGTTGGCGGCGACCATCTTCTTTTTAACGGCTCTGATGCACATGCCGCTTGCCAACGTTACGGCAGTTCTACAGGCGTTGCCGCTGACCGTGATTTTGGGTGCTGCCTTATTCTTCGGTGAAGTAATTGGATGGAGACGTATTGCTGCAATTGCGCTTGGGTTCGTCGGTATGTTGTTGATCGTTCGGCCCGGTCCTGAAGGATTCAGCATCTATGCGATTTACGCATTGATTGCGGTTGCTTCCGTTACAGTTCGCGATTTGATCACCCGCCGAATGTCAGCTGAAGTACCTTCTATGGTGGTAACACTGGCGACATCCCTCACTATCACATTGGCAGCGATCATCGTCTCCACGTTTGAAGGATGGGTGCCGGTCTCGACCGCATCTGGAGCGATGATCGCCAGCGCTGCGGTCTTTGTTCTGATAGGCTATCTGTTCAGTGTCATGGTGATGCGCGTGGGCGAGGTCGGTTTTGTTGCGCCATTTCGCTATTCCAGCCTGCTTTGGGCACTGGGACTGGGGTGGGCTGTGTTTGGTGACTGGCCGGACGCGATCACAATGCTGGGTGGTGCATTGGTAGTTGGGGCAGGGATGTTCACTCTGTTTCGCGAACGGTCGCGTCAAGCGGAGAAGTGAGGCAAACGTACGAAACCGGGGTTTAGCGCGAAACGCGTGGCAAAATCGGTCTCGATTTCGGGCGTGATCGGCGCAAGCTGCGCCTTCTGCTTTTCAGCGCGCGGCGAGTCGTTGGAGTTGTTCAATGTCCTGATCCACATCGGGCGATCAGGATAACTGACCACTGGCATAAAACGCCCGATCCGGTTGTGGGTAAAACTTATGATCGTGTGGTCGCACCCGCCCGCGATAAGCATGCCCAAGCCCACCCCAAGCAGAGATTTGTAGATTTGTGCCGCCCGAACCCCATTCGGCCCAAAGCTGGCCTGGTATCCGTTGTTGAAATCGAGGCCTATGGCCTGATTTTTTCCAATCAGCCCGGCAACATCATCGGCGGACTCGCGCAGTCTTTCGATGAAATCAATCGAAATGCTGTCGTCGTCATCATGGCGAAATTGAAGACAGGGCCGGTCCGGGTTTGAACGCGCTTCCTGAAGGATTCGTTTCATGACCTGCCGGTGTTTATGGCTTGGTTCGACGGGTCTTTGGACAATTCGTACCTGCTTGATGTCAGCGGTGAGGTCCTTAAGCCAGTCGAGCGCCTTTTGCGGCAGACAGTCCCCAACAACGACCAGAAGCTGATAGTCCCCATCTGTCTGCGCGCGAAAGCTGGGCAACGTCACAGATTCGAACAAGCGGAACCGCTCTTCCAGACGAACAGGGTTGTAGAGATGGGCGCGCCGATCTGCGACCGTGTCATGTTCGATCTGGAAATCGCCCAGAGCAGGGAATGAAAATCGACACAGGCCAAAGACTTGCATGGGGCATCCAATGGTTTGCAGGGCATGTTCACAATGCATACGGTGCCGAAGTGCTGCAATGCGTCGGCGCAGTGGGAATCTTCATTAGTTCCTGATAGACCGCCGGAGTTCTTATGTACAACACGCCTTTCCCGCTGGGCTGTTGACACTCGGGCCGACTCCCCTTAATACGCGCGACATCTCGGTACCGGGGGCCGCCCCATAACCGATTTCAGTAATGAACTGGTCAAGGCCCGAACACTTTTATCGTTCGCGCCCTCTGATAACAAACCGCGACGTTCACCTCGGAATGGGAACGCTCGCGGGTTTTGCGCTTGTGGACGCATGAGTGCAGCGAATTTAACCGCACGCAACGCGCGTGCATGTCATGTGTGTTGCAAAACGGGGAAGAAACCGGAATGCCAACTATTCAACAGCTGATCCGCAAACCGCGGCAGCCCAAAGTAAAACGCTCGAAGTCCATGCACCTGGAGCAGTGCCCGCAGAAACGCGGCGTCTGCACCCGCGTGTACACCACCACACCGAAGAAGCCGAACTCGGCTATGCGTAAGGTTGCCAAAGTGCGCTTGACCAACGGGTTCGAGGTCATCTCGTACATCCCGGGTGAAAGCCACAACCTGCAGGAACACTCGGTTGTTCTGATCCGTGGCGGCCGTGTAAAAGACCTTCCCGGTGTGCGTTACCACATCCTGCGCGGTGTTCTGGATACTCAGGGCGTCAAAGATCGTAAGCAACGTCGTTCGAAATACGGCGCGAAGCGTCCCAAGTAAGAAGGAGAGGCTGATATGTCACGTCGTCACGCCGCCGAAAAACGCGAAGTCCTGCCTGACGCCAAATTTGGCGACAAGGTACTGACCAAATTCATGAACAACCTGATGATCGACGGCAAGAAGTCGGTCGCAGAGCGCATCGTTTACAACGCGTTTGACCGCGTTGAGAACAAGGTAAAGCGCGCTCCTGTCGAAGTGTTCCACGAAGCGCTCGACAACATCAAACCGTCGGTCGAGGTTCGCTCGCGCCGGGTTGGTGGTGCAACCTATCAGGTTCCGGTCGAAGTGCGCCCTGAGCGCCGCGAAGCACTGGCCATCCGCTGGCTGATCACTGCTGCGCGTGGCCGCAACGAAAACACCATGGAAGAGCGCCTTGCAGGCGAGCTGCTGGACGCCGTTCAGTCCCGCGGTACTGCCGTCAAGAAACGCGAAGACACCCACAAGATGGCCGAGGCGAACAAAGCCTTCAGCCATTATCGTTGGTAATCCGAGAGGCTTAGACCAATGGCACGCGAATATCCGCTCGAACTGTACCGTAACTTCGGTATCATGGCGCACATCGACGCAGGTAAGACCACCTGCTCGGAGCGTATCCTGTATTACACTGGTAAATCCCACAACATCGGTGAGGTGCACGATGGTGCAGCCACCATGGACTGGATGGAGCAGGAGCAGGAACGCGGCATCACCATCACTTCGGCTGCGACCACCACTTTCTGGGAACGCACCGAGGACGGTCAGACCGCAGAAACTCCTAAGCACCGCCTGAACATCATCGACACCCCCGGCCACGTTGACTTCACCATCGAAGTTGAGCGTTCGCTGGCGGTTCTCGACGGTGCTGTCTGCGTTCTGGACGCAAACGCCGGTGTTGAGCCCCAGACCGAAACCGTGTGGCGTCAGGCTGACCGCTACAAGGTTCCGCGTATGGTTTTCGTCAACAAAATGGACAAGATCGGCGCTGACTTCTTCAACTGCGTCAACATGATCGAAGACCGCACCGGCGCACGCGCTGTTCCGGTTGGTATTCCGATCGGTGCCGAGTCCGAGCTGGAAGGTCTGATCGACCTGGTCACCATGGAAGAGTGGCTGTGGCAGGGCGAAGATCTGGGCGCAAGCTGGATCAAAGCTCCTATCCGCGACAGCCTGAAAGACATGGCTGACGAATGGCGCGGCAAGATGATCGAAGCGGCCGTCGAAATGGACGACGACGCGATGATGGAATACTTGGAAGGCAATGAGCCCGACGTTCCGACCCTGCGCGCTCTGCTGCGCAAAGGTACTCTGGAAATCGCGTTCGTTCCGGTTCTGGGTGGTTCGGCGTTCAAGAACAAAGGCGTTCAGCCGCTGCTCAACGCTGTGATCGACTATCTGCCCAGCCCGCTGGACGTTGTCGATTACATGGGCTTCAAACCCGGCGACGAGGAAGAAGTTCGTGACATCGCCCGTCGTGCAGACGACGACATGGCCTTCTCGGGTCTGGCGTTCAAAATCATGAACGACCCCTTCGTTGGCTCTCTGACCTTCACCCGGATCTACTCGGGCACCATGAACAAGGGTGACTCGATCCTGAACTCGACCAAAGGTAAGAAAGAGCGCATCGGTCGTATGATGATGATGCACTCGAACAACCGGGAAGAGATCGAAGAAGCGTTTGCAGGCGACATCATCGCGCTGGCGGGTCTGAAAGACACCACCACCGGCGACACTCTGTGTGACGCGAAGGATCCGGTGGTTCTGGAAACCATGACCTTCCCCGACCCGGTGATCGAAATCGCGGTCGAGCCCAAAACCAAGGGCGACCAAGAGAAGATGTCCCAGGGTCTGGCCCGTCTGGCCGCCGAAGACCCGTCCTTCCGCGTGGAAACCGACCTGGAGTCGGGTCAGACCATCATGAAGGGCATGGGCGAACTTCACCTGGACATCCTGGTTGACCGTCTGAAGCGCGAGTTCAAGGTTGAAGCGAACATCGGTGCACCTCAGGTGGCCTATCGCGAAACCATCTCGATGCCGGTCGAGCACACCTACACCCACAAGAAACAGTCGGGTGGTTCGGGTCAGTTCGCGGAAGTCAAGCTGGAGATCCAGCCGACCGAAGCAGGCGAAGGCTATTCGTTCGAAAGCCGCATCGTAGGCGGCGCCGTTCCGAAGGAATACATCCCGGGTGTTGAAAAAGGCATCAACTCGGTCATGGATAGCGGCCCGCTGGCTGGCTTCCCCGTGATCGACTTCAAGGTTGCCCTGCTGGACGGTAAGTTCCACGACGTTGACTCGAGCGTTCTGGCGTTCGAAATCGCATCGCGGATGTGTATGCGTGAAGGCATGCGCAAAGCTGGCGCGAAACTGCTTGAACCGATCATGAAGGTCGAAGTGATCACCCCGGAAGAATACACCGGCGGTATCATCGGCGACCTGACCTCGCGTCGTGGCCAGGTGTCTGGTCAGGAACCGCGCGGCAACGCAATCGCGATCGACGCGTTCGTTCCGCTGGCGAACATGTTCGGCTACATCAACACTCTGCGTTCGATGTCGTCGGGCCGTGCCCAGTTCACAATGCAGTTCGATCACTACGATCCGGTTCCGCAGAACATCTCGGACGAGATTCAGGCGAAATACGCATAAGCGAAGATTTGAGGGAGCGCGGCTAACGCGCTCCCTTCATTACCGAAAAAGGAGGCCATCATGGCAAAGGAAAAGTTTGAGCGTAATAAGCCGCACGTCAACATCGGCACGATTGGCCACGTTGACCACGGCAAGACCACGCTGACCGCAG
>NZ_JBQFRX010000009.1:0-138406 GCF_056537605.1 Ruegeria sp. C5 | reverse complement strand
ACTGGCGTGGGAATGCGGTTCCAGACCCGTGACGGCGTGGGTCTACGATCTTCAAGCGCCTCGGGGCCGCCGACGAGATATCGGTCGTACCAGCGATAGAAGGTGGTCTTCGGAATACTGTTTGCGGGTCGCACGGCGAATGTCCTTTATGACCTTCTCACCGTGGCTCTGCTTGGTTCCGGGTTTCTTTCTCATCTCCACTCCTTGGCGGTTACGATGAGCCAGAAACCCTCTCTTATCAAATCGACCTAAACTGTCCCATGGGCGCTGACGTCAGACAACTCAGAGGTTCAAATCCTACTCTCGAAAACAAAAACACTGAGCAAAAACAAATGTTTACGCGCCGTCTCAGGGCGGTGTTCTTATTTGCGCCAACACTTCTGGAAGCACTGTGGAAGCAACGAGAGGAAACTTCTTTTCGTAACTAGCCACTCACCCCCTCAGCTCTTTTTTGCCAACTTCTGTGCTTCGCCCACGGTGACCTTGCCGTGACGACCGATGGAAATCCTCTCCTTAGAGCGTGTTGAAGCATTCAGGGAACGAACAACTGGTTCGGCGAACTGCTGTCTTTGGTATCAACTATTTTGGTAATAAAACGATAGCCTGCGGCTTGACCCGCTTGGTGGACGGGGAAATGGAGCGGCGCGGATGACTTGATCTCTGGCGGCGCGTTCGATTTCAGGTGAGCCAGAGCTATCGACGATATCAACCCAAGCCAGTGATCCATCAGGATTAATTTCGAAGAATACCTGCGCAAACCCGCGGACAGGGACATAGACGACGGGCGTTTGATTGAGGTGGACCAGGACTTGTCCGGCATAGTTAGTGGTATCGGAGTTTCCAACGCCGCGACCCGAGGTTTGATTTCGGCCACTGCTGGCTCGGAACGGGTCAGCCCCTTCCTTTTGATAAAGGCTAAGCGGCGACTCCAATGTCTGCGTAGGGTTGCGCAAGTTATCGAAGTTACTGAACCCATCAAGTGATTTTGGCGTATCCGTTGCGGGCCTTCTGTCCGGGAGGCGGGGGCGTTTGGAAACAGATACGGCCTGATCGGAAGGCGCGGCTTGTTCTTCTGGTGGCTCGTTTGTTGGCTCATCGACCGAACTTGGGATTTCTGGTTCGACTGCAGTACTCTCGAGTGGAGGGACCGGCGCTGTTGAGCCGTCTGTGGGCGGTAACGCTGCCAAGCGCTCGGGTTTCGGGTCGACCGCTGACGTTACGGAGGTATCTGCGTCTGTGGCTGGTTCCGGATTGGACGGGGCGACCGGTTCGGTCGGCACCTCTTCCTGTAGCTCTGATCGTGGGGCGACGGGCGCTCCGACATCTGGTGAAGATACCTGCTGAGGATTGGGGGAAGCGACGAGTGTTTCGCTGATCGGGATGTCGGCAGTATTGGGCTTAATAGTGTCTTCAACCGGGGGGTCGGGTGTTTCAGCAGATTCCGGCTGCACCGGGTCCGTCGTGTTGTCGTTGAATTCCTCGAATGTGTTGCCAAGCTCGATCAAACTGACCGATTCCTCATTGGCCCGCAGTTCTGGCAGACTGGAACCGTAGAAACTGATCCCAAAGATATGCAGGACAAGCGAAAGCACACCCGCCAACGCAGCGATGGCTGCTGACTTCCGGATCATTTTAAAGCCTGCTGGGTCACGAGGTACACAGATGGCGCCCCATGCCGTCGAAGGGCACCGGTTACCTCCATCAATCGTTGGCCTGAAACATTGCGGTCGGGGACAATCCTGACGGGTCCGTCATCATGGCTGGCCATAAAAGCCTCAGGGTCGGTTTGCACCCCACGAAAACTGAGGATGCCATCAGCGTTCAAGACAAGCGCATCGGGCGGGTCGCGGCCTTCGAGTTCCGATGTGTCGACAAGCTGAAGCTCGGGATCAAGCGGTGGTGCCAGGGTGCCTGCAATCAGAAAGAAGATCAGCATCAGAAAGACGACGTTGATCAGAGGGATGGTCGAGTCTCGTTTGCGGCTTGGGCGACCAAAGCGGATCATCGGTCTACTCCAACACCGTGACGGTCAAGCCATCGCGGCCACGCAGCCTGGTCAGCAAATCAACAAGCCTTTGGGCGGACGTATCGGCATCAAGGCTTACCAGAGCCTGACCGGTTCCGATCAGCGCGGACAGCTCATCCAGCGTCAGCGTTTCGCCATTCAAAGTCACGCGCTCTGCACCGATCTGAATGAAAATCCTCTCCACCGGCTCAGCCGAGGCTAATGCTCCTGAGGTTGCGCTGCTGATTTCGATTTCCGCGAACTTTGAGAAAGTTGAAGACAACATGAAAAACAGCAACAGCAAGAAGATGACATCGATGAGCGGGGTCATCGACATCGGGCGTCTTACAAAGGGCGCCGTGTTACGCATGTTCAGCGTTCAGAATCTCGGTCCTGCCTGAGACGGGCTGGTTCGAGTTGTTCGGGACCAGAACCGTGCGCAGTGCTTTGTCCGCAAACACCCGTTCCCGGGCAGTTCGGCTTTCAAACCAAGACAAGACCATTGAAGTCGGCATTGCCACCGCAAGGCCAACGGCTGTTGTTACCAGAGCAACCCAGATGCCACCTGCCAACAATGAGGGATCGACAGAAGACCCGGCAGACTGAAGGCTTTGGAATGCATTGATCATTCCCAAAACTGTTCCGAACAATCCAAGCAGGGGTGCAAGCTGGGCGACCGTATCCAAAAGCCGAAATCCGCGCTCCAGCCCGGCCAGTGCCAATCCAGCTTCGGCATCCAGTCGAGCGTCCAGATCAGGAGTGTCCGGCGCGTCCATGGCGGCTTCGACAAGCGGTGCAAGATAGCTGCTGCTCTGAGCGAGGCGCGCGCGTGCAGTGGCTCGATCTCCAGCATCCCAGGCCTGCAGCGCTTGTGACAGAACCTTGTGCCGCCCTACGCCACAGGCTGCGAACTGCCAAAGCTTGTAAAGAGTAACTGCTACGGTCAGGACCGACATGACAATAAGGATAGCCACAACGGGCCCGCCAAGGGTCAGGATCTCTCGAAGAGAAGAGAGAATATTCATCCAAGCAACTCCACTTCAATCCGGCTGCTGAGCGTTAGGGTCGATTGACAGATGTCGCTCTGGGAGCCTTTTACCACGCATGAACTCGCGCCATTGATCAATGCGCGCCCAACAGTCGTGCAAGACATCTCTGGCAGATCGAACTGACGGACACGTGGGCGATCCAAAGGTAAGTCGCGAAAATCAAAAAGCGAGAGGGTAACGACACTGCCTTCGGTGTCAAATATCACCGTCTCGAATACGGCTTCATCGATAGTGGTTCCGGATTGGTTGGTCACCAGAAAGGTCAATCTGCAGGCACTACCAACGTCTTCCAAGGCATTGAGCTCTAACGAAATCTCAGCGGCAGGTGCCTCAGCGGATTGGGCCAGAGCTGCAAAAGGAAGCAGGCATGCGAAACAGGTAAGCAGGACACGGAGAGATCTCATTGAAGGCACCTATATGCTTGGGCGAACCGCGATTGCCCGCGTTGTATAGCCGACAATGGTCCTCTCATACCTGATAGTACAATCAGTTCAAAGGAGCGCTGAAACGATTGTGAATTCGACCATGTTCGAAGTCATATTCGAGTAAACCATTTAGCAAAGTGACGTATAATATGGCAAAATGACGGAAAATTACCTCATTTCGTCAAGATACGATCTGCAATCCGAACAAGTCGCCCTTCATAATCAAAAGAAACACAGAATGGAGGCGCGTTTTGAGCTGGAATATTTGCGTAGTCGGGGCGGGGAAGATCGGTCAGATGATCGCGACTTTGCTGAAAACCTCGGCACATTACACGGTGACTGTTGCCGATCACGATCTTGCGGCCCTGTCAGCATTCAAGAAGCGGGGCATTTCTACGCGGCAGATTGATGCCAGCGATAGCGCGGGCTTGGAGAAAGGCCTTAAAGGGTTTGATGCGGTGATCTCTGCCGCGCCGTTCTTTCTGACACCGGCGATTGCGAGCGCAGCCAAAACTGTTGGGGCGCATTACTTTGACCTGACCGAAGATGTCGCGGCCACCAACGCGGTGCGCGAGCTGGCGCAGAACAGCGAGACGGCATTTATGCCGCAATGCGGGTTGGCCCCCGGGTTTGTCGGGATTGCGGGCGCTGCGCTGGCGGCCGAGTTCGATGAAATCGACAGCCTGCATATGCGGGTCGGGGCGTTACCGCTCTATCCGACCAACGCGTTGAAATATAACCTGACTTGGTCAACTGATGGGCTAATCAACGAATACTGCAATCCATGTGATGCCATTGTGAATGGCGAGAGGGTCAAGACCGCCCCCCTCGAAGATTATGAGCTGATCGGCGATGACGGAGTCGAGTACGAGTGCTTCAATACATCGGGCGGGCTGGGCACCTTGCCCGAGACGCTAGACGGTAAGGCGAAGGCGGTATCCTATCGCTCGATCCGCTATCCGGGCCATCGGGATATCTTGCGCTTGTTGCTCAGTGACCTGGGACTAGAGCGTCGCCGCGATCTGCTGAAAGAGATTTTTGAAACGGCCCTGCCGCGCACCGATCAAGACGTCGTGCTGGTTTATTGCACAGCAAAGGGGATGGTTGATGGCACGTTGCGTGAGAAATCCCTGATCAACAAATCTTTTGCGCGCACCATCGATGGACAAGTCTGGAGTGCGATCCAGGTCACCACTGCCGCAGGTGTGTTGGGTGTCGTTGATCTGATGCGGACGGGGGTTCTGCCCTCGCAAGGTTTTGTCCGGCAAGAGCAGGTAAAGCTTGCCGATTTCCTGAACACCGAATTTGGCCGGCTTTATCGCGCCGGTGACGTTACTGAACAAAACAAGGCGGCCTGAGATATGAAAGACGTTGTAATGACTGCTGAAACCACGCTTGCGAATTTGGACCTGACTGCAGCAGAGCTGACCGGTGGGTCGCTGCGGGTGACCTCTCCGATAGATGGAAGCTTGCTGGCCGAGGTTCACGAAACTCCGGTTTCCGAGATGGGGGCCATCTTTGCCCGCTCGAAAGCGGCGTTCAAAGCATGGCGCGTTGTGCCGGCACCGCGCCGGGGTGAGTTGATCCGCCTGCTGGGCGAAGAGCTGCGGGCCGCCAAGGATGACCTTGGCGCGCTGGTCAGTTGGGAGGCAGGCAAGATCACGTCGGAAGGTCTGGGCGAAGTGCAGGAGATGATCGACATCTGCGATTTCGCCGTCGGTCTGTCGCGGCAGCTTTATGGTTTGACCATTGCTTCGGAACGCCCGGGCCACCGGATGATGGAAACGTGGCATCCGGCGGGACCGGTCGGTGTGATCACCGCCTTTAATTTCCCTGTTGCCGTCTGGTCCTGGAACACGGCGCTGGCGCTGGTCTGCGGGGACCCGGTGATCTGGAAACCGTCCGAGAAAACGCCTCTGACCGCGTTGGCTTGTCAGAAAATCTTTGAGCGGGCATTGGCCCGGTTTGGCGACGCCCCCGAAGGGCTGCTGCAGACCCTGATCGGTGGTGCCGATCTGGGTGAAGCGCTGGTTGCCAGTGAGGATGTGCCGATCATCTCAGCCACCGGCTCGACCCGGATGGGCCGCGCGGTTGCGCCGATTGTGGCACAGCGCTTTGGCAAGTGCATTCTGGAGCTCGGCGGCAATAACGCGATGATCGTTGGTCCGTCGGCTGATCTGGAAATGGCGGTGCGCGCGATCGTGTTCTCTGCCGTCGGGACGGCGGGGCAGCGCTGTACCACTCTGCGCCGGTTGATCGTGCATAATGCGATCCGCGAAGAATTGGTGGCACGTCTGAAGAAAGCCTATTCTGGTCTGCCCATCGGTAACCCGCTGACCGAGGGCACATTGATTGGGCCGCTGGTGGATGAAGCTTCGGGCAATGCGATGGCCGCAGCACTTGAAACAGCAAAGGCCGAGGGTGGTGCTGTGTTCGGAGGTGAGCGTGTGACCGAAGGCGTGCCGGGCGGTGTTTACATGCAGCCGGCCATCGTCGAGATGCCGGGCCAGACCGCGACGGTGAAGACCGAAACCTTTGCTCCGATCCTCTACGTCATGGGCTATGACGATTTTGCCGAGGCGATCGATATCCAGAACGACGTGCCACAGGGTTTGTCGTCCTGCGTTTTTACACTGAACATGCGCGAAGCCGAGCAATTCCTAACAGCGGCCGGGTCGGATTGCGGGATTGCCAATGTGAACATCGGCCCGTCCGGGGCCGAGATCGGTGGCGCATTTGGTGGCGAGAAGGAAACCGGAGGCGGGCGCGAAAGCGGATCAGATGCCTGGAAAGCCTACATGCGCCGTCAGACCAACACGGTAAACTATTCAGCCGAGTTGCCATTGGCGCAAGGTGTCAAATTCGACATCTGAACTCGAATGTCCGGCGGCACCTGATCGTGCCGCCGGATTCAATCAGCGAACAGGTAATCCAGTTGCATGATCGCTTTGGCCTTATCGGCACTGATCCCCAGAAATTCCGCGATAATCACCTCATTCTCCGAACGTTCCGCCGCCTCACGCAAATGGAACAGCCCATCATTCTGGGTGCTGCGGATCAATTCGGATTCGTAAGCCAGCGCATTGCGAAGGGTCGGTAGCAGACGTGCAAGAGAATCCTGTGAGCTGTTCTGGCCCGCAAGACCGACGCGATAGGCATGGCCGGTCAGATATTCATCTGAATAGGCACATTCGATTTCCAGAACACGTGTTTGGGCCTGATCTGCACAGAAATCCTGAATGACGTCCAGATTGGCCGGATCTACGCAGAGTACCAGCCTGTCGCTTTGGAAATAATCGAACAACATACGTGCAACGGCCCGCCGATGGCGCGACCGCTTAATCAGGGTCGTCTCGATTCCACCCAAATCGGGCAATGGCGTATCCTGCTCATCATAGATGTATTCGATACAGGGAATGGGGGTTTCCGACGCGATCTGGTCAACAAGCCGTTTGGCGACATGCCACTTCTTGCAAACAATCAGAAACGCCTGCCGCTCGGGGCCTAACGTATTGCCGACCTCCCAAAAGCGCTGAGCGAAACGTCGTCCTACCCGACCGCGACCGGCAAGGAAGTGATACAGATTACGCCCTTCGTCCGAGATGTGGAACGTGACCCCTTCGCTGGCATAAAGCTGACCCAACCGTTCCTTCAACTCATGGGCCTCGGGGCTGATCTTGCGAGCGAACAGGTAGTTCTGCCCCAACAGCATGTCATAGTGATCATTATAGAAGGTGACAGGCATGCCATAGTCGGAAAACACCAAAAATGTCAGTGTACGGTTTTCGATTTCCTGCTTCGGGACGAGGTGGCGAACAAGCGTCTGAAAGAACGTCTCGTCCGGAATCCAGGTGGTCGAGAAAAACCGGACCACATCGCGGCGTTGGCGCAGGAAGTCCAGAATCATCTCGACTGTGCGACGGCGCAGGCACCACCACTGGCTACCGATCTTGACCTGCAGGTCTGCAGGTATGCCGCGGGTCAGACCGAAACGCTTTTGCATTTCGTATGCGGCATAGAACAGGCGCGGCTGATTGCGTTCGTTGAAATAGTGACGATAGATCAGCCGGTCTTCTTTCATTCCGGTCTTAATCCAATTGCTTTCGAAGAAGTCATGGCTTTCGATGAAATCCATGTCGCGTTCATCAAGAAAGCTGTGCACATACTCGGCGGTTTTAATTGCCATGCAATCGCCGGACAGCATGTAAAAATGGGTGACCCTTGGGAACTGATCCACCGCCGCCTGTAATGCATGGAGCGTGGCCTGAACCAGTGACCATTCGCCCCATCCGCATTTGATCCGCTTCGTTGCAAATGTGACATTGCGGTTATCTTTCAGGGCGTCGCGTATCTGCGCATAATCCGTATCGTTGGCGCGGGCGTCAAAATGGATCGCCATACAATCGCCGGCAGCCGTCAGCTGACGTGCCTGCGCAATGATCGCGTCAGGATCTTTGTGGCACAGCAAGATATAGGCAATCTTTGCCATTTGCGTCTCGTAATTCCCCGTTTCTGCCCAATTGCAACCGTGATACTGAGGATGAGCGATTGAATAAACAGAATATTTTTGGTTCTTTGGGTCAAAATGCCGGAGTATCAATGCGATAACTGGCTAAGGAGGCGCAGTAGATGGGTTTTCCCGGAACGTGGATGACCGAAAGTCAAAGCATGGTCTACCGTGTTGTGCCGAAATGCGCCTGTTCGACGATCGGGCAAATCATGTATTTCTCGGATCATGGCAGCTTCTTTGATGGTGACATTCACGATGCCAAGGACGGAATGCACAAGTGGGCCTTTGGTGCCAGTCAGGATCCGATTGCCAGAAATGTTCGATCGCACCAGTCCTATACGTTTACCTGCGTGCGTAATCCCTACACACGCATTCTCAGTTCCTTTTTTGACAAGATCTGCGGCATCCAGCGCAACGGCAAACGCTATCGCGGCAATCTGGTGCCAACGCTGATTTACAACTATGGAATCGAAGTCGGGGGTGACGACGGCAAGGGCGAGTTTGACCAAATTGCCAGTTTCCGCCGGTTCCTTTTATTCGCACGCGACACGATTCGTTGGCGGCGTCCGATGGACCCCGACATTCACTGGTCGGCCATGTCTGGCCATGTCTCGACGCTGATCGCTAATGGCGGGCGATATGATCGTATTTTTTGGACCGAGAAGTTCAACGATGGGATGCAGGGTGTGTTGGACAATCTTGAAACCTCGCATCCTGTGTCTCTGTCCGAGATCCCGCGCTTTAACGAATCCGAAGGCCATGGGCCAAAACGCGTGCATCCGGTCGAGGATTACTTTGACGATTTGTCGATGCATCTGGTCTACGAGATCTACAAACAGGATTTTGAACTGTTCAAGTATGATTTCGAAAATCCCGCCAACAAAATGCCGACGGGTGAGATCGATCTAGATGAGATTCACGCCAAGCTGGGTGATTAAGACGCTCGAAGAGTGAGGCTCCCGCCCATCGTCAATGTCTCTTGTGAGACATCTCCTCTGGTTGGGCCCGGCGCCGCGCAAAGCGCGGCTCCGGGCCCAAATTCCGAAAGTGGAATCGGCGTAGCCGATTCCATGTATCGGGTGCAGGAGTGTTCGCTCACCCGCAGTGCTTAGACCTGACGGACGGCACCTTTTGCGGCACTGGTCGTCAATTTGGCATAGGCTTTTAGCGCGGTGGACACTTTACGCTTACGTGGTGCAACGGGCTGCCAGCCCTTCTCGTCCTGCTCTTCGCGCCGCGCGGCCAGGTCTTCGTCGGAGACCGCCAGATGGATGCTGCGGTTGGGGATGTCGATCTCGATTTTGTCGCCGGTTTTCACCAGCCCGATCTCGCCTCCTTCGGCGGCTTCGGGTGAGACGTGTCCAATCGACAGGCCGGACGTGCCGCCCGAGAAACGACCGTCAGTCAGCAGCGCGCAGGCTTTGCCCAGCCCCTTGGATTTCAGATACGAAGTCGGATACAGCATTTCCTGCATTCCCGGCCCACCACGCGGGCCTTCGTAGCGGATCACCACCACGTCACCTTCCTTGACCTTGCCGGTCAGGATGTCATTGACAGCCTGGTCCTGGCTTTCGCAGACATAAGCTGAGCCTGTGAATTTCAGGATGTTCTCATCCACACCCGCAGTTTTCACGATACAGCCGTCGCGCGCGATATTGCCGAACAATACTGCCAGACCGCCATCCTGGCTGAATGCGTGCTCTTTCGAGCGGATCACGCCGCCTTCGCGGTCAGTGTCCAGCTCCTTGTAGCGGTTCGACTGGCTGAAGGCTTGTGTAGTACGCACGCCGCCGGGCGCCGCTTTGAATAGGTCCTGAGCCTTCGGGTTGTTGGCGACTTTGATGTCCCAGTTGGCAATTGCTTCGCCCATGGTGCCCGAATGCACTGTATGGCAATCCTCATGCAGCAAGCCTGCGCGGCTGAGTTCACCAAGGATCGAGAAGATGCCACCAGCGCGGTGGACGTCTTCCATGTGCACGTTTTCGATGTTGGGCGCGACTTTGCACAAACAGGGCACTTGGCGGCTCAGGCGGTCCATGTCGGACATGGTGAAATGCACTTCACCTTCGTGCGCGATGGCCAGCAAATGAAGCACCGTATTGGTCGATCCACCCATTGCGATATCCAAGCTCATGGCATTTTCGAACGCGTCGAACGTGGCGATTTCACGCGGCAAAAAGCCTTTCTCGTCCAGATCATAGTGGCGCTTGGTGATCTCGACGATGCGGCGACCAGCTTCCAAGAACAACTCTTTACGGTCGGCATGTGTGGCCAGGGTCGAGCCATTGCCCGGCAGCGCCAGACCCAGTGCTTCGGCCAGACAATTCATCGAGTTCGCGGTGAACATGCCCGAGCATGAACCACAGGTTGGACAGGCGTTTTCTTCAATGTGTTGCACCTGCTCATCGGTAAATCGATCATCCGCTGCGGCAACCATCGCGTCGACAAGGTCGATCTTCTTGGCGTCCAGATCGGCGATGTCGATCTTGCCCGCCTCCATAGGTCCACCCGAGACAAAGATCGCAGGGATGTTCAGACGCATGGCCGCCATCAACATGCCGGGCGTGATCTTGTCGCAGTTCGAGATACAGACCATAGCGTCCGCGCAGTGGGCGTTAACCATGTATTCAACAGAATCCGCAATCACCTCACGCGAGGGCAGCGAATACAGCATCCCGTCATGGCCCATGGCGATGCCATCATCGACCGCGATGGTGTTGAACTCTTTGGCGACACCGCCAGCGGCTTCAACCTCACGCGCAACCATCTGTCCCAGGTCCTTCAGGTGGACGTGACCGGGTACAAACTGGGTGAATGAGTTGACGATGGCGATGATCGGTTTGCCGAAATCGTCGTCTCCCATACCGGTGGCGCGCCACAGGCCGCGGGCACCGGCCATGTTACGGCCATGGGTGGAGGTTCTGGATCGGTACATTGGCATGATGCTGTATCCCTATTGCCCAAACTGCGATATTGGGTGTGTACGTTATAGCGCACGTATCATATGTACGTTATAACGCACAAGACAAATCGCAGGGCGCGGCTATGGAATCGGACGAACTAACGCTGAAACTAAGGGATGTGCGGGCGGCATCCGGGCTGAGCCTGTCAAAAGTCGCGGAACTCACCGGGGTCAGCAAAGCTATGCTGGGCCAGATCGAGCGTGGCGAATCAAGCCCGACCATCGCGACCCTGTGGAAGATCGCGAAGGGTTTCCAGCTCCCGCTGAGTGCATTGATTGGTACTGCTGCAATGCGTGACACGACAGATGCTGATGTGTTCAGTACCGTGAGATTTCCGGGAAGTATCGAAGTCAAGATTGTCTTTCCTTTTGATCCCGCATTGGGGGCCGAAACATTTCATGTCGAGTTGTCACCCAATCAAAGCCACGAATCTCCGGCCCATGCAGCAGGCGTAACCGAAGAGGTTTTTGTTCTGAGCGGAGCTTTGGACGTGCTGCGAAATGGAAATTGGGTTCCGCTGCAATCCGGTCAAGGGTTGCGATTTTCTGCGGATGTGCCGCATGGATACCGCGCTGGTGATCAGGGAGCTGCTTTTCTAAATATGCACCACTATTCGCAACCAGCGGAAGTTTCAGAATAGGAAAACCCCATACAATGACTGCACTACTGGACAGTTTGACCGTCGTCGATGCCATCGGCTCATTCGGGGCTTTGATCGTTGTTGCGGCATATTTTGCGACCCAGATGCGAGTGATGAACTCGGAGGATCTGGCCTTTCCGCTGGTGAATCTTATCGGTTCGGTGCTGATCGTGTTCTCACTGCTGCAGAACTTCAATCTTGCGTCCATGCTGATCGAAGGCTTCTGGATCATCATCAGCGTTATTGGGATCATCCAGTATTATCGCCTGCGTCGTTTGCGATAAATCCAGTGTGGTCGGGACGCTAGCGCTATCCAGCCTTGAACCTGCATCCTGCCAAGTATAGGGAAAACCCAAGCTCGCTTAGGGGAGGCATAGATGCAGGACGATCCAAAAACCCTCGTTTCTACCGAATGGCTTGCCGCACATCTCAAGGATCCGGATCTAAGGATTCTGGATGGGTCGTGGTACCTGCCGCAGCAAGCGCGAGACGCCAAGGCAGAGTATGACGCTGCCCACATCCCTGGTGCGCGGTTCTTTGATATTGATGAGATATCCGACCATCGTTCCGACTTGCCGCATATGGCACCTCCGGTCGAGAAGTTCATGTCGCGCCTGCGCGCGATGGGCGTTGGCGATGGCCATCAGGTCGTGGTCTATGACGGTGCGGGGCTGATGTCGGCGGCGCGGGTCTGGTGGTTGTTCCGTCTGATGGGGCAGGACAATATTGCCGTTCTGGATGGTGGACTGCCCAAATGGCAGTCTGAAGGGCGCGAGATCGAAGACCTGCCCCCCATTATTCGCGACCGTCATATGACGGTGCGGGTTCAAAACCACCTTGTCCGCGATGTGACGCAAGTTTCATCAGCCGCGAAGCTTGCGGATCACGAGATCATCGATGCCCGCTCGGCGGCCCGTTTCGTCGGGACCGAAGCTGAACCGCGCGAGGGGTTGCGCTCGGGTCATATCCCAGGCTCGCGCAACGTGCCTTTTGGAATGCTGTTGAACAAGAATGGCACGATGAAGTCGCCCGATGACTGCCGCGCGGTTTTCGAAGATGCCGGCGTCGACTTATCGAAACCCGCGATCACATCCTGTGGCTCTGGTGTGACTGCCGCAATTCTCAGCCTTGCCTTGGAACGCATGGGCAAGAAAGACCACTCGCTATATGACGGCTCCTGGGCTGAATGGGGTGCCTTCCCAACCCTGCCCGTCGCAACCGGAGAGAACTGATGTTCGAGAACCTTAAACCGCAGCCAGCAGACAAGATTCTGGCGTTGATGCAGATGTACCGCGACGACCCACGTGATCAGAAGATCGATCTGGGCGTTGGCGTCTACAAGAACGCCGAGGGGGTCACTCCGGTGATGCGCGCGGTGAAAGCAGCTGAAAAGCGTATTCTCGAAGAGCAGGAGAGCAAGGCTTATACCGGTCTGGCTGGTGATCCAGCCTTTGCGGACGCGATGATCGACTTGATCCTCGGAAATTCTGTCCCGCGTGGCAACATTGCAGCCGTAGCCACCCCCGGTGGTACCGGAGCCTGTCGTCAGGCGTTTGAGATGATCCGTATGGCCAACCCCACCGCGCGTGTTTTCGTGTCGAACCCCACTTGGCCAAACCATTTGTCGATCCTGAACTATCTAGGGATCGAGATAGTCCAATACCGTTATTTCGACGGAGAATCGCGTGGCGTCGATTTCGACGGTATGATCGAGGACCTGAAAACTGCCAATGCAGGCGACGTGGTTCTTCTGCACGGCTGTTGCCACAACCCAACGGGTGCCAACTTAAATATGGTGCAATGGCAAGAGGTCGTGAACCTGATCAACGCACGTGGCCTCGTCGCAATGATCGACATTGCCTATCAGGGCTTTGGCGACGGTCTGGAAGAAGATGCGCAGGCAACCCGTCTGGTCGCATCGTCAGTGAAGCGCTGCCTGATCGCGGCGTCTTGTTCGAAGAACTTCGGCGTCTACCGCGAACGCACCGGCCTGCTGATGGCGATCAGTGACGATCCGGCACAGACTGCACTGAACCAGTCTACGCTGGCATTTTTGAACCGCCAGAACTACTCATTCCCGCCTGATCACGGCGCGCGGGTGGTGACGACGATCCTGAATGACGATGCTCTGCGGGCAGATTGGGCGACCGAATTGGAAGATGTCCGCCTTTCCATGCTGGGCCTGCGTCAGCAACTGGCTGATGAGCTGCAGAGCCTTAGTGGATCGGATCGATTTGGATTTATCGCCCAGCATCGCGGCATGTTCTCGCGACTGGGGGCCGCGCCAGAACTGGTTGAAAAGCTGCGTGCCGATCACGGCATTTACATGGTCGGTGACAGCCGTCTGAACATCGCTGGTTTGAACGCCAATACTGTGCCCATTTTGGCGCAGGCGATTGTAGATGTCGGCGTCTGAGCGATATCTTTGAATGAAGGAAAACCCGGGCGCGAACGCCCGGGTTTTTTTGTTTTTACTTGGTTGGCTATTAGCCCTTGGAGAATTCCGGATACGCTTCCATACCCAGTTCAGCCATGTCGAGGCCGTTGATCTCGTCCTCTTCGCTAACACGGATACCTACGGTGGCCTTCAGGATCGACCAAAGGATAAGAGCAGCACCAAAGGTGAAGACACCATAAGCAATGATCCCGGTCAGCTGAGTGATCAGGCTGGCTTCGCCATAGAAGATCACGGCGATGGTGCCCCAGATGCCAGCGAACAGGTGGACCGGGATGGCGCCGACTACGTCGTCGATCTTGAACTTGTCCAGCATCGGAACCGCGAAGACCACAATGATGCCGCCCACAGCACCGATCCACAGAGCGCCGAACAGGGTTGGGGCCAGCGGCTCAGCAGTGATCGACACCAGTCCCGCCAGCGCGCCGTTCAGCACCATGGTCAGGTCGGGCTTTTTGTACAGCAGCTGTGTCATGATAAGGGCGGCAACGGCACCGGATGCAGCGGCCATGTTAGTGTTGGCAAAGATGCGCGATACGTCCGAGACATCTCCTACAGTGCCCATCGCCAGCTGCGAACCACCGTTGAAGCCGAACCAACCCAGCCACAGGATAAAGGTACCCAGAGTGGCCAGAGCCAGGTTCGAACCAGGCATCGGGTGCACTTTACCGTCCTTGTACTTACCGATGCGCGGCCCAAGGATGAGAGCACCTGCCAGAGCCGCCCAGCCACCGACCGAGTGCACGATGGTTGAACCAGCGAAGTCCGAGAAGCCTGCTTCGGACAGCCAACCACCACCCCACTGCCACGAGCCCGAGATCGGGTACATGATGCCGGTTAGGACAACAACGAAGGCAAGGAAGGGCCACAATTTGATCCGTTCAGCCACCGCACCGGACACGATCGAGGCGGTCGCTGCGACAAAGACCAGTTGGAAGAAAAAATCCGAACCGATTGAGGCGTAGTCAAGCGCCGCAGCATCTGCACCGACACCCACTGGGTCAAGCACGGTGGTCGAGAAGAACGGGCCCAGCCAGCCAGAAATGGTCCAACCATCACCGGGGTACATCAGGTTGAAGCCGATCAGCCAGTACATGATCGCGGCGATTGAAAACAGCGCGATGTTTTTGGTCATCTGCATCGCGACGTTCTTTGAGCGCACCAGCCCGCCTTCGAGCATGGCAAAGCCTGCAGCCATGAAGAACACCAGGAAACCGCCCATCAGGAACAGCAGCGTGGTGAAGATATATTGGGTGTGTTGCGCGGGCTCTCCGGTAGCGGCCTCTTGCGCAAGACCCATCTGCGGCAGTGCGACGATCGCAGCGGCAGGGATGAGAGATTTCATCAGGTTCATTGTTAGTCCTCGAGTGATTGTGAGTAAGCGCGCTTAAAGCGCCTCTTCGTTGGTTTCCCCGGTCCGCACGCGCAGGGCTTGCTCGACATCGAGGACGAAAATCTTGCCGTCACCGATCTTGCCGGTCTTGGCGGTTGTGGTGATGGTTTCGACGATCTGGTCGGCCATGGTGGCGGGCACCACGATCTCAAGCTTGATCTTGGGAACGAAATTCACGGCGTATTCGGCACCGCGATAAATCTCGGTGTGACCCGATTGCGAGCCAAACCCTTTGATCTCAGTCACCATCATGCCGCGCACGCCTGCATTGGTCAGTGCTTCGCGCACCTCCTCAAGCTTGAACGGTTTGATTGTCGCAATGATCAGTTTCACGTCTTTCCCCTCTACTACTCCGGGCGGCCCGGCATTTTGCACCTGCAGAAAAATGCGCGACAGAGGTTCAGATGGAACGTTTTCGGAGGGTAAATGAGGGTAAAAAATCAGCAATTATGCACAATTTTTGCACAAAACACGCTATATGGTGAAAATATAGGCAAACTTGTGAGGGGAAATACGGGTATTTCACACCTCTACATGGCCGTTCCGGCGGGGTATGGTGCCCCAAAAGCATAACCGGGCAGAGTTTGAGCATGACTGAGTCCAACCGTCGCAAATCGCGCCTTGTCGCGGATAAAAGGTACCCGACCAAAGGCCGAAAGCCTGCGGCGACCAAGCGGGCTGCAAAACCCGCTGGTAAGAAGTCGACGGCCCGAAAAGCCGCTCCGCGCAAAACGGCGCGGAAGAAAACGCGGCGCAGTTCTGGTGGGAAGGGCGGTGGCATTTTCCGCCGGCTGTTCCGCTGGTTCTGGCGCATAATTTGGGGGATCAGTTGGAGGGTCGGCGCAGTGGCGGGGTTGCTGTTGGCGCTGGCGGTGGGTGTTGTTTACACCTCATTGCCGGATGTCGATGCCCTGCTTGATGGGCGGGCACGTGGTTCGGTGACCTTGCTGGATCGCGACGGCAAGGTCTTTGCCTGGCGCGGCGATCAGTTTGGCGGCGTGATTACGGCGGATACAGTTTCGCCGCATCTCAAGAACGCCGTGATTGCAACCGAGGATAAACGGTTCTACCGCCATTTCGGCGTCAGCCCGCGCGGTGTCGCCAGCGCGGTACGCATCAACCTGAGCGAAGGACGTGGACCGCTGTCTGGTCACGGTGGTTCAACGATCACCCAGCAAACCGCGAAACTTCTATGCCTGGGTGTGCCTTATGAGCCCAGCGAATGGGAGTCTGAGGCTGCATATGAAGCCGATTGCCGTCAGGGTTCGCTATGGCGCAAGGCGAAAGAGGCAGTTTATGCCATTGCGATGGAGGTCAAATACTCCAAGGATGAAATTCTGACGATCTATCTGAACCGCGCCTTCCTCGGTGCGGGAGCCCGCGGCTTCGAGGCCGCCAGCCAGCGGTATTTCGGTATTTCGGCAGCCGAAGTGTCTCCGGCCGAGGCGGCAATGCTGGCAGGTCTATTGGTGGCCCCGACACGCTATGCGCCAACGAACAACCTACAACGTTCACAAGATCGGGCACGTTTGGTGGTTGGGCTAATGGAGACTCAGGGCTATCTGAGCAGCGCGCAGGCCAGCGAGGCCCGCAGCCGTCCGGCGCAGTTATCCGAGGCCGCTGCCGCGCGTGCTGGTGGTTACTTTGCCGATTGGGTCATGGCCAGCGGGCCTGAGTTTTTCACACGTAACACAACCGAGGACGTGGTGATCCGAACCACACTGGATCAGCGCATTCAAACGTCGGCAGAAGAGGCGCTGAAATTCATCTTCCAGGAGAAGGTGCGCGAAGGGTCTAAAGCGCAGGCCGCCATTGTCGTGATGTCGGCGGATGGCGCGGTTCGAGGTATGGTCGGTGGGCGCAAGACCCGTGTTTCGGGGGCGTTCAACCGGGCTACGCAGGCTCTGCGTCAAACGGGTTCGTCGTTCAAACCGTTTGTCTATGCGACGGCCTTGGAGTTGGGATATTCACCGCTGGACACGGTGATGGATGAACCAACGTGCTGGAACATCGCAGGTTCAGGTCAGTGGTGCCCGAAGAACTACACCAATAAGTTCTATGGCCGGGTGACATTAGCAGATGCGTTGAAGAACTCGTTGAATATTCCCGCAGTCAAAGTGGCGGATATCTCGGGGCTGGACAACGTGCGCACGGTTGCCAGTGGTTTCGGCCTTTCAAGTGATCTGGCCGAGGGACTCGCGCTGGCGCTCGGCGCATCGGAAAGCACGCTGATAGAGATGACGGGCGCTTACGCTGGTATCCTGAACGGCGGTTCAGCGGTGGAACCCTATGGCCTGACCGAGTTGAAGCTGCTTGGTGAGACCGATCCAGTTATGATCACGACAACCGGTATCGGTGAACGCGTCATCAACGACAAGGCCGCCAAACAACTGACCTGGATGATGGAGCGTGTGGTCTCTGAAGGTACGGGTGGGCGCGCGAAGCTGCCGGGCTGGCAGGTGGCGGGCAAGACCGGCACGACCCAGGCCGCGCGGGATGCCTGGTTTATCGGATTTACCGCGGACTACGTTACGGGCGTTTGGATGGGGTATGATGACAATACGCCGTTGTCAGGTGTCACGGGTGGAGGCTTGCCGGCGGAGATATGGAAAGAGACCATGCTGCGCGTGACAGAAGGGATGACGCCCACGCCGTTGCCCATGTTGGCGCCGGACCCACCGGTTAGAACCGCGCAGCCGCAGCAACAGCGCCGTAAGAATCAAACCGGTTTGGACCGTGCGATCAACAACCTGCTAAACAACATCTTCGGAAACTGACGAACAAAAAAAGGCGGTGCGCTGGGCACCGCCTTTGCTAGTCTGAATGATCGTAAGATCAGACGCTTTCGTCTAGCGCTGCCAGAATTGCATCACCCATTTCGCTGGTCGAAACCGGCTCAACCCCTTCTTCGGCCAGCAGGTCAGCTGTGCGAACGCCGTCGGCCAGAACCTTCTCGATCGCCGCTTCCAGACGATCCGCTTCGTCGCCCTGATCAAAGCTGTAGCGCAGTGCCATGGCGAAGCTGAGGATACACGCAATTGGGTTGGCCTTGCCTTGACCTGTAATGTCCGGGGCCGAGCCATGAACGGGTTCATACATGGCCTTAGGGCGGCCATTCGCCATCGGTGCGCCCAGCGAGGCAGACGGCAGCATGCCCAAAGACCCGGTCAGCATCGCTGCGCAATCGGATAGTACATCTCCAAACAGGTTGTCGGTGACGATCACGTCAAACTGTTTGGGCGCGCGCACAAGCTGCATCGCGCCGTTGTCTGCATACATGTGTGACAGCTCGACCTCGGGGTATTCCTGACCGACACGTGTCACGACCTCGCGCCACAGGATGCCCGATTCCATCACATTCGCTTTTTCCATCGAGCACAGTTTCTTGTTCCGGCGCATCGCCAGCTCAAACGCGGAACGTGCTGCGCGTTCGATCTCGGATTCGGTGTAGCGCTGGGTGTTGATGCCAACGCGCTCATTGCCTTCTTCAAAGATGCCGCGCGGCTCACCGAAGTAGACACCCGATGTCAGCTCGCGCACAATCATGATGTCGAGGCCAGCGACTACATCCTTCTTTAGCGAAGAGAAATCCGCCAGCGCGTCGAAGCACTGAGCTGGGCGCAGGTTGGAATACAGGTCCATTTCCTTGCGCAAACGCAGCAGTCCGCGTTCGGGTTTCAGGCTGAAATCCAGATCGTCATACTTAGGGCCGCCAACAGCCCCCAGCAGAACAGCGTCGACCTCTTGTGCCTTGGCCATGGTCTCATCCGACAGGGGCTTCCCGTGCGCATCATAGGCAGCGCCGCCGACCAGATCCTCGCTCACGTCAAATTGAAGACCGCGATTGGCGCCGAACCAATCGATGATTTTGCGCACTTCGGCCATAACTTCCGGGCCAATTCCGTCTCCGGGCAGGATGAGGAGCGAGGGGTTGGACATCGACAGTCTCCTTGCGTTTTGTCGCACAGGCCCTAGCGTTTGCGGCGCATCGGGTCAATGAGACGAACCCATCAAATCACGAGGAAACCACATGCTGACACCCGGAAATCCGGCCCCATCGCTAAAAATCGAAACAGTAAGCCATGGCACCTTTGATCTTGAGCGCGACACTGGCGAAAACGGAACGCTGGTGATTCAGTATCGCGGTCTGCATTGCCCGATCTGCGTTCGCCAAATGGGTGAGGTCGAGGCTGCGCTGGATGAATTCGCCGAGCTGGGGATTGAGGTGATCATGATCACCACGGATACCGACGAACGTGCGGCCGAGACGGTTGAGAAGGCCGGAGTGTCGAAGCTGCGCGTAGGATACGGCCTGTCCATGGCCGACGCGCGGGATGT
This sequence comes from Ruegeria sp. C5, assembly GCF_056537605.1. Lineage (NCBI taxonomy): Bacteria > Pseudomonadati > Pseudomonadota > Alphaproteobacteria > Rhodobacterales > Roseobacteraceae > Ruegeria > Ruegeria sp. C5. The sequence continues at coordinate 118,628 of NZ_JBQFRX010000009.1, read as the reverse complement.
CTGGGGCCTGAACATCTCGGTGGCTCGTGAAGGTAGTGCCGAGCCAGCGTTGTTCGCTGAGCCGGGACATTTCTATATCAAACCTGATCAGACCCTCTATTACGTCTGGCAGCAGACAACGCCTTTTGCGCGACCGCCGATGTCGGACATCGTCGGCGGTTTGAAATTCACCTTGGCCAATAACTATCCTGCGCGCGGCACCTATACCGGCGCGCTGTAGGCGGTTTTAAAGCCGGGCCTTCAACCCGTCGGCCAGCAAATCCCAGACTCTGCGAATGCGCGGGGTCTGTCGCATCGCCTGAGGGGCAGCCAGCCAGACCGGCAGCACCGGTATCTCGACATCAATATCTAGCACTTCGACCAGAGGATCGGACTGCGCGATGCTGAGTTGGCTGAAGCCCACCCCACACCCTGCGCGGATCAATTCCCAATAGGCAGTCTGGTTGTCGCATCGCGTGGCAAAGCTGTCCCGGCTGGCAGGCCAGCCCTTGTTCCGCATAGCGGTGATAATGTCTTCATTGGTGTCAAATCCCACAAGGTCGTGCTGCATCAGCTCTGTCGGCGTTGTTGGTCGCCCCGCACGATCCAGATAGCTTTGGGCGGCGCAGAAACACAGCGGAACCTCACCGATATGCTTTGCCACGATGTCGACCTGTTCGGGCCGATACATGCGAACGGCAATATCGGCCTCGCGGAACAGCAAGTTTTCGCTGGCATCCGAGGCGACCAGATCAAGCTGAATGGCCGGTTCTGCCTCACGGATTGCGGCAAGTATCGGCGGCAACAGGTGATGCGATACAAATACCGAAGCGGTGATCCTGACCGACCCTTCCAGCTGTTGCGCCTGACCCGCTGCCGTCAGCCCCAGGGCATTGACTGCGCTGTACATCTGCTGCGCCATTGGCAGCACTTGCTGCCCCACCTCGCTGAGCGTCAGTCCACGCGCGTGACGATCAAACAGCGAGACCCCCAATTCTTCTTCCAGCGCATGCACCTGACGTCCAAGCGTCGGCTGGCTGCGACCCAGTTGCTTTGCGGCTGCGGATAGTGAGCCGGTTTCGGCAACCGCCAGAAAGCTTTGAACTAAGGACCAGTCGGATAGTTGGAGTGTTTTAGCCATTCAAAAACGAATACATAATCTGCGATTTTTCGCAATTTCCAAAACATCGTGAATGAATAGATTGATCCGGAACGGAGGGATCAATGCCACAAACGGTACTCATTCTCGGGGCCACCGGTCGATTTGGACGCAACGCTGCAAGAGCCTTTTCGGATGCGGGATGGATTGTGCAAAAGTTTGATCGACGCAGGGAGGAATTGCGCACGGCGGTACATGGAGTAGACGTCATCGTGAACGCCTGGAACCCGCTTTACCCCGACTGGGCGGAGCAGGTGCCAGAGTTGCATCGTCAGGTAATCGCCGCTGCATCAGAGCGTGACTTGACGGTCATTGTCCCGGGGAACGTTTATGTTTTCGGTGCGGATACGCCCGGCCCCTGGTCGACCAGGACACCGCATCTTGCGCGAAATCCGTTGGGACGCATTCGGATCGAGATGGAAGAGGCTTATCGTGCCTCGTCGGTTCGGACCATCATGTTGCGGGCAGGTGATTTCATAGACACCACGGCCTCTGGCAATTGGTTCGATCAGATTCTCATCAAACACTTGCGGCGCGGGCGCTTTGTGTATCCCGGCAATCCGGATATCGAGCATGCTTGGGCCTATCTGCCCGATTTAACTCGCGCTGCTGTGGAGTTGGCAGAAATGCGCAGCCTGCTACCGCGTTTCTGCGATGTCCCCTATGCTGGATACACCTTGACCGGCAATGAAATGGCATTGGCGCTTTCGCAGGTTGCGGGGCGTGAACTCACCCTTAAACAGATGGCATGGTGGCCTTTGCATCTGGCCCGCCCGTTCTGGCGTATGGCGCCTCATTTGCTTGAGATGAGGTATCTATGGAATACTTCTCACCGGCTGGACGCACGCCTCTTTGATGCTCTGCTCCCGGAATTTGCGCAGACCGACCTAAATGACGCGTTGAGGAACGCCGTGTCTGAACCTGTGCAATATGAATCCCGCCAGCGATTCGGCACAGTCATACGGTCATGATCGAAGCCTATTCGTCGAATAGATCGACCCAGACAAGCCGGTGACGGCTTGCGGCGACGGCCGCGTCACGGGATGTGGGTTCCGGCCAGTAAATGCCCGCATCGTGCACACGCCAATCCGCCGAAGGTAGGACATAATCAACTCTCATCTCGCCAACGCCCTTCCACAAAACTGTTGAAGTTGACCCCGCAGGGTCAACAGGCATCGGATCCTGCAGATGCGGATTGGCCAGAAGATCACGGATTGCCGATTTGCGACCCTCGCCTTTGTAAGGATCCTGGTTCGCATCACCTGCGATGACAAAACGGCCTGTAGGTTTCTCACCCAGATCACCGTTCAGCAAAAGCGACCAGAGCCGAATTTCATCCCGGTTGCGCAGTCCGTTCCGATCTTCAGGTCCATCAAAGACAGGCGGGCTGGCGTGAAACGTCATCAGGTTTAGGCGACCACTCGGGGTGTCGACCGGAACGACCCAATGCGATGTAGAAGACAGCCGCTGAACAGCCTGCGCTTGTGGTGATGGGAAGGGCTCTCCATCCTCGGCTGGCAGCTGGGCATCCGGCAAGTCGCGCCACCGCATCTGGGTGAATGACCGCACTTGATCAGTAGCGATAGGATAGCGGGACAGCACTGCCAGCCCATTCTGGCCGGTGAACCGCCCCCAGCCTTGTGCATCGCCCGGGCCGCCCGTCTCGCCGTCCCCATCCAGATCCAACGCGGTTTCGATCCCGGAATTGGGTTGCTCGGCATAACTGTATCGATAATCCAAGCCGTTGCTTTTCAGCGCCTCGACCAGCGCAGCAAGGGCAAGCCCGTCTAAATCCCAATCGATGCCTTGCAGCGCGACGATATCGGGACGGGTTGTCATCAGCACCTCGATCACCGCAGCGACCTGAGGGTCGTTCCGCCGAATATCACGCAGCAACAGGCCGGGACCTTCGCGACTGAGTTCTGTATTGAAACTTGCGATGCGCAATGTCTCTGCCTGTGCCGTAAACGGCAACAGCAACAGAACCAGCAGTCGGATCATGCGATCTGAGTTGACTCGGAAGTTGAGTATGCGCGGCGCTTCTCAACGATCAGGCCGGCAATGCGCAGTGTCGCCATACCTCGCATGATCATGCTGGCAGGCAGGAATGCCCATGCGCAAAGCGTCCAGATCAATGTCTGCGGATTGCTGAGCGCGATCGGCGTGATGAAAGCAGCCATCAGTTTGATCAGGGCAGGAATCAGGAAAGGCAGCAAAGCCCCAATTGCGATGTTGAGCCGCCCGTCACGCTGCAGACGGGTGACCACATCACCACCCTTGGTTGGGTCAAACAGCGGTAGATTGGTCCAGACGTTGAACGCGCCGTTGCCTGTTGGCCATCCCCGAAGCTTTACTGCATAGGCAAAGCTGGCGATGGTAACCAAGGCCGCGACATAAGCGACGCTGGCGGAGATACGCACCAAATCTACGAGGGGCTGGCTGGCATCGGCGGGCAGCATCAGAACCACAAGACGAACGGGGGAGTAGGGGAAATCCACCACATTCGCGACCATCAGGCCAACTGAATAAAACAGGCCAGTAAGTTCCGAGGGGGCATAGGCGTTCTTGCAGATCAGCGTCAGGAAGGTAACCATCGACATCAAACCGACAAAGCGCAGCCTGTTCACAGGTGGTGCGTCACGAAATTCGATAAAGCTTGGAAAGGCCGAGTTGTATTCCGAGAAAGTCAGGATAAACGCAAGGATCGCCAGAAAGACGACAATCTCAGTCCCATTCGACGTCGATGTAGGCAGGTACAACGCAGGGGTAAGCACCATAAGTGCTACCAATAATCCACGTATCGCCGCCCCCGTTGTGCGTGCAATCACAATCCGAACCCTTTTTCAAACCGGCGTAGTCGATTCTGTGCCGACTTATCGTCCAACTTGTGCTCACCGCTCGTTCGTTGGCGGCTACCTCATGGGAGCCAACTTTGCCGATAAGCGGTATTTCGCTCAAGCCAATGAGCAAATAACACGCAATTTCGGGCAAAATGATGGCGCAACTGGTGCGGGATTGCATCAATTTCGACGCAAATCCGACGTGTATCTCAAATTGATACCTACATGTTGTGGTGCACTGGGTTTTTGCCCCAAGAATGCGAACAGGGCCGCGCTTGCGACCCTGTTAGGTTGAGTATCAACAGATTCGTCCCCAGAATCATACCCAGGGGCGGGCCTGACTCGCATGATCTTCGAACTTATCGATGTGATGGTCTTTTTCCATCGTCAGGCCAATATCGTCCAGACCGTTCAGCAGGCAGTGCTTGCGGTGTGGGTCAATGTCGAACTCGATGACCATGCCATCCGAAGTGGTAATCTGCTGATCTTCCAGATGCACGGTCATGCGGGCGTTTTCACCCTTGTGCGCGTCATCCATAAGAATCGCGTGATGCTCTTCTTCGACTACGATGGGCAGGATGCCGTTCTTGAAGCAGTTGTTGAAAAAGATGTCGGCGAAGCTGGTCGAGATCACCACCTTGATGCCGAAATCCTTGATCGCCCACGGCGCATGTTCCCGCGACGAGCCGCAACCGAAATTGTCGCCAGCCACCAGAATCTCGGTGTTGCGATAAGCGGGTTTGTTCAGAACGAAATCTTCGTTCTCGCCGCCATGATCGTGATAGCGCATCTCATCAAACAGCACGACACCCAGGCCAGAGCGTTTGATGGTTTTCAGGTGCACTTTGGGAATGATCATATCGGTGTCGATATTGATCAGTGGCATTGGGGCGGCCACCCCGTGGACTTTTTCGAACTTTTCCATTTCTACACTCCTGCGGGGTAGGGCCGCGCCCGTGCTCCGCGTTTAAGCTTCTTTCGCTTCTGTTGTTTCGTCCTTGGGTGCGTTCTTGATGAAGAACGCCATGAAGACCAATCCGAACCCGTTGAACAGCATCTCAATGCCCAGGAAGATCCCCAGTATGCTCAGCAGAGCAGCCGGTTCCTTGCCCACATAGGTCCAGATGATGCCGGCGAGGATGATCGACAAGATGCCCGAGATCATCGTGGGCCAGAAAAACTGCGTTCCTTTCATCTGGAACGACAGAATGACCCGCGCGATGCCGCCTGCCATGAACAGGATCAGCATCACGGTCGCCAGAGTCAGCGTGCCCTGCAGCGGATGATCCAGAAAGGACCAGCCCAGAAACAGCATGACCGCACCCATGATGAGTGACAGGATCTTGTTGCCAGTGCCTTCAACCGTGAAGCCACCAACGATCTGCATTCCGCCCGCAATCAATAGCAACACACCGGTTACTACTGTTACGGCAACGGACGCCACGACCGGTGCGCCCAATACGAACACCCCGAATGCTATGGACAAAAGTCCAAGCAGTAGCCATTTGACCCAATCACTCATGTTAGTCTCTCCATCAAATATCTAGATATGAGAGACTCTTACATCAATTCACGGACGTCTGTCAGCCGTCCTGTGATTGCCGCAGCGGCAGCCATTGCAGGGCTCAGCAGATGGGTACGCCCACCGCGACCCTGACGGCCTTCGAAGTTGCGGTTCGAAGTCGCGGCACAGCGCTCGCCCGGTTGCAGCTGGTCGGGGTTCATCGCCAGACACATTGAACAGCCCGCAAGACGCCACTCGAAACCGGCATCTTTGAAGATCTCGGCCAAACCTTCTTCTTCGGCCTGTGCACGCACCAAGCCCGAGCCTGGTACGACCATGGCGCGCATGCCGTCCTTGATCTTCTTGCCTTTCAGGATTTCCGCCGCAGCGCGCAGGTCTTCGATCCGACCGTTGGTGCAAGAGCCGATGAAAACAGTGTCGATTTCAACATCGCTCAGCTTTTGACCGGCTTCCAAGCCCATATACTCGATCGAACGGCGGGCCGCGTCGACTTTACCGCCTTCGAAATCTTCGGGATGCGGTACGGATGCGGTGATCGGCAGCACATCTTCGGGACTGGTGCCCCAAGTGACGACCGGCGCGATATCTTCACCACGCAGCGTGATGACTTTATCGAAATGCGCATCTTCGTCGGTGTAAAGCGTCTTCCACCAGTCCATCGCGGCTTCCCACTGCGCGCCTTTGGGGGCATGCGGGCGGCCTTTGACATATTCAAAGGTGGTCTCATCCGGCGCGATCAGGCCAGCGCGGGCACCGCCTTCGATGGCCATGTTACAGACGGTCATGCGCCCTTCCATCGAAAGATCGCGGATCGCTTCGCCGCAATACTCGATGACATAACCTGTGCCGCCAGCAGTACCGGTCTCGCCGATCACAGCCAGAGTGATATCTTTGGCGGTCACACCCGGCTGCAGTTTGCCGGTGATTTCGACCTTCATGTTCTTGGACTTCTTCTGGATCAGAGTCTGGGTGGCCAGAACGTGTTCAACCTCGGATGTGCCGATGCCGTGCGCCAGAGCGCCGAATGCACCATGAGTCGCCGTGTGGCTGTCGCCGCAAACAACGGTCATGCCGGGCAGGGTCCAGCCCTGTTCGGGGCCGACGATATGCACAATGCCCTGACGGACGTCGTGCACAGGGTAATAGTGAATGCCGAAATCTTTGGCGTTCTTGTCCAGTGCCTCGACCTGAATGCGTGATTCCGGGTTTTCGATACCATTCACACGGTCCGGCGTGGTCGGAACGTTGTGATCCGGCACGGCGATGGTTTTTTCTGGCGCGCGCACCTTGCGGCCCGCCATGCGCAGGCCTTCGAATGCCTGTGGGCTGGTCACTTCGTGCACCAGATGGCGGTCGATATACAGCAGGCAGGTGCCATCATCGGCCTCGTGGGCGACATGGGCATCCCAGATCTTGTCATAGAGTGTTTTGGGGGACATCGGTCCTCTCCCGTATGTAATGAGAAATAGCTGGCGAGTTGGCTTAGGCCGCCGATAGGCGGGCCAAGACCGTGCGGGCAGCCCCAAAGAACCGTTCACGCAGACGCGCGCGATCTTCCAGATTCTGTTCTTGGGCCACATTGAGTCTCATACGCACCAGATATAACGGGCATTCGTGTCAATCAAGGTTCAATCCCAACCGTCTCACTGCGGGCTTGCATCATCCAGCATCGCTGTCCAAGCTGACCTGCAGGAGAGGTGAATGAACCAGGATTTACTACCGGAGACGCTCTCGGAGCTTTACGCCAACATGACGGCGGCGTTTTCCTCGCAAATTGAAGGTCTGGCCGAGTTGATCGTCACCCCGGGATGGCGGCAGTATCAACTCATCATCATCTTGTTTCTCTGGGCAATTTCATTCTTGCTGAAACTGCTGACGCAGGGCCGATGGGAAACCTGGGCGAGGGCCCGGGTGGGATGGCCGAAATGGCGCTTGCGGATATTGATACATCTGATGCGCCGTCTGACGTTGGTCTATTTTGTGTTGCTGTCTGGTGGGCTTTATCTGGTGATGCAACAGGTCACATGGCCGTCGCGGAGCTACATACTTGGTGTCTTCGCAACGCTGGCTGTTGCATGGCTGGCCATCGCGTTGGTTTCGCGATTGGTGAGAAACCGAACGCTGCGACAAATATTTAAATGGTCTATGTGGGTCTATGCCACGTTGATTGCGTTGAACCTGACGGATGATGTAGCCGGTTTCCTTGATGGCGTCGCCATTTCTATCGGTGATCTTCATATCTCGGCGCTGGGCATCATCAAGGCTGTACTGCTGATTGGCGTCCTGCTGACTTTGGCGCGTGTCGGCACACGCGCGGCTGAGCGCGGCCTTACGAACAATCAAGACATAACACCATCGATGCAGGTTCTTCTGGCCAAGGGTATTCAGGTGCTGCTCTACGGGGCGGTGTTCATGGCGGCGATCCGCACCCTCGGGTTTGATCTGACTGGCATAGCGTTGCTGTCCGGGGCCATTGGCGTCGGGATCGGGTTTGGCCTGCAAAAAGTGGTTTCGAACCTGATCTCAGGCATTATCATCCTGATGGACCGGTCGATCAAACCGGGCGACGTGATTTCACTCGGGGACACATTTGGTTGGATTAACGCGCTGGGCGCGCGCTATGTCTCGGTGGTTACGCGGGATGGTCGGGAATATCTGATTCCAAACGAAGATCTGATTACCAATCAGGTTGTAAACTGGTCGCATTCCGACCGTTTCGTGCGGTTGGATCTTGATTTCGGCACCAGCTACGACGACGACCCGCACAAAGTCCGCGCGACAGCGATCCGTGCCGTCAAGACGGTTGGTCGAGTGCTGAGTGGAGGCAAACATGAACCTGTCTGCCATATCACTGGTTTCGGTGACAGCAGCGTGGACTATGTGTTGCGCTTCTGGATCAGTGATCCGAACAAGGGTCTGACAAACATTCGGGGCAATGTTTTCCTGGCGCTGTGGGATGCGTTCAAGGTCGAAGACATCTCGCTTCCGTTCCCGCAGCGTGAAATCCGCGTATTGGGCGGCCCGGAGGCCGACGCCGAGGTGCAACATCTCGCCAAAGAGTGACTGGATGTGGGGCGCAGCGTCGGCCCTTTCATTGAAATGTTGCAATCCCCTTGTTACCCTATTAGTACCCCGGCGCCGGGGTTTGGCGGCGCGCAGCAAAGGAGGACTATGTCCTGTCTCTACATACACAGGCGGGTTTGCCCGCCGATGATGGGGCCGGTGTAATGGCCCACTCTCAGTCAATCAGCGACAAGCTGCTTGAACGTATCCTTTCCTCACTTTCCGATGACAAGGCCGAAGACGTCGTGCAGATCAACCTGCAAGGTAAGTCTTCTGTTGCGGATCACATGGTGATTGCCTCTGGTCGGTCGACCCGTCAGGTCTCGGCCATGGCGGAAAAGCTGACGGATCGCATCAAGCAGGAATTCGGTTTCACCTCGAAGGTCGAAGGCAAGGATGCCGGCGACTGGGTGCTGATCGATACGGGCGACGTGGTCGTCCATATCTTCCGCCCCGAAGTGCGTGAATTCTATCAGCTGGAAAAGATGTGGCTGCCTCAGGGCGGCAGCGCCTCGGCGAATTGAGGCGCCATCCCGGCCTGTATTGAGGGGCCGGAGGCGAGAGAGACATGCGTATCAGCATCGTTGCGGTCGGGCGATTGCGCGCCGGACCGGAGAAATCCCTGCTTGACGACTATCTGACCCGATTTGACCGGACCGGCCGCGCGCTGGGGCTTGGGCCTGCGCGCGTGATCGAGGTTGAAGACAAGAAAAACGCTGGCATGGGGGCCGAGGCCACCCTGCTGCGCAAGGCGCTGCCCAAAGGTGTGGTGATCTGTACCCTAGATGAGCGCGGACGGGTGTTGTCCTCGCCTGATTTTGCAAAAAAGCTGGGTGGATGGCGCGACGCGGGCCGACAGGATCTGGCGCTGATCATCGGCGGAGCGGACGGAATAGACCCTAATCTGCGGGCGGAGGCTGATTTTTCCCTATCCTTTGGGTCAATGGTCTGGCCCCATATGTTGGTCCGTGTGATGCTGGCCGAGCAACTTTACCGGGCCGCGACCATCCTTTCAGGCGGCCCTTATCACCGGGTCTGACATGGCGCAGCTATTGATCGTCTACCACTCGCGCACCGGCGGCACCCGGCAAATGGCTGAAGCCGCAGCCGAAGCAGCGCGGGATGAAGCGAACACCATCCTGAAAACCGCCGATCAGGCCGGGCCAAACGACCTGCTGGCCGCCGATGGCTATATCTTCTGCGCACCCGAGAACCTGGCTGCGATTTCGGGTCTGATGAAAGAGTTTTTCGACCGCTGTTATTATCCTGTGCTGGGGAGGATCGAAGGTCGACCCTATGCGCAGATGGTCTGCGCCGGATCAGATGGTGAGAATGCCGCGCGACAGATGGCACGGATCGCAACGGGGTGGCGGTTGAAAGAGGTGCAACCGCCCCTAATCATCTGCACTCATGCGCAAACACCCAAGGCGATCTTGGCCGAAAAGATCATTCCCGAAGAACAACTTGAAAACTGTCGTGAGGTTGGAGCGGCCTTGGCCGCAGGTCTCAGCCTCGGGGTGTTCTGAGGGTCAGTTCAGATCGACCACGGTCGTGTCTTCGCTCCAACCACCGACATTGTCGCGCGCCTGAATTTGCACCTGCGTGGTCCCGTCCGGAATCACCACCCCGCCAAGTGACCGTGTAAAGGGCTGCTCATCGACATGAGGGTGATGCAGCACACGCATCCCCAGCTCGTTCCCCTGCATATCCAGAACACGCCAGCCGTCGGCATAGTCATCCCATCCGGTGTCGGAGTGGCGGATCGTGACGTCGAAGCGCCAGGTATCCCCATTTGATTGGGCCGAAACCTGTTCGACCGTCGGAGGGTCGGCGAATGCGGGGCTGGCCAGTAAGGCGCTGAGAATCAGATATCGCATGGGGCCAAACTATGCGCTCGCGCATGGCATTGCGATCACGACTCTGTGTTTGGTGGCGCAGTCATGATTACGGTGCGCGAATGCGAGGCGAATTCGCGACGATAGAGCACACCGAATGTGACGATTGAGCTTAGGATCAGGGCTACCGGTCCAAGTATCCATGCGATTGAAGCCAACGCAAAATATGTCGCCCGCAACGCGCGATTGAAACTACGAGCCGCCGTGATGCAGATATCAGCGGATTGTGTGGCGCGTGGATAGGCCTGTGGATCATCGGGGTCATTTGGAACAGCGGCCATCAGGATTGCGCAATACCCAAACAGGCGATGCGACCAGACAAATTTCAGAAAAGCGTTCGACAGAAAAAGCAGAATAATCAGTATCTTGATTTCCCAAACCATGGCAGGCGCACGGCCGATGGCAAGATCTTCAGCAACCCCAGCAAGGCGTTCGGTATTGCCAAGCAATGCCAAACCGCCGCCTATTGCAATCATGATTGTCGAAGCGAAGAACGTGCTGCCCTGGCGCATGGCCGAGATCACTTGTGCATCGAACACACGCGGCTGGCGCGTCACCATTTCACGCATCCAGACCTTGCGGAAATCATCCATCATCAATGAAACCGACGGTTTCTGAGAGGACGGATTTTCGATCCTCCACCCAATCCCTAGCCATGTCGCGAACAACAACAAAACGGCTGCATAGTCCAGCGAGGAAAACAGTAATGTGCGGTCGATCCAGGTCATGCCGCGACACTATTGTTGGATTCGGTAACTTGCCAGCCGATAAAATTGGTAATATAATTTTACCAAATGGAGGATCAGCGATGGAAATGCCCAAGCCAAATCCGGATGTCTTAGCACGCAAGCAGGCATTGGTTGCGCGACTACAGCAAGTGCTGCCGAAGGATGCTGTTATCCATGAAGAGGCCGAGACCAGGGCTTATGAATGTGATGCGCTGACCGCCTATAAATGCCCGCCAATGCTGGCTGTACTGCCTTCGACCACGCAGCAGGTTTCCGATGTCTTGCGCATTTGCCATGAACTGGGTGTGCCGGTTGTACCGCGCGGCGCGGGCACGTCATTGGCCGGTGGCGCCCTGCCGACGGCAGATTGTGTGATTCTAGGCGTTGCACGGATGAACGAAGTTCTGGAAATCGATTACGACAACAGGTTTATCAAGGTGCAATCCGGCCGAACCAACCTGAGTGTAACCGGTGCCGTTGAAGAAGAGGATTTCTTTTACGCCCCCGATCCCTCATCTCAGCTTGCCTGCGCCATTGCCGGGAATATCGCGATGAATTCGGGCGGGGCGCATTGCCTGAAATACGGGGTGACGACCAACAATCTGATGGGTGTGACTATGGTCATGATGGATGGCAGCGTGGTCGAAATTGGAGGTGCCTATCTGGACGCTGGCGGGTTGGACCTGTTGGGTGTTATCTGCGGATCCGAAGGGCAATTGGGTGTCGTAACTGAAGCAACGTTGCGCATCCTGCGCAAACCTGAGGGCGCGCGTCCCGTTCTGATGGGCTTTGACGATAATGAAGTAGCCGGTCAATGCGTCTCTGACATAATCAAATCGGGCATATTGCCTGTCGCGATCGAGTTCATGGACCGCCTTTGTATTCGAGCCTGCGAGAATTTCGCCCAAGCGGGTTATCCTGATTGCGAGGCGTTGCTGATCGTCGAAGTTGAAGGATCAGAGGCAGAGATCGATAGTCAGTTGTCGAAGATTATCGAGATCGCCAAGCGGCATAATCCGGTTGAGCTGCGAGAAAGCCAATCGGCTGATGAAAGCGCCCGTATTTGGCTGGGGCGGAAATCGGCCTTTGGCGCGATGGGGCAAATCAACGATTATATGTGTTTGGATGGGACGATCCCGGTCTCATCGCTACCCTTCGTCCTGCGCCGGATCGGGGAGCTGAGCAAAGATTATGGCCTGCCAGTCGGCAATGTGTTCCATGCCGGTGACGGCAACATGCACCCCTTGATCCTGTTTGACGCCAACAAACCCGGCGATCTTGAGAAATGTGAAGCGTTCGGGGCGGACATCCTGAAGCTTTGCGTTGATGCGGGGGGCTGCCTGACTGGTGAGCATGGGGTCGGCATCGAAAAGCGTGATCTGATGACACACCAATATGAACCACAGGATCTTGAGGCGCAGATGGCGGTGAAAGATGTGTTTGACCCGAATTGGCTGTTGAACCCAGCCAAGGTGTTTCCGCTAAAGGCGTCTGCCACGCGCAGGATGGCTGCGGAATAGATGAGCCTTCCCCATCAATACCCAGAGTATTTGCGAAAAGATGAAGTGCCATGACACCTGAAACCGAGGCTGAACTTGCGGACATCGTTGCCGGCCTGGATGGCCCAGTGCGTATTGCCGGAGGCGGCACGCGCGGCCTTGATGGGCCCGAGCCTGTGCTGAACCTGTCGGGACTGCACGGAATTACACAGTATGAGCCGGGCGCATTGACTCTGGTCGCGCTTGCCGGGACTCCAGTGACTGAGATCGAAGCGGCTTTGGAGGCCGAGGGCCAGCAACTGGCGTTCGAGCCGATGGATCATCGCGGTTTGCTGGGCACCACGGGGGAACCGACAATCGGCGGTGTTGTCGCGGCCAACATCTCGGGGCCGCGTCGAATTCAGGCTGGCGCGTGCCGGGATTTCCTGTTGGGCGTACGTTATGTCGACGGGTTGGGGCAGGTGATCAAGAATGGCGGGCGGGTGATGAAGAATGTCACCGGTTACGATCTGGTCAAGCTCATGGCGGGTTCCTGGGGCACGCTAGGGGTGCTGTCCGAGGTCTCACTGAAAGTGCTGCCTAGACCTGAGATCGAGACCACTCTGGCAGTCGGGGCCGCTGATGTAGGAACCGCAGTTGATCTCATGTCCACTGCCCTGAAATCCCCCTTCGAGGTGAGCAGCGCAGCCTATGATCCACTGGGTGGGCAGGCGCTGTTGCGGATCGAAGGATTTGCCGACTCGGTTGCCTATCGGGTAGGTCGATTGCGCGAAATCCTTGGGGGCGAATGCACCGAGTTAGAGAATTCGAGGAACCGCTGGGTCGATCTGCGTGATCTGCGTGCGTTTAAGGATCTGCAAGGTGATGTCTGGCGCTTATCGGTGAAACCCGGCGATGCAGCCAGCCTTGCAGAACGGATAGACGCGGATCGAACCCTATTTGACTGGGGCGGGGGCTTGATCTGGGTATTGGTGCCAAAGGGCACCGATCTGCGTGCACGACTGGGTCACTTTGAAGGACATGCAACGCTGGTACGTGCAGAGGCTGACACCATTGTTGAATTTGGGCGGTTCCAACCGGAGAGCACGCAGATTCAGTCTCTAACAAAGGCAATTCGGAAGAGATTTGACCCTCGGAACGTGTTCAATCCGGGTCTGATGGGGTAGGCGATGCAGACGAAATTTACCGAAAAGCAGTTGCAAGACCCAGCGATTCAGCGATCCAATGAGATACTACGAAATTGTGTTCACTGTGGTTTCTGTACAGCAACCTGCCCGACTTATCAGGTGCTAGGCGATGAGTTGGATAGCCCTCGCGGGCGTATCTATCTGATCAAGGACATGTTGGAGAATGAGCGTGTTCCGGACGAAAAGACTGTCAAGCATATCGATCGCTGCCTATCTTGCCTCGCCTGCATGACCACGTGCCCCTCGGGCGTGCATTACATGCACCTCGTGGACCACGCACGGGAATATATCGAAGACAACTACAAGCGCCCGTTCTCGGATCGGGCTCTGCGCTGGATATTGGCCAGAATCCTGCCTTATCCGTCACGCTTTCGCTGGGCTCTAATCGGGGCAAAGCTGGGTCGTCCGTTCCGGTTTCTGATGCCGGATGCCCGGCTGAAGGCGATGCTGGACATGGCGCCGAGATATATTCCACCGGTTAGTCGCAATGATGACCCTCAGAGCTTTGCAGCAAAAGGCGCTAAGAAGAAACGCGTCGCCCTGATGACGGGCTGTGCGCAAAAAGCGCTCAACACCGACATCAACGACGCGACGATTCGCCTGCTGACCCGATTGGGCTGCGAGGTCGTTGTCGCCGAAGGTGCCAGCTGTTGTGGCGCATTGACCCATCACATGGGTAAAACCGGTGAAAGCCATGCGTCTGCTGCAGCCAATATCCGGGCCTGGACACGCGAAATGGATGGTGATGGTCTGGATGCGATCGTGATCAACACCTCGGGGTGTGGGACCACGGTTAAAGATTATGGGCACATGTTCCGCAGTGATCCGCTGGCGGTGGATGCGGGGCGTGTATCCGCCATGGCGATGGATATCAGTGAGCTTTTGGTGCAGCTAGAGATGCCGGACAGCGACAAGAAAGAACTGGTTGTTGCCTACCACGCGGCGTGTTCATTGCAACATGGGCAAAAGGTTACCTCTTATCCCAAGAACCTGCTGAAATCTGCTGGATTCACAGTGTTAGAGCCTAAAGATAGTCATTTGTGCTGTGGCAGTGCAGGAACCTACAACCTGATGCAGCCTGAGATTTCGGGTCAGTTGAAACAACGAAAAGTGCGCACGCTTGAGGCTAGGAATCCTGATGTTATCGCGGCAGGTAACATCGGATGCATGATGCAAATCGGCTCTGGGACTAACACGCCCGTTGTCCACACAGTCGAGTTGCTGGACTGGGCCACCGGAGGGCCGGAACCGCGCGCATTGCGCGACGGCATGGCTGGGGTACCCCAACTGCGCTGATCGATTGCTGCACTCGCGCATCAGGTCCGGTTGAAATTCATCCAAGGGTCAATTGCCCTATTTTCGCCGCACCAACGGCATACGAATCTTGGTCGGACCTCATGACCGGAGACCCGCGTGCGCAACTGGATCACGGCTATTGTCTTCAGCTTGCTGCCCTTGGCAGGACAGGCGCAGGATACTGGGCTTAGGAGCCTGGAAACCACCGATGCTGGGCGCGAGTGGATGGCAGTTGGTCGGCTGGATATCGACGGCACCGGGTTTTGTACCGGATCGCTGATATCTCCGACTCTGGTACTGACGGCTGCGCATTGTCTGTACGACAAAACCACGAAACAGCGAATTAATCCGGCCCGGATCGAGTTTCTGGCCGGTTGGCGCCTCGGTTCCGCCTCGGCTTATCGCCCGGCGCGTCGAACAGTGGTTCACCCCGACTATGTGTATGAAGGCAATGTTTCTGCAACGCGGGTGCGTCATGATATTGCGCTGATCGAGCTGTGGCAGCCGATCCGCAACACCTCGGTTATTCCTTTCGAAACCGGACGTCGTCCTGCCCGCGGTCAAGAGGTGGGGGTTGTCTCGTACGCGCATGACCGCGCCGAAGCGCCAGCACTGCAGGAAGTCTGTTCCGTCATTGGGAGACAGGCTGGAATTCTGGTTATGTCCTGCAACGTGGATTTCGGGGCATCCGGCGCGCCGATCTTTTCGTTTGACGGCGAGCGGCCACGCATTGTGTCGGTCGTTGCAGCGAAGGCCGAATTGCAGGGTCAACGCGTTGCGCTGGGCACCGCCTTGGATGAATCGCTGGAATTGTTGCGGGCCGAGCTTTCGCAGGGGCGGGGTATGAACGCCACATTGGACAACAACACCAAAAACCTCGGAGCAAAGTTCATTAAGCCATGATGCGTGTTTTTCTAAGTATCACCTTGCTTGTTTCTATTCTCGTAACTGCCGCGCAGGCCCAGACCAGCGGCAAGCGCCGACTGACGGATCGCGATGATCTGTATGGGTGGGAGGCGGTCGGACGTCTGGATATCGGCGAACAGGGCTTTTGCACCGGTACTTTGATCGCAAAGGACATCGTGCTGACAGCGGCGCATTGCGCTGTGAGCAAGGCCACCGGAAAACCCTATGCCCCCGGTGAATTGACCTTTCGCGCCGGTTTGAGCGACGGTAAGGCGCTTGCGGATCGCAAGGTCATCCAGATTGCGACCCATCCCGATTTTGTTGCCAATGCGCCGGTATCGGCGTCACGTGTTCGAATTGATGTGGCTCTAATGCGGCTGGAAGAGCCGATTCCCTATTCGATTGCTGATCCGTTCGCCCTGCACAGCGGCCGCGTCAGCGACAGCGAAATCAGCGTCGCCTCGTATGGTCGCGGTCGGGCCGAGGCGATCACGCGCCAACGCTCTTGCCGCATCCTGCAACGCGGGCAGGGGCTGATCAGCTTTGATTGCGATATTACATTCGGTTCGTCGGGCTCCGCTATTTTAGCAAAAAAAGGCCCGCGTTGGCAGATCCTGTCGGTTGTTTCGGCGGGCGCATCGGATGGTCAACGCAAGATCGGCTACGGGATGGAGCTGTCGGGGATTGTCTCGGAACTCAAGGCGATATTGCGTCGTGACGCGCCCCGACCCACGGCAACAATCCGCAGATTGCAGCCGGGTTCAGCCAAGTCCAATTCGGGTGCTAAATTCCTCAGCGCGGGCGGGTCTTGAACCCAGTCCTTTTACTTCCCATCTGAGTTTTACCGGATCGCCAAAGCTGGGGTCCGGCATAAATCACCGCCCGTCCATTTCGGAGGGCAATTTCGTGAATCGCTCAAAGATGAGGATACGACATGCGTACATTTGACTTCGCACCACTTCACCGCGCAACCATCGGTTTCGACCAGATTGCAGACATGATGGACCGGGTTTTGACCAATGACGTGGCTCAGCCCAGCTATCCCCCTTATAACATCGAAAAGACCGATGCTGATACCTACCGCATTTCGGTCGCTGTTGCCGGGTTTTCCGAGGCCGATCTGTCGGTTGAGGTAAAGGAAAATTCTCTGGTGGTTTCCGGCAAGAAAGCTTCGGACGAAAAAGAGCGCAGCTACCTGCACCGTGGCATCGCCACCCGCGCGTTCGAGCGCCGCTTTGCTCTGGCCGACCACGTTCGTGTCACCGGCGCGAGCCATGAAAACGGCATGCTGAACATCGATCTGAAGCGCGAAGTGCCAGAAGCGCTGAAACCGCGCCGGATCGAAATTTCGTCTGGCAAGGCCATTGAAAAGGACGTGGTTGACGCCAAAGCCGTGAACTGAGGCTGTTGATCACTTAGCGACAGTCCCGCCTCTCTGGATTGTCGCACCACACGCCCCGCGTTCCTCCAGGCGCGGGGCGAAGTTGCATCCATCGCAACAAGGACTTGGTGGGCAACACGTTTTCACGAAAATCTGGCAATAGTTTAGGTCGTCAGGCTAGTCTCTTCTGGAACACTTCAATGAACTGAATTTTGTTCACTGCCTACAGAGGGAAACGAAATAGATGCGAATGAAATCCGTTTTTGCCGCTATAGTCTGTGCCGTTGTTGCATCGACCACACTGACCGCGACATCAACCCGTGCCAACGATACAGGAGCGCTTATCGCTGGGGTCGCGTTGGGTGTGCTGGGAGCGTCGATCGCCAAACACCATCACAAGCACGGATCAAAATACCAGAAGCACACGCACGTTTCGCCCGAGGAGAATGCGATCGGGCTTTGTATGCATCGGACCCACACCGCCATGAGCAATCAAGGCTACTATGCCGTCGATTTTGAGCGGACGCTTTCCTATACGACAAATTCTGATGGCATCGATCTGATTGATCTGGAGGTCGCGCGCTCGAAGGACAGCAATGATGCGCGGAGCCACATAAAAGCCCATTGCGCTATTCAAGATGATGCTGTGGTTAATTTCCGCTACTCAAACTACTGAGCTTGCCCTTCGGCAACTTCAACTTAAGAAATCCAAGAGCTTCTATTTTCCCTTCTGAAAACCAGTAGGCAATGTGTCTCGGCCTTGTCTCTGCGTCTATCTTTTTAGCGTCGAGTTTGTCACAGTCTTGGTGATTTGGAGACCCAAGGGGATGTAAATTGCCATAACATTCCCTATGTCATTGGATGATAAGAAGAATAGGGATAGCAGATGTCGAACCAGCAATTCGAAGCATTGATTCAAGAGACGCAACAGAAAGTCCGCGAAAGCCAGTCGCAGATTGAAGGCTTGACCTCACGGATCGAAGCGGCGCGTGCCAAGATCGGAACCGCAGAGGCAGATATCGACATTGAAAATGCCACTTTGGAAGATGTGCACGCCCATACCGAGGTGATGAACGCCAACATCGCTGAGTTGATCATGGGGCTCGACGACGTGACCAACGCGTTTTCCAAGGATTTCGACGAAATGCGTTCGAAAACCGGGTGGGAGTCGTTCGTCGGCATCTTCGCCAAGGCCAAATCCGAGTCCATGCGGCAGGAACGCATGCGCACCGCCAATATTGATGACAAGCTGCAGGACCTGATCGCCAAGTCCGATGTGATCGTAAAATTGCTGGAAGGGCAGTTGTCGGTACTGGAGGAACAGCGCGTCAAGGTCGAAGACAACCTGACTGTCACGCTGGATGACCGTGAGGCGACGGTGGCCGAGTTGGAAGCACTGCGCGCCGAGATTCAGGGTATGGACCCAACAATCATCACGCTGGAAAACAAGATCAGCGTCGAACAGGATGCTGCCGCCCGCACCCAGTTAGAGACTGAATTGGCCGAATTGAACAAGCAATACAACGCCAAGGTTCAGGAAGAGCAGGTCAAGCTGGCCAAGTCTCAGACGCTGGAACGCTATATCGAAAAGGGCAAAACCTGGGTCGACTCACTGCAAAACCAGGCGGCGACGCAGATGGTGCTGATCAACAAGCTGCAGACAGACACGCAACAGCGCGTGGTGCTGTATGACGCCCTGACCAAATCGCTGAAAACAGCACAGCAGCAGGACGTGGCCCACCGCATCAACGAGATCGGTGTGCAGACGGACCAAGAGGCGCAGACCGCCATGGCCGCCATCGGCACCGCGACCAATCAGAAAATGGCCGACATGCTTGAGGCGCATGAGGACCACATGGTCTTTGCCCGCGACGTGCTGGAGAAAAAGGCCAAGGCGGATGAACGCTTTGCCCGCCGGTTCGCCTCGATTGTCGAGAAGCATGACAAGAATCTGTATGGCGGGTGAGGCGCTTCAGTGACGTTCCGTTCCAAAGGCAAGCCAAAAGGAATACGCGACAGGTTCAGAATAGGGATTCTCTTTGTTGTCTTTGGCGGGTTCCTAACTTTGCTTCTTCTGACAGCTGATTGGATGCCAGACCATTTGGTGATTAAACTTGTGCTGATAGCGGGTTTTCTTTTGGTGACATTCTGCCTCTGCGTTCTGTTCGCCAACGGTCTCATCAAGCTTGAACAGCTTGATGAGAAGTTGTTCGGTCGCCGACAAAGAAAAGAGCGCGTGGATAATGACTGACCCCACCCAAGACCATGTCGGTCTGACCGACACCTTTGCCTCGCGCCGCTATTTCCGCAAATTCGAGGTGATCACAGTCCACCTCCTACGCGTAGCCGCGACGATGGAAGTCGAGGGCGTGATCAGCAAGCAAGAGGTGCGGATCGTGTCGCGCTATCTCTCAGGGCTGCTCTACACCTTCCGCGCGCTCAGCATGAAATACCTGCTGGTCGGGCGTGATACGGGGCGGTTTTTTGGCAGCCTTGCGATGGACAAGCGCGATAGCGGGTTTCCGGTGGCGGCAGAGTTGCTGACCATGGCCAATGACGCGCAGCAGGCGCAGGTGCATCTGGCGAATATGCCGTCCGAAGATGACCTGAAAACAGACATGGTCCGCACGATCATTGGTGACCGGGAAATCCCCACCAAGTTGCAATTTGCGCTGTCCCAAAGGCTCTATTACCAGGAATTGCTGAAAGGTCAGCTGTTCTGGGCCCGCAACGATCCCGAGTGCCACTGGATCGGGAATGAGGGCGAACGGCGGAAGTTCATGATCCACTGGGCGGTCTATGACAGCCAGATCAACCTGCCAGTGATCTACCTGATGCAACTGGAGGACAGCGGCAAAACCGCCCTTCCCAAAGACCAACGCCGCTGGCCCGAAGTGCAGGCGCATCTGATGGCGCAGTCTCTGGGCGGGTTGAAACTGGTGACCATAGCCAAAGGGTTCGATCAGGATTTCGACGACCTGCACCCCAAACACCTGCGCCGCATTCATGTGGGGCCAATGTATTCCTCGGCCTATACCGAACAATCCGGCCCCCTGCGGCAGGTGCTGGAGGATGCGCAATCTCCGCAAGGTCAGGATTGGGCGCTGGCCTGGACCACGGAAGAGCTGGAAAGCGAAGATGTGATCGAAGAGCGGGCCGGATGGTTCTCGACCGTCGAACGCGAGGTTTTTGCCTTGGATCCGTTCGGCGGGCAGGGGGCCGAAACCGGCGCTACCCGTACCCAGCGGTCGATCATCCTGCCCCAGCGTCCGTTTCAGGTGCTGGCCGAACGCAATCCGCCGGGTTTTGCCGATGTGCGCAAGTTCGTGGTCAGCAAGGCCGGACAGGTGTTGAGATATTGAGACCAGAGGCGGGCTGAAGCCCGCCCTACGTGATAAGAGTAGGCCGGGCTTCTGCCCGGCATTGCGAGGAAAAACATGAGTTTGACGTCAGATCAGATGGAATTGCGCGAAGACGACATTCGTAAGCACTATCCGGCAGCGACCGCTTTGCTGAGCGGTTTCGAGCACGCTCCGCGTATTGCCAAAGCGGTTGAAACGACTGTCGAACGATCCCCTGGTGTCTCTACCGGGCGGCGGTTTCGGTCGACGACGCCGGGTCTGGTGACACGCCGTACTGCCCGCAGGGACGGGGTGCATCTAGTCGAACGGATCGAAGCGTCAGATGACGGGGATACTCTGGTCTCGCCGCCACAGGCGACTTTGCAACAGGCGATACGACGTGCCATCGCAATCGCTCTGGCCGTGGCCGAGGCTTATGCGGAACAGACTCCGCTGGCGGATCTGAAGCGCGCGAATTTGGCCGGAGATCTACCTGCCGCCCGCAAGACCGAATTCTCGGAACTGCTGACTGCCGAGGCTCTGATCACCTCGCACACCTTCGGCAATGCGCTGGCGTACTTGATCTCCTCGCATCTGGGAGAGACCACTGTCGATATCGGTGAGATCGAAGAGGTCCTGACCGACAACGGCCAACTCGCCTTGCACGGCGCGCTGTGGGAGTTGGACCAGACCCTTGCCAAACACGCCCCCGATGATGCCCACCTGATCGCGGCTACCAGCGCTTATGCCGAGCAACTGTTGGAAAAGGTCGCTCTACGCGCCCAGTCCGCAGGCCATCTGGCACCGTTCCAGAGTGCCGCTTGGCATATCGAGGCAGATGATCTGACCATCCGGGGCTTCGAACCGGCATCAAAGGCCAAATCCACCACCCTGACCATGACGTTCAAGAAACCGAACGAGGTGGTCGGCAACCATATCGCCAAATATCAGGCGATGAAGCTGGCCAAGATGGTGATGGCCTATGATTTCGACCGCCGTCTGAACCCGTTTGCTGAGCTTGGCGGGTTCATCTTTACCTTCATGGGTGATGGCAAACCGGGCACCGGCAAGACCACGCTGATCCAGATGATGGCCGGGCTGATCAACGACTATTGCCAGAACGCGGGCTATCCGTTCCGCTACCAGAACCTGAGCACCGATAATATCGACAGCTATCAGGGCAAATCCGGCCAGAATGCCAAGGCCTTTATCAACACGATCATCGACCCCTCGGTCATCGGTTTCGGCACGATCGACGATATCGACCAGCTTGCGGGCAAACGCGGCGATCGGCAGTCGTCAGCCGGGCAACTGGAAATCACCGCCGTTCTGATGGAGAGTTTTGCCGGGGCCAACACCGTCGTGCGCGGTAATTGCACCTTTGGCATGTTCTCGAACTACCCCGAGAATGTGGACGACGCCCTGCGCCAGCGGGCGGGCGCGCGGTTCCTGGTGGATGGGCCGCAAACGCGCGAGGATTACATTGACATCCTACACCTGCTGATGGGCCGTAACCACGACATCCCGCTGGGTGAACACGAAGCCTATGCCGCGCAGGAGATCAAAAAGGCCGTCGCCGCCAGTTTTGAAAGCCACTCCCGTCCACATGAGGATGCCCTGCTGCAGGTCTATGACCGGGTGTCTGGCGAGATCGGCCAGATGGACACGATTGCCAAGCTGGGCACCTACCTCAAGGCGATCCAGCAGGCGGATGAGCGGTTCACCGGCCGTGCGATCAAGAACATCACCGACGCGGTCAAGGTCCGCGCGATGGATTTCGAACTGCCCGACGAGTGGATGGAAAACCCCGACCTGTTCCTGTTCCGCGACTACGACATCAAGAAGGCGATGATCGACGACCTGCGCCAGCCGATCACGGTGGAAATGGTAATCCAGGAGATCAACCGCTACGCCGACAGCGAATTCCGCTATGCCGACAAGAGTGACGAGGTCGCCATCGAAAACGCCGTGCGTGAGATGGGTCGGATGGAAGAGGCCAAGCGGCGGTATCTGGAGGGAAAGGGGTGAATTATTTGATCGCTATAGGTCTGCCTCTTCTACTGAGCACTGTGGTTGCTATTCCAATAGGGTTCCGAGCCTATCGAGCATCTCGTGCGGCTAAAGAAAGCGGAAAGAAATGTTTTCTTCCTTTCTTCGTATATGGCGCGGTTTGCGCTGTTCTGGCAATTCTTACCAGCTACACTTTGATGGATTTTTTTGTCGACCGATTTGCCGTGGACGTTGGCAACGCAAATCCCGCAGATGTAATGGTCTATTTTCAGCTACAGTTCTGGTTGATTGCAGTACCCCTTGGTTTCGCGATCATTTTTGCATTTGCAAAAGGACTGCGAGCATGAGTTTCGAATTCTTGGAGCACAGGTTTCTGTTTGAGAGTGATATCGCGGCGCAGCCGCGACGCGCCCGACCCGGCCCCCAGGGCGGGCGCGTTCCGCACCCACCCTCAGGCCGGGCGCATCGCTACCGTTGCGCGGGAAGGCAATTGTTATGATCCGCCTCATCGAAAAAGGCCTGATGTTCGGCAACCTCGTCCACATCTCCAGCCCGGCCTTAGTCGAGCGATATAACCGCGCACTGCAGCATCTGGCGGGCAAGACCACGGCGCTGACGGATTTCCATGTCGATATCTCGGGCTATTCGCCAGAGGTGGGGATGGAGCTGGAGGACGAGCTTTATCTCAACCCCAACGGGATCAACCGGCAGTTCATCCTGCTGACGACCGAGCAGAAACGCGCGCCCCTTCTGAACGTCAAGTTCTCGACCTCGCGCGATATCCTGCGTGAGTTCATCGAGATGAACGAGGCGCAGCTGTTTGCTCTAACCGCCACCGATGCGGTGGCCGGAGAGCTGGTGAACTCGGTCATCAAACTCACCACCCCGCGCGACCTGTTGAACCTAAGCAAGATCGAGATCGAGGCCGACACCGTGGGCGGCACCCTGCGCAAAGCCCAGCAGCTAGCGGGCATGGTCGAACGCTTCAAAACCGAAGAGGATGCATGGTTCGACGATGTGCTGATCGCAAAGATGATCGAAACGGCCAAGGAAACCGGCGACGTCACCCGCAACCCCGTCCGCCTGCGCCACACCGCATTCGAGCAGCGTAATTTCTGGACGGCACACTTTGGCGGGCTCTACCTGTTCCCGGATATGGATCACCCGGCGGCGATTTGCATAGGCGAAAAGCCCGACGATATGCCGATCAAATACATTTTTGACCCGTCGCAGCGGAACCAGATTGCCAAGTTTCTCGACTACAACGATCTGGTTGAACCTATCGTTAAGGCGCGCGGCGTGGATGCTGCCGCGATCCTGCAACAGAAAATGGACTTTCTGACCATTGCTGCGGCTGCTGACGCAGATGTTGATCTGAGCGGGCTGGATCGCAGCGATATGCGACGACTGGCCCGCAATCACGCCGATCGCCTACCCGAGGCGTACCACGGCCTCGCACAACTGTTGCGCTGGGCGACGGATGGTGGGCGCTGGCCACGCATCACCTCGGATCATCCCGCCTATTTCTACACATTGCGCGCAGCCGATACGCCGAACCGCGATCTGGTGAATATGCTGTTGACCGAATTGGCTCCGCTGGATCCGCGGCAGATGTTCATCTGCCACAAGGAATTGTTTTATAGTACTTACAGGACCTGGCCCGAGACCAAAAAAGCCTATGTTGCCGACTTCCTTGCCCGCGAGTATCAGGTGGACAAGGCTGGTGCGCGGGCGGCTCTATTTGGTCATGAACCGGATATGACCGGCAATGACCGGGTCAGCGAAACAGTGATCGCACGGGTCGGCCCTTGGGGCGCGGTCAGGAGAGATTAAGATGTTCGGAGCGATGCGCCTGTTTCTGATCCTGCTGGTGATCCAGACGATTGCCTATTTCGCGCTGTCCTTTTACTCGCGAGGAGTTAGGCGGCGAAAGTTGGAGACGTGGTGGGACGAAAAGGGCAAAACCGGTAACAAAGAAGCGTTTGTTGCGCGTGGTTTGCACGTCTACGACAACTCATTCCGGCGCAAACTGATTTTGGGTGTCTATATTGTACCTTGGGTGGCGATTGGCGCGCTGATCTACATCGTGAATTACATGTGAGGGTTAAGGCATGGCCTATGTGAAATGGGCGTTCATTATCATCTTCTGGGGCACGATCGCCGTGATCTTGCAGTATTCCCTACCGCAGCACGATGTGGTGCGGATCGTCAACACCTATGAGGAACGTCAGGACCTGACGGACTGGACGCGGATCTTCTGGTCCGAGCCTGAAGATCAATCCACCAGCCTGTCAAACCGCGATGTACAGTTCATTCAGGCCGTACGCGCCAACGGGAAGCCGATTGTCTATCGCAACGAAGACACTGGTTGGGGCTGGCCGCCTTATTTCAAGTTCGACACTGCGAACCTTTACACCGAGGCCAACGATGCCAAGTCGACCAAAGATAACCCCGATTGGGTGGTCGTAACGCACTACGGCTGGCGGAATGAATTCATGTCGATTTTTCCCAACGCAATTTTCATCCGGCATGTCGAGGGGCCGGATGTCCGCATCATCCCCTGGTTCAATATTATCTTCCTGACTGTGCTTGCTGCGCTGGTTTGGGCCATTTGGGTTCGCTGGCGGCGGTTTCGGCAAAAGAAGATCGATCCTGTTTTGGAGAACATGGAAGATGGTCTTTACGCCGCTGGTGATGCAATAGATGAAAAGCGCAAGGGCTTTCGCCGCTGGCTGGACAGTTGGAAATCAAAGTAAAGTGGTACGCCAAAAGGCGTGCGCCGTGGTCTGACTGCTCATCTCACGATGAACTCAGCATGAAGCGCCCCGGCAGCCTTGATGGTTTTCAGGATGTCGATCATATCGCGTGGCGACACGCCCAAGGCGTTCAACCCGGCGACCACTTCGGACAAGGTGGTTGCCTCGGGGATTTCTGCAAGCCCCGTTCCTTCTTCCTCTTCGATCCCAGCGTAGGTGCGCGGAACAACGACTGTTTCGCCTCGCGCAAACGGATTTGGCTGAACTGCAATCGGGGCTTCCTCGACTGTGAGGGTCAAGTTGCCCTGCGATACCGCGACGCGTGAAATCCTGACGTCCCGACCCATGACAATTGTGCCCGATCTTTGATCCACCACGACGCGGGCTTTGCTTTCGGGTTCGACCAGAATGTTTTCAATACGTCCAATGGCATGCGCGGTTGATACGGCCCGCGTCGCCTCAATGCTCAACTCCACAGTGCCGGAATCGCGCATGAGTGCGACGGCGCGGTTGAATTCTCTGTTGATGGCGGCCTCAATGCGGCTTGCGGTCGTGAAATCCGGTTCTCTCAGCGCCAGCCTCAGTTGAGTCAAATCAGCAAGCTGAAAATCGATCTCGCGCTCCACACGCGCGCCCGAGGGTATGACGCCCGATGTCGGCACCCCGCTTACAACCGACGCTGCTTCGCCTTCAACCGCAGCGCCTCCGGCTAGCACTGTCCCTTGCGCCACGGCATAAATCTGACCATCTGCTGCATTCAGGGGTGTCATGATCAATGTCCCCCCAAGAAGTCCTTTGGAATCTCCGATGGCAGAGACGGTGACGTCAATCTGACCGCCGACGCGCGCGAAGGGTGGTAGGGTGGCGGTGACCAATACGGCGGCGACGTTTTTGGGGCGAAAATCCTCGCCATTCACGTTTACACCCAGCCGTTCGAGAATGTTGGACATAATCTCTTCGGTGAACGGAGAATTGCGCAAGCCGTCGCCGGTGCCATTCAGGCCAACCACAAGGCCGTAGCCAACCAGATCATTGCCGCGGACACCGTCGAAATCCACCAGATCTTTCAGGCGTATGGCCCCCGCATTGGCAATGCAGGGTAAGGTTATCAAAAGGAATACGAGTATCTTCATCTCAGGAAATTCACCAGTGACAGGTTGGCGTTGCGAACGGTCACGGAATACAGACTCTCCAGTTGGAACTGCACGGTTTGCAACTGTGCCGCAGTCTCATAGGGATCTGCAGCGATCAACGCATTGCGCGCATGCTCAGCGCTGGTCTTTGCGGCGGCGTTGCGCGTTGCGGCTTGCTCCACACGCGCCTCAGCCGCGCCGACCTGGGCGCGCAAATTGACCGTCGCATCCTGTGTATTGGCCAACTCAACACCAAGCTGCGTGAACAATGCGGTTCGTAGATCAGGTGTCCATCCAAGCGCATCATCTGTGGCCAGAGCCGCAACCGCAACATCGCGCAAAGCGTCCTTGAGCGCGGGGTCTGTCGCAGTGATCGGAAGAGTGATCCGCTCGTTCTCGGAAATCTGCATCGGAGCCAAGGTGTCTGTGCCACCTTGATACATCACCGCATCAAATCCGGCGGGGTCGTTGAACCAATCCTCAGCGGCCTGTTGGATATCTGTTAGGGAGGACAGCCCTGTCAATTCGGCCTGCAGCGCTGTCAATAATGTTTCAGCGGAGGGCAGAGGTGAGACGTCAGTCGACGTTCCGGAATACAGGCTGCGCCCTCCCGCCCGCGTATTCAGGGCTGAGATCATTGTGTCGAGCTCATTTCGTGCCTGAACCGATGCTTGTTCATGTGTCACGGTCTGGTTCGCCGTACCGAATGATAGCAGCGACGCTGACATCTCGGCGACCGAGCCGCTTAGCGTTGTCAGGCTCAATTGCATTGCGTCCGTGAATAGCCGCGCCTCGGCGGTGGCGATGGAAAGCGCGTCCAACCGTTCCAGGCTGCGATCTAGATCCAGTAGGTGCGAGTAATCACCACCCAGACGACCCGAGATATCCTGCACCTTGCCGGTGGACATCTCATACGACAGTGTTTCGATTTGTGATTTGATCTCGGCGCTGCGAGTTCTGAGGGTAAGGCCGCGGGCCAGATCCCCGATCGAATTCAGTGTCATGTTCATAACCTCAACAGGGTATCCATCAGTTCATCCACGACGGCGACGATGCGTGCGTTTGCGGCATAGGCCTGCTCGATCTGCATCAAGCGCTGCAGTTCCGCGTCACTGTCAACACCTTGCTCCGCGACGACTTTTTGCATTTCCAGCTGCGCGTTTGCTGCAAAACTGCTGCGCTGGTCAGCTGTGTGTGCGTTTGCCCCGGCTTTGGAAAGCAACGCCTCGGCGATCTCCGCCGCGCGCATCGTGCCTGTCCCAAACTCTACGCTGGGGGCCGGGCGCGAGTCGGTCAGAACGGCCCCAAAAGCTTGCAACTGGCTGGCATCACCCGGCGCACCGGGGGTCAATGCCCCCAGACCCGCACGTAATCTCCAGCTGTCACCCCCTGCATCCGGGTCGACCACAACATTTAGTGAGATGCGCGACGCAAGACCGGTTTCAGAAACCGGATCAAAGCGGCTGCCGTTATCCGTGAAGACGCCCGGATCGGTCGCGGCAGCGGTCGGGTCCAACCCGGTGGTTTCAAAGCGCTCGATCAGGTCGCGGGCGACGGCGTCCAGATCGGCTTGCGCTTCGACGGTCAGTTCGTCGCGGACCGAGAACTGGGCCATCAATGCGCCGCCTCGGATTTGGGCGAACTCTCCGCTCACGCGAACGGGTCGGCCGTTGATCTCGAGCCCGGACAACAACCCGTTACCAACGGTCATATGCGGCATGGTATCGCCTGTGGTCGAGAACGAAAACTCGGCCGCAGTTCCTTCCAGCAGGATCAACCCGCCATCGGAATAGAGGGAAATCTGATCATTATCGCGCGCGATCGCGTTGACAGGCACCAACTCGTTGACTTGATCGACCAGAATCTGACGATGATCCAACAGCGCGCCAATATCACCGCCCGAATTGCGGACAGCGGGGATACGAGCATTCAGTTTCTCGATGTCTTTCAGAGTCTGATTCAGCGTATCGACCTGTTTGCCTATCGTGCGATCCGCATCGGATCGCATTTGCCGCACCCCTTCGGACGCTGTATTGAGCGCTGTGCTCAATGTACCGCCTGCACGGGCAGCCTGATCCAGCCGTTGGGCTGAGCCGGGCAGGCTTGCAGCTGTAATCAGACTGCTTTCGAATTGGGCCAGTCTGGCCGAGATCGAAGTGGCATCGTCGGCTGCCCCCAACAGTTTCTCGTAACCTGAATGAAATTGCGCCACGGTTTTGGCTGCCATCAGGTCTGCATCGGTCGCACGGCGGTTTGCGATCTGTACCGGATCCTGGTGCCGGGTGATACCAACGACACGAACGCCATTACCGGAAACTGTGCTGGTCGCCAGTTCAAGCGATCTGCGGGCATATCCCGGGGTCAACGCGTTGGCAATGTTTCCTGAAACCACCGCCGCACCACGGCTGGCTGCGCTCAGCCCGCCCAGAGCGTTGTTCAGTGCTGTCGACATATTCATCGGACGCATCCCTTTCGTTGATCAATCATCATATCAGCGTTTGATATTGGTGGTTTCCTGCAGCATCTCATCCACAGTCTGAATGACCTTGGCGCTTGAGGAGTAGGCCCGCTGGGTCTGGATCATTGAGGTCAACTCGGTGGCGACATCGGTGGTCGATTCCTCGCGTGCAAAAGAAACAAGATCTCCTGTCGGACCTTCACCCGCGTTCCATAAGAAAAAGGTGCCGCTGTCGCGCGAGGGGGCATAGGTCTGACTGTCCAACGCCGTCAGACCGTTTGGATTCGGCACATCGGCCAGTGGAATCTGGAACATCCGGCGGCTGACCCCAGTATCATAGAAAGCATAGACATAGCCGTTCTCATCAACCTGTACGCTTGTCATCGTGCCAACGGCCGAACCATCGCGTGTGATCGAAACCGGAGCAAAGGTATCGGAAAGCTGTGTAATGCCGTCCGCATCGCCGATCTGGCCGATGTTGATCTCCATCGGTCCGCCGGCGACGTTGACGACAACGCTGCCGTTTGCCGGGTCATAGGCACCGCCGGTCACGGCGGTGACGCTGGCTAGTGTACCACCGGCTGTACGGCTATCGGTGAAGGTCAGGGTATATTCTCCGATGACAGCGCCGCCCGAGGCCGAATCGCGCAAGGTCATGGTCCATTCATTGCTGCTGCCGGTTGCAGGAACGGTGGGGACCAATTCGATATCGACGCTTTCAGACTTGCCCAAATTGTCAAAATACTCGACCGACAAGGGCTGCGTGTCACCCGGAGCACCGGCGTCGGTCGCTGTTGCAGGCAGGTTCATCCGCAGGTTCATGGATGTTGTGGGGGCGCCCGAAAGTTGATTAACGCTTAGCTGAATGGGTTCCAGAGCGGCGGGCGTATCCCTCGGGACGCTGGGGATCGAGCCATCTGGATTGGCACGCCAGCCAAGAAGTACAAGGCCGGATTGTGTGACAAGATACCCCTCCTCATTGGTGCGGAATGAGCCTGTCGTGGTCAGCAGCATCTCATTTGAACCTGACGCGATCTGCGAACTGGGACGGACAGGCAGCATGCCTCTGCCGCGCACGGCCAGATCGGTTGAATTGTTGGTGGTTACCAGCGATCCGCGCTGATCTATCAGGCGTTGGCTGGTGGTTCTGACCCCGCCTGCCGAATAGCTGCCGCCCTGACCAGATGTGACCATGGAGTGAAAGTCGGTCTCGACCCTTTTATAGCCAAATGTCGATGAATTGGCGATGTTGTCAGAGATCGTGGCCAGCCTGTTGGCGTTGGCCTTCAACGCTGCCACACCGGCATTCAGCGAAGAGGATATGGTCATCGGTACGCCCTTTTGTTGCGTCATTCGTTGATGCAACACGTACCGCACTGGCCCTTAACAGCCGGCTAACAGCTAAAATGCTGTCTATCCTTTACCCCCTAAGGGTTGCGTAAAAAGATGATCTCAATCCGATTATTGCGTACCGCCATGGGGTTTTTATCCGAAAGCTCTCGGTCCGCGTGCCCAGTCACGCGGTCCAACCGCTGTGGCTGGATGCCTTTGTTCTGCAGCAGTTGGCGGGTGCTTTGCGCCCGCGCGGTCGACAGATCCCAGACCGGGTTATTCGCCAACACGACGGGCGCAGACCGCACATGCCCTTCAACCGCGATTGCGTTTGTCACCAGATCAGAAGACCGCGCTACCAAAAGTGTCAGCGCGCGCATCATTTGGGTTGGCGTGTCTGTCCCCGATTCGAACAACGGTTGATCCTCAGTGGCGAACAGCTCGACCACCAGCCCTTCGTCGGTGACGCGGGTCACGATGTGCTTGCGCATCTTATCGGACACCAGGCTTTCCCCAGCGCGCCCCAGCAACTGCGCCTCGAGCGACGAGAAATCTTCGAACGCACCCTTACCGCCGCCTTTCGCATCCACGCCGGTTGATCCGCGCGCCTGTTTCGCCTCGGTGGGGTTCCGATTGCTGGCACCTGATCCATCCATAACCATGGTTTTTTCCGAAAACATGTTGTCACCGCCGAAGGCACCATCGCCACCGCCCGAGACCGGATTGACCGGTATCGTGGGCGAAAAATAATCCGCCAGACCCTTGCGTTGCGTCTCGGTCGTTGCATTCAGCAGCCACATCAACATGAAGAACGCCATCATGGCAGTGACAAAGTCCGCATACGCGACCTTCCACGCACCACCGTGGTGAGCATCGCCACCCGATACACGTTTCTTCTTGATGATGATTGGCGCCGCATTGGATTGCGCACCCATCTCCACCACCTTCTATTCACCCGCCTACTGGCCTAGCAGGGCAGGTGTTAAGGTGGGCTTAACACTTAAAACTGTTCTGAATTCTAAGACTGCGACACCGGGTTTACACCAGCGCGCCTTAAAACCAGAGATAATCGATTAAAGCTGTTTTCGATACCATCGGGATCGGCCTTCGCAAAAAAGCTATCTAGCTCTTCGTGGACCCGGACGGCGCGATCCAACAAAGGATCTGTTCCTTCGGCATAGAGACCGGCTTTGATCATCACCTCAGATTGCTCATAACTGCCGACCAGCTTGCGGGTTTCTGTAATCAACTGGTTCTCATCTGCGGTCGCCGCACCTGGTAGGCTGCGTGATACGGATCGGCTGAGGTCAATCGCTGGGAAGCGCCCGCGTTCGGCGATGTCTCGGCTCAGCACGACATGTCCGTCCAAGACGCCGCGCAGAATGTCCGCAATGGGCTCGTCCATGTCAGAACCCGCGACAAGAACACTGAAGACTGCGGTGATGTCACCTTGATCGGCAGTTCCGGGACCCGCCCGTTCGCACAGGTTTGCAATCAGCGGCGTGACCGATGGCGGGTAGCCACGTAGCGATGGGGCCTCACCCATTGCGGCGGCAATCTCGCGATGCGCTTCGGCAAAACGAGTAACTGAATCGGCCAGAAACAGAACGTTTAACCCTTGATCCCGCAGGTATTCCGCCACCGACATGGCCGACCATGCGCACCGTCTGCGTATCAGGGCCGATTGATCCGAGGTTGCGGCCACGACGACGGATCGTTTCAGACCTTCGGCACCCAGGGCGTTCTCGACAAACTCATTCACTTCGCGCCCGCGTTCGCCCACCAATGCAACGACCACAGCATCCGCCTGGACTGAGCGGGCAAGCGTCGCCAGAAGCGTCGATTTGCCAACGCCTGAACCAGCGAACAGGCCGATTCGCTGACCCTGGACAATGGGCAGCATCGTGTTGAGGATGGCCAACCCGGTTTCCATACGACCGCCCAGCGGCTTGCGCGATACCGCAGTTGGCGGGGCCTGCATAAGGTCACGTTTAAGCGTGCCAGGCAGCAGGGGCTTGCCGTCCAGAGGTTTGCCAAACGGATCGATCACCCGCCCAAGCCAATGCATTCCGGGCGCAAAGGCAGGCATCTGGTCGAGAGAGACCTGATCCCCCAGGCTTACGCCATCGGGTGCGGAGGCTGGCAGCATATGGATCGCGCCTGATTCGACATGCAGGACCTCGCCCGGCAGGTCCGGGCCTTTTTGTCGGCGCAGCGTCAGATGATCCCCGATCCGGGCTTGGGCGGTCAGACCATCGATTTCAACCACGCCGCGCGCAACACCGGTCACACGCCCGATATGGTGTACCGCCGACATCCTATCGAATTCGCATTTCAGACGCATCGGATCGAGATCGGCCATCGCAGGTCCTCCAAATAGATTTGTTGAAAACGGTTTCTAAAGGAATCGGGGTTAAGCCTTGATTGAAATTGATCGAGGGAGAAGCCCCGATGTTCAATGACCTGAACGTCTTTAAGACTGCGTACGCAATGGCAGCCCATGCCGGACAACGGCAAGCGGTTGTTGCGCGCAACATGGCCAACGCGGATACGCCGGGATACAAGCCCCGCGATATTGAAGCATTCCAGACAGCGTTTGAAAACACGAGCCGAGAGGTCGCGATGACCGCGACTCAGACGGGTCATCTGAATGGTGATGTGCGCGCTCAGCCTTGGGCTGAATTCACGGTCGCGGCTTCGAGCGATCCGAATGGCAATGGTGTTTCATTGGAAGAAGAGATGCTGAAAGCTGTCGAGGTCAAGCGACAACATGACCGGGCATTAGCGATCTACAAGTCTTCAATCGGTGTGCTGCGCACGAGCCTGGGCCGGGCATAGGGGAATTCACGATGAGCGATTTTTCCTACTCGCTGGACGCGTCGGCTAGCGCACTGCGTGCACAAGCAGCGCGGTTGCGTCATGTGTCCGAGAACATATCGAACGCCGATACGCCGGGATACCGGCGTAAGACAGTCCCGTTTGAGACAGTCGAACGGGACGGAAAAGAGATGGTTCAGGCGGGGCGCGTCAAACTCGATCGTCGCGACCTGAGCCGAATTTATGATCCTGGCCACCCTATGGCTGATGAGACTGGCCATTACAGAGGATCAAACGTCGATCTGATGATCGAAATAGCAGACGCCCGAGAGGCGCAGCGCAGCTATGAAGCCAACCTCAAGATGTTCGACCAGACCCGGCAGATGTCATCAAGTCTGATGGATCTACTCCGAAAATAAAGGAATACCAGAATGGATGTTCGCTCACTTACCGCCGCACAGAATTATACGGGTGCGCGCCCTGCAACGCAGGCCGACCCCGAACATCAGGGGACAGCGCAAGGGCTGCGATCCTCGTTTCAGGATTTCGTGGCGACGCTGAAACAAAGCGAGCAAGTGACGCAATCCTCGATGGTTGGGCAGGCCGACCCGCACGCTTTGGTTCAGGCGCTGGCGCAGACAGAGTTGGCAGTGGAAACGGCTGTGATCGTTCGGAACAAAGTCGTTGAAGCCTATCAGGAAATCTTGCGGATGCCGGTCTGAACGATGCTGAGCGAAGGTCTGTTCTACGACATCGTGCGCCAGGCGCTTTGGGTTGCAGTCATCACGTCGGTTCCGATCCTGGCGGTGGCGCTGATCTCGGGCCTTACAGTTGGTTTGTTTCAGGCGCTGACCTCGGTTCAGGAGATGACCCTGACCTTCGTGCCTAAGCTGATTGCAATCGTGGTCGTGTTCTGGATGTCGATGGGCTTCATGACCCAGACCCTTGTTACGTTTTTTACCGGGACATTGGTCCCGCTTATTGCCGGAGGTCGCTAATGGACACCGCTTATGTCACCTTGTCCCGCCAATCCGGTCTCATGGATGAGATGCGAATGGTGGCCAACAATATCGCCAATGCCAACACGACCGGGTATCGTCAGCAGGGGCTGGTGTTCTCCGAATTCGTCCGGGATATGCCGGGCAATCCTTCACTATCGCTCAGCCGTGCGCAGGTTCGAAACACTTCTCTGCAACAAGGTGTGCTGACCGAGACAGGCGGGGCCTTCGACTTTGCCATCGAAGGGGACGGGTTCTTTATGATCGAAACGCCCGCTGGGAACCGCCTGACGCGTTCCGGCAGTTTCTCACCCAATGCTGAGGGCGATCTGGTGACGATGGACGGGCACCGGGTTCTGGACAGCAATGGCGCGTCGGTCTTTGTCCCGCCCGACGCCGCAACGATCGATGTTGGCAGCGACGGCACGATGAGCGTCGATGGACAACTTCTGAGCCAGATCGGTGTCTACAACGTCGCCGATCCCGAAAACCTGGTGCGCGAAGGAAGCACACATTTCCGTGCAGGCGGGCAGGTGGACCCGGTGGACGAGCCGGTCGTGCTGCATCGGTTCCTCGAAGGATCCAATGTCAATGCCATTGGTCAGGTGACCCGGATGATTGAAATTCAGCGGGCCTACGAGCTCGGGCAGAGTTTTCTTGAGGCCGAAGACGAACGGGTTCGCGGGGCGCTTAAGGCATTGATGCGCTGATTACCGGAAGGAGAATACGACATGCGAGCATTGAAGATCGCGGCTACGGGCATGACCGCACAGCAGATGCGGGTTGAGACAATTTCAAACAACCTCGCGAATATGAATACAACCGGCTACAACACCCGCCGGGCCGAGTTTGCCGATCTGCACTATCAACAGATGGCGCGCGCCGGGGCGGTCAATGCCTCGGATGGAACGGTCCTTCCGACAGGTATTCAGTTGGGGTTGGGCGTGCGCCCTGCCGCCGTCACCGTACAGCTGGAACAGGGCGGGCTTTCGGCAACGGGCAGTGATCTGGATGTCGCCATCGAAGGGCGGGGTTACCTTGAGGTCACCATGCCGAATGGCCAATCCGCCTTTACCCGAGACGGAAGCCTGAAACGTTCGGCCGAAGGTCTGATCGTAACTTCTGATGGCTTTGCCGTTGCCCCTGAAATTACCATTCCAGACGATGCCAGATCGATCTCGATCAATGCGGCGGGTGAGGTCTATGCCTATTTCGATGATACGGCCGAGGGGCAGTTGCTGGGCGAGTTTACGCTGGCCAGCTTCTCGAACGCCAAGGGTCTTGAGGCCATTGGTAGCAACCTCTTCAAGGAAACCGAAGCCTCGGGTGCACCGGTGGTCGGCACCCCGGGCGAAGATGGGCTGGGCACATTGCGGCAGGGTTATCTTGAGGACAGCTCTGTCGATGCGGTGCGCGAGGTCACGGAACTGATCGAAGCGCAGCGTGGCTATGAAATGAACGCCAAAGTTATTTCCGCCGTCGACCAGATGATGGGCGCGACCACGCAGGTCCGGTGATGCGCCTGTTAACCCTCATACTATGCATGATGCCGATGCCAAGCTTGGCCGAGATCGTTGTGCCGACCCGCACGATCCGCGCCAAAGAGGTCATTGTCTCATCCGACCTCGAAATCAAAACCACTGAGGTCAATGGGGCGGTTCGTAGGCCAGAGGATCTTATCGGTCAGGAGGCACGTGTTGCGCTTTATCCAGGTCGGCCAATCCGCCCTGCCGATGTCGGTCCGCCTGCGATCGTGGACCGAAACGATCTGGTGACGCTGGTGTTCGATCACATCGCGCTATCGATCACTGCCGAAGGCCGCGCGTTGGGCCGGGGCGCAGCAGGCGAGCGTATCCGTGTCATGAATCTGGCGTCTCGCACAACAGTAACGGGCGTAATCCGTCCCGATGGACAAATTGAGGTTAAATGATGCCGAGCCTTTCGAAACCCCTGCTATTTGTCGTTCTGAGTGTTGCGGCGTGTGGACGATTGGACCACCTTGGCAAGCCGCCCAGCCTGACACCAAACACGGAATCGCCCGAACATGTTGCCATGCTGTGGCCCGGGCTTCCGCTGCACAGCCAGCCGCAGCGAACGGTCGACCAGTCCTCTTTGTGGAGCGGTGGGCAGCATTCTTTGCTTGGGGATCAGCGCGCGATGAAAAAAGGGGACATTCTAACGGTCGTGATCGAGCTGGATGAAAAGGCCGAAATTTCCAACGATACCAATCGATCGCGCGCGGGGTCGGAAAGCCTTGCAGTGCCGGAACTCTTCGGCTTGCCGCAGCGTGCAGGTGAACGACTACCTGAAGGGGCCTCACTTGATGATGCCGTTTCAATTGACTCGGCTTCGGTCAGCAAAGGGAAGGGATCGGTCAAACGCAAAGAAAAATTGACCTTGCGCGTGGCGGCAACGGTCGTCGACGTGTTGCCAAACGGTGTGCTTTCGATTTCTGGATCGCAAGAACTGCGGGTGAATTTCGAACTTCGGGAACTGCTGGTCTCGGGTTATGTCCGCCCCGAAGATATCTCGCGCAAGAATGAAATCACCTATGACAAGATCGCGTCAGCGCGGGTGTCTTATGGTGGCCGCGGGCAGATCACGGATGTGCAGCAACCACGCTATGGACAACAGATACTTGATACCTTGCTACCTTTCTGAGGGCCGCGCTTATGGGAAAACTACTACCGATCGTTTTTCTGGTTTTCGGCCTGGCTGCCGGTGCGGGCGCCCGGATCCTATTGTCCCCTTCCGGGGAAGCTGAAGATCTTGCGGAGGCTGGGCAAAAACCCAATGAAGACAAGAAAAACAAAACTAAACCCGGCAAAGATGATCAATCAGAAACACATGAGTATCTGAAACTCACCAAACAGTTCGTGGTCCCCGTGGTTTCCGAGGACGAGATATCGGCGCTCGTCACCATGTCCCTCAGCCTTGAGGTGAGGCCGGGGATTGCCGAAGCGTTTTATGAGATCGAGCCAAAATTAAGGGACCGGTTTCTGCAAGTTCTGTTTGATCACGCCAATATCGGCGGGTTTGACGGCGCATTCACGCGGTCAGACAACCTGACGGCATTGCGCAATGCGTTGCTGGAGGTTGCGAGAAAGGATCTGGGCGAAGATGTCTCGCAAGTTCTGATCATGAGTGTCAGCCGACAGGATACCTGAACGGGTTGGGGTTATGAATCCTGAGCCTTAGATTGTCGCACGCGTCGCTTGTGTTCCTGCAGGCGGCGCGACAGATCGGCAACGGCCAGTTTGCGCCCAAATGCCCCACGCAATTCTTCCATTGCCGCAAGCTTTTGTGATCGCAGGCGCGCCAACTCGGTGTTCAGGTTGCACCGTGTCAAAGATTCCCAACCGTGCCACAACAGGTCTGTGCCGGTGACCTGATAGCCATCCGACTGTGAACTCGTCGATTTTACTTCGGCTAATTGAGAATCCAGACGCGTCAATTGCTGAAGCAACTGGGCTTCGCGCTGCAACAAAGGGTGCAATTTTTGGTGTTCCCGTTGATAAACAGCTTCGACGACGGTCAAAAGGTTGTCTATGCGATCTTGCGTCATCCGACCTGGCCCTTCGCTCGTTTGCGCATGGCTTCGGCAAACCGAATAGCTGCTGCAACGGGTCGGTAGTATTCTTCGGTAATTTCCTGTCCGATCCCGACGGTCGCGTGCAATGCGCGTGCTGTTGGTGGATCGGAATGAATAGGAATGCCTGCGTCTCCGGCCGTGGCCCTGATTGTTGCCGCGATTTCATCTACCCCTTTGGCGACGCAAACCGGAGCGCTGCCACTTGCTCGCGACCATTTCAGCGCCACCGCATAATGCGTCGGGTTGACGATCACCACATCGGCCTTGGGCACATCCGCCATCATCTGATTGGTTGCTATGTCCTGCGCGCGTTGGCGACGCTGCTGTTTGACGTGCGGATCACCCTCGGAATCCTTGGTTTCATCCTGAATTTCTTTGCGTGACATTCTGTTTTTGCGAAGGTGTTCGGCATGTTGCCACAAATAGTCGATCATGCCGATCGCCAGCGCGATCATTATGACGATAAACAGAAATTGGCTGAGTAAGTTCATCATCAACAGAATTGAGGATCTCGGGGCGGCTGCACTGGCTGTCAGAATCTTGGGCAGGTGGGTGTGCAAAAATAGGGTCAGGCATGTTCCATAGATCAACAATTTAACAAAGCTCTTGGCGAATTCGAACAACCCGCCCCGGCCAAACTTGTTCTTTGCGTTTGAGACGATCGAGATGCGTGAACCGCGTGGTTTCAGCTTTTCCGGCGCGAAGATCAGTGCGCGCTGGGCGATCAGGCTGAGCAACACCGCGACTGCCGGAACGATAAACAACGCGGCGATTGGTGCCAGAGTTGATCTCAGAATCCCAGCGACGGTGGATGTCGCGGGTCCGACGGTCAGCAAGCTTGCGAATTGATCTGATTGGTCGATCAAGACCACGAACAGAGTCCCCAGATGCTCTGCCGTGAATTGCCCCGTGAGCAAAAGTGCGACGAGCAGTCCCATGTATGCAGCCACCACCGACAGATCATTGGACTTCGCCACCTCGCCTTTTTTGCGGGCTTTTTCCAGCTTTTGCGGGGTCGCCTCAAATGACTTATCACTGTCGTCTGATGCGCTCATCGCAGCCCTCCCAGAGGATTTTGGAGAAACGCGAACAAAGCGTCAGACCAGGTTGCCAGGATCAATGGTGCCCCGGCGAAAAGCAGGAAAAGGCCTGCGAAAGTGATTGCTGGGGCACCGACAAAAGCGACTATGAGCTGCGGCATGGCGCGGTTAATTACGCCCAGTGCGAGGTTGTAGATCAGCGATGCGATGACAAAGGGCATAGCCAGCGCAAAGG
The DNA here is from genome assembly GCF_056537605.1 of Ruegeria sp. C5. Lineage (NCBI taxonomy): Bacteria > Pseudomonadati > Pseudomonadota > Alphaproteobacteria > Rhodobacterales > Roseobacteraceae > Ruegeria > Ruegeria sp. C5. The sequence goes on along the minus strand of NZ_JBQFRX010000009.1, from coordinate 79,458 downwards.
CCAGTCCAAAGCTGTGGGCGACTTGCGCAACGCCCCATTGCGACAGATCAGGCGCCGTTGGAAGCGCGCCCATCGGAAACAGCATATAGCTGTGGATCATGAACTGCGCTGCACGGATATGAAGGCCAAGCAATACCGCCAGCGCCAAGCCGGCCAGCGTCAGCAGATACCCCATCGCCGGGACAGGTTCTGCGGCCGCTCCGCCCAGGATCTGAGACAAGGATGTCGCTTGCGCCGCGATTGAACCTGCAGTTTGTAGTGCAAGGACAAAAAGGCGCAACCCGATGCCGAGCATAAGACCGATCAAGACTTCGATGGTGATTAATCCAATCATTTTGTGAAAGCCCGGCATAACACCCGATGCGGGTATGGCGGGAATGACAATCATTGTGAAAGCAACTGCCACGCCCAGTTTGACCCGCACAGGGACGCTGCGTTCACCAAAGGCCGGTAGCAGCGAAACCAATGCGGACACACGAAGAAATACGGCGAACAGATGCCACAGGTTTTGCCCCAGATGTGGCAAAAGCTCTAACGGGACTGAGATCACGCGGGCACCGTTCCGACCAAGGCGGGGCGCGCCTCAAGCCCGATCTCTTCAAAAGACAGGACGGGGTTGGCGACGCCGCGCGCGTGCATAATGGTACTGAGCAATCTGCGTCGTCGGGTCGTGGTTACGACCGCCGGGAACAACCCGTGATCTGCTGATTTTGCGACGCTATCGACAACTCCATCGGCCAGCTTATTGAACAGGTTGGGCGGTAGTGCCACGTCGATACCTGCGTTCGCGGCGTCGATCTGGTAGGTGGCAAATGTGTCCTCCCATTCCGGCGCGAGTTGGATCAGAGGGATCGAGCCGTCCTCGCGCTTCATGTCGGCAACCAGTTGAAAGCCCAGCCGCTGGCGGACCAGTTCGCAGATCCCTTCGGGCTGGGTGGTGGTCAATCGTGCTTCGGCCACGCTTTCAAGGATCAGCGCCATGTTTCGGATCGAGACCCGTTCGTCTAGCAACAGCCGCAGAACAGCATGCAGTGTGTCGATCGGCACCTTGTCTGGGATCAATTCGTCCAGCATTTTGCGGTTGGCTTCAGCTCGGGTCGGATCGCTGAGCCGCGTCATCTCGGACAGCAGGCGGCGAAGGGATTTCAGGGTCATAAGACGCGAGAAATTCTGTTTGATGATCTCTAGCAGATGGGTCGCCAGAATTTCAGGAGGGGTGACGATGGTGGCCCCATTCAGTGCGGCGACCTCCTGGTCCTTGGGCAATATCCAGCGCGCCGGGGCACCGTAGACGGGTTCGGTCACATCGGTGCCATCAGGTAGAAAGTCGTGCCCGTCCTGTACCAGTGCGAGCACGAGTTCAGAATTCAGAACACCACGCGCCTGTTCGACCCCTTGTACTTTGATCACATAAGTTCCGGTCGGAAGATCGGCGCGGTCAGTCAATCGAATTTCGGGCAGGATAAGCCCAAAGCTTGAGGCGACATAGGTCCGCATGTTGGCGATCCGCGCGTCAAGGCCGGTACCGGGGTTCAGCACCATGCTGACCAGATCAGGGGCGAATTCCAAGTGAACGTCGTCGAGGTCCAGGATATCACCGATAGCCTGCGAGACCGGAGTATCAGACTCGGCCTCGGGGGTCTGAGCCTCTGCCTCGCTGGCGTGGCGTTTTCTGAGACCTGAATAAGCCGCATAGCCCAGCACCCCCGCCCCAAGAATGAACGGTAAGAACGGCAAACCGGGCACCAGGGCGAACAGCACCATCAGAACCGCTACGGTGCTCAACGCCGCCGGGTGGCGTCCAAGTTGCGAGAAGAGCGCATTGTCGGTTGCACCCTGCGTACCGCCACGCGCCAACAGCAAGGCGGACGCAATCGAGATGATCACTGCTGGTATCTGCGACACCAACCCGTCCCCAACGGTCAGGATTGCGTAGGTTTCGAAGGCGGACGATACCGGCATCCCATGCACGATGACCCCCATGACCAATCCCATCACGAGGTTGAGAAGTGTGATCAGCAACCCGGCAATCGCATCACCTTTGACGAATTTCGACGCGCCGTCGAGCGAACCAAAAAAGGTGGCTTCCTGCTGCTCGCGCTCGCGTCGTTCTTTGGCTTGCTGGTGATCGATGGCTCCAGCCGACATGTCACTGTCGATGGCCAACTGTTTGCCCGGCATCCCGTCCAGCGCGAACCGGGCACCCACTTCGGCCATGCGGGCCGCACCCTTTGTGATGACCATGAAGTTCACGATCAGCAGAACGCCAAACACCACAAGGCCCAGAAAGATGCTGCCGCCCATGACAAACTGGGCGAAACCTTCGATCACGTCACCAGCGGCGTTGGTGCCGGTGTGCCCCTGACCGATGATCAGCTTGGTTGAGGACACGTTCAGCGACAAGCGCAACATCAGTGAGGCCAGCAGGATCGTCGGGAAGGATGAGAAATCCAGTGGCCGTTCGATGAACAGCGTCAATGTGAAGATCAGTATCGCCAGCGCAAAGGATGCCGCCAGCCCCACGTCCAGTACCCAGGCTGGCATGGGCAGGATCATCATCACGATGACCGCCATCAGCGCCAGCGCCAGCAATATGGTCGGAGAGAACAAGGTGCGCGGATCGATACGGGGCACTATCTGCTCCTAATTGAAAGCGATAAAGGCGGTGGCTGTAGAGGTTTCGGGAACCAGTGACCCCAGCGCGTTCTGGCCGACCGGATGAGCGTTCAGCGGGATGAGCGGACTGGCAGATGCTGTGAATGGATCGCGTTCGTGGGCTGTGCCCGAGCCATCCAGCTGCGCCAGGACGGTCTGAAAACGATCAGAATATGAGGCCGCAAGGTGCTGCGTGCGCGAGTGGTAGGCCCCGGCAGCGGCAGGCCATGATCCAAGTTCCGCATAAAGCTGGGCCAGAAACCGTGCTGCATAGGTTGCGTTTTCATCCGGATCGAACATCGCGTCGATCGAGCGAAAAGCCTTACCATGCCAACGATAATTGATCTGAAAGCAACCGACATCAAAGCTGCGTACACCGGATTTGAAGATGTCGAACACGTAAGACTTTGCCTCAACCTCGGAGGCAAACCAATATCCCTGTCCTTCACGATTGACGGTCCATGGCCAGGGTTCCAGTAATCCGTTCTGCGTGCGGCCTGTTTCTACGCGGGCAATTGCCTTGAGAACATCGAGCGGGACGCCTTCGGCCTGCGCAGCCCGCCGGGCCGCTTGATCACACAGCGCCGATGTTGGCGATGCGTATCCGGCCTGCGCCAGAAGGGCCTGCGCCAAGAGCGCGGAAACTAGTAGGTTTTGAGTTGGCATTCTGCCGGTCCGGAATTCTAATCAGTCCGGGCCAAGCTATCCAATCATCTGTTTACAGAGAGTTAGCGCGCCTTAGTTTCGATCAATCTTTCGGCCAAAAACCACACTGGTGTTGGTACGCAATACGCCGGGGATGCGCGCAAGTTCGTCGACCAGAATATCAAGATCATCGATCCGTGGCGCTTCGGCGGAAAGCAGCAGGTCAAATTCGCCATTGATTGACAAACACAGTTTGACCTCGGGATAAGCTTCAAGCCGCTTGATGATACGTGTGGTCTCTTTCTGCTGCACTTCAAGCAGGACGATAATCTGGACCCGTGGCGCGTCTACGGTTTCGCGCAGGACGACCGAGTAACCAGCGATGACGCCCCGCTCTTCCATTCGATTGATGCGTTCATGCACCGTTGTTCGGGCGACGCCAAGCTTAGAGGCGATGAGGGTCGTCGAATCGCGTGCATTGTGTTGCAAAGCGGCGATGATGCGTCGGTCAAGCTGGTCCATTGCGGCTCCGGGTTCAGGCAACTTCGCCTCGGTTTAGGGTAGTTTGGTGTTCGGGCTCAAGGCTGGTGCGGATAACGGGGATGCAGTTCATCAATGATGATCGGATGCGCATGAGGTTTTGGCCCAGACAGGTGGGGGTGATCCTGTGGAAGGTCAGGATGGTTATGGACCACCGCATTGTCTTCGCGCCGTGGCCAGGCAATGAGCACAAATACCAGACCCAGAATCGCGGCAGTTACCATTCCGGCCATGGCCACAGTTACGCCAAAGCGGGTCATCAGCCACCCGGCCAAGGGATAAAGCACCAGCCAGCAAGCATGAGACAGAGTGAACTGTGCGGCAAACACGGCGGGTCGATCTTCGGGGTGGGCTGATCGGGTCAGAAGGCGGCCCGAAGGCGTCAGCATGCTGGAATACCCAAAACCAATCAATAGCCATGTCGTTGTCAGCAAACCTAATGTCATCGGCAGAGTGACAGATAGCAGCGCTGCCATCGCCATGGTTCCCGTCGCCAATGATGCACCACCCAGCATGACGCGACGCTCTGGAATGTGATCCAGAAGGCGTGGCAGTGCAAATGCCGCGAGCATCGAACCGCCACCGAACCCGGCCAGTGCGATGGCAACGGCGCTTTCAGAAAGACCAAGATCGCCGCGCACGATCACGACCGTGTTGACGATGACCATCGAACTGAGCGCGGCCGCGCTCCAACTCAGCGCCAGCAGCCCCCGCAGGCGCGGGGTTTTAAGGTAAATTCGAATGCCGCGCGTGGTGCGGTCATAGATGCCACGCGGCTGGGATGGTTTGGGTGAGGGCAAAGTTGCAGACACCACAAGCAAGGCTGAGGCGACAAAACCGACACAGGTGCCCAGAAACAGGCTGTCGAAACTGACGAACAGCAGCAAGGTGGCGGCCAGCATCGGGCTCAGCAGGCTTTCCAGATCGTAAGCCAGCCGCGACAGGGACAGGGCTTTGGTATAGTCCTGTTCGTTGGTCAGCACATCCGGGATGGTGGCCTGAAACGCGGGTGTAAATCCGGCTGAGGCGGATTGCAGCACAAAGATCAGCACGTAGACCTGCCAGATTTCGGACACGAAAGGCAGGCAGAGCGCAACCACAGCGCGCACCAGATCCAGTGCGACCAGCATCCGGCGACGATCCAGCCGCTCGGCAAAGGCAGCAGCAAGCGGGGCAACGGTGACATAGGCGATCATTTTGATCGTAAGAGCGGTACCAAGGACCATCCCGGCGGCCTCTCCGGCCAGATCAAAGGCTAACAGCCCCAAGGCAACCGTCGCCAGCCCGGTTCCGGTCAGCGCCACGATCTGCGCGGCCAGCAGATGTCTGTAAGTGCGGTTTCTCAGGATGCTGAGCATTGTCGGAATTTCTCAATCGCGGTGTCGCCGATCCATAGTTCAAGTGTTGGCCATAAGGTCAAGGGGACGCTTTTCCAAGGACGGCGTTGAGTTTGCGGGCCAAACCGCCTATCTCGGGGCCGAAAGCGCACAAAGGACAATTCCGTGGCGAACCATCTGTATAAAAATGACCTGCCGGACGGGTTGGATTTGGGCCCCATCGTGGCCATCGACTGTGAAACTATGGGGCTGAATCCGCATCGAGATCGCCTGTGCGTGATCCAGATGTCAGGAGGGGATGGCAACAGCCATATCGTTCAGGTCGAGAATGGGCAGACGCAGGCACCGAACCTTTGCGCGATGCTGGAGAACCCGAATGTTTTGAAGCTGTTCCACTTTGGTCGCTTTGACATCGCTGCGATGTATCACACCTTTGGGGCGCTGGCCGCACCGGTTTATTGCACTAAGATCGCCAGCCGCTTGGTGCGCACATATACCGACCGGCATGGTCTGAAGAACCTGTGTCAGGAACTGATCGGCGTCGATATCTCGAAACAACAACAGATGAGCGATTGGGGTGCGGACACACTGACCGATGCTCAGTTGGAATATGCTGCGTCAGATGTTCTGTACCTGCATCAGCTGCGCGAGGCTCTGGACGGGCGGCTGGCCCGCGAAGGTCGAGCCGAAATGGCACAGGCCTGCTTTGACTTCCTGCCGATGCGTGCGAAGCTTGACCTCGCAGGCTGGCCCGAAACCGATATTTTTGCGCATTCATGACTGATACCGAAGCATTCCTCAGAACCGCCCGGCAGGTTGTCACCGACGAAGCCCGTGCGCTGGATGTCCTGGCCGATGGCTTGGACGAGCACTTCGCCGAGGCCGTACAGCTGATCCTGCAAGCCACTGGCCGCATCATCATCAGTGGTATTGGCAAGTCGGGACACATTGGCCACAAGATTGCAGCCACTTTGGCCAGCACCGGAACACCGGCGTATTTCGTCCATCCTGCCGAGGCCAGCCATGGTGATCTTGGCATGGTGTCGAAAGGCGATGTGGTTCTTGCCATCTCGAATTCTGGCGAAGCACCGGAACTGGCCAACCTTCTGGCCTTCACCCGTCGCTTCGGAATTCCGCTGATCGGTTTGTCCAGCAAGCCCGAAAGCACGTTGATGAAACAGGCGGATGTGCATCTGCTGATCCCGTCACTGGGAGAGGCCTGTGGTTTTGGGATGGTGCCTTCAATCTCGACGACGCTGACACTGGCGATGGGCGACGCGCTGGCGATTGCGCTGATGAAGTACCGGGATTTCAAACCCGAAGATTTCCGCGCTTACCACCCCGGTGGAAAGTTGGGGGCGCAACTGTCTACTGTGCGTGATCTGATGCATGAAGATTTGCCCTTGGTGACCGCTGGCACCCCGATGAGCGAGGCGCTGCTGGTCATGAGTCAGAAGAGCTTTGGTGTTGTGGGAGTCACTGATCAGGCAGGTCGTTTGCTGGGTATTGTGACCGATGGCGACCTGCGCAGGAACATGGACGGGCTATTGAGCAAAAACACCGAAGAGGTGATGACCGAAAATCCAATGACCATTGCGCCAAGTGCCATGGCGGAGGAGGCAGTTGCAATCATGAACGATCGCAAGATCACGTCACTCTTTGTGGTTGATCCTGACACAAATGGCCCAGCCTTGGGTCTGCTGCACATACATGACTGTCTGCGTGTAGGATTGGGTTAGGAAGATGGCTGAAGTTGATCGCCATTCCCGATGGGTGCAGTTCCTGAAGGTGCTGCTACCGCTTGTGGCGATTTTGTTGCTGTCTTCTGTCTTTCTTCTTTCTCGCAGCGTTGACACCAATGTCTCGGTGCCGTTCAGTGATCAGGATATTGATGACCGGCTGACAGATCAGGTGGTCACGCGGCCCGACTATAAAGGTGTCACCAGCAAGGGCGAGGAAATCCGAGTCGAAGCCCGAAGGGCCAGTCAGGGTGGCGATGGCGACACGCCGACGGCAGCCGAAGTGCAGGGTCGCTTTGGACTAAGCAATGGGGGCGAGATCACACTCGAGTCCAACACAGGCATCATCAGGCCAGACAAGGGTACTGCAACGTTTGCAGGGGATGTGGTCATCACCACCAGAGACGGCATCCAGGTCACCACCGACCTGTTGAATACGTCGCTGGATGAAATACGTGGTGATAGCCCTGGACAGATTGACGGAACCGGTCCGATTGGCGACTTTACTGCCGGAAGAATGGTGTTTGGGACCGAAAAAAAGGACGGTCCGGTTCATATTCTTTTTACAGGCGGCGTGAAGTTGATATATGAGCCGCAAAAAGCAGAAAGATAACTTGTGTTCGATTTACGTGTCGCCTTTTTGTGTCTAGCCGTGGCTGTCGGAGCCACACCTGTTTCTGCACAAGAGGCTCAGGTGGCGTTCGGCTCGGTCAATGCCGACCCGACGCTGCCGGTCGAAGTGACGTCCGAGACATTGAACGTGAATCAGGAAGATGGATCGGCCGAGTTTATCGGCAACGTCATTGTCATCCAGGGCGAGATGCGCCTGACGGCAGACCGGGTTCTTGTCATCTATAACGAAGAACGCTCAGCCATCGAACGGATGGAGGCCACCGAAAACGTGGTTCTGGTCAGTCCGCCCGACGCAGCCGAGGGCGATTGGGCAGAATACACCATCGATTCCGGCGTGATTGAGATGAAGGGCAACGTGTTGCTGACGCAGGGCCCAAGTATCATCAGCGGCGACGAGATGATTGCAAATCTGACCACGGGAACCGCGACGATGTCAGGGCGTGTCAAAACCATTCTGCAACAAGGTGGCAACTGATGAACCGGCCCGAACTCTCCATCGCTGAAGGTTCTTCCGGTCTGAAGATCGAAAAGCTACGAAAGTCTTATCGCAAGAAGACCGTCATTCGCGATGTGTCCATGGAATTGAACCGCTCCGAGGTCGTAGCGTTGCTAGGCCCGAACGGATCGGGCAAGACCACCACTTTTTATTCTGTCGCGGGTCTGGTTTTCCCCGAAGCGGGCACGGTCACGATTGATGGGCAGAGCGTCACGACCCTGCCGATGTATCGTCGTGCCCGGATGGGGATCGGATATCTGCCGCAGGAGATGTCGATTTTCCGCGGGATGAGCGTTGAAGACAACATCGCTTCGGTTCTAGATATCACGGTTAAACATGCCCATCGCCGCAAGGAGCGGCTGGAAGAGCTGCTATCGGACTTTTCCATCGAACACCTGCGCCGAGCGCCTGCATTGGCATTGTCCGGCGGGGAACGCCGCCGGGTCGAAATTGCGCGCTGTCTGGCCGCCGATCCGAAATATCTTCTGTTGGACGAACCATTTGCGGGTGTCGATCCGATCAGTGTCGGTGATATCCGGCATCTAGTGGCCGATCTGAAAAAGCGTGGCATCGGAGTACTGATCACGGATCATAACGTCCGGGAAACGCTGGAGATTGTGGACCGGGCCTATATCCTGCATGATGGCCAGGTTTTGATGTCAGGCACGCCCGACGAAGTTGTCGAAAACGAAAATGTTCGCCGGGTCTATCTGGGTGAAAACTTCCGTATTTCATAAGGTTGTGCGGAGATGCGCCTGACGCATGACGGAAATCACGTATATACACACCTGTTTTGATTGACTCTTCCCTCACCTCTTGGCTCAATTGGCATATGGCATTTCTTCGGTTCCAAACTGGATCTCGATCTCCCTTCGTTGAAGGGCCGGGCCAACGGCAACCGCAGAACATGCCGATACCCCCCACCCGATAAAAACAAGTCAGTCGCGTTACGCGGCGTCAGAATGGGTGTGAATTGTGAAGGAGATCACATGCGTTACCAAATCAGCGGAAAACAGATCGACATCGGTGCGGCCCTGCAGACCCATGTGCAGACCGAACTGGGCGAGGTCGTGGGCAAATATGCCCAGCGGCCTACAGACGCCAATGTCGTCTTTTCCCGTTCGGCGCATGAATATGTATGCGAAACCACCGTGCATCTGTCGACCGGCCTGACCGCACAGGCCAAGGCGCACGCGACCGAGATCTACGCGGCATTCGAAGGCTGCTGCGACAAGATGGAGACACAACTGCGACGCTATAAGCGCCGCCTGAAAGACCACCATAAGGATCGGTCCGAGCCGGTTGAACTCTTTGGCGCGTCCTCTTATATCCTCGCCTCTGACGAATCGGAGACGGCAGACGAACCCGAATCGCTGCAGCCTATGATCGTGGCTGAGATGGAAACCAAGATCCCATCGCTCAGTGTTGGTGAAGCCGTCATGCAGATGGAACTCGCTGGTGCTCCGGTACTGGTGTTCCGAAATGAGAACAAGGACGGATTGAATGTCGTTTATCGCCGCGAGGACGGCAATATCGGTTGGATCGATCCGTAACAGGCAAGACAAATCGGCCTGCCCCCGAATAGCCGGGGGCACGGCTTAGGAGCAAAATGATGGAGCTTTCGAGCATTCTAAAGCCAGAAGCGGTGCGTGTACTGTCCGCTGCTTCCAGCAAGAAGCGTTTGTTTCAGGAAATTGGCGATGTGGGCGCCGCGACGCTTGGGCTGGATGCTCAGACGATCGTAGACAGCCTGCTTGAGAGGGAGAGCCTTGGACCAACTGGTGTTGGACATGGTGTTGCACTTCCGCACGCACGGCTTTCTGAACTGGAATCGGTTTCGGGCGTGTTTGTCATGCTGGAAAAGCCCATCGACTTCGGTTCGGTCGACCGTCAGCCGGTCGATTTGGCGTTTTCCCTGTTTGCGCCAGAAGAGGCGGGGGTTGAACACCTTAAAGCACTGGCGTTGGTCTCGCGCACGCTGCGCGAGCAATCGGTCTGCGCCAAGCTGCGGGCCAACCCTGACCCGGTAAAGCTGTATGCCATTCTGACTGAAGCGCAATCGATGCAAGCTGCCTGATTGGCCCACTTATCAACAAATAAAGCCCCCGATTTGTCGGGGGCTTTTTTTGTTTCATTAGCTGGCGTGATCAGCCGCCGGATCCCATTTCCAGCGTCCACCAGATCTTGCCACCGCCTTCTTGGTGCCAGGCGAATCCCATCTGGGTGGCGCGCGGGTCCATGATCACAGCACGAGGACCGGGTTCCTGCATCCATGCGGCCAGCGTTTCGGTCTCGGTCTCAAAGGTTTCCGAGATCGCTTCACCCAGGAATGTACCGAAGTAACCGGCGCGCGCCGCGCGATCCAACGGAGACGAACCGTCCGAACCAAAATGCCAGGGCCGATTCTGTCGCGCCATGTCTTTCGCATGAGTGGCGGCAGCTGCATTCAGTTGCGAGTTCAATTGGACCTGTTGCAAGCCAGATGCCTGCCGCAAGGCATTCACCGAATCCAGCATTCTAAACTGCAGCTTTTCAGGGTTGCCACGAATTTTGTACACGGATGGCAGCGGCCTGCCATCGGCGCCAATAGCGGATGTGCCCGAATCGGTACATGCCGCAAGTGCGACAAAACAAATCGCTAGTAGAGAAAGAATACGTGTCATGATCGGCCTAAATATTGTGTCGAGAAGGGAAATAGCCTGCTTGACCGCCCGGAGCAAACCTACAATGCCCCAACCTTGCGTGATTCTGCCGGTTTGATTTGCGACTGAAGCATTCTGGCCATAAAATGCCTTAGATTTTGCATTTGCTGTTAGCAGAGGACCGATCTCCATGGTCAAGAAACATATTCTTACATCGACGCGCCGGGGATTCCTGGCCGGTGCAACCGCCAGCTTGGCCTCGCCTGCGTTGGCTCAGTATATTCCGGGCGACCCGCTACGCCCCGCCCCGGAACCGGAAGCTCCGGTACGCCGCAATGTGTCGGGATTCCGTGCGCTGGACTGGCAGCCCTATTTTTCGAACACAAGAAACGGCGCCATTCTGGTGGATACCGTATCCAGAGCGCTGCATTATTGGTCAGATGATCAATCCGTATACAAACTGTACCCCTCTTCGGTGCCTCTGACCGAGGAATTGACCCGTCGCGGACGCACCAGTGTCATTCGCAAGGTGGAAGGCCCAAGCTGGTCACCGACGCCATCGATGAAGAAGCGCAACCCTGAATGGCCGGACTATATTCCGCCGGGTCCCGATAACCCGCTGGGAACACACGCTTTATATCTGAGCTGGAAGTATTATCGCATCCATGGCACCCACGATACGCGTAAAATTGGACGCCGGTCGTCGAACGGGTGCATTGGCTTGTTCAACGATGACATCGCCGAACTGTTTTCTATGGCCAAGGTCGGCACGCAAGTGTTGCTAATTTGACGACATTTTCGCGCACGAACCCGCTTGCGGGACAAGTTGCAATTGCAATCCGCCTGCATTGCTGATTAGAAAAACTCACGAGGTAAGTCTTAGATGCGTGGTTTCGCTATTGGGAATCGCGCAAATTCTGGAGGTTAATATGAAGAAACTCGTTCTCGCTGCTGCTCTGACCGCTGCTGCTTCGACCGCATATGCTGGCAACCTGGAAGAGCCGGTTGTTGAAGCACCTGTTGTTGTCGAAGAGACCCAAGGTTCGTCGCAGGGCATCATCCTGCCGCTGATCCTGCTGGTTGTTGTTGCCGCAGCTGTTGCAGCAAGCTAAGTCGACGAGACTTTATGCACTTAAAAGGCGGTGGTGCAAACCACCGCCTTTTTTCGTGTCTGGTGAAAGCGCGCGATTAGTCTAACCAACCACGCAGATTGTCTTCGATCACTTTAATCAGCGCGGCGATATGCGAATCATCGTCGTTAAGGCAAGGGATATAGGTAAACGATTCACCACCTGCCTCTTCGAAGCTCTCTTTGATCTCTTCGTTGATCTCTTCCAGCGTCTCAATGCAATCGGCGGAGAAGGCAGGTGCGATGACGGCGATGTTCTTATTACCCTGACGCGCCAGATCAGCCACGTGATCAACGGTGTAGGGCTTCAGCCATTCTTCCGGTCCAAAGCGCGATTGAAAGGTCGAGATCAGCTGATCATCCGTCCATCCCAGACGCTCTTTCAGTAGCCTTGATGTTTTCACGCATTGGCAGTGGTAGGGGTCCCCTTGCTGCAAATAACGCTGGGGCATCCCGTGATACGAGCAGACCAAGACATCCGGTTTTGTCTCCATATCTGCATAGGCGCGCTCGACCGAGCTCGCCAACGCATCGATATAGGCAGGTTCGTCGAAATAGGCCGGAACAGTTCGGCTGGCAGGCTGCCATGACTCTTTCATCAACGCGCGGAAGAACTGATCATTTGCTGTAGCAGTCGTGGCACCGGCGTATTGCGGGTAGAGCGGGAAGAACAGGATGCGATCACAGCCTTCTTCTACCATCTCCCGGACCTTCGACGGAGTTGAAGGATTGCCGTAGCGCATGCAAAAATCCAGCATCACCCGATCGCCATACCGCTGCTGCATCGCTGCGCGCAGCTTGGCAGTCTGATCTTTGGTGATCGTCATCAACGGGCTTTCGCCCTTATCGTGATTCCAGATTGACTTGTACGCCTCACCCGAACTGAAAGGCCGCTTGGTCAGAATGATGCTTTGCAGAATCGGCTGCCACTTCCACGCCGGGTAGTCGATCACGCGCTTGTCCGACAGGAACTCGTTCAGATACCGCCGCATAGGCCAATAACTGTAGTCATCTGGAGTTCCCAGATTAGCCAGCAGGATGCCGACGCGGCCCATCTTGACCTTGGGATGGTCTGCAGGGGCATGGGTTGGACGAGTGGCATCAAACATTGAAAGCTTCCTGATTTGTGGTGTCTGGCCTGAGATATAGGGAAAAGGCCGGTCGTCAATCGGGCAGTTTGCCCTCATCCGTACCTAGCGCATCAGCCAGCCGCATCTTGGCGGATCCCGGACGCAAAGGTTTGGGTTGGCTGTCATCGGGGGCCCAGCCCGTCAGACAGATCAATTCAAATGTTGCCGCCAGGCGGCCCTGTGGCGATGCGTAATGCCCGGCGTAGATGTCCTGCGCTTTGTCAAAAACAGCGCGTCGGGTCGGGTGTTTCAGGCGATCCGCCAAAGCGTTGGTTTCCCCCATCGCACGCAGATCACGCATCAGATGCAACAGATCGCGATATTCTGCGGACAGCGTCGCCTTGTCGGCGACCGGCAAAGCCAGCCCGGCCCGTTGTAGCAGCCCCCCCAGATCACGAAGCTCGGCCATGGGGGCGATGCGGGGGCTGAGACCGCCGGTCTCCTCTATCTCGGCCTGACCCAGAGCGGCGCGCAATTCCTGAAGGGTGTCACCCCCCAAACATACCGCCAGTAGCAATCCATCGGGTTTCATGGCGCGATGGCATTGGATCAGTTGGCCGACCGGGTCGTTTGCCCAATGCAGCGCCATCGCATGTATCACGAGATCATGCGCACCTGGCGTCAAGTCGAGAACATCTTCATCCCCAATCACCCGAGCCTCGGGCCACAACCCCTCCCAGATATGGGGGAAGGGGGTCACGACGGCGGGCGCCTTAAAGGTTTTGTTAACCATGGACAGACGATCCTGCACTTCGTCAACGGCGGCACGGTGCAGGAAAAGCGCCTCGTCCCGCACGCGGCCGCGGTGAAGCGCAAGGACGGCGCGGTCAAACAGAGAGGGTGTAGTGTCGGACAGAAGCTTCATAAGCCGCAAGTATCGCATTCGTCAGGGGATTCAAACCGCTGTCGAGATGATCTACCCACCGCGTTGCCTGTCCTGCGGAGCACTGACCGAATCCGATTTCGGCCTCTGCGGCGCATGCTGGCGCGACACGCCGTTCATCGGTGGCACCGTCTGCGAAAGCTGCGGCATGCCACTTCCCGGCGCGCAGGACGGACACCGGATTGAATGTGATGACTGCCTCAGGGCACCGCGCGCGTGGCAGCATGGTCGGGCAGCGTTGCTGTATCAGGGGGGCGCGAAGGCACTTATACTTGCCTTTAAGCACGGGGATCGGCCTGAGCTGGCCCGCCCTGCCGCCCGCTGGATGGCCCAAGCCGGGCAAGAGCTGTTGCACCCGAACATGCTGATCGCACCGGTTCCGCTGCACTGGACCCGGCTGATCAAGCGTCGCTACAATCAATCGGCGCTGCTGGCGGGGCATCTGGGCCGGGAAGCGGAGTTGAGTGTCTGCCCCGATCTTCTGGTACGCACGGTACGCACCCCTGTTCTGGATGGAAAAACTGCTGTTGAGCGATCCCTTGCGTTGTCCAACTCCATATCCCTGCACCGAAAACGTGCTCCCATGATCAGAGGCCGGGATATTCTTCTGGTCGATGATGTTATGACCTCGGGTGCGACGTTGGACGCCTGCGCGCGTGTCTGTCGCGCGTCAGGGGCAAATCATATTTTCGTGTTGGTACTGGCGCGCGTTGCCAAGGATGCCTAATTCGCCCAAGAATGTGCGAAACCCAAAGGGACGGAATATGAAGCCGGTAGAAATCTACACCTCGCCGCTGTGCGGCTTTTGTCATGCGGCCAAGCGGTTGTTGAAACAGAAAGGCGTCGAATTCAAGGAAATCGACGTGCTGATGCATCCGAAACGCAAACCTGAAATGATCCAGCGCGCGGCAGGAAAACGCACTGTGCCGCAGATTTTTGTGGGCACCACCCATGTTGGTGGGTGCGACGATCTTTACGAGCTTGAACGTCAGGGCAAGCTGGACCGCCTGCTGGCGGCTTGATGAAAACCGCTTTGCTGCAGATCACCGCGTCGGATGATCCGGCTGAGAATCTCGAGATGGTGCGTGCCATGATGGCCCACGCGGCAGCGCAGGGTGCGCAGTTCATTCTGACGCCCGAGGTCACGAATTGCGTCTCCACCAGCACCACACGCCAGCACGAGGTTCTGCAGCACGAAGAAGACGACATTACTTTGGCGGGTCTGTGCGAACAGGCCGCCAAATTGGGTGTCTGGCTGCTGATCGGGTCACTTGCGATCAAAACGCATGACTCGGACGGGCGCTTTGCCAACCGTAGCTTCATGGTCAACCCGCAGGGGCAGATCGTGGCGCGGTACGACAAGATTCACATGTTCGACGTGCAGGTCACGGAATCCGAGACCTTCCGCGAATCGAAGAACTATCGCCCCGGTCAGAAAGCGGTGATTGCCGACACCGATTTCGGTAAAGTCGGCCTGACCATCTGCTATGATATTCGATTTCCCTACCTGTATGCCGCTTTGGCGCAGGCGGGCGCGCGGATTCTCACCGTCCCGGCGGCGTTTTCGCCGGTCACCGGTGCGGCCCATTGGGAAGCACTGCTGCGCGCGCGGGCCATTGAGACCAGCTGCTGGGTGCTGGCTCCGGCACAAACGGGTGAGCACCCTAAAACTCGCGGCAAGACGCGATATACACACGGCCACAGTATGGTTGTCGCCCCGTGGGGAGAGGTGCTGATCGACGCAGGCACCGATCCGGGCATTCACTTTTTTGATTTGGATGATAGGTCTGTTACAGAGGCGCGAAGACGCGTGCCTTCACTAACACATGTCCGCCCCTTTGACGGACCCTGATCCAGAACCGGACCATGACTGACGAAAAAAATGCCCTGGCGGTCACGCTGTTCAGCGAGATCCTGACCGCCGATCAGCTATTGCGCAACCGGCTGAGCCGGGTGCTGCCCAAAGGCATGGAGATCTCGCATTTCTCGGTGCTGAACCATCTGGTGTTTGTCGGCGACGAGCGCACCCCGGCGCAACTGGCCAACACGTTCCATGTGACGCGCGGGGCGATGACCAACACTTTGGCCAAACTAGAATGGGCCGGTTATATCCACATCCGCCCCGACTGGGACGACGCCCGCCGCAAGATGGTCGCCATCAGCCCCGCAGGCCGACGCGCACGCGATCAGGCGATTTCCTCGATTGCCCCGCTGATCAACCGCGTGGTCGGAGAGCTGGGGCTGGAGCGGGTGCGCAGCACGCTGCCCGTGCTACGGGATTTGCGGTTGCAGTTGGAGGGGGAGTAGGGGCTTTACGCCAACTGCGCCAAAGGATCGTAAAAGATGACGGATGAAATTTGGGTTTCAGACATTACCGTCGGGATGGACCTGCAGAGGCCATTCCGGGCGCTTGTCCCCGATGATTTTCCTGAAGAACCAAGTGAACGCTTCAAAGCCTTCAGGTGGCAACCCGGATCAGGTTATCATGCGAATCTGTATCGTTGGCAGCGCCACGGGGAACCGCTGGAGCAGCAAGATATCTTGCCGGATTTCTTTCAAGAGGTTGCACCTGAAGATCATGATTTTGAGCCTCACTACGGGAAGTATTCTCCTGTAATCACTTTGTTTGGAATTCTGGCGATCCGATCAGATGTGGCTGATATCCTCAAAAATCTCGAATTAGGGCAAGGGGGGCTTTATCCCGTCAACCTGTTCGAAAGAGACAAGATCACACCGATTGAGCAGGACTACTCGATCCTGTGGATCGCAAACAAATCCGGCACGCTGAACATTGCTGAGTCAAAAAGTCTTCGACGAGCCCGACCCGACCGGGATGACCTTTTCCGACTTCCTGAATGGAAGGATGCCAAGCCCGGGGACGTTGTCTGCAATGCAGATGCGGCGTCCGGGATCGACATTTGGCGCGACCCGGGCGTACCACATCGCGTTTTTCTAAATGGGCGTCTCAAACACTCGTTGGACGAAGCTGGTTTTGCCTCAGCGTTCTACCTTCACCGTTTAGCCGTAAAATAATCAAGCGTAGGATGGGTTTTAACCCATCGCTTAAGATCGAAAACGCTTGCAAGATGGGTTGAAAACCCATCCTACCTAGGCTTCACACTCGCCGTCACGTAATTCACGCTCAAATCCCGGTCCGAGATCGACCAGCTCCACAGGATCGGGTTGAAGACGAACCCCTTGCGGTCCACCGGTTCCAGCCCGGCCTGGCGCAGCAGGTCGAACAGCTCATCCGGGGTGATGAACTTGTTCCACTCGTGCGTGCCGCGCGGCAGCCAACGCATGACGACCTCGGCCCCGATGATGGCCATCGCGTAGGATTTTGGGTTGCGATTGATGGTTGAGCAGATCAGTAACCCGCCCGGTTTCAGCAATTGCTGCGATGCGGTCAGGAAACCCAACGGATCAGCGACGTGTTCGACCACTTCCATATTCAGCACCACATCGAACTGTTCGCCTGCGGCGGCCATGTCTTCGGCGGTAGTGTGGCGGTAGTCGATCTGCAGCCCCGATTGCTCGGCATGGATGCGAGCGACCGGCAGGTTGCCTTCGGCGGCGTCGGCGCCCACGACCGTGGCGCCCAAACGCGCCATCGGTTCGCTCAATAACCCGCCGCCGCAGCCGATATCCAGCAGGCGCAAGCCTTCGAAGGGACGCGGAGCTTTCAGATCACGGTCGAACTCGCCTGCGATCTGCTGTGTGATATAATCCAGGCGACACGGATTCAGCATGTGCAGAGGTTTGAATTTCCCATGCGGGTCCCACCATTCCGCAGCCATCGCCTCGAATTTTGCGATCTCGGACGGGTCAACCGTGTTCGGATGCGCTTGCATTCCTGTCTCCGTGTGCTCTTTTACGCTTAAGGACTATATAGGGCCGTAATGGATAAGTACCCGGACCAAAAGCGCGCAGTTCAATATCTTTACCCGCCGATCGATCCGTTCGATCAGCGCGTGGTCGATATGGGCGATGGGCACCGTATTTATGTGGAACAATGCGGTAATCCCAATGGGATACCAGTGGTGATCCTGCATGGCGGGCCGGGCGGCGGCTGCAGCCCGGCGATGCGACGGTATTTCAATCCGGATGCCTATCGGGTGATTCTCTTTGATCAGCGCGGATGTGGCCGGTCGCGGCCAACCGCGTCGGTCGAAAACAACACGACATGGCATCTGGTGGCGGATATCGAGCGTCTGCGCAAATTGTTCGACATCGAAGATTGGATCGTCTTTGGCGGCAGCTGGGGCGCGACACTGGCATTGATCTATGCCCAAACACATCCAGATCGGGTAAATCGGCTGGTATTGCGCGGCGTGTTTCTGGCCACACAGGCCGAGCTGGACTGGTTTTATGGCGGTGGTGCGGGCAAATTCTGGCCTGAACAATGGGCCAAGTTCACCTCTCTCTTGCCCGAACATGAAGTAAATGACGCAATTGCGGCCTACAACAAGCGCCTGTTTTCGGGCGACCGCGCGACCGAGATCCTGTATGCTCGCGCCTGGTCACATTGGGAAAACGCTTTGGCCTCGATCCACACCAACGGGTCGGTCGGGGAAAGCCCCGGCGAATACGCGCGAACTTTTGCGCGGCTTGAGAATCACTATTTCACGAACAAGGCGTTTCTTGAGTATGACGGGCAAATTCTGGATCAGATGGACCGGATTGCCCATATTCCCGGTCATATCGTTCAGGGACGCTATGACATGATCTGCCCACCGCAGGCTGCATGGAACCTGTCCGAGCGCTGGCCCAATGTCGAACTGAAGATGGTGCGGCAGGCCGGTCACGCCCTGTCAGAACCGGGCATCAGCGCGGAACTGGTTCGGATCATGGATCGCGTGTCGGAGGAAACGGTATGACTCGCATCGACCGTCGCGCATTATTTGCCTCGGGCGCCGCCGCCGCTTTGCTGGCGGCGACAGGAGCGTCTCTGGCCGATACGCCGAAACAGGGTGGCACCTTGCGGCTGGCGGTGCCACGCGACAACAGTCTGGAACAGGTGGCTCGGGGCGCAGTCTTTGACAGCCTGACCGAGATCGCGCCCGATGGTACCCTGCGCGGAGAGCTGGCTACAAATTGGCAGACCGATGCTGATGCGCGGGTCTGGAACTTTGATCTGCGCGATGATGCTGTGTTCCACGATGGCACCAAGCTGGACGTGAACGATGTTCTAGCTGTTCTGGAAGATATTGGTCAGGCCGAGGCCATTGCACCTGATCGTGTGCAGTTGCAATTGGCTGAGGGCAACCCGGGACTACCATTCTTGCTGGCTGGGTCACGGTTTGTCATTGCGCGAGGGGGCGTGACGCCACTGGCTCTGGCCAACGGCACAGGATGCTACCGGGTTGAGCGGGCCGAGGATGAACGTCATTTCCGCGCACGCAGGGTGTCCAATCACTACAAAAGCGGAACGGCAGGATGGGTCGATACGCTTGAGATTATCGTGATCCCGGACGCCGGGGTGCGGGCCGAAGCATTGCGCGATGGATATGTAGATATCGCAGCGCTCCCGGCTGGTGAGGAGCTAACCGCGCAACGCGGGCTGCGATTTCATCCGTCTGAGGCCGAGATGGCGTTGGCAATGGCCTCTCATGTCGGTATGCCGCGCCAGATCAGCCGGGCTGCGCTGGATGATGGGCGCATCGCCGAACGGTGGTGGCTGGCGTAAATTTGATCACGATTTGCGCCGGGGGTTGCAGACTCAGGAACTCCTGCGTATATGCAGTTGCAACAGCGGCGCGTCGGACTTCTGGTCCGGGGCTCCACCGGAAAATTCGACGGGCCGCGCGCCCGTTTTTTTGTGCCCGATAACAGGGTAGAGAACCTGAATGACAAACGACCTGATAGCCAAAGCTGCCATCGACCGGCGACTGGCCGAGATCATCACCCCTGTGATCGAGGATCTGGGGTATGAGCTTGTCCGCATTCGGCTGATGAGCGGCAAGACC
This sequence comes from Ruegeria sp. C5, assembly GCF_056537605.1. Lineage (NCBI taxonomy): Bacteria > Pseudomonadati > Pseudomonadota > Alphaproteobacteria > Rhodobacterales > Roseobacteraceae > Ruegeria > Ruegeria sp. C5. Next base: position 59,663 of record NZ_JBQFRX010000009.1, on the reverse strand, counting down.
ACCACGATGCAGATAATGGCAGACAAGCCCGATGGCGGAATCGAAGTGGATGACTGCGCCGAGATTTCCAATGCGGTCAGCGCCACGCTGGATGTCGAAGACCCCATTTTGGACGCCTACACGCTTGAAGTTTCCAGCCCTGGAATTGACCGTCCTCTGACCCGTCTCAAAGATTTTGAGACGTTCGAAGGGTATGAGGCCAAGATCGAAACCGCAGAACTGATCGACGGTCGCCGCCGCTTCAAGGGCGAATTGGCCGGGATCGAAGGGGATGAGGTTCTGATCAACATCCCCGAGGGAGACGAGACCATTACCATCGGTCTGCAATTTGACTGGCTGAGCGACGCCAAGCTGGTTCTGACCGATGATCTGATCAAGGAAATGCTGCGCCAGCGCAAAGACGCTGGTGCCCTGAACGAAAACGCTTTCGACGAGATTGAGACCGAAGGGTCCGAAGAGGAGACGAACTGATGGCAATCACCTCAGCCAACCAGCTGGAGCTGCTGCAGACCGCCGAGGCCGTGGCCCGCGAAAAGATGATCGACCCCGGTCTGGTTGTCGAAGCGATGGAGGAGTCGCTCGCCCGTGCCGCCAAAAGCCGTTACGGCGCCGAGATGGACATCCGCGTCAGCATCGACCGCAAGACCGGCAAGGCAACCTTCACGCGCGTCCGCACCGTGGTCGAGGATGAAGAGCTTGAGAACTATCAGGCCGAGATGACCGTCGAGCAGGCCAAGCAGTACATGGAGGCGCCAGAGGTTGGTGACGTCTTCGTTGAAGAAGTCCCGCCCGTGGAAATGGGCCGTATCGCTGCTCAGTCCGCCAAGCAGGTCATCCTGCAGAAGGTTCGCGAAGCCGAGCGTGATCGTCAGTACGAAGAATTCAAGGATCGTGCCGGCACCATCATCAACGGTGCGGTCAAGCGTGAAGAGTTCGGCAATGTGATCGTCGATCTGGGCGGTGCCGAGGCCGTTCTGCGCCGCAATGACAAGATCGGTCGCGAAAGCTATCGCCCGAACGACCGTGTGCGCGCCTATATCAAAGAGGTTCGCCGCGAGGTGCGTGGTCACCAGATCTTCCTGTCGCGCACTGCGCCGGAATTCATGGCCGAGCTGTTCAAGATGGAAGTACCGGAAATCTATGACGGCATCATCGAGGTCAAGGCCGTTGCTCGTGATCCCGGCTCGCGCGCCAAGATTGCCGTGATTTCTTATGACGGCTCGATTGACCCCGTCGGCGCTTGTGTTGGTATGCGCGGCAGCCGCGTGCAGGCCGTGGTAAACGAGCTGCAGGGAGAGAAAATCGACATCATCCCGTGGAACGAAGATCAGCCGACTTTCCTTGTGAACGCTCTGCAGCCCGCCGAAGTTTCAAAGGTGGTTCTGGACGAAGAAGCCGGCAAGATCGAAGTTGTGGTTCCCGAGGAGCAACTGAGCCTTGCCATTGGCCGTCGTGGTCAGAACGTGCGTCTGGCCAGCCAGCTGACCAATCTGGACATCGACATCATGACCGAAGCCGAAGAATCGGCGCGCCGTCAGAAAGAATTCGAGGCTCGTACCCAGTTGTTCATGGAAACGCTGGATCTGGACGAATTCTTCGCTCAGCTGCTGGTTTCTGAAGGCTTCACCAACCTCGAAGAAGTGGCATATGTTGAAATCGACGAACTGCTGGTCATCGACGGTGTCGATGAAGGTACCGCGCAAGAACTTCAGACACGTGCACGCGAATTCCTGGAAGCTCAGGCCAAGGCGGCGCTGGATGCAGCCCGTGCGCTGGGTGCCGAGGACAGTCTTATTGAATTCGAGGGCCTGACACCCCAGATGGTAGAGGCGCTGGCCAAGGATGATGTGAAGACTCTGGAAGACTTCGCAACCTGCGCCGACTGGGAACTGGCCGGTGGCTGGACTACGGTCGATGGCGAACGCATCAAGGATGATGGTGTACTGGAGCCCTTCGGCGTGACGCTGGAAGAGGCGCAGGATCTGGTCATGACCGCGCGCATCATGCTGGGCTGGGTTGATCCGGCCGAGCTGGAGCAGGCCGAAGAAGACGGTGAAGCAACCGATGAGGAGGTCGAGGCCTGATCTCAGGCCTCGGGTGGCTGACATGGGTCGCGGTGGCGTCCATAAGGATCGGTCGGAAGGCCCTGAACGCAAGTGCATCGCCACGGGCGAGGTTCAGCCCAAATATGGCTTGATCCGCTTTGTAACGGGGCCCGACGGTCAGGTCTTTCCCGATGTCGCGGCGAAATTGCCGGGGCGTGGGGTTTACGTGGCGGCGGATCGTGCGGCGCTGAACAAGGCGGTGAACAAGAAACTGTTCTCGCGCGGGTTTAAGGCGCAGGTGAGTGCCGCCAAGGACCTGACCGATGAGGTCGAGAAACAGGTGGCGCGTCGTGTGATCGAGCTGATCAGTCTGGCGCGCAAGTCCGGTGACGCGGTCGCCGGGTATGAAAAGGTCAAGTCGTGGCTGGACCGGGAAGAGGCCCAGGTGCTGATTCAGGCCTCAGACGGATCGGGGCGCGGCAAGTCGAAACTCAGCACGCCGCACTTCGGGAAATACATCGGCTGGCTGACCGCAGACGAGCTTGGGGCGGCATTTGGGCGCCAAACCGTGATTCATGCGGCCTTGGCCTCTGGCGGACTCGCCAAACGTGTTGTAGAGGAAGCGCAGCGCCTGCGTGGCTTGCGCGAAAAGGATGACGGCGGCAAGGGCCGCTCGGAAGGGTAAGAAGCTTTATGAGCGATAGTGACGGCAAAAAGACATTGGGTCTTCGTGGCGGGGCACGCCCCGGAAATGTGAAACAGAGTTTCAGCCACGGACGCACCAAGAATGTCGTGGTGGAGACCAAACGCAAACGCGTGGTCGTTCCCAAGCCGGGCGCGACCAAACCAAGTGGTGGTGCGACACCTTCGGGTGATCCTTCGCGTCGCCCAGCGGGTATTTCCGATGCGGAAATGGCGCGTCGTATGAAGGCGTTGCAAGCCGCCAAGGCACGTGAGGCTGAAGAGGCCGCTGCCCGTGAGGCGCAGGAAAAGGCGCGCGAAGAAGAACGCGCACGCCGCCGGGCCGAACAAGAGGCCAAGGAACGCGAGCAGCGTGAAGCTGAAGAGCGTGCCCGTGCCAAGGCCGAAGAGGAAGAACGCAAGCGTAAAGAGGCCGAGGAAGCAGCCCAGCGTGCTGCCGCAGCCCCGGCACCCGCCGAGCCCAAGGCAGCACGCAGCCCATCCAGCAAGCCTGCACCTGCTGCGGCACCGCGCAAGCAGGATCGCGAGCGTGAGCAGCGTGGCCGTGGCAAGGGCCGTGACGACAACCGCCGCTCGGGCAAGCTGACACTTGGTCAGGCCACTGGCGGCGAAGGCAATCGCCAACGCTCAATGGCCGCGATGAAGCGCAAGCAGGAGCGTGCGCGCCAGAAGGCCATGGGCGGCACGGTCGAGCGGGAAAAGGTGATCCGCGACGTTCAGCTGCCCGAGGCGATCATGGTCTCGGAACTGGCCAACCGTATGGCCGAGCGCGTCGCTGACGTTGTCAAATCGCTGATGCAGATGGGCATGATGGTCACGCAGAACCAGACCATCGACGCTGACACGGCTGAACTGATCATTGAAGAATTTGGCCACAAGGTCACGCGTGTATCCGATTCGGACGTTGAAGACGTCATCAAAGAGGTCGAAGACAGCGATGACGATCTGCAGCCGCGTCCGCCGGTCATCACCATCATGGGTCACGTTGACCACGGCAAAACCTCGTTGCTGGATGCGATCCGCGACGCGCGTGTTGTTGCCGGCGAAGCTGGTGGCATCACCCAGCATATCGGCGCCTATCAGGTGAAAACCGATGGTGGCACCACGCTGACCTTCCTGGATACACCGGGACACGCGGCCTTTACCTCAATGCGCTCGCGCGGGGCTCAGGTCACGGATATCGTGGTTCTTGTTGTTGCCGCCGACGACGCGGTGATGCCGCAGACGATCGAGGCGATCAACCACGCCAAAGCGGCCGAAGTGCCAATGATCGTGGCGATCAACAAGATCGACAAGCCCGACGCGAACCCCGACAAAGTCCGCACTGACTTGTTGCAGCACGAAGTGATCGTCGAGAAGATGTCGGGTGAGGTTCAGGACGTTGAGGTCTCGGCCATGACTGGTCAGGGTCTGGACGAATTGCTGGAAGCCATTGCGCTGCAGGCCGAGATTCTGGAACTGAAAGCCAACCCAGATCGCGCCGCCCAAGGTGCCGTGATTGAGGCGCAGCTGGATGTGGGCCGTGGCCCCGTCGCTACCGTTCTGGTTCAGAACGGCACGCTGCGTCAGGGCGATATCTTTGTCGTGGGTGAGCAGTACGGTAAGGTGCGTGCGCTGATCAACGACAAGGGCGACCGCGTCAAAGAAGCTGGCCCCTCAGTTCCGGTTGAGGTTCTGGGGCTCAACGGCACGCCCGAAGCAGGTGACGTTCTGAACGTGACCGAGACCGAAGCGCAGGCCCGTGAGATCGCTGCTTATCGTGAGCAAGCCGCCAAGGACAAACGCGCCGCCGCCGGTGCCGCGACCACCCTTGAACAGCTGATGCAGAAGGCGAAGGAAGACGAAAACGTCACCGAGCTGCCTATTCTGATGAAAGCGGATGTGCAGGGCTCTGCCGAAGCCATCGTTCAGGCGATGGAGAAGATCGGCAACGACGAAGTGCGCGTACGCGTTCTGCACTCGGGTGTTGGTGCGATCACCGAGACGGATGTCGGCCTGGCCGAAGCCTCTGGTGCACCGATCTTTGGCTTCAACGTGCGTGCGAACGCATCGGCGCGGAACACTGCGAACCAGAAGGGCGTCGAGATCCGGTATTACTCGGTGATCTACGATCTGGTTGATGACGTGAAAGCAGCCGCATCGGGCCTGCTGAGCGCCGAGATTCGCGAAAAGTTCATCGGTTACGCCGAGATCAAAGAGGTCTTCAAGGTTACCGGTGTTGGCAAAGTTGCCGGCTGTCTGGTCACCGAAGGTGTTGCCCGCCGCTCGGCTGGCGTACGCCTGCTGCGCGACAACGTGGTGATCCACGAAGGTACGCTGAAGACCCTCAAGCGCTTCAAGGATGAAGTGGCCGAAGTTCAGTCGGGTCAGGAATGCGGTATGGCGTTCGAGAACTACGACGATATTCGCGCCGGCGACGTGATCGAGATTTTCGAACGCGAAGAGGTCACGCGTACGCTGGACTGATCCGGTTCAGAGAAGAAACTTGAAGCAGCGGCCCCACGAGGCCGCTGTTTTCTTTTGCCGGTTACTCGCCGCGCGACGACAGAAACGTGCCCGATGGCATGATGATGTCGAAGTGGTGTTTACCCTTCTGCAGATCAAAACTGACCGAATGCCCGGCCTTGCGCAGTAATTCCGCGTAGTCACGGCTTTGGCGGATGAACTCGGGCGTATCCCGCTCGGCGACGGTTACCCTGTAACGCGGTCCCGGTGCGGGCAGGTTGAGGCAGGGTGAGAGATCGTGAACCTCGACCTTGGTCAGTTGCAGCGGATCATTCACCGAGGTCAGGCTGATCGGAACAAGGTCATAGATCCCGCTAATCAGGATCACATTGCGCACCCGCAGGCCAGCCTGCGCAAATGCCTTTGAAGACGTCGCCATGACCATCGCGACCAGATGGGCGCCTGCACTATGGCCTGAAAGTGTGATGTTTGATGGATCAAAACCCAGTGTTTCGGCCTGTGACGCGAGCCACAACAAGGCTGTACGGCATTCTTCGACCATCTGCCCCAATCTGGCATCGGGGGCGAGCGTATAATTCAGTGTGGCAAAGGCTTGCCCGTTCTCATGCAATACCGGTGCCATAGGGGCCGACTCACGCTGGCTAAGCGCCTGCCAATAGCCACCATGAATAAAGACATGCAAAGGCGCGTTGGCGCCAGGTGCGGGGAAGAAATCCAGAACTTGCGTCGGGCTGTCGCCATAGGAACGGTTTTCCTGCATCCTAATTTCAGACCGTGCCTGTGCGCTGAGGGCAGAATAGCTGGCTAGATATGGCGTCAGATCACCGCCAATCATTGAGCTAGGGGAATACTCCTGCTCAAGCTCTTCTTGGGTGAATCCGCGATACAGCATGGCCTATTCCCCAGTATACATCAGTTCGGTTCGCACGTCGTAGAGGTCGTGGAAGAACCGCAACTCCAGCGCCTTGCGCAGGAAGGCCACGCCGCTAGATCCACCCGTTCCGGGCTGCATTCCGATCACGCGCTCAACCGCGGTTGCATGATCGAATCGCCACCTCTGGAACAGAGATTCCACATCCATCAGTTTTTCGGCCAGCGCGTAAAGATCCCAGTATTGTTCCGTGTTGCGGAACACTTCGACCCAGATTTTGACGATACGCGGATCGCCGGAATAGGGCTTTGCGTAATCCCGCTCGATCAGCTCATGCGGCACGTCAAACCCTTGCCGGGCCAGAATCCGCAGCACTTCGTCATAGAGCGAGGGTTTGGTAAGAGCCGCGTTCAGCATCTCCATCACTTCTGGGTCATGCGCATGCACTTTCAGGGTCGCGGGATCTTTGTTGCCCAGAATGAACTCGATTTGGCGATAGCCATAGCTTTGAAAGCCTGACGAACTACCTAATGCGTCCCGAAACGTCATGTAGTCCGCGGGAGTCATAGTCAGTAGCGTCTCCCACGCGGCGATCAACTGCCGTTGGATCGCTTTGATCCGGTCGAGGTTCTTCATCGCGGGACCGAAATCGTCCTGCTGCAGGAACCGGTGGACTTCGACAAGTTGATGGTGCATCAGTTTCAGCCACAGTTCGCTGACCTGATGAATGATGATGAACAACATCTCATCAGGTTGGGCCGGGTCCTGAAAGGTCTTTTGCAGGTTCAGCAGAGTCTTAAGTTGCAGAAAATCCCCATAGCTTTTGCGGTGAGTTTCTGTGAAATCGGTGACCAGAGACTCTTCGATTCCCCGTTCTGTATACCTGTCTTTGTCGCCCATGTGCTCCTCCAGACGCGCGGATTTATCCATGTTTAGGGACAAAACCCGCACGGTTCCAGAGCGTTAGGTCCAGTCCAGAACCACCTTGCCTGATTGCCCGGATTTCATGGCCTTGAATCCCTGAGTAAAGTCATCGACTGCGAACTGGTGGGTGATTACGCGGCTGACATCCAGCCCGTTCTGCAACATGGCGATCATCTTGTACCAGGTCTCGAACATCTCGCGCCCATAGACACCCTTGATGGTGATCGCCTTGAACACGATACGCGACCAGTCCACCGGAGATTTTCCGGGCGGAATCCCCAACAGTGCGATCTTGCCGCCCATCACCAGTGCTTCGACCATCTGGTCCAGCGCGGCTTGCGAGCCCGACATTTCAAGCCCGACATCAAAGCCCTGAGTCATGCCCAGTTCCGCGATGACATCCTGCAGATCCTCTTTGGACACATCAACTGTGCGTACCGTTGGTACCACGTGTTCGGCCAGTTTCAGGCGGTCGGGGTTGATATCGGTGATCACTACATGCCGGGCACCGGCATGACGGGCAACGGCGGCGGCCATGATGCCGATAGGGCCTGCGCCAGTAATCAATACGTCCTCGCCCAGCAGATCGAAGCTGAGTGCAGTGTGCACGGCATTGCCCAGCGGGTCGAGGATCGCCCCGATCTCATCCGGTACGTCGTCAGGCAGGGGCACCACGTTAAAGGCAGGCAGTTTCAGGTATTGCGCAAAGGCACCCTGTTCATTCACACCGATACCGCGCGTGCCGGGATCAAGGTGGAACTTGCCCGCACGGCTCTGGCGGCTGTCAGGGGTGATCAGATGCCCCTCGCCTGAACAGCGCTGGCCGACCGTCATCCCTGTCACGTTGCGACCCAATTCAACAATTTCACCCGCGAACTCGTGGCCGGTGATCATCGGGATCGGCACGGTGGCCGCAGCCCATTCATCCCAGTTCCAGATATGAATATCCGTGCCGCAAATCCCGGTCTTGTTGATGCGGATCAGAACCTCGTCGGGGCCGATCTCGGGTACTGGGGCCTGCACCATCCACAGACCTTCCTCGGGCTTGGATTTCTCAAGGGCTTTCATCGTGTTGGCCCGCATCAGATTATCCCCAATTCTTTGCCGACCCTGCCAAATGCCGCGAGCGCCCGGTCTAATTCGTCGCGTGTTAGAGCCGCATTCATCTGCGTTCTGATTCGGGCCTGACCACGCGGCACGACAGGGAAGAAAAAGCCCGAAACATAGACGCCTTCGTCAAACAATCGCGATGCCATATCCTGCGCCAGGGTCGCTTCACCCAGCATGACCGGGATGATCGGGTGTTCGCCCGGAAGTAGGTCGAAGCCCAGATTCTCTAACCCGGCGCGCCAGTACTTGGCGTTGCCGAACAATTGGGCGCGCAGCATGTCACCTTCTTCAACCAGACGGATTGCCTCAAGCCCTGCGGCAACGATGGACGGCGGCAGCGAGTTTGAGAACAGATAGGGCCGCGCCCGCTGCCGCAGCAGGTCGATCACTGGCTGCGGCCCGGCGATATAACCGCCGATTGCCCCCCCAAGTGCCTTGCCCAAAGTTCCCGTCAGAATATCCACGTCGACGCCGAAGTGGTCCGGCGTGCCCGCTCCGTTTGGCCCCATAAAGCCGGTGGCGTGGCAGTCATCGACCATCACGATGGCGTCGTATTTGTTGGCCAGCTCGCGAATCTTCGGCAGATTGGCCAGATAGCCATCCATTGAGAACACGCCATCGGTTGCGATCATGATATGCCGCGCCCCGTCCTCGCGCGCTTGTTTCAGCCACGCTTCGAGGTCATTCATGTCGTTGTTCATGTAGCGATAGCGTTTTGCCTTACACAGCCGTACCCCGTCGATGATCGAGGCATGATTTAGACTGTCAGAGATAATGGCGTCTTCGGGCCCTAACAAAGGCTCAAACAACCCGCCATTGGCGTCGAAGCAGGCAGCGAACAGAATTGAATCGTCCTTGTTCAGGAACTTTGCCAGCTTCTGCTCAAGTTCACGATGAATGTCCTGCGTACCGCAGATGAACCGGACCGAGGCCATGCCGAACCCCTTGGGCTCCATTGCGCCTTTGGCGGCGTTGATCAGCGCAGGGTGATCGGCCAAACCCAGATAGTTGTTGGCGCACAAGTTGATCACCTGCTTGTCGCCCACTGTAATCTCACCGCCCTGAGGCGAGGTGATCATTCGTTCGCGCTTGTACAGACCCTCTGCCTCAATCTGCGCGAGTGTATCCGAAATATGGGACAGGAATGCATCAGCCATGGCGACCTCCGTTAATCTGAGTCGCACGTCTAACATAGCGGATGAAATTCCCAAATAGGAGAATTACAGTATTTGGGAAAAATATCCGTGAAGGCGGAATCTTGCCCGTTCAGGCGTTTTTTACGATCAGGAAAACGCGGGCCGGGTTTTCAGCGCTTATCGAATGCGTAATATCGGCGGCATACCGGGCGGTATCCCCTTGTTTCAGATCGCTGGATGCCGTTCCCGAAGTGACACGGACGGCGCCTTCCAGCACAGTCAGTTGCTCTCGTGCGCCGCGCGCATGAGGCTGGCTGTTCAGGCTCCCATTGGCCTGAAACTGAATATCATAGACCTCGTGTCCTCCGGCCTCTTCGGGGGGAGAGAGGATGCGAATCCGGCATTTCTCGCCCATATTGTCGATACTGGGCACTTCTGCTTGACGCAGCACTTCGATCTGGTCGGTCGTTTTGGCGTCTTCCAACAGTCCGGCGAAATCCACCTGCAGAGCGCGCGTCAGGTTCCACAGAGTCGAAATTGTGGGGCTGCTTTCACCACGCTCGATCTGGCTGACCATGGAACGCGAGACGCCGCTGAGGTTGGCGACCGCCTCAAGCGACAGGCCTTTGGCGCGGCGCGCCTCTTTCAATCGGGCGGGCAGGCGCGTCAGAATATCGTCTGTGTTTTCCGTCATGACGGAATCCATGGGTGTTGCGCAACGTAATGTCAATTCCGGCGTGACAGTGAGTCTAATATGAAGATCATGCTGCAGGTGCATAATGGGCGCGAGACTTGGAGGAGAAAACATGACGGACATAGTAATACTGGACGGTGCGCGCACAGCCATCGGGACCTTTGGCGGTGCGTTGGCCTCGACCGCTCCGATCGATCTGGCGACCGTGGCGACCGAGGCGGCAATGGAGCGTTCGGGCGTTGAAGGCGCGCAGATTGATCATGTTGTCTTTGGTCATGTGATCAACACCGAACCGCGCGACATGTATCTGTCGCGAGTCGCCGCAATGCAGGCGGGTATTCCGAACGGGACTCCGGCGATGAACGTGAACCGGCTGTGCGGTTCGGGGGCGCAGGCAGTAGTGTCGGCGGTGCAGGCGCTGATGCTAGGCGATGCAGAGTTTGCCGTGGCGGGCGGTGCTGAAAGCATGTCGCGCAGCCCTTATGTCGTGCCGCAGGCCCGTTGGGGGGCGAAGATGGGCGATGTCAAATCGCTCGACATGATGCTGGGCGCGCTGAACTGCCCGTTCGGCACCGGGCATATGGGGGTGACCGCCGAGAATGTGGCGGATGAACACCAAATCAGCCGCGAACAGATGGACGCGTTTGCGCTGACCAGCCAGACCCGTGCGGCTGCGGCGATTGAGGCCGGGTATTTCGACAGCCAGATCGCGCCGGTGCAGGTCAAGGTCAAGCGCGACATGGTCGACTTCAAGGTCGATGAACATCCCAAGGCCACCACTGCCGAGGCGCTGGCCGGATTGCGCCCGGTATTCCAGAAAGATGGGCGGGTGACGGCGGGCAACGCCTCGGGCATCAATGACGGCGCGGCGGCGATGGTGTTGGCGACAGCGGATGCTGCAGAAAAGGCGGGCTTGAAACCCAAAGCGCGCGTGACTGGCTATGCCCATGCCGGCGTGCGACCCGAGGTGATGGGCATCGGCCCGGTTCCCGCAGTGCAGAACCTGTTCGCAAAGACGGGTTTGTCTGCGGATGATTTCGACGTGATCGAAAGCAACGAGGCGTTTGCGGCGCAAGCTTTGGCCGTCAATCAGGAATTGGGTCTGGACGCTGCAAAGGTGAATCCGAACGGTGGGGCTATTGCACTGGGCCATCCGGTGGGCGCCACAGGGGCGATTATCACGCTTAAGGCGTTGTATGAGTTGGAGCGTATTGGCGGATCGAAAGGTCTGATCACCATGTGCATCGGCGGAGGGCAGGGGATTGCCCTCGCCATCGAGCGGCTCTGAGTTGGGTCGGGGCAAGGGGGGCTGTCTGCCCCCCATCGCGCCGGGGCGCGATTCCCCCCGAAGGTATTTTTAGCCAGATGAAGCGGTAGGGTTGGTTTAGCTGAGTGCGAAGATCACCAGCGTCGCGGCTATGCCTGCGGCCGCGCCGATCGTTGCTGGCAGAAGGTTTGCGATCAAACCCGGGGTCTTTGGGTCGTCTTTTTGAGTCTGGGCAATAAGGGCATTTTCCACCAGACCGGGCAAGCGGGGGCCGAAACGGGCAAGCACCAGGGCGGTTTTGCCGAAATCGCGCAGGGCGGCGCGGGGGCCGATCGATTGTTTGATGTAATCCTCGACCACCGGTCGGGCGACCTCCCAGATGTTCATGTGATCATCAAGCGAGCGGGCGACGCCTTCGACCACCACCATGGTGCGTTGCAGCAGGATCAGCTCGGTGCGGGTTTCCATGCCAAAGCGTTCAGTGACTTCGAACAGGTAGCTCAGCAGCCGACCCATCGAGATATGGGTGGCGTCCATGCCGAAGATCGGCTCACCTACCGCGCGCAAGGCGCGGGCGAATTCGTCGACGTCCTGATTGGCAGGCACATAGCCTGCTTCGAAATGGACTTCAGCCACGCGTTTATAGTCGCGGCGGATGAAACCAAAGAGAATCTCGGCATATACCCGGCGAGTATATTCATCGATATGACCCATGATGCCGTAGTCATAGGCGATAATGTCCCCGTTCGCAGCGACCTTGAGGTTGCCTTGGTGCATGTCGGCGTGAAAATAGCCGTCGCGAAGCGCGTGCAACAGGAACAGGCGGAGCACGCGCTCAGCCAGATCGCGGCGATTATGTCCGGCAGCGTCCAGCGCGTTGTTGTCTCCCAAGGGAATGCCATCAGCCCAGCTGAGCGTCATGACGCGGCGGGCGGATAGCGACCAGACCACCGGGGGCAGCCAGAATCCGGCATCATCCTTGGTATTGGCAGCGTATTCCGAGGCGGCGGCACTTTCCAGACGCAGGTCCAACTCGCCGCGTACTACGCCGTCGAAATGCTCGATCACTTCCATCGGGCGTAGGCGGCGCGCTCCGGGGGCGCAAAGTTGCACCATACGCGCGGCGAAATAGAACGCGTCTACATCCTTGCGGAAGGCGCGCTCGATACCCGGTCTCAGGACTTTGACAGCAACGTCTTCGCCTGTGCTGGTCAGCTTGGCCTTGTGAACCTGAGCAATCGAGGCAGCGGCGATAGGTTCACTGAACTCGCTGAATATCTCTGACGTCGGTTGGCCTAACTCTTTCTCGACCTCTGCCTTTGCTTCAGCTTTGGAAAAGGGCGGCAGCTTGTCTTGCAGAACACGCAATTGCTCGGCCAGCTCATTTCCCACCACGTCGGGGCGGGTCGAAAGCACCTGCCCGAATTTGATGTAAGCCGGACCCAATGCGGTCAGGGCACGGGTGGCGGGCGGCATCTCGGGGTCGCCCTTGTAGCCCAGCCATTGGAACGGTTTGCCAAGGGTATGCGCCAGAATACGTACGGCACGCGGTGCCTCGAATGCATCCAGCACGACGTTCATGGCACCGGTACGTTCAAGCGTTGCGCCTGTGCGGATCAGGCGGATGATGTTGTGAGGGCCGCGCATCTAGATCTTCCAGCCAGAATGCAGTGCGGCAATGCCCATGCTCAGGTTGCGGTATTTGGCGTTTTCGAACCCGGCGGTGCAGACCATGTTCAGGAATGTCTCCTGGTCCGGGAACTTGCGGATTGATTCCACAAGGTACTGATAGCTGTCGTAGTCGTTGGCGATCAGCTTGCCCATACGCGGGATGACATTGAAACTGTAGAGGTCGTAAAGCTTCTGCAGCCCGTCATTGGGTAACTGGCTGAACTCAAGCACCATCAGACGACCACCGGGCTTCAGAACGCGATAGGCCTCGTTCAGCGCCTCTTGCGGGCGGGTGACGTTCCGGATGCCGAAGGAGATGGTGTAGACGTCGAAGGTGTTATCCTCGAAGGGCAGCGCCATCGCATCGCCCACCACCCAATTCAGGCTGTCGGACATCTGGTCGGCCTCGGCGCGCTGGCGGCCCTCGACCAGCATCGGCTCGGTCAGGTCCAGCACGGTAGCATGGCCGTGGCCTGCGCGCTTCAGAAAGCGGAACGAGATATCGCCGGTGCCGCCCGCCACATCCAGAAGCCGCTGACCGGCGCGCGGGGCAAGCCAGTCCATCATCGCGTCTTTCCAGACCCGGTGGATGCCCATCGACATCACGTCGTTCATCACGTCGTATTTCGAGGCGACCGAATTGAACACGCCCTGTACGCGACCGGCTTTTTCAGCCTCGCGCACTGTTTCGAACCCGAAATGGGTGGTCTTGTCGTTGGTGTCGGACATTTGCCTTGCCGTTTGTCGAATTTCGCCTCTGTTATAGGGCGATAAGAGGCGGGCACAATGCGGCCCTTTGGAATAGGAGCCCTGTAATGCCCGAATTGCCCGAGGTCGAGACAGTAAGACGCGGCCTGAGCCCCGCAATGGAGGGCGCAGTGATCGAAAGGGCGGATGTGAATCGCCCCGATTTGCGTTGGCCTTTCCCGGCTCGGATGGCCGAGCGGCTGACGGGGCAACGGGTGGATGGGCTGCGGCGACGGTCGAAGTACATTCTGGCGGATCTCAGCAGTGGCGAGACGTTGTTGATCCATCTGGGCATGTCGGGGCGGATGACGGTCTCTGGCGATCCGCTCGGACAGTATGCGCATGAGCATCCGATGGCGCAGAAACATGATCACGTGGTGTTTCATATGGCCAATGGCGCACGCATCACCTTCAACGATCCGCGCCGGTTCGGGGCGATGGACCTGCTGCCGACGGCAACGGCGGAGCAGCACAAGCTGCTATCGGTTCTGGGACCTGAACCATTGGGTAATGATTTTCACGAACAGCACCTGATAGACGCCTTCAAAGGCAAGAACAGCCCGGTCAAATCGGCGTTGTTGGATCAGGGAATCGTTGCCGGTTTGGGTAATATTTACGTCTGCGAAGCGCTTTATCGCGGCAAGGTGTCGCCACGTCGCAAAGCGGGACAGATTTCTGCGCCACGCGTTGCGGCCCTTGTGCCGATCATCAGAAAAGTGTTGCAGGACGCGATTGAAGCGGGCGGCTCATCGCTGCGTGATTTCCGCCAAGCCGATGGAGAACTTGGATATTTTCAACACAGCTTCGACGTCTACGGTCGCGAAGGAGAGCCTTGTCGAACCGAGGGTTGTGGCGCTGAAATCAAGAGAATCACCCAGTCCGGTCGCTCATCCTTCTATTGCGCGCAATGCCAAAGATAACTTGATCCAGCGAAATCGCGTGATAAGGAATCGTACCTGAACGGAACAACCGGAAGCTTACACCTCATGGCTTTTGAGACGATCATCGTCGAAATCGAAGACCACGTCGCCCTTATCAAGCTCAACCGCCCCGATGCGATGAACGCGCTGAACACCCAGTTGCTGGGTGAGCTGTGCGAGGCGCTGGAAGATGCGGATAGCAATGACAAGGTGCGCTGCATCGTCATCACCGGCTCGGACAAGGCCTTTGCCGCCGGTGCGGACATTAAGGAAATGTCCGAGATGAGTTTTGTCGATGTATTCGACGTCAATCTGTTTGCAGACGCTAACGATAGGGTTTCCGCGATCCGTAAACCTATCATCGCTGCCGTTGCCGGTTACGCGCTGGGCGGCGGGTGTGAACTGGCGATGCTGTGCGATTTCATCATCGCTGCCGACACCGCCAAGTTCGGCCAGCCCGAGATCAATCTGGGCGTCATCGCGGGGCTTGGTGGCAGTCAGCGTCTGACCCGCTTCGTTGGTAAGTCCAAATCGATGGACATGAACCTGACAGGCCGCTTCATGGACGCTGAAGAGGCCGAGCGCGCGGGATTGGTCAGTCGTGTCGTGCCCGCCAAAAAGCTGATCGAAGAGGCAACCGGTGCGGCGCAGAAGATTGCAGAGAAATCGCAGATCACGGCCATCGCGGCCAAAGAGGCTGTGAACCGCAGCTATGAGCTGCCGCTGAGCGAAGGCATGCTGTTTGAGCGTCGGGTGTTCCATTCGATGTTCGCGACAGAGGACCAGAAAGAAGGCATGGCCGCGTTTCTGGAAAAACGTGCGGCTCAGTTCCGCGACAAGTGATCATAATCGTCGCTTAGTGATATTAGGCGGGCAGACCCCGCCTTTTTCCCTCATCACATACTGGCAGAATCAGCTTGGCAAACCTGCCAAACTTGGTTAGAGACCGCCGTCATACATGCGCGTGCGGCCCGCTTGGCCCGACTCACACTCGTGATTTCTGATCCGGTGCGGATATGTCCGTGGCGCGCAACCCAAGATAACCGTACCGAACAAAAGGTCAGAGATACATGGCAAATTCGCCCCAGGCAAAGAAACGCGCCCGTCAGAACGAAAAGCGCTTCGCCGTCAACAAAGCGCGTCGTTCGCGCATCCGTACCCACCTGCGCAAAGTTGAAGAAGCGATCGCATCCGGCGACAAGGACGCAGCTACCGCAGCCCTGCGCGCCGCTCAACCCGAGTTGATGCGTGGCGTCACCAAAGGCGTCTTCCACAAGAACACCGCAGCCCGCAAAATGTCGCGCCTGTCGGCGCGCGTCAAAGCGCTGGGCTGATTCTTTGGGAAAACGCGTCAAGCGTTGATTTACGAAAAAGGCGTCGCTGATTGCGACGCCTTTTTCATTGTTGCCGGAAAGCCGCGTCTTCACGAAGCCGAGAGATTCTTTCGCCCAGAACCCCGAGTCAATATCAGAGTTTCGTTGCCCGGACCCTTGGGCTCTTGCTACGACTTAGACAGCGATTCACTCGCTTGGGGGGACAGGCTGTTCCAAGGATCTGACCGACGGGCATCGGGAAGATTTAGGAACGAATGTTCGAAAGCTGGCTTCGGTCAGTTGGACGATCTGCTCTGGGTCTCGGGTTAGCCGAAGATCCTGGCCCTGTCGATAAATTGGAATATCATGCGCATCCCGGATTCCGGGTGTGCCCCCATTTTGGGGCCGTGCTGTATTGGACTGCGATGATATTCGAGCGTACCCGCCAGACCATCAGGTTTGGCGAAACGTTCCCTTGTGTGTGAGCGCCATAAAGGCCCGTAATTCGGGACACATTAAAAAAGGCCTTAAGGCCAATAATGAATGGGATGCGTGAGGCGCCGAATGACACAAGAGAAATGGGGACAACTGCGTAGCAAATTGATGAAGGCGGTTGGGAAGAACAATTTTACCACCTGGATTGAACCCTTGGAGTTTCAGGAGTTGCAGGATGGTGTAGCGGTGTTCTCGGTGCCGACCAACTTCATGGGCAACTATGTCAGTCAGAATTTTGCGGACCTTATTCTCTATGAGCTGAATACCTCGGGCGAAAAGGTTCAGCGCTTGGCGTTTCGCACAGCGGCCAATTCGTCAGCCCGTCCCACATTGGTGGAAGAGTCCAAGCCATCTCCCGCGCCAGAAACCCGGCCCGCTGTTACAGATACAGCCAATGATGCACTTGAAGCACTACAGGCTGCGCCACTGGATGCACGGTTTACCTTTGATAGCTTTGTTGTTGGCAAACCCAACGAACTTGCACATGCCGCAGCTCGCCGCGTATCCGAGGGCGGCCCGGTAACTTTCAATCCGCTCGTGCTCTACGGCGGTGTTGGACTGGGTAAAACCCACCTTATGCACGCGATTGCGTGGGAGTTGAAAACCAAGCACCCCGAGTTGAATGTGCTTTATCTGTCAGCAGAACAGTTCATGTATCGCTTTGTGCAGGCTTTGCGTGAACGCCGCATGATGGATTTCAAGCACTTGTTCCGTTCGGTCGATGTGCTGATGGTCGATGACGTGCAGTTCATCGCTGGCAAGGATTCGACGCAGGAAGAGTTTTTCCACACGTTCAA
Source organism: Ruegeria sp. C5 (assembly GCF_056537605.1). Classification (NCBI taxonomy): domain Bacteria; kingdom Pseudomonadati; phylum Pseudomonadota; class Alphaproteobacteria; order Rhodobacterales; family Roseobacteraceae; genus Ruegeria; species Ruegeria sp. C5. Next base: position 42,505 of record NZ_JBQFRX010000009.1, on the reverse strand, counting down.
CGCGCTGGTGGATCAGAACAAGCAGATCATCATCTCGGCCGACCGCGCGCCGGGCGAGATCAAGGACCTTGAAGACCGCGTAAAGTCACGCCTGCAATGTGGCCTTGTCGTCGATCTTCATCCCACAGACTACGAATTGCGTCTGGGAATCCTGCAGAACAAAGTGCAGCAGTACAGCAGCACTTATCCCGATCTGACCATTGCTGATGGTGTATTGGAGTTCCTTGCACACCGCATCTCGACCAATGTGCGCGTGCTGGAAGGGGCGCTGACCCGCCTTTTTGCCTTTGCCTCGCTGGTCGGGCGCGAGATCGATATGGAGCTGACGCAGGATTGTCTGGCCGATGTACTGCGCGCCTCCGAGCGCAAGATCACCGTCGAAGAGATCCAGCGCAAGGTCTCGGATTATTACAACATCCGCCTCAGCGATATCATCGGCCCTAAACGCCTGCGGTCCTATGCGCGTCCGCGTCAGGTGGCGATGTATCTGTGCAAGCAACTGACCAGTCGGTCGCTGCCTGAGATTGGCCGTCGATTTGGCGGGCGCGACCACACCACGGTCATGCATGGCGTGAAGCGCATCGAAGAGCTGAAGTTGACCGATGGCCAGATTGCCGAAGATGTTGAGATGCTGCGCCGGGCCTTGGAAGCCTAAACCGCACTGAATCCTTGAAAAACACCCCGGACTATTGCGTTCGGGGTGTTTTCTTGTGCGCTATTGTCCACGGTTGAGAATGATCTGGAGTGTTTCACGCGCGCTGCTCTTGACCACCGAGGCAATCCGACCCAGAAATCCGTAAAAAATCCTTGTGCCTCAGGGCTGAGACGCTAACGTGCCAGTCCCGCCTATTTCGGCACGCAAGTCAAAGGAACAGAGGGTATGAAGATCAGCATCGAACGCGGCACCCTTCTCAAGGCCGTTTCGCAGGCCCAGTCAGTTGTCGAACGTCGCAACACGATTCCCATACTTGCCAACGTGCTGATCGAGGCCGAAGGCGATCAGGCGCTGTTTCGTGCCACCGATCTGGACATCGAAGTGGTCGACAAGGCCCCCGCGCAAGTCGAGAAAGCGGGCGCTACGACTGTTGCGGCCACAACGCTACATGAGATCGTACGCAAGCTGCCCGATGGGGCGCTGGTGACCCTGACCGCAGATAGTGCAGCTGGGCGGTTGACCGTGGAAGCGGGGCGCTCGAATTTTTCTCTGGCGACGCTGCCGAAAGAAGATTTCCCGGTTATGGCGTCTTCAGAATACCAATCGAACTTTACGGCGTCGGCGGCATTGTTGCGCCGGCTGTTCGATAAATCGAAGTTTGCCATTTCCACGGAAGAGACGAGATATTATTTGAACGGCGTTTACATGCACGTTGCGGATGGTTCCGAGGGCGGCAAGGTATTGCGTTGCGTGGCGACTGATGGTCACCGCTTGGCACGGATCGATGCGGATCTGCCGGATGGTGCAGCGGATATGCCGGGCGTGATCGTGCCCCGCAAAACCGTGGGCGAACTGCGCAAGCTGCTGGATGATGACGAGATGGACATCGCCGTCTCGGTCAGCGAAACCAAGGTGCGGTTTGCAACACCTGACATCACGCTCACCTCGAAAGTGATCGACGGAACGTTCCCGGATTACACACGCGTCATCCCGCAAGGCAACACGCGCAAGTTAGAAGTGGACGCGGCTGAATTCGCGCAGGCCGTGGATCGTGTGGCGACAGTTTCGTCCGAACGGTCGCGGGCCGTCAAATTGCAGTTGGATGCGGATAAGCTGGTTCTGTCAGTGAATGCACCCGACAGTGGTGCGGCTGAGGAAGAGCTGGCAGTTGCTTATGGGGATGAGCGCCTGGAGATCGGGTTCAACGCCAAATACCTGCTCGAAATCGCGTCTCAGGTGGATCGTGAAAATGCGGTGTTTATGTTCAACTCGGCGGGTGATCCGACACTGATGCGCGAAGGCAACGACCAAAGCGCAGTATACGTCGTAATGCCGATGCGCGTCTGATTGCCTCGACTGGGTGATCTCTAACGAAAGAGAGGGGTCATGGGATTGGCCCTGACCGAGCTTACGGTCTCGCATTTTCGGTCTCATAAGCTGGCGCGCCTGTCGTTGGACGGGCGGCCAGTGGCGATCCATGGGCCAAACGGGGCCGGTAAGACCAACATCCTGGAAGCGGTTTCTCTGTTTTCACCCGGGCGCGGGATGCGGCGGGCAAGCGCCGCTGAGATGACACGGCGCCCCGAGGCGCTGGGGTGGAAGCTGATTGGGCTATTGAATGCGCAAGGACAGAATTTCGAGATTGAAACCTGGTCCGAAGGTGGTGCGGCGCGGCAAGTGCGGATTGATGAGAAAACCTCAAGCCAGATTGAATTGGGAAAGCTGGCGCGGGTAGTTTGGTTAATCCCATCGATGGACCGTCTCTGGATCGAAGGGGCCGAAGGGCGACGGCGGTTCCTCGACAGAATCGCGCTGAGTTTTGATCCTGCACATGCCGAGGCATCTCTGACCTATGAAAAAGCGATGCGCGAGCGGAACCGGTTGCTGAAAGAACAAGTTCGCGATGCTTATTGGTACGCGGCGCTGGAAGGGCAGATGGCCGAGATGGGGCATCGCATCCACGCCGCGCGGTTGAGTGCGTTGGAGCATCTGCGCTCAGCACAGGATAAAGCTGAGACGGCCTTTCCTTCAGCGGATCTCGAATTGGTTCAAACCGAAGGCGCAATGCCTGAGATGGCGGAAGACTTGCGAGAAGCTTTGGATGAAAGCCGGTTTCGCGATCTGGCCGCCGGGCGGACTTTGGTCGGCCCGCATCGATCAGACCTGTATGGTGTATATTCCGCCAAGGGCGTTCCTGCCAAAGATTGCTCGACCGGTGAGCAGAAAGCACTGCTGGTATCGCTGATCCTATCAAACGCGCGAGCGTTGGCGGAGATGGTTGGAGCACCTCCTATTGTATTGCTGGATGAGGTGGCCGCGCATCTGGATGCGGGTCGGCGCGCTGCGTTGTATGATGAGATTTGTGCGCTGGGTGCACAGGCCTGGATGACGGGCACCGGGCCTGAGCTATTTGCAGAATTGGGGGATCGAGCCCAAACGTTGGTCGTTACCGAAGGCGACGAGGGCTCGGTCGTCAGCGTTTAGGCAGGCTCGCCGACTTTGCGTTCCCAAAGGAAGCCGCGCATCACTTCGTCGACCGGGGTTTTGGCCATGTGGTTGACGTAGTTCGACATGGTTTTTTGTGCCAGACCCAGTACGACATCCAGGACCGCACGGTGGGAATAGCCAGCGTCAAAGAAGGCCTGCAGCTGTTCCTCAGTCGGGTTTCCACGGGTTTCCATCACTTGCAGGGTAAAGGTGCGTAGCGCTTCCAGCTTGGCCGTGGGCAGCGGAGTTTCGTTGCGCAGCGCCTCAGCGATCTCGTCAGAGACTTTCATCATCTTTGCGATGCCGGTATGCGCAGGCACACAGTAATGGCATTCGTTTTCGACATTGATGGTTTGCCAGACAACGGTTTTTTCGTCGTTGTTGAAATCGGTCTGCAGAAACAGGCCGTGCAGAACCTGATAGCCTTCCAGATGCTGGGGGCTTTCGGCCATTACTTTATGAAGACCGGGCAGGCGGCCGAATGCAGCCTGAGATTTCTCAAGCAGCGGCTTGGACCCTTCCGGGGCGGTTTCTAGGTCGTGAGACGGGAAATTGGCCATGTCAAAACTCCTGTTTCTGGCGCGATGAGTCGTATTTAGGGTTTCTTGAGCGATCACTCAAGTATATATTTGAGCGAACGTTCAAGAATTGGTGAAACGATGCCCCGCAAACCCTCATATGACCGAGACGCGCTTATCGCGCAGGCGCGAGATATTTTCTGGCGTCACGGCTGGGCGGGGACGTCGCTTAAGGATCTCGAGCGAGAGCTGAAGCTGAAACCGGGCAGCTTCTACGCGGCGTTCGGGTCGAAAGATGCGCTCTACGCCCTGGCGTTAGAGCGGTATACTCAGGAAGGGGTTGCCAATATGAAGGCTTTGGCGCAGGAATTGGGCCCGCTTGGTGCTCTTAAGGTGCAACCTCGTCGTGTGATCGAGGCGTCGGAACTGCCAACTAAAGCCTGCATGTTGGCGAAGACTTATGCGGAATTGCAAGCCAAAGACCATGATTTGGCTGATCAGGCGCAGACCCATATGGCTGACATGAAAGCTTGTTTTGCGCACCTCTTTCGCCGCGCGCAGAAGGCCGGAGAAATCGCGCCAAGCCATGACCCGGATCGCTTGGCGGCGCGCTATCAATCCGACCTTCTGGGGTTGCGATTGTCAGCCGAACGGGACGATGTGAACGCGGCAGAAATTGCCGAGGATATTGCAGCAGACCTTGATCGGCTTTGATCCGCAAATTAAGCGGATCAGAACCACAAAATATGGGGGGAGCACGTGACAATCCCCACCAGAAAACGTATAAGTTACCAAAATAATATAGGTACTAACGGCATGTCCGAAGACGCACAGGCACCCCAAGAATACGGCGCTGATTCTATCAAAGTTCTCAAAGGCTTAGAGGCAGTTCGCAAACGTCCCGGTATGTATATCGGGGATACGGATGATGGTTCGGGTCTGCACCATATGGTGTACGAGGTTGTCGACAACGGAATTGACGAGGCACTGGCCGGTCATGCCGACCATGTGACTGTAAAAATTCACGCGGATTCCAGCGTTTCGGTCAGCGACAATGGACGTGGAATCCCGGTGGATATCCACCCCGAGGAAGGCGTTTCAGCGGCTGAAGTCATCATGACCCAACTGCACGCTGGCGGTAAGTTTGACAGCAACTCGTACAAGGTGTCAGGTGGTCTGCATGGTGTGGGCGTCTCGGTGGTGAATGCGCTATCCGATTGGCTGGAACTGCGCATTTGGCGGGCCGGCAAGGAACATGTGGCACGTTTTGAGGGCGGTGAGACGGCGGAACATCTGAAAGTCGTCGGCGAGTGCGGCGATCGCACGGGAACCGAGGTACGATTTCTGGCCTCGACCAACACGTTCTCGAACCTCGAATACTCGTTTGAGACGCTGGAAAAGCGCTTGCGCGAGCTGGCCTTCCTGAACTCAGGCGTGCGGATCATCCTAATCGACGAACGCCCTGCTGAGCGGCTGGAAACCGAGCTGTTCTACGAGGGCGGCGTCAAAGAGTTTGTCAAATATCTCGACCGGTCCAAGACCCCGGCGATGCCCGAACCGATTTATATCAAGGGCGAGCGTGACGATATCGGCGTGGAAATCGCGATGTGGTGGAATGACAGTTATCATGAGACCGTGCTGCCCTTCACCAACAACATCCCGCAGCGCGATGGCGGCACCCATGTGGCTGGCTTCCGTGGTGCACTGACCCGGACGATCAACAACTATGCTCAGTCCAGCGGGATCGCGAAGAAGGAAAAGGTCAGCTTTACCGGTGACGATGCACGCGAAGGCCTGACCTGCGTGCTATCGGTGAAAGTGCCCGACCCGAAATTCTCGTCCCAGACCAAGGACAAGCTGGTCAGCTCTGAGGTGCGCCCGGCGGTCGAAGGTCTGATGAACGAGAAGCTGGCTGAATGGTTCGAAGAGAACCCGAGTGAGGCTAAGGGGATTGTCGGTAAGATCATCGAGGCAGCTTTAGCGCGCGAGGCCGCCCGTAAAGCTCGCGAACTGACCCGCCGCAAGACTGCGATGGATGTGAACTATCTGGCTGGTAAGCTGAAGGATTGCTCTGAAAAAGATCCGTCCAAGACTGAAGTTTTCCTGGTCGAGGGGGACTCGGCTGGTGGTTCTGCCCAGACCGGTCGGGATCGGCTGACTCAGGCTGTTCTGCCTTTGCGTGGCAAAATCTTGAACGTGGAACGGGCGCGATTTGATCGGATGTTGTCGAGCCAAGAGATCGGTAACCTCGTGATGGCGCTAGGCACCGGCATTGGCCGCGACGAATTCAACATCGAAAAACTGCGTTACCACAAAATCGTCATTATGACGGACGCAGATGTTGACGGCGCGCATATCCGCACCCTCTTGTTGACCTTCTTCTACCGACAAATGCCAGAGTTGATCGAGGGCGGGTATCTCTACATCGCTCAACCACCACTATACAAGGTTTCTAGAGGTAAATCAGAGGTTTACTTGAAGGACCAGGCCGCGCTGGATGATTATTTGATCAATCAGGGCGTCGAAGGCGCAGTACTTAAATTAGGCTCGGGCGAGGAAATCATCGGCCAGGACCTGACCCGCGTAGTGGATGAAGCGCGCCAGCTGAAGCGTGTGCTGGACGCCTTCCCAACGCATTATCCGCGCCATATTCTGGAGCAGGCTGCTGTAGCCGGTGCTTTCGTGCCCGGCGCTGTTGATGCCGATTTGCAGGGCGTGGCCGACAAGGTCGCGGCGCGCCTTGACTTGATTGCACTGGAATACGAACGCGGCTGGCAAGGCCGCATCACACAGGATCACGGCATCCGCCTCGCGCGCATCCTGCGCGGTGTGGAAGAAGTACGCACACTGGACGGCCCCATGTTGCGTTCGGGTGAGGCCCGCAAAACCGGCAGTTTCACCCAAAGCCTGCAAGAGGTCTACAACACCCCCGCAACGTTGGTGCGTCGCGATCGGGGTCAAGTCATACACGGCCCGCTCGACCTGCTGCGCGCGATTCTGGAAGAAGGCGAAAAGGGCTTGTCGCTGCAACGCTACAAAGGTTTGGGAGAGATGAACCCCGATCAACTCTGGGAAACAACGCTGGACCCGGACGCACGGACCCTTTTGCAAGTACGCGTGGATGATATGGTCGAGGCCGATGATCTGTTCACCAAACTCATGGGTGATGTGGTAGAGCCACGCCGTGAATTCATTCAAAAGAATGCTCTGAGTGTGGAGAATTTGGATTTTTGAGCGGGTGTAGGTTTGCGCATAGCACTTCGCACACCCCATAAGTTTGCGTAGTTCGCCCATAGTTTTGCGCTGCGCGAATGTCTGCCTTAGCGATGAATTCAATCAGTTTTTGGCTTAGTCGTTGCGGTTATGGCCCTTTGCGTTGCTCAGCCCCGCAAAGGGTCACCCCAAGGAACCTTGGATTCTCGCGAAGGTCTGCGACGCGCAGAAAGCTGACTCTGCAAACTTGGTGAACGGCCCAAAGCGATAGCCCAAGCGTATTTTGGATTTCGTTGTGCCGTCCATTGAAGGAGACATTCAACAATTGTACTTATCCTTCGATGAGTTGGCGAGACTGCGAAAGCAAACTTTCACGGCGGAAGACGAAGAGCTTCAAGAAAAGGCGCTGATCACTGCGATGGCTCTGCACCTTTATGAAGAACAACCAAAGGCAAAGACTAAGACCGCAAAGTCTCGGGAGAAGGCCGCCAAAGAGGAGCGAAGACAGGAAATCTTCGCCCAATCCAAGAGAGTCATGGATAAGCGCGGGCATTCAGAGCCCGCGTACAGGGCGGAAAAACCCGAGTTTGATTTGCCCAGCAATTTGCCAAGTTTTGTCTCCAAAGGAGGGTGTCCGTAATGACAGAGCGAGTGTTTGAAGTCCTCGACCGGACAATTGAACATCCAAGCTATGTAGTTGCCAAAGACAAATTGGTTGAAGCTGTCTCCATTTCTCGCAAGTTGAACGGCGCCGCAATTTTCTTGTCCGGGCCTACACGTTGCGGAAAGACGCAACTCTTGAATGACGTTCAAGTTGAACTCGGCAAGTCACCAGATCTCAGCACTGACCTGCTTGAGTATTCTGGCTTGGACGGAGCAAGCGATTTTGTCATCGGAAGTATTCCGACCAAACCAAACAGTAAGACACTGCTTACAGCGATGCTGGAAGCCGTTGGGGTCAAAGCAGGACCAACTCAAAGCGCGCACGATTTACAGGCCCGTTTGTGCTTCGCTGTGCGTGAAAAAGGTATTCGCACAATCGCGTTGGATGAATGCAGCCATTGCGCCGAACGAGGTGCTCATCTGTCAAAACGTGGTGCAACCGACCATTTCAAATGGCTAATCGATCAAACAGGGGTCACGCTGATCCTCGCCGGTTTGCCTAAGTTTCAGGGGCTCATTGATGAAAACGAGCAATTGAGGGACAGAACGCTGTCGACCATCGAGCTGTTTCCGTATGCTTGGTCGAATGGCGCCGATGCTACAAACTTTGCCGCAGCGTTCTCTGAAGCTCTATGCAACATGCAAGCCGCCGGTGGTCAGTTTGACTTTGATTTCGAGGAACTGGTGGTCAGATTATACGGCGTAACTGGAGGTCGCGTTGGAATGCTTGTGCGCATCCTCCAAGTCGCCGCGCTCAAGCTGAAGTCGAAGACGCTGACATCCAAGATTATCTCGGACAGCGCAATTCAGTTAACGCAAAAGGACCTAAACGCTGGTTACTTTTTTGGGGATGAAACACCGCAGAAAATCGACCTCGTTCGATCCTACATCCATGTCATGCAAGACGCTGGCTTGGATGTGACACCAGAGTCACTCATTGACCTTGAAGCGTTAGAGGCCGCATGAGATCGAAACGCTCCTACTTCCTGCGACCAGAAAATTCAGAAAGCCTGTTGGGCTATATTAGGCGTTTAGGGCGAGCAAAAGCACACTACTTTACGTCGGATTTCTTCGCAGAACTTGGTAATAAATACGGGCGTAGATTGGTTGATGATATCGTAGCCATTGAACAGAAGTTGGGGGTCCCACCCGGGACGCTTGAACGTCTCGCACCTGCCTCGCCACCGAAAGATTCTAGTCGAGATTGGCAATATGAACGTCTTCACTCTGACCCAGTTTGCCCCCAATGCCTCGCGGAAAAGAAACCATATCAAGCGCACTGGCGTCACTCTTTGGTAACTGCATGTCATGAACATCGATTGAGGCTGGTTGATGTTTGTCCAAACTGTTCGGAGAGATTGACACCAAAGGTAGGTGGCTATCGTTTGTGCAGTTGTGGGTTTTCCCTTGATAAACTGCCGCGCTATCAAGCTTTAGAACACGAATGCGATATAGCATCTGCAATCTCAGGCACCGGTCCATTGGTCCCAAATGCCGACACCGAAACCAGCCCCCCGAGCAACATCGGTAAGTTCGTTCATTTCCTAGCCTCTGGGTTTCAAGCTAGCCGTACCGGCAAGTCCGGAAAAACGAAGATTCCGAAGACCATTGAAGACGCGGTTCGACTAGTGGCGCCGGTCGAACTACTTTTGGCAAACTGGCCGCACGGTTTCGAAGGCTATGTGAAGAAGCTGCTGCATGAAGGTGATCCTGATGCCACTTCCGCTCCGGAGCGGCTTGGTAACTGGTATCATCGCTTAATGCGGTTTCGGGAAGCTAACGGGCTGGAAGGCTCAGGCTGTGACTCACTGGTGTAAGCTGGGCCTACTCGGATCTCGCTCAGTTCCACATGGCGCAGGCGAGTCTTTCTTGGTCAGACCACAGCAGCTTGCGATCTTTCAAAGCGAGTACATGCCCGTCGCTACACTGGCTAGGTCAAGAGGAACTACGTCCCGAAAGCTCCTGTCTGATTTTGAGAGCAAAGGGATTGAGACCCATGGTGCGCAAATGGAAGGTAAGACGACGCGAGGACACTTGGTAAAACTGAGTGATCTGGCTTCGCTGCTGTCTGAGGCTGCCTAGTGCTCGCCTGCACCATCCGAAAAGAACACCACTGAAATACGCTGTCCAATTGCGGGTTCGTGGTCGCGTGAAACCTGCTCAGCTTCCTCGATGACCCGGAACATCTTTTCATGGATCTCAGCGGACGCCTGATGATCGCTTTCGAGCTTTTCCAGGATAACCTGAAGCGCGATGTACCCCTTGGGAAGATCCTCATAGGCGAAACTGTCACGCACTTCGTGTTTTGCTTGTTCCCAGAAGGGATCAAGCTCACGGCTCCACGCCTCGCACACCATTTCCACGGCCGGCAGTGACAGATGGCCAAACCATTCTTGATCACTGAGATCGATGCCACCTTTGCGTCCCATGAACTCGGCGCAGGCTTTCATGAGGCTCTCAACGCGCGCCGGGCGCAAGTCCCACTCGGTCAGCTTGCCGATCTGCTCTGAAATCGTCTCTAGCGCTTCAGAGAGATCTTCCAGTGACATGTGGGCGTGCTCCATGCCAAGGCTTCTGGTCCGTTCGTATGCAGTCTCCAGAGATTGGACGCAGGCCAGCTGGTCGCGTTCCAGTATAAGGCCTGGCGCAGTATCCTTGAGAAGCAGCAGGCGAGGCGGAAAGAAGCTATTGCTCTTGCTAAGTCCTTTGAGATGTAGCGCCGTGAATTTCTCACGGGCCGACAAGAGCGCCAACTCGGCGCCCCAGGTGCCCTGGATCTTGGCCTTGTCGATGAGTTTGTAGCGGTCTTCGGGGATTGTTTGCTTGGTGCGTTCCAGAACGTCGTGAAAGTTGTTGTCGCGAAGGTGCCTTGGGGATCGCAGATACTCAACAACACTAGCGAGGATCACTTCTGCGTCTTCCGTACTTTCTTCCAGGACAGCATCGATAAACGCGTCCCCAGCCAAAGTCTTATAGTTCTCTATGCGCTGGGCGATTTTTTCATCGGACGCAAATTGCCCGACGGGTACGTCAACCAGGTGGTAGTTGACGATCCCAAACTCGCTGTCGATCCTGTCGATCCGACCCAGACCTTGGATGAGCTCTTTCAAGTTTGAGGTCAGGCCAAGCAACACCAACGTATCTGATGACTGTAGGTTGATGCCTTCTGCCATTTTATAGGTCAGAAAGACCGACGCCGGTCCATCTGGAGCGTTTTTTCCGCCGGGCCGGAAATAAGACTCTACAGACTTGCCTTGTGTGATGCGCTCAAAGGTGTCCGGTCCCTCACCAAAGATCGCCTTCACGGCGCGATCTTCACCCTTGGTTTGGTTCCCCACGACATAGTTGATATGGTGACCTTTGCGCGACAGTGCCTCTGCGAAAATCTCAAGCGTGTCTGTTCGCTCTGCGAGAAACACAACCCGGTCTTTTTCATTTTGAATTCTCAGGCAGGCCTCGTACCGTTTTTCGTCGAGTTCTTTTAAGACGCTCAGTCCAAGCTTTTGGATTAGCGCGTCACATTTCTTTGCGGGAGCGGGCTCGTCAATTCCCAGTGCGGCGAACATGTTTGATTGTTTGCCTTGGTGCACCTTTTTCTTCGATTTTACTCCGCGTTCGAAGTCGCGGAGGGAGTTGCCAATGGCTCCGTGCGACATCTCCCAATGGGCTTGGGCGGCATTCACACGCAGGATGTTCAATAGGTTGCGGATATAGAGTTGATCCTGCGTGCTTTGTTGCGTGCTCACATGCCCGAAGCGGCTTTTCTCGACTGCGGTCACCCGACCGCCAGGCGCAAGTTCTTTGCAGAGGGCCACAATCTCATCCAGGCGCGTTTGCTGAGGTTTTGTCGCCTTAAGTTTCTTCGGGCGGCCGTGGTTTTCAAGTGTCGGGTAGCTGTGCTTACTCGGATCTTTGTCTTCGCCAATGCATCGCCTTTGTCTGCGTGTCAAAAACGGCGCAACGAGCTGAGCGAGTTCGCTGCGAGCCTCTTGCGTCAGCGTCGTGTCAGGCTCCGACAGAACTGCCAGTTTGGCATCTTGGTTGAAGATATCCTTAGGCACTTGGGTTTCACGCTCGAACAACTCGCCCATGGCCTGAATGAAAGTCGGCGTCATGAAAATGGACGCGCGTTTCTCCTGCATATGGGTCAACCAATCGACATCGCGGTTCCCAAGTAGGGTTGCGGACAGGCAAACATTCCAGCTCGGCGGGGCAAGCTCAATAGCGGATGCCATTTGAGATGCCTGCTCAAAGCCCGGTGTAACAGTATGGCTCTCATCAATGATCAGAATGCCATATTGTTCGAGCCTGAGCCCGGGTGCCTTGTCATCCCCAGCGCCTCGCAGGTTCTGTTTTGCCAACTTGGTATTCGGCTTCGCGTCCAGAGATGGAGTTGAGTATTTTTCCCAACTTGGGATGACCTTAGGGGGTGCAATCACCACCGCATTATTGCGCGCGACACCATGCACCGGAGAGCTGGGCACGACCTTTGAGTAGGTCTTCGTCAAAGCTTCTCCCAAGTGACATCCGATCTCGGTTTTGCCCGAGCCGGTTGGCGCTTCTACGAAAGCGATACCATGGTCATAGACGATGGAACACGCCTCATAGGTCAGGTCCTGTTGATACCCAAACAGGGTATGGCCCGTGATCTCTTTTCGATCACCGGTGAGCCAGGGTTCAAACCCCTTTTGCTCCGAGATCGTACGCGCCATCGCGTCTTCGGCGGTCACCGGTTTGATAAGCTTTTCTAGTATCTCCAGCGCTTCGGTATTCCAATCGACAGATACATCCCAAGCCTGCTCAGCGGCTTCTGTGCGTTCGACCTGAAGTTCATGAGTGCCCGCATCCAGGTCATCGGCATACTCGATGTTTCTGTAGAGCCCTGAGTAGGAAAAGTTTGCGGATCCGGCGACGGCACCTTTTGGTGAGCTCACGATTTTTGAGTGTAGCCGCCGATCCCCAGATATCCCCAACTTGCGTTTTGCGAGTTCCGGATCGAAGACACGCAAATCTATTTTCCCGGTTTTGATGGCGTGTTTTGCTAGCACCGCGATAAGATCGTGGTCCTCTTCCACTTGAAGCCCGGAGCGCTCCAGCCAGTAGAGTTTCATTTCTTCGGTGATTGGTTTGGGGTTGGTCAGCCGTTTGGTATTCGCTGTGTCGATCCCGAACGATATCCGTATCCGGATATCGCTGCCGTTTTCTAGATCCCGCAGCTCGGGCAATTCTTTCATCAAAATCGACAGCGAAGACAAGAAATCCTGATACCCGGTGACAATCAGACAATCCCCGGAGGTGATATGGGGTCGATAAAGATTGATGACCGGCCGGTCGATATTGGTGCCGACCTTCACAACCGGTTCGGCATCAAGCTCGCTTGCGGGCTTTTTGTTTGCTTCGGTGAGCTGCTGTGGCTTGGATCGCAGCCAATCAGGGAGTGAAAACAATGAACAAGACTTGGTTTTAGGACGCTTAGTCTAATAGTGATACTGCGGGCATCGTCCTTCAAGACATCACAGGAAGAAACATTCGTTTTCCTGAAACTGTCGAAAACGCGCACCGGTTTTGTGGCAGAAAGCCGGGATTTCGAGATTTAACATAAGTCACGATTATAGAGCGTTTGCAGTTTCACGATCTGAAGCAGCAATTCGTTCAGAAAGCGACACATGTTCGGATTGAGGCCATTCCTACAGAGTGCTGCATCATAGCCTATAGGCAGCAATATCGTTGACTCTGCGCTCTTGGGTGCCTTATCGCTGACCTCATGGTGAAATCGTTCTTCGCATCGCAGGACTATTATCCTCAGCTTCGATAGCTGCGGACAATTTATCATTGGTTTTCCGCTGCCCCTGACAGCGGTCAACATGAAAACGACCTTGTGCCGGGCGGCAAATTCAAAGGTCGCAAAATGAACAACAACAGCAGAAGTCGAAATACGTCGCTAGGCATCGTGGGGTTTGGTGCGTTCGGACAACTTGCAGCACTCCATCTCGGACAGCACTTCGAGATATCGGCCTATGATCCGTCGCCGGACCTTGCCAAGATCGCAAAGAAACTCGGCGTGCGTCTGTCATCCCTGCACTCAGTATCGCAGGCCGATGTGATCCTCATTGCGGCACCAGTGTCCTCTTTCGAGCCGGTTGTCAGCGAGATCGCGGTTGCTTGTAAACCCGGCGCGCTGATTGTCGATGTCGGCTCAGTCAAAGTCGTTCCCGCGGAAATTATGCGGCGGCTGCTGCCGAACCATGTAGACATCGTCGCAACCCACCCCTTGTTCGGTCCTCAGAGTGCCACGACGGGTATTGAGGGTCTAAAGATCGCGGTTTGCCCCATTCAGGGAAACCGACATTCAAGGCTAGCTGCGTTTTTACGCAAAGCGCTCGGACTGACCGTCATCACGACGACACCAGAAGATCATGACCAAGAAGCAGCAGTTGTCCAGGGACTCACGCACCTCATTGCCAAAGTGCTACTGAGAATGGGACCGTTGCCAAGGCGCATGACAACGAAAAGCTTTGACTTGTTATCTGAAGCGATTTCCATGGTTCAGCACGATGCGCCAGAAGTATTCGAAGCGATTGAGAAGGCCAATCCTTACGCCGAGTCGGTGCGACGACAGTTTTTTGATTTGGCCGCAAGTTTGAGTGTTGAGCTGGAAACAGCATCGAGGACGCTACAGCTCAATGAAAACGGAAATTGAAGGAGCGGCATCCAAGGACAGGTTTGTCCGCCAAGCGGCTGTTCAAAATCAGTGAAAAGATGTCTGCTTTTGTGGGTCAGTGATCTCGACCACAAAGGTCATGGTCTGCAAGCGAAGCCAGGACGTAACAGTCTTCTGCCACACCCCGTCCGTCACATCCCTGTGCGATACGCTTCAATTCATATTCGAGAGCTTTGAGGCGTTTGATCTTTGCGCGTACTTCGGACAACTGACCTTCTGCGATTTCGGTGGCCGCTTCGCACGACCGATCCGGATGGTTCTGTAACTCAATCAAAGAAGAAATTGCTTCGATGGAGAAGCCGAGATCACGCGCGTGCCGTATAAAGCTCAGGCGCTCCAAACCCTCATTTGTGTAGCGCCGCTGGTTGCCTGCCGTCCGTTCCGGTGCGGCCAGTAGACCCATTTCTTCGTAATAGCGGATGGTGGGCACTTTGACCTTCGTCCGCTTCGAAAGCTCGCCAATCGAGAACATGTGAAAAACCTCTTGAACCTCTAGTCACTAGAGACACTACATTGGATCTGACGCGATTCTGAAGAGGTTTTGAGATGGCAGGGTGCTGCGGCAACGAGGTGAAATTCGACGGAATGTCGAACGAATACAAACGTCGGCTTTGGATCGTCATCGCGTTAAATGCGACGATGTTCGTGGTCGAGATGACCGCGGGACACTACGCGAAGTCTCAGGCACTTCAGGCCGACGCGCTCGACTTCCTTGGTGACGCACTGACCTACGGCATTTCCCTCGCTGTGATCGGCGCGTCTATCCGCGCTCGAACGAATGCCGCCTTAGCAAAGGGGATCAGCCTCTTTTTTATGGGTGCGTGGGTGTTTGGGTCTACCGTCTACCGTGTTTTTTACGTGGGCGTTCCAGAGGCCGAAATTATGGGCATCATCGGCGCGTTGGCTCTCGCAACAAACCTTGCGAGCGTATTCTTGCTTGTTAGCTACAAGGATGGAGACGCCAACGTGCGATCAGTCTGGCTATGCTCGCGGAACGACGCCATCGGTAACGTAGCTGTGATGATTGCCGCGTTGGGCGTCTGGGGCACGGCAACAGGTTGGCCTGACCTAATAGTTGCTGCGATCATGGCAAGCCTGTTCTTGTCATCTTCGTACCAGATCATTCGTCAGGCTCTTGAGGAACGGCACGAGGAAGCAGCACACGAGCATAGAACAGCTCGGACAAGCTGACATTCGCTGCGGAGGGCAAACTACACAGGTATGGGCTCCACGCGGTCATTCGCTCAGTCGCGATGCATGTCCGCTTTCCGGACATTCGCCGCGACTGAGCGAACGACGACACCGAGCCTAAACCGGACCTGGTTAAATTGCGTCCCAGATTTGATGAAACCAGTGGAAGACCATCATGGTCAGCTATTGAGAGTAACTTTTCTTTGGTGCAGTCGGCGTCACCACTCTACCAAGGCCTCATGTAAATCGTACTGATAGCTCGGTGTCCATCACGCCACCAAAACCAGCTGACCATTCTTCACCCGGAGACACTGGCCATGCGTCTGTCAAAGTACCGGTTGTAACCAGCTCGCCTGCCTGAAGCTGGTTGGCTTGTGATAGTAGAGACACAAGATGAGCCAGGACTTCAATTGGGCCTCCAAGCGCGTTTTCACCTTTGCCGGACTCGATGGCCTCGGCGCCCTTGAACAATGCTAGTGGCACTTCGGCTAAGCCGGTCAAGACATCATGCGTAGCCGCGATTTTGTCGCCAAGAACAAGGCAGCCGTGCAATCCTTGTGCTGCGATTGAGTCTTCGACCGAGAATTTCCAGTTGGGATAAATCGATTGAACAATTTCAAATCCCGGGGCCACCCATTCCACGCAACCTGCCAACTGCTCATTGTTCATTTCAGCTGTTGGTGCATGTTTAAGGCCCAGTACGATTTCTGGCTCGATTCTCGGTTCTGAATAACTTGCCAAGTTTACCGGCTGATCAGTCGAAAACAGCCCATCTGCGTGGACCTCTCCCCAAATGGGTTGATCCACACCGTAAACAGGCCAAATCGTGCGGTTCGTGAAGCCGACTTTTCGGCCGACTCTTTCTTTGCCCAGAATCTCGCGGACACGACTAGCAATCGAATATGCGTCATCCAGCGATAGCTGTTCTGCCTCTGAAGACAGTTTAGGTATCTGCTGGGCAGAGGTCAGGGCATCAGCAATTGTCTGAGCGTTAGATTCAATATCTCTTGTCATATTCGCATTATACGCGCCGACGGCTGGATTGCGATGCAAGCGAGGTTTTGAAGGGCCATCGTCGCACACTCAAAGGCTTGCACTGAAAGTGTCGGTATCTTCTGCTTCAAGTGGGCAAGTCCAAGGCGATCAAGCAACAAAAATCTCCACCCGTTTGTGCACCCTAAATAATTGTGCGCCCCAACTGCTACTAACAGTTCGATTGCAATTTAAAGCGAGGTGATCGCGTTGATCACTGCTTCTCGGCTCTGAACAGCGCCGGTTTGTAGATACTCCATAGCTTTGAGAGCAGCTTCATGGGCTTGGACAGATGACCCTCCAACGCAGTCCTCTACAACGCGGCAGAAGTAGTCTGATTGGTGGCCATCGACGAATGTGTAGTGCACACAAACATCCGTCAAACCGCCGCACAATAAAAGTGTGTCTACTTTTAAACCGCGCAGCAGGATTTCGAAATCGGTTCCAAAAAATGCAGAATACCGTCGCTTCGGTACGATGTAGTCACCTTTACGATATCCCATCTCATCTTTTGCAACTTCCGTTCTTGGATCACCTTCGAGACAATGTATGTCTTCGTCACCATCCAGTTCACGGCCGAAGTCTATCCTATCGGGACGATGGACTTCTTGGATGAAAATGACTGGCACATCGTAATCATGTGCGGCATCAACCAAATCACGCGCAGCGATCATGCGCTCTTTGTAGCCCGGCATGTTATCGATGGAGCGTACTTCGCTGTCATCAATAAACGTGCTCTTTTGAATGTCGATTACGATCAGGGCAGGTCTACCCTCGATCAGTTTCCTGGCTTGTTTGGTTTCAGTTGTCATGTTCGACCTCTAATTTGCCAGGTCGTCCTGAAAAAACGCCCTTGCTTGGCCGGGCCGTCCCAGCGGGCAGATCAATTTTGACTAAATGTGCAACTGAGTATGGTCAAGGCCGTGCTGCGTTGTTTTGGAATGAAAACTGTATACTCGCGCCCAGGGCAACATTGCCCGCAAATTGCCGTTAGGGGTTAAGTGTAGCGATGGTCTGTACCCAGCCCAGAATGGGAAGCTAAATACGGAATATAGCAATTCAGAAAAATTGTGACTTCCAACCAGCGGCTACTCAATTGCAGTGCGAAATGTTGAGGTAAGCCGTTTGTTCAAACCGTAATGAGGTTCGGCTGAAGAACCGTAGTGCAATTCCGCCAATGCAGCGATGTCATTGAAAATGACTACGGAGCCGCCTTCTTCATTCGCATAAACCAGTAGTTTTTGGCAAAAGGCATCCAAACCAATTGCCGGAAAGCCCGCCATTGCCACGCCACCAGGTGCGGGTCCGCCGAACAGCAAGAGAACCGTATCCGGCAGCGCCACCCCCAGTTGGGAAGCTTCGGTCGCAAAATCGATTTCCCCAAACCAGACAGTATCGTCCTGCCCCATCACGGCTGTCCTGAGACGTTCGACTGCCTCTGGTACGCTGAGCTGAGATCGCAGTTCGATGACCCCATAGTCGGCAAATAATCCGCTGGTTGGCGCTGGTGCTGCATCCAAGCCGTTCAGAACTTCGAGCAGCTTGCTCTCAAATGCATTTAACGCTTGGGTGTCATTCAGACCATGCCGCACTTTGAGAAACTGAGAGTCTGTATAGGCAATCTGGGGGCGATCATCCTGATCGAAGGACAGAACGCGAAGAGGAAGGTCCAAACCTGCTCGTACGTTCTCTTCCAGAATGGGCGTGTTTATCTTTGGATCAGAGAAAATGAGTACACGTGATGCTGGCATTTCTACGCCTTCAGCTTTGGCCAAGCGCGCGTGATCTATCGATGCGATTGGAGTAGCTCCCGCTTCGGCAACGGCAGTCTCAAGCGCTAAGAAGTTTTCGTCCACCGCGGTCTGGACAGATGAAGATTGTGCAAAAGCGGATGTCGAAACTGATAAAGTTGCAATCATCGAGAAAATAAAGCCAAACCTCACCATTTTACCACTTCCTTTTTTTTCGTACTTTTTTCAGGGAAACCGCCGCCAGAGCCGCAAAAGCTATCTCGGCCGCAAGGTAAAAGAGAAGTATCCCGTTCGGAACTCCATCGATAAGAATGCTTAGTATGCGTCCAACGGCCAGTCCCGACATAAACAAAAATAGAACCCACAGCGCGGGGCGTTGTAATTCTGGTTTCGAAGCGGCCGCCAACCAAAACAACGCGTTTGCCAGGTAAAGACCCATAATCGCTCGGAACACGTGGGTTTGGTTCGTCCCTTCCACCGGAAATCCCAGCAAAACTGGGATCGAACTGCCGGGCATCAGGCCATATGAAAACGCAATTGGCACGAGGCCGACGGCAGCAAGCAGAAGGACTAATCTAGCACTCATGGAGGACTCCTGCTCGTAGAGGTTTCGCTTTTTTGCGAAATTCCTAGTCGGTTTTTTGGGGCATCCGATGATTCGAGCCGGATGCCCAAACAGCACTCAGAAAGGCATATTGTATGCCTCATCAACCTTCTGAGAGATGACACCTTCGGTTGATGTCTATTCGTCAACTTAACCTTGGTTGGAAACCAGCTTCCCACTCGGAAGAATTCCTCTAAGGCTTCAAGATGTGCCTGGCGCTACTGCTGCTTTCGTTTGACCGAAATAATGCAGCCAGAGTGTTTTGGATGCCGAGCAGGTACATCCCGTGCCATTGCGTCCACGTTTCCGAGGTGCCGCAACGCTCCGTTGTTCAGCAACACGCCTCGCCCAGCATCATACCGGCGCTGTCCAAATCCGCTGGCTACGCATTCCCAGTCTTCCTTGGCTGCCGCGTCGCGGAATCTCGGTAGGTCGTGCGGGTCATGTCGTCCAGGTGTTGCTGCGACGTGATCGTGTTTCTTCGCATTACTTTGGTGGGTTACATGGTGGGTCACTTGTGTTGTGTCAGGTTGCTGGACAGTACCGGTTGTCGGCCTCGGCTTGGGGCGCATGATTGTCACGACGCCTTGAGGTTTCGGATGTCCTGGGACGGCCACGTGAGTTGCCGTCGGTTTTGGTGTCAACTGTGGAACCTGGCCAGGAACCGCCGTGGGAACCTGATTGGGGGTTGCGGTTGGGACAAGCGGTGGTGTCGCCGTAGTACCGCTGGGTTGCGGAACACGGCCGGGCACTGCGACCGGAATCTGGTTTGGTGTTGCAGTCGGGACGAGCGGTGGCACAGCAGTTTGTCCAGTGGGTTGAGGTGGGACCTGACCAGGAACTGCGACTGGTATTTGGTTTGGTGTTGCGGTGGGCACAAGTGGCGGCACCGCTGTTGGGCCGGTGGGTTGAGGCGGAACCTGGCCAGGGGTAGCGACCGGAACTTGATTGGGAGTTGCAGTCGGAACTTGCGGGGGCACCGCGGTGGGACCAGTAGCCAATGGCGGAACCTGATTTGGAACAGCTGTCGGAACCCGGTTTGGTGTCGCGTTTGGTGCCAGAGGCGGAGTTAGGGTCGGCGCCACTACCGGCGTGGGAACCTGACCAGGAACCGCTATTGGTGTCGCAATAGGAACCTGACCGGGAACTGCGTTCGGGACCGCGCCCGGCGCAAGGACTGGAACAGTAACGGACGTGGGCGTTTGCTGCGTTCCCTTAGGCGGCAACTGATTTGCCACCGGCTGAGTTGGGCCAGTAACTTGATTACCTGCCCCTTGCCCACCAGCCTGCCCGCATCCTTGGCTCGACTGGTGTGGGTTCCCTACGCCTCGGCACCACCCGTAGTGATTTCCGCGGGCAAAGACCTGAGTAGCGGCCAGTTCTGCAATTAGACAAGTTGCGGTAAGTACAGCAATTCGGTTCAGTTTCATAACATCCTCACCAACTTGTTGTCAGAGCAAGATACGCGCCAGGATCGCCAGAGTCGGTCAAAGGGCCGTCTCTCAAAGGGACACCGACATATCCGGACAGGAATAGATTTTGCTTAAACTCAATGTCCAACCCGAGACCTGTCGATGCCAGTGTAGCATTGTCAACTTCAAAACTCGCAGGGTCATTGTTCGAGATGTAACCCACGTCGAAAAAGGCAAAGGGTGTTAAGCGATGTATGCTCTGGGAACTGGGGAAGTAGGAATGAGACACTTCGAAAATCGCGGAAATCCCGGAATCACCATCCACTTCGTCAAAACGATATCCGCGCAAAGCATAGCGATCACCAAGGAAGTACTCCTCTACAGAGGGCAGCCGGTCTGTTGTGTACTGTCCCCAAATCTCGGTGCGCCAAGCTGTGTTGGGCGACAAGCCCGTTAGAGGGCTTTCGTATCCGACGCCGCCTCGTAGATGCCAGAACGAGGAGTCTCCGTCGTCAAAACTCGCGTCTGTCGTTTCATTGTCATTATCGCCGAAAGATAAGGTTAATCCCGCTTCCAGAGCTTGTCCTTTTGAATAGTTTTGCCCGTAAAGATATGTAAGGCCAACGACACTTGCGTCACTGGATAAAGGAACGCCGCCACTGACGGAATCCGCTTTTGAAAGGCGATAATCCAGCAGAAAGTATCCATATCGGGCTACATCTCGTATCACGGGGTAACCCATCGCAACGGTGAAGTTCTCGCCGTCAATTTCTGTTCTCGCAAAATTCCCTGAGAGGTCACGTTTTGCGTTTATGTTCCCGTAGAAGACCTCACCGTACAGACCATTGCTGTTCAGCGGCGTGCGATAGGTAACAGCTCCCCACAAAGAATGCTCATCGTCTTTGTCCCAATTGTAGTTGCCTGAACCCTCAAATCGCAGCAAATCCCCAACGGTCAGCGTTGAGTAAAACTCTTGTACGACATAGAAACTGAGCGCTTCCCCAAGCTCACGCGGAGGGTTGTCTAGTGTCGCACTACCGGCTTGTTTGCGCAGAGGTTCTCCCAATACTCTCAGCCGAGCACCAGCCTGATCCGGGTAATCAAGTTCGGTCGACACGTCCAAATCGGGTATGTCCTCGGCTAGCATAACCGCCCGCTCAAATCGTTTGAGAGTTATTGGATATGCTGTGGTGAGGGGCTGAAAAATCTTCTCTAGTGTTTGAAACGTGCGAGTATCTACGCCTTCAATTTCGATGGTTTGAATGCGCCCTTCATCAACAATTATGCTTTGCCCATCGGGACCGGGCCAGGCCTCAGCCAAGAAGTAACCATCTTCTCGGTAGATCTGAGTGATCGTTGATGCGACCTCCACCGCTGTAATGCGCCCTGACCGATTGAAGGCCAATTGACCGGCAAAAGTTAACAGCTCATCCGCATCATACACCGTTACGCCGCTGACCGAGTGCTGGGACGCGATGTCCCAGGTTTGGGCAATGCTACTTCTTGGAACTGATGCAGTGGCCACAAGAGTGCAAATGATCGCAAAAACAACTGAGCTGAATACGCGCATTTTTGACAACCTTAAAGTGACTGAGCCTGTTGAAGTCCAATGTTATTATGTGGTTCGCATGTGTGAACCTGACGCTACTCGAATGTATTGATGGGTGATGTTTTTAAGAAACACAGTGAACAGAACGCAGATTTTCTAAATACGCGGCACATACGACGGCGCTCAATTACACAACCCGGCTTTTCAACAAGTTAGAGTAGAGAACTAGTAGGACAGTCCTCACAATTCCGGTTGCTCAAAAACATAAAGCCGCGATTTCTTGGCATCGTCTGTCAGGATATAGAGAAGCCCTCTGGTCTCATCGAGCGCGATCCCTTCGGGATGTTTAACTTCTTTTTGTTTTCCATCTTCTGTGAACGTCAAACTGATAGACTTTACGGACTTGGACTCTGGATTGTAGACGAAGATCTGACGGCTTTTGTCACTCACAATCCAAAGAGAACGCGAGGACCGGGACCATGCCAGGCCACTCAAATCCAGTTCATCATCATCTACACGCTCGGAGATAAAACCTGCATCGCGGGCTAAAGGAATGATCTCAAAAATTTCGTCTAGCTCTGGCGATAACACCATTAACAACCTTGGTTGTCCCTCAATGCCAACGAAGACCCGCCCGGATTCCGGGTCAACGGCGATGCCTTCGGGTCCCTTGTTCAATGGGTTGCCGACGAGTAATGCAGCGGCGGTCGGGTAACCTTTAAGAGATGCGAGAGGTATTGTCGTCAGTTGAATGGGGTCAGTTGGGTGAACGACTAGGATTGATCGGTCAGTTTCTTGAAGCACCAAAACAGACCCATCCTTTCGAGGTGCAACACCCTCCAAATCTGATCCTGCCAATGCTGGCAACTTGAAAGAGTTTCCTAATACCCCGTCGACTCCGAGTAGGTGCAGTTTAGGTTCGGCATCACTTACAGACCACAAGAAGCCTTCAGCGTTAGACATTGCCAAACCGGAAGGCTCTGAAAATCCCTCTGATTTGTCTGCCACCTTGAATTTATCGACCAGAACCAAACCAGCACTTTCGGCGTAGGCAAAATCGGTCCAAGGCAAGAAGGCTGCCGCAACCAAGCTGGCCGTAAAAGCGAGTCGTCTAAGTTTGCAGAAACACCGTGAAATTTCAGCTTTTGACGAAAACACTCTGTTTTCTGTCATTGGATTCTCTCGCGCTTGGACCACATCCCTGTATCAGCGTTCGTATCACAGTCCGGATACGATGTCCGAAGAATGCACTGTAATCTCTTTACCTGATCCCGCCTGTTGCGATTGAATTGAATAGGGCACGATGTGCCTTTGGTTAAGCGTAAGCCTTTGGCGTGAGCAGGAAGGAAGACAAGTTGAATACGACCCTCACATTTGTGACCGTGTTGTTGATGCTGCTGTTGCCAGGTGCTGCGGTGTCACAAGTCGACCCTGCGACGATGCTGGCCGGGGCTTCGGGGTCGGAAATCGTTATCGAACGCCGGTGGACGCAGTTTCGTGGCAAACAAGAACTGTATTTCTTTACTCTCGATGTGATCGTCACGATCATTCTGGCTGGCTTGATCGTCTATCATCCGGTGAGACGTAAAGCTCGTAGAAGCGTCGGCGACATAATTATGCCAAGGCTTTTCTTCCTTTATGCGCTTATCGGCATGGCGGTTGGGTTCCTGGTAGTCCAGCACGGGTCAATGATTGGTTTTGTTATCTTTGGTATCGGCGCGTTGCTCAGGTTCCGCTCCAATCTGGATGATCCTGTCGATACAGTCGAAATGATAATCGTAACGGTTCTTGGTCTTGCAGTCGGTTTGGGCTTGCCGTTGATGGCCACTTTGGTGGCGATTGTGTGTTGGTGCTTCATTTGGCTGGGAGGGCGAAACAAGGGCGTGGAAGTTTCGCTCAAAGCTTCAGATGAAGAGCACTCATTGAAAGTCAGCGGTGCCATTGAAGCCATGGCCGCAGACGCCGGCTGGAAGCTGGTCAGAAAACACCACGTTCCCGGAAAATCTCGCGTTTCATTGCTTTTCATCACCTCGGGTGGACTGACGGAAGCCCGGATCGAAGAGATGATAAATGATCTGGTCCCTGAAAAAGTCGAACTGAAACTCAACCTCTAGTCATTTCACAAGGTCTAAGCGTTTCAACACCGCATTCGGGGATCTGATCTCTTTCGGGAGCGACTTGAAGTTTACCGACCTTTCGAAGTCAGGGCCTCGATATACGGCTATCCCAAACTCTCCGTTCGGCTGGAACGTAACATGAGTGAAGCTGTGAGGTGATCTGGCGCTATCGCCAATAAGCCGCCGCGGACCACCTCCCAAACAAGCTTGAGAGACATAAGCCACACCGTCTTTCCAACCGGGGTAGAAGGCATGATGGTGGCCTGACAGATGCAGAACAACACCGCTTTCCAGATAGATTTTTTCAAGTGTTGGGTCACCGATGATTTCGCGTTCGCGCTGGATCGCGAACGGCCAAAGTGGGAGGTGACTGAAAGTGACAATCGGGTCTCCGTCTGCACCCAATTCCTGTAACCGGTCCTGCTGGTCACCGGATAGGGGTCCTAGGGTCGTTGCATCCAAAGACGCAAACGTAATGCCCTGCATCTCAAATGCGTAGAAGAACGGGTAGTCATCTGAAACCAGGAAGTCGACGCCTGGTTTTCTCGGCGTCCATTCCTCTGCGTATATTTTCCTTTCACGCTCGAACCCTCGGTAGGCGGAGGCATCATGGTTTCCAGGTGTGACCGCAAATGGAATGCCGGCAGCCTCTAATGGATCTGATACGGCCTCGTGAAACGCATTCCACATCTCCCTGACCTGTTTGTCGGACAAGTTGGGAATGCGCTGTCCCGCAACCATATCTCCGGTCGAAATAACCAGATCTGGATCAATCTCGATTATGCGCTCAATCGCCTTGTCGACGCGGGCATCGTATCTTACCGAACCATAGCTTCCATTCAGATCCGATATGACGATGACATCCAATGCCGCCGCTTTGCAGGCGAGCAGAGCGGTCCAAATGAACACCGCAATAAGAGCAGAACACCTACGGTACATAACAGTCCACAGCCTCTAACTCGGTGCCGTTTCTCAAAAAGAATGCGACAAGATCCAAGTCGAACATCAAATCGCCATTTGAACAATTGCTCTGAAGAATGGACGTTGCCAGCGCAGTATTTTTGACAACTTGTGCAATCTGACTGTCTGACAACCCAAAGCTTTGCGATAGCCAGTCATAGACTGGGCCTTGGGATTGAAGGTCACTATTCAATGCAACCAAGCGCCGATACGTGCTTGGAGAGAAGTGGCGAATTTTCTCCAGCATTTGAGTAGATTTCGCGAAGTTGGCGTATTCGACACGCCCACCAGCATCGTTGTCGTTTAGATTGCTGCGACGGATCAATAATGCGTCGTCGGGAACGTCTCCATCGTTTGGCTCATGGTGCTTGGCTTTCTTATGCTTCAGCTTTCCGTCTTCGACCCAATACCAATAGGGTGTGAAGTCTATGTTTCCTACGCGGTCCTGCTGGCTAAAGATGAAATCGAGGAGTACAATCTCGGTAAGTTCTTGCATCCAAAATGCCATCTGTTGGTCGCTGACATCGGGACCGAGATCCTTGTTGATCATCCGGTCTCTTCGACCTTCTCCGACGCCCTCTACAATGGCCTCTGGCAAGGGTTTTGAAGAACGCAAAGCCAAGAAAGCAGGAGTTTCCTGAAAATCGCGGTTCTGACCTTTCCCCCAACCAGATTTACGGGTGCCGTTGATTTCCGAGCCGTATCGATGCCCAGGGCTATCAAGCAGCACACCGTATATTTGCGTTCGATCTGCGGTGAACAGATCGTCGGTTGGCTGGTATGAGTTCGGGTCAGCATCCGCAGCTGCGAAGACCCGCCAGCCTTCGTGGTTCATGCGCCCGCCATGAGAGCCACCAGAAATCGCAAGGCCGGGCTCGGCGACCTCGGAAAAATGCGCCTGGGCGTCCATGCTACGCCAAACTGCGACTGGAACTTTTACAGTCGCGTCGAAATATCTGGAGAAATGATAGTAAAGCAGCGACGAGGTTGAAAACGTTCCACTGGTGCCTTTTTGGTTCATGGTGGACTTGAATTTAGCCACCCTGTCCTTAGCCAGATCTTTTGCCGCCTTCCCCTCTTTGCAAGCGTTTCTCTCGAATTCAGAACGGTTCCCCGTGTAGGGTCCTTCCGAAATATCGTAGACAGCCATTCCTGGGCTGGTGCTCCAGGTTTTTGGACAAATAGCAATTTCGGAGGCATAGAAATCGATCTCGCAATAGGCCGTTTCTTCCTCAAGATCGCTTTTCTTATACGCGCCCGTTGGAACTTTGTTGATCCGAATACAGCGTTCAGTAACGCCGTTGGGACTATCAAATGTCGTGGCTTCACCTAGAACATCGTCGTTCGCCCACAAGACGGTGGGTGCAATGAAAGCAAGTGACCCCAGAAGATTGAACTTCATTTGGATAGTCCTCCCAATATCATTTGGGGCAAATCGCTGCCTGTTGTTCGGTGGAGATCTTCAACTTTGGGTCGACGCTGAAGTTGGAGAATTTTGAGTCAATCCACTGGTTGCATCCGCCTGAACAAGGCGCCCCGTTTCGGGCATCATTCCAATATTCCTTGGCCTTTTCTTCCGACCAACCACAAAACTGAACGAGCGCCATCGCCGACAATGCACCTGAGGAATGAACGCCCCACATGCAGTGCACCAAGACAGGGCCTTTTCCAGGGTTTTCAATCACCTCGTGTATGGACGCCATGACAGCACCGGGTCGGGAGGATCTGGCGCTTTGATAGACAAAGGATCCGTCTCCGCAACTGGTGCGACCGTATTCAGTGTTTTTGCCGAAGTCGGCATAAAACCCGGTTGAAAACCCTTCACTGCACAGAGTTTCGCGTTGACCGTCACTTAGGCCTGTTCGATCCTTGTCGCCGCCCTTGAAACCGGATCGATACAACACTCCGCTTAAGACTGGACGAAAGAAAGCGACACCATCAACGCCTCCATCACCACCCTTTGAGAGCATTTGACTGTTACTTGGACCGCCATTTCGACTGGTCACGTCAGAATTCGCAGCGGTTGCGAGAACACCAATGAATATGAGGGACGCCAAAAACCGCATGCCAACTCCTTTCTATTCTTAAACCTTTGATGCTCAAACTATTGCGACCTAATAGTCTCTCGGAAAGGCTAGTTCACGACAACCATATCAAGTGGGCAGTTAGCTTTCCGCTGTGAAACTTTAGATGGGCCACACCAGATTGATGATAACGACGACTACGAAGTAGGCTAGAACAACTTTCCAGTTCCATTGGTGCTTGTTGTCTTCGTTGATCACGCCAGCCGATTTTAATGCCAGGTTTGTGATTACTAGAGCGGCAATGATGACCGCTGCATGTGCCAGGTCGAATTGCAAGTTAGAGCTCCTTCTTTCAGATTTGGGATTGATGGAGTTTTGTCAGCAGTCACTTGATGGCAGCATAGCTACATCTGAGTACCTTCCCTCGGATGTCGTGATCCGAGCACATGCACCAGTATCCTTGTTAAACCAGTACGAGGTCAGACCTTCGCTTCGGATGAGTTCAAATCCGAGACTTTGGATGCCCATTTCAGCTTGGCCCGCTCTTGCCCCTTCAAATGACGAAAGATCGCTAGCGCTGCCTACAGTTGGTGCACTTGCATCCACCGATCCGTCACTCTCGTCGCATGCTGCAAGCGCAGCAGTACACGCCGTGCCGATCACAAATAGGAACTTGGGTTTCATCTGTTTTTCCTAGATTCTTTGGGAATACATTTCCGGGTTTCTGGTTGATCACCTATTCAATTCCGAAAATTACGTTGTAGTCGACGGAAGAGTTGCTGCGATTGATAACCTCCACAACATGATCACCAGATTGCCAAAGCTGCCCTCGATACTCCTTGTCCGCCGACATCAATCCCAACAGTTCAGAACCATCGGGGTTGCGAATAACGTAGTCCAAGGAGCCATTTCGCGGAGCAACGCGGACGTAAAGAAACTGTTCGTTTTTCGCACCAAGAACATATTGCTGCGACGCTCCGGGCGCGAGTTCACCAACGAGTTCTGCGCCAGTGGAACCAGGATCAAATTTGACACGCTGGCTACCAGTAGAACCTGCGGAACCTGCCATGGCTCCACCGCCATCATCCATCGCCTCGACAACCGACATCTCTCCAATGCTTCCATCCTTGTACGCAATGCATCGCCAAAGTGTTCCACCTGCATCACGCAGCATGACGAGCGTACCAGCTTCCGAGAACTGAGAGCTTTCAATCGTTCCGGATTGACCGTCTGGTCCACCAACCTGCCGCAAATGGTCGATACAAGCGTCGTCGGCTTCTGACATTGCAAAAGCAGCTGTGCTCGCGATTGCGAACATGGGTGTGAGGAGCTTGAGTAAAACGAGTTTCATCAGATGGTTCCCTGTTGGCTTGTCCTTACTGTTTTGTTCCGTACAAAGCGGAACCTCATTTAGCTTCTCGTAACTTTGACAGAAACTCATCGCATGCCTGTGCGCTGCCGACGATCTCGCCTGTCGTTTCAATTCCTTGCAGAGATGCCATCTCGGAATTTACGCGATTGAGGATCTGATCCGCTTGCTCGGCGGTGATAAGGTTCTCGGCTTGTGCTCCTTTCAATGTGGTGCAGACACCGGCGGACAAGCCTGTCGCAACACCGACACCCACCGCGGCCCCGCCACCCAAGGTCATAGCCCCAACCACGCCAAGGATGAGCCCGATCACAATTCCCAAGATCACTTTTCCCATGTTTTCCTCCCTTTTGGTGAGACAGAGGTCCGCCTTCATTTCTGGTGTAAACTGCGAGCCCACCTGCAAATGAAAACCAGCGCCAAAATGTTGAGCACCGGTGCAATCGCCGCGAACCATGGCTTGGCGGACTCCGAAACTAAGTCCGCTATAAGTATCCAAGGTAGTCCCAACGGCAGTAGGAACGCTCCGGACAAAGGGTCTCGTTCCTGTCCCAACCAGCCAAATGTGCCCGTCAAGAATGCAACCAACGCCAACAGGTACAGGACCGAGAATACGATGATGGTGGTTCTACAAACCAAGTCGAGCCTCAGAAGACCAAGTCAGTGCTGCGCAGCCGATTTCAGCTACGCAGCAGACAGGTCACAATGCGCCTTCGTCGCCCAGGAACTCGATTCCAGCTGTTGCGCCATCACTGTAAGCAATGCAATTCCAAGGAGCACGATCCTCGCCTACGCCTACAGTAACCTGTGTTCCCGCCTCGCTAAACGCGGATGAGAGCACCACGACTTGCGAATTGTTCGTCGTGTTGGCTACATCTCGCAAACACGCCTGCTGAGCCGGCGTGAGTTCGGCGGACGCGTTTGATGTACTCGTATCGTCGCAGGCAGCAAGCAGTGCGAAACATGTCGCGCCCGCAATCATCACCATCTTGTTGGTCATCTTCTTCTCCCTCTGGTTCCCTTGAAATTAGTGAAATTGGATGCGCTTGTTTGAAGCTCTCGCGTCTGTGCAGCCAATTGAACATACCTTGATCCCGTGACTACCTTTCCCAAAACTTGCCGCGGTGGGCTTGGTCGGCGGGACGATATTTCGTTGACTATCGGCGCCGACATTAACGTGTGAAGGCCGAATGAAGTCGCTAGCAAATGCTAGAGCAAACTCTGGAAAGAGAGCGAGTACCTTAAGTCTGAGCATCGCGTCCTCCCAGCGCTCAATCATTGTAAAATGCCTTCCGACCGCTAGCACTCACTCCAGCAGTCGAAAGGGCTCGGCACAGCGAGCAGCAACGACAACAACGGAGGTAAAATAAAGTTGTGTCGAATTCGCATGTTTGAATCTAATTTTTAATAAATCAATATTTTTTCCGCGCGTAAATTTCTCTACGCTCTCGTACGATATGCCTCTGCGTTCAAACAAAAAAGTAAGTGGGAGCTACGAGTGTGTTCCCCTGAGCGGCGAAGCGATTTGAGGCCGCACAAAAACAATGAAGGGATTGAAAGATGGGATTTGGTGAAGCCGTTAAGACGTGTTTCTCGAAATACTTCCAGTTCTCCGGTCGGGCTATTCGCTCAGAATACTGGTGGTTCTTCTTGTTTGTGGTTCTCGTGAGTGCTGGTTTAGCTGTGCTGGATACGATCATATTCGGGACCAACCCTGAAACGGGGCAGGGATCTCGGGTTCTGTCCTCTGTTTTCCAACTGGCCGTTCTCATACCTATGCTGGCCGCCGGTTGGCGGAGGCTGCATGATACTGGACGACCTGGCTGGTATTTGCTGCTGCCGATGGCGCTCAGCATTACAACGCTTTTTGTTATGCTGGGTGGGGTAGCGTTCTTTTCAGTATTGGAGCAAGGGACCGAAAATCCCGATGCATTGCGAGGACCTGCGGCCGTCCTGGGTGTGACCGGTATCGTTGTTGTCTCAATCCTTCAATTGGTTCTGTCCATTCTGATGATCTGGTGGCTGACACGACCTTCCCAAGAAGGCGCAAACGAATACGGCGAACCTGTTTCCTGATCTGGCTGTCCGGGCAATTGGCTGGAACTTCTGCTGAACGACAGTGCGAACCGTAACTCAATGGAGAGAAAAAATGAGCTGCAAAACCATTTCCATTGGAATGCTACTGATGGCAGTGGCGACCACAGCATCAGCGGAGTGGTCGTTCAGCTCCGGGCCCAACCCCAATGCGTTTATTCAGACAGGAAACATGACGCTGGAACTTCAGTGTGACCGTATTCGCTTTGCTCCGGCTGGATTCGAGGACAGCCAGGACATTGCGGACAAGCAGGGGCTTTCCATTCGTTTCTTGAAGAACGGCACCACCGAAGTTGGAGTATTTCAAGTTGGTGCCGAAAACGCTGACGTGCAGATCGTCGACAATTATCCTGTCGAGGTTAGTTTCAATAGCCAGCAGGATTATGGTTTCGTACTGGACCAGCTTGCGGCCAATGCATCCGTTAATCTGTCTATGATTGATCAAGATGTCAGCTACGGAATCTTTGACTTGAAAGGTTCCAGCGCAGCAATTCGGTCCCTTCGTTCTGCGTGCGATTCAGAAGTTAGCCAAGAGACCTCCTACGAAGCGCCCGAAGGCATCGTCTATTGTGGTGGCGGAGCGAAAAAACGCGTGATCGAACCCGTAATTTTGGACAATCCAGAGGGGGAGTGGGACGCGCGAGTAGCGGTTAACGGCGAGTCGATCAGAGCCATGACAGCCTACAGCTACTTCGGAAACTCTGAGCCACCGGCCGGATTTGTCGTCGCCCTTCTTGGTGAAGACAGGTCTGAATTTCTGATTTTTAACGAAGGCTCGGCAAACTGGCTGGAATACGGGGACTACAGGTATGAACAATGCAATTGAAGCCACCTTCCAACCGGCTTCCCAATTGGCAAGCTACTTGAAACGTTTGGTATCTGCGATCCTGCTTGGTTCGGGCCTGGTTTGGACCTCACCAGTTGTCGCGGCTGACGTTTCGCAACTTCCAACCGGTTTGCGAGCAAAGGTTGATCTGGCGGCGCAGGCATGCGCGGAGTTCAACAACGGTCAGTTTGACTTAGATTGGGGCGCGGTTGAAAGGGTCGATCTCGACGGAGATCTACAACGCGACTGGGTTTTGAATGAGTCTGGTTTTGCGTGTTCGAGCGCCGCATCTCTTTACTGCGGAACTGGCGGATGCATGTCGCACTTCTTGATTGAAGAGGAGGTTCAATCCTTGCTCAACCAGGGCTGGACGGTTGTTGATTTTGGGCGTCAACGCGTTGTTGTTGCGGATATTCATGGATCCAATTGCGACGGAATAAACCCAACGCCTTGCGTCACCGCCAGTGTTTGGGATGCGGACGCTAAGACGTGGCGCTCGTCTGCTGGCGATTGGGAATAAGTTGCATTTGAGAATTGCAGATAAGCCATAGGAGCTGGTTTGTTCGATGGGTTCTCTGTGGCACGCAAACTTATGGGCAAATCGTGCAAAGTTATGCGCAAATACCGCGCAGAGTTATGGGCAATCTTCCAAGATTTTCTTCAATGAAATCAATGTTGGGAATGCAGCGTTATGAGCGCACCTACAGCGGGTTTAGGGGCGCCCAAAGTTTTGCATTTCGCCTAAAGATTTGCATCTTTGGCCCAAAGCCTTGGGCGCAATAGCCACCCACTGATTTTCGAATTCAAAGCTAATTTCGCACAGTGCAAATTTTGGTTGGCCCAATGCTATGGTCGTGGCCCCCGTCAAGCTTGAGGACTGCTGCTTCCAGCCCAAACCGGACATTCGAAACTAGACTTTACAAGTCCAGAGAAACGCGACTAAGCGCCTATTCAATCCGCTCAATCCAATGGCAGCTTACAAGCTAAATTGCCTGATCTTGGAGCCCGGTGTTCATCTTCGTTAGAGGCTCTTGCAAAGAAGACCGCCCGGCGTTTGTGCACGTTTGTAGTAAAGATCCTATATCGAACTGCAAGAAAGGAGTTTCGGGACAAGTTCCTCTGCAAGGGAGGCGACTGCGTCCACTCGTGCGATGCGCCGCGAGCCAGGACGGAACGTCAGATAAACTGAATATGGGCGCGAGACGTGATTGGGCAAGCAGCGGACAAGCCGTCCTTCTCGCAAGGCCTCACCCAACATGAACTCAGGCAGAAACGCATATCCCTGCCCCGCCATGGCAAGATCAAGTAAGACAGAAAAACTCCGTGTGGCAAAGGGTCCGCTTACCTTGATGGTTGAGACATCGTCTGGGGAAAAGAAGGTCCAGGTAGTGTTGGCAACATCACCTCTGAAGGTGAGACAGGGTTGGTCCTTCAGGTCGTCTAGTGTGTTGATCGCTGTCTGGGCTGCAAGCTCGGGTGACGCGACGAGCCAGCAACGAAAGCTGCCAAGCTGCTTCGCGACCAGTCTGTCATCTTCGAAAGTTCCGATCCGGAATGCCAAATCCGTATTGGGATCCTGCATATCCTCGAAATCATAAGCCGGACGCATGACCAACGAGAGATCTGGAAAGCGCTCTTGGACGGCCGGAAGAATTACTGAAGCAATCACCGAGCCGAATTCCGCTGTTGCGGCGAAGTTTACCTGACCCGAGACGTCCCCCCGTTCTTCACGGGCGATGTCACCAAGCAAATCAATGTCAGCCAAAATGGACTGGATACGCTGGCTCAGTCGGACGCCTGTCGGGGTGAGCTTGACGGACCTTCCGCTCCGCTCGACCAACTTCACACCAAAATGGTCTTCCAACCGCGATATGTGCCGGGACACACCCGATTTCGCCATGTTGAGTTGATCGGCTGCAACGCTGATCCCACCGAGCCGCGCGACGGTGTGGAAGCTGACCAAGGCAGGTATGCCAATCGTTCTAATATCCGCAACCATCAGTTCAATTTGATACCTCTGTTGCTTTGAATTGGCAATCTTTAACTTCGAACCATCACGGGCCCCGTTGAAGGGCCACATGCAGGAGAAAAGACATGAACATACTCGTTACAGGTGCCAGCAGCGGATTTGGAAATCTGATGGTGGCGGATTTGGTCAAGGCCGGGCATCGCGTTGCCGGCTCTGTGCGCGATCCTGGAGGACGCAACAAAGAGGCCGCGCAGACCTTGCGCAATCTCGGCGTTGAGGTTGTCGATATCGATGTGACAGACGATGCTTCTGTTGAAGCGGGCGTGGCCGCGGCAGAGGGTGCTCTCGGTCAGATCGATGTATTGGTCAACAACGCCGGGGCTGGTGCACACGGTCTGCAAGAGAATTTTTCTGGCGACGATTTTCAGCGCGTCTTTGACGTCAATGTCTTTGGTGTTCAGAGGATGATCCGCGCCGTCCTACCCAAAATGCGGGCACGGCAATCTGGGCTGATCTTGAACGTCACTAGCCTTCTTGGCCGCGTGACAGTGCCCTTCCTTGGCCCTTACAACGCGGCGAAATGGGCCGTGGAGGCACTCAGCGAAAACTACCGCTGGGAGTTGAGCCAGTTTGGTGTCGATGTCGCTGTCATCGAGCCCGGCGGCTTCCCCACGAACTTCTTCACCAACCTCATTCAGCCGTCTTCGCGCGACCGGGATGCAAGCTATGGCGAATTTGCCGGAGCGCCCGAGGCCATGCTGCAACGCATGGGGGAATCCCTAGCCAACAACCCGCTACAGGTTCCGCAGATCGTGTCGGACGCGGTGCTCGAGGTGATCCATACTGCGCCTGGGCAGCGGCAGTTTCGCAATGAAGTGGACAAGAGCGGTATGGCAGACCCTGTCATTCCGATGAACGTGCAAGCGGAAAAGGCAACCGAGGTGCTCTTCACCGCCTACGGTATGGAAGGTATGATGAAGCTTAAAACTAATGTTGCCAACGCGGCCTAAAAGCAACGGCAGGTCTGGGGTTTTCCGGGCCTGTCGATCCAACACGGGAATAGGAGGAGCCTAGCCGATGACACACCCCGCATTTACCTCAGACTCTGTGGCCGTGATCACCGGGGGTGCTTCAGGCATTGGCCTCGCCGCCGCAGCGAAGTTCGCTCAGATGGGCATGCGCATTGTTATTGTTGATCAAGACACCGAGAAACTGGCTGCCGCGGCAAACATGGTATCCGCCGCCGGTGCGGCCGATGTGATGACGTCTGAGACAGATGTCAGTGATCGCGCGCAGTTAGAGGCGTTGGAACGGATGGTAGCAGACCGCTACGGCGGGGCAGACATCTTAATGAACAACGCTGGTGTCGGCGGCAAATCATCGACCATTGGGGACGCCACGGCTTGGGATAAGATGCTGGGCGTAAACCTTTGGGGTCCGATCCATGGCACTCAGGTATTCGCGCCAAATATGATCGCGCGAAACAGGCCAGGTGCAATAATCAATACAGGGTCCAAGCAAGGTATCACCACACCTCCGGGCAACCCGGCTTACAACGTCTCAAAGGCAGCTCTGAAAGCATTCACCGAGGCGCTATCACATGAGCTGAGAAACGGTCCCGGCCATCAGATCACAGCGCATCTCCTTGTGCCTGGCTTTGTTTATACTGGTATGATCTCCCTGCCTGAAAAACCTGCCTCCGCTTGGACCGCAGAGCAGACGGTCGACTTCTTTGTCGACAGCGTGAACCGCGGGGACTTTTACATCCTCTGCCCCGACAATGATGTCTCACGTGATGTCGATGAGAAACGCATTGCCTGGAGCGTGGGAGACGTCATCGAAAATCGCCCCCCACTAAGCCGATGGCATCCAGACTATAAGGAGGCTTTCGAGGCGTTTATGGCGAAGGCTGACTGATCATCGTAACAGCCCACCACTCAGGACGAGTTAATGATTGAAGACCGTCCGGCGGCCCTACGGGTTAGGCGGTGCCTTTCAATTCGCGTTTAGTCTATCGTGAACAGCTCCTGCCTTTCAGCAACACCGCGCAATCTGTATTGCCCCAGGGAAACAAGACTTGGAATGGAGTTCACCAAGTCGCCGGCCACCTTGTTGGAGACGATAATGTTCTGATCTAGTGCGCTGCACATGCCAAGAATGCGCGACGATGTGTTGACTGCCGGGCCGACCACTGTGAAGTCCAAGCGGGTTCTGCCGCCAATGTTTCCATAAAGAACATCGCCGGCGTGCAGCGCAAGAGTGAAGCCGGTCGTTGGTAAACCGTCCGCTTGCCGTCGTTGGTTGAGTTCGTCAAAGGTATCTCGCAACTCCGCTGCTGCGTGAATTGCAACGCGGCGCGCATCCGGAACTTGATTGATATCGAAGATGGCAAGCATTCCATCTCCCATGAACTTCAGAACATTGCCGCCATGACGTTCAACAACGTCAACAGCTTCCGCAAAGTAATCGTTTAGCAATTCTATTATTGAATGTCCCGGAAGCGCCTCTGACAATTTGGTAAATCCTTGTAGATCAAAGTACCAAATCACCGCTGAAATCGTTTCGGATGAACCTCGGGTGATGTCCCCGGAAAGAACCCGCCTGCTGGCGTCTTTTCCCAAGTACGCGGCGGTTATGTCTTCAGCCATCAGCCTGTTTGCCCCACATTTCAGCGTCAGGCAAAGTGGAGATATCAGTTGACGCAAACCGTCAAGTTGCTGGCTTGTGAAACCCCCGCTCGCGTCGGTTGCCAATGAAATAATGGCACCTTCCTTGGCCTGTATTGGATCGACAGGTGTAGCATTATTTGGAAGAAGGAAGAACCGTTTGACAGCGAAGTAGTCTGTGGCACCGCGCTCGCGAAGTTCGTCGAAGATCGGAAAGTTGAGCGCGGGTTCTTCGACTGTCAGATCTTGCCTGATCTCTTCAACGTTGTTTGCCAAAAGATAGTAAATCGGGCTTAGTACGTATTCCTCAGGCGCATCCGTTCTTCGGACAAAGTTCTCTCGCTCGTTGCCGCCATCCCTGTGCCAGCGAAAAGCGACGGTTCCAATCTCGGGATGATGAGCGCGAACAGTGATGTTTGCTCTTTGAAGTGGAATTCCTGCCGAAACAAGACGGTTGCAGAATGCTTCAAGCCAGAGCTCCACAGGCGCATTCTCCAAGCCCTGTTGAACCAGCCAATCGGCTATGTCCTTAACGGCGGCGGTCAGTTCCCAGTTTTGGACTAATGGAGCTGCCATGATGTCCTCTTAATGAGCTATCTGAACAGTTAGTTTTCAGTCTAATTCACTTCAGGCACACATCAAATTCAATTCTCCCACTGCGCTCGCAGCCCGAAGCGAACATTCCAAACTGAACTTTGCAAATCCCGACAAACGGACAAAGCTCCAATTCGCTACGTCAACGCCAAAGTCTGCTTTCGGGTTAATGCTCGTGATTGCAAAGCTGGTGATCAGCCAAGGAAGCTAGAACATAGCAATCTTCTGATACGCCATCGCCGTCTGTCTGACGTCAGCGCCCATGGGACAGTTTAGATCGATTTGATAAGAGAGGGTTTCTGGCTCATCGTAACCGCCAAGGAGTGGAGATGAGAAAGAAACCCGGAACCAAGCAGAGCCACGGTTAGAAGGTCATAAAGGACATTCGCCGTGCGACCCGCAAACAGTATTCCGCAGAAGAGAAGATTAGGATCGTGCTGGACGGCCTAAAAGGCGAGGACAGCATTGCAGAGCTGTGCCGTCGTGAGGGCATCGCGCAGAGCGTTCCCTACTTGGCAAGTAAAATTGACTGAATATGATTGATAACGATACGGAAAATCCATTTGTGTGTATTTTAGAAAGTGTGAAAGTTCATTTCGCATTGTGATGCTTAGATAGGCTTATGAATTTGTCATCTACCTCTCTTTGGGTTGGCAGAATCCAGGTTTCAGCAGATATCTCGTCCGAGAAAACAGCGGCGTAAGCAGGCCCGATGTCTATTGGCCTTATCTGCCGCGCAGAGTTGGTCCTTCGTATTTGCTGGTAGTCAGGTAACGTTAGTTTGGGAGTAAGATATGGAATTACCAACACTAACGTACGAAATGATAGCCGTGCTGAGTCTATTGTCTTTTACGGTCTTACTTTTTGTTACCGAAATCATACGGATCGATGTTGCAGCAATTCTTGTTATGGTTCTGCTTGGTGCACTGAGCTATCTCCCGGGGCTAGGTAATCTTGCAGATGTATCCAAGCTCTTTGAAGGGTTTTCCTCGAACGCTGTGATGTCTATCATCGCAGTTATGATAATCGGGGCGGGGCTTGATAAGACGGGGCTCATGTCAAAGGTTGCGGCCCTGATCCTCAAGTATGGAGGCACGACAGAGGCTCGGATAATCCCGATTATTTCAACTACGGTTGGTGTGATCAGCTCTTTCATGCAGAACGTGGGAGCTGCTGCGCTTTTTCTACCTGTTGTGAGCCGCATCTCAGCACGTACGGAAATCCCAATGAGTAGGTTGCTGATGCCCATGGGGTTTTGCGCGATACTGGGTGGTACCATCACACTAGTCGGGTCGTCCCCCCTCATCCTGTTGAATGACCTGATTGTTTCGGCAAACTCATCCCTTCCTTCTGACCAGCAAATGGAGACATTTGGGCTGTTTTCAGTCACGCCTATCGGTGTGATGCTAGTGCTGACTGGGGTGCTTTACTTTGTGCTCTTTGGTCGTTGGGTTCTCCCTGCACGGCGCGATCGTGGAGAAGACGCAAGCTCAGCCCGGTCCATGCAGACCTATGTCGAAAACACCTATGGGCTAAGGGCTGATATGTTCGAGATACGTGTTCCTGAAGGTTCGATCATCATCGGGCAAACGCTCGCAGATCTAATGGTCGCCCATAACATGTACATTCTTGGCACATCTTATCGCGGCCACAAGGTCATCGCGCCGATGGCAGATACCAAGATCGAAGCCCCGGCGCGGCTTGCAGTACTTGGCCTGCGTCGGGTGGTTGAGCAACAGTTCGCTGAGCCTTACGGCTTGGAGATCCTACCCCAACTAGATGTCTTTGCGGATGATTTTGCCGCGACGCAGTCTGGGGTGGCAGAAGTTGTTATTCCACCCGGTTCTTCAGTGATCGGCCAAACTCCGATTGATCTGCGCCTCCGTCAGACACATGGTTTGTCTCTGCTGGCCATTCAGCGCGGCGAAGAAACACTGAGCCATGTTGAAACCGAAGATCATTCAGCAACGCATATCGGGCAAGTCCCTTTGCAGGTCGGTGATACGTGTGTGGTTCACGTGCAGTGGGACCGTCTGACACGACTGAAGTCGGACAGGGATTTTGTTGTCGTAACTTCAGACTTTCCCCAAGAAGAGCTACGGCCACACAAGGTCGGCTGGGCGCTTGCTTTCTTCCTAATAGCGTTGAGCTTAATTCTGTTTTCCGATCTGCGCTTGTCATTATGCCTGTTGATCGGCGCTATTGGGATGGTGATGAGCCGGGTGCTCTCGATTGACGAAGCCTACGAGTCGATAAGTTGGAGTACTGTTTTTCTACTCGCTTCACTGATCCCGCTAGGTCAGGCCGTTCAGAACACCGGCACTGCGGATTGGATTGCAGCGCATGTGTTGACCCTTCTGAAGGGGTGGCCGATCTGGTCTTTGCAAGCAGGGATTGCCGTTTTGGCAACGGCGTTCACGCTGGTCATGTCCAATGTAGGCGCAACTGTCCTGCTGGTGCCACTAGCAGTTTCTATTGCCGTATCCGCGGGTGGCAATCCGGCTGTGTTTGCTCTCACGGTGGCAATATCAACGTCCAACTCATTTTTGATCCCAACACACCAAGTGAACGCGTTGATCATGGGCCCGGCAGGCTACCGGGTGGTCGATTTCGTTCGCTCAGGTGGAATCATGACTCTACTTTTCTTGGTTGTCTCAATGACCGGACTTGCGCTCTTCTTCTGATGCGCTTCTTGGCGATCCGCATTGATGAAATCTGGTTCAGCTCAGAAGAACTGGCAAGATGAGGTCTTTGAGACCAATCCTTTTGTTGGAGCGGCAAATCCGAGATCTATACAAATGGACCTTCGCTGCGAGCAAGAGAAGAAGGGCGGCGAACAAAAATGCAAACCTGACGTCGATATACGCTGGTACTGGACCGTTTCTGTTTTATCGATCACTGTTGCTTGGCCAATACCGTCGGCATATTGGAGAGTTCACAATGAAGTTCCTTCGAACACCTGACCATCGGTTTGACGGGTTGCCAGATTTCGCATTCGGCCCGAATTATCTTGATGTGGATGATGCCGAAGGCGGTCTTCTCCGACTGCATTATTTGGACGAGGGACCGGCCCATGCATCACCAGTATTGTTGATGCATGGAGAGCCAACCTGGTGCTTCCTTTACCGGCGCATGATTCAGTTATTCAAGGACGCGGGCCATCGAGTTCTGGCTCCTGATTTGATTGGGTTTGGACGGTCGGATAAACCAACAGAGCGATCCGATTACACCTACCAACGCCATGTAGACTGGATGTCCGAGTGGTTGCGGAAAGTTGACCTGACGGGCATCACGTTGGTTTGCCAGGACTGGGGTGGTCTAATAGGCTTGCGGTTGGTTGCAAGTATGCCCGAGCGGTTCTCGCGCGTAGTTGTGGCAAACACGGCCTTGCCCACCGGTGACGCACCCTTGAGTGAGGCATTTCTTTCTTGGCGGGAATACTCGCAGTCCGTGCCTGAATTTAATTCGGGACGCATTGTATTCGGCGGCACATCATCCAAGATTTCCGATGAAGAAGTCGCAGCATACAACGCACCGTTCCCAGATGCGCGCTATCTGGCAGGCGCTCGAGAGTTTCCAGTGTTGGTGCCCGACTCGCCCGACAATCCAGCTTCAGAAGCCAACCGAGCCGCATGGAAAACCTTCAAGACCCTCAACACTCCGTTTCTGACTGTTTTTGGAGAAGATGACAGGGTCATGGCTGGAGTAGACAAACTGTTCCAAAAGTCGATCCCTGGGGCAGTTGGTCAAAATCATACAGTTGTGCCAAAAGCCGGGCATTTCATTCAAGAAGATGCCGGCACAGAGCTAGCACATGCGACTTTGAAATTCATTGAGCAGACATAGCGGCTATCAGATTAGTGTCTTCCCCTGCGGCCTCAACTCACACCAAATTTGCGACGCAGATGCTCAGCTAAGGCTGTTATGCGACGTGGTTGGGCCCGGCTCGGTGGAAACATCATTTGCAAAGGTTTCGGCGGTGGGAGGAAGTCGCGCAAGACAGAAACAAGTCTGCCAGATCGAACATCGTCGCCCACATCCAGTTCGGACTTCAAGACGACCCCATGGCCTGCAATCGCCCAATCGCGGATGAGTGAACCATCATTGACAATTCGATTTCCCTTTACCGATACGCGCTGGGCATTTGGTCCTGATCCAAACTCCCAAACGTTGTCGATCATGTCGCCAAACCTCATCACCAAGCAGTTGTGGTTTAATAGATC
This sequence comes from Ruegeria sp. C5, assembly GCF_056537605.1. Lineage (NCBI taxonomy): Bacteria > Pseudomonadati > Pseudomonadota > Alphaproteobacteria > Rhodobacterales > Roseobacteraceae > Ruegeria > Ruegeria sp. C5. The sequence goes on along the minus strand of NZ_JBQFRX010000009.1, from coordinate 1,867 downwards.
TTCTGGTTTTTTAGGCGTTCCGAATGAGGCCAGGTAACTTGGGGACGCACAAACGAAACGTTGGTAGCTTCCCAGATTTCTCAACCTGAGTGAGCTGTCCGTAATGTTGCCGAAGCGAACGGCGAGGTCGAAACCCTGGCCTACGAGGTCGACATAACCGTCCGAGAGGGACAGTTCGATTGAGACGGCAGGGTTCTTTTCGGTGAATTCGGCAATAACCTCGGAAACAAAGCTCCGTCCCAAGTCAATGGGCGCGCTTATGCGAATTGGACCAGACAGAGTTTCGGCGCCGTGCCGAACAAGTGTGTCCAGGTCCGCAACCTCACTGAGAACGTTTCTTGCTCCATTAGCGAGTGTCCGGCCTTCTTCGGTCAAGCTGATAGAACGGGTGGTGCGGTTGAACAAAACCACGCCGTAATGTACCTCCAGAGCCGCGAGCCGTTCGGACACTGTCGTACTCGACAACCCTGTCTCACGCGCTGCGGCCACAAGACTGCCTTTCTCGGCTATGGTCAGAAACAAGCGAAGATTGTCTAAAAGCATTAAACGGAATTTCCGGATTATATGTTCGATCTTGCCCTGTTTATCCCGAAAGAACTGCGGCGTAAATCTTGCGCATCGCTCAAGAACACATGGGACCTATTCCAATGGCCAAGCTGACAATCGTCGCCAACATCAAAGCCAACCCTGACAAAATTGACCTCGTAAAGGCCGAGCTCATCAAGCTCATCGACATAACCCGAGCCGAAGAGGGTTGCATCAACTATGACCTGCACCAGGACAACGACAACCCGGCTCATTTCGTGTTCTACGAAAATTGGGAAAGCCGAGAGCTTTGGCAAACCCACATGGGTGCTCAGCACCTTGCGGCTTACCTGGAAGCAACAGAAGGCGCCGTTGCAGAATTCACGCTAAATGAGATGACAGTCATCGGTTGATAAAGAACCGGACAAAGGAGCACGTTATGAAAGCCGTGGGATACCTTAAGACAGGGTCGATTGATCGGGCGGACGCCTTAATCGACTTCGAGGCCGATAAACCGACGCCGAAAGGGCACGACTTGTTGGTGAAGGTGCAGGCCGTGTCAGTGAACCCAGTCGATACGAAAATTCGGCAAAAACGTGCTCCTGTAGGTCCAGCACCTGATATTCTGGGGTGGGACGCAGTAGGGATCGTCGAAGCAGTTGGCGAAACGGTTGAGACTTTCAATCCGGGAGATACTGTTTGGTACGCCGGGGCAATAAACCGGCCGGGAACCAATGCCGAGTTTCATCTGGTAGATGGACGTATTGTCGGAGCTGCGCCAAAATCGATACCTGCAAAGGCAGCTGCGGCGATGCCGCTAACGACGCTTACTGCCTTTGAGATGCTTTTCGACCGCTTGCGAGTGCAAGATGCCGTTTACGGCGGAACCAATACGTTGCTGGTTATTGGTGGCGCAGGTGGTGTCGGGTCAATCACGATTCAATTGGCGCGGGCTCTCACTGAATTGACAGTGATAGCGACGGCGTCCCGACCCGAGACACAAGACTGGGTTCGAGAGCTTGGGGCACACCATGTCATCAATCATGCGGAACCTTTTGGCTCACAACTCGAGGCGCTAGGTATCGAAAGCGTGGATTTCATCTATTCAACAAACCAGTCCCAGCTGTATGCTTCCCAAGCTGGAGAGGTGATGACACCTCAAGGTCGCTTTGGGTTGATCGATGATCCTGAAACCTTCGACATCGCGCCGTTCAAACCCAAATCGATCTCATTGCATTGGGAGTTCATGTACACTCGGTCGCTTTTTGGGACTGAAGATATGAACCGTCAAAGCGAAATCCTGAATCAGGTCGGCGGTTTGATAGACAATGGAAAGATCAGA
>NZ_JBQFRX010000008.1:0-145711 GCF_056537605.1 Ruegeria sp. C5 | reverse complement strand
CCCAATCAAAAACCTCAGATGCCCCCAGTCTCTCCCGAGCGTCTCCGCAGCTTCCACCGCGTCCCAGCACCTCAGCAGCGCCGGTGAAGGGGTATTTACGGATTAGGTCTGGGACCTGCAACCCCCAATTTGAAAAAACTTCACATTTCCGACCACCTTCTTCTTCACCTTAATAAAAACAACAGGTTAGCTTAACAAATCCACCCGAGAACTCACAAAAAGGAGGTTTATAGAAAGAGAAAGAACAGTCTCTCGGCGGAATCGTACCCAATGCTTGGTACGCGCCCTGAGTCAGGCGCATGAAAACGCCGCCCGACTCTCGTCGGGCGGCGCAATTTACTGCGATGGTTATAGGGTTACTTCAGATCAAAACGATCCGCGTTCATCACCTTGTTCCAGGCCGAGACGAAATCGCAGACAAATTTGCCACCTGCGTCGTCCTGACCATAGACCTCGGCCAGTGCCCGCAGCTGCGAGTTCGACCCAAAGACCAAATCCACGCGGGTACCTGTCCACTTCACGTCACCACTTGCGCGGTCGCGGCCTTCATAGACGCCGTCACCGGATGGTTTCCATTCGGTGCCCATATCCAGCAGGTTCACGAAGAAATCGGTGCTGAGCGTGCCGACCCGTTCGGTCAGCACACCATGAGAAGTTCCGTCAAAGTTTGTGCCCAGCACACGCATCCCACCTACAAGCGCAGTCATCTCCGGTGCCGACAGCGTCAGCAGTTGCGCTTTGTCCACTAGCAGGGCCTCGGCCGGAACCGAGTATTCCTTGTGCAGGTAGTTGCGGAAACCGTCCGCTATCGGTTCCATCACCGCGAAAGACTCGACATCCGTCTGCTCTTGTGAAGCATCGGTGCGACCGGGGCTAAAGGGAACATCAACATCATGACCTGCGGCCTTGGCTGCCTTTTCGATGGCAGCACCACCACCCAAGACAATGAGATCGGCCAATGAGACCTTCTTGCCACCAGACTGCGCGTCATTGAACGCTTTCTGAACGCCTTCCAGCGCATTCAGCGCCTTGGATAGTTTCAGCGGTTCGTTGACCTCCCAATCCTTCTGCGGGGCCAGACGAACGCGCGCACCGTTGGCACCGCCACGCATATCCGATCCCCGGAAGGTCGAGGCCGAAGCCCATGCGGTCGACACCAGATCTGAGACAGACAATCCCGTCGCGAGTATCTTGGCTTTCAGATCGGCTACATCAGCGTCGTCAATAAGCGCGTGATCGACGGCCGGGACGTTGTCTTGCCAAATAAGCTCTTCGCTAGGTGCCTCGGCTCCCAGATAACGCGCACGCGGACCCATGTCGCGGTGGGTCAGTTTGAACCACGCGCGGGCAAAGGCATCGGCAAATTCGTCCGGGTTTTCGTGGAAGCGCTTCGAGATCGGGCCATAGATCGGGTCCATGCGCATCGCCATGTCGGCGGTGGTCATCATAGTCTTGACCTTTTTCGATGGATCACCCGCTGCCGGGGCCATGTCCTCTTCCTTGACCCCAACAGGTTCCCAGATCCACGCGCCCGCTGGGCTCTTGGTCAGGTTCCAGTCGTAGCCAAACAGCAGGTCGAAGTAACCGTTGTCCCACTTGGTCGGGTTTGCGGTCCAGGCACCCTCGATGCCGCTGGTGGTGGTATCATCACCCTTGCCGCTGCCAAAGTCGTTGATCCAGCCAAAGCCCATCGCCTCCATCGGGGCGGCCTCGGGTTCGGGACCGACAAGACCGGGATCACCGGCGCCGTGGGCCTTACCAAAGGTGTGGCCACCCGCAACCAAAGCAACGGTTTCTTCGTCATTCATCGCCATTCGGCCAAAGGTGTCGCGAATATCGCGACCTGAAGCCAAGGCATCTGGCTGACCATCTGGACCTTCGGGATTCACATAGATCAGACCCATTTGCACAGCGGCCAACGGGTTTTCCAGATCACGTTCGCCCGAATAGCGGCTGTGCGGGTTCTCGGTTGGAGCCAGCCATTCGGTCTCGGCACCCCAATAAATGTCTTCCTCAGGAGCCCAGATGTCTTCACGACCACCGGAGAATCCAAATGTTGTGCCGCCCATGGATTCGATCGCGCAGTTGCCCGCCAATATGTAAAGGTCAGCCCACGAGATCTGGTTGCCGTACTTCTGCTTGATCGGCCAAAGCAGACGGCGCGCTTTGTCCAGGTTGCCATTGTCCGGCCAGCTGTTCAGAGGCGCGAACCGCTGATTGCCGGTCGATGCGCCGCCGCGGCCATCTGCCGTGCGGTAGGTGCCCGCTGCGTGCCAGGCCATACGAATGAACAAACCGCCATAGTGACCATAATCTGCGGGCCACCAATCTTGCGAATCTGTCATCAGCGCATACAGGTCTTCCTTCAGTGCCTTCAGGTCGAGCTTCTTGAACTCTTCGGCATAGTCGAATGTCTCGCCCATCGGGTTCGATGCAGGGCTATGCTGATGCAGAATCGACAGGTTCAGTTGGTTCGGCCACCAATCCCGGTTGGACCGGGCCTCGGCGCCATGCATTACCGGGCATTTGCCCATGTTGGGGGTATCACTTCCGTCCATATCGATCTCCAGTCCTGGCTAGATGTGTGCGTCGCGCGGTTAACTTTGAAACGAGAAACAGGGGTCTTGAGTGTTTTTGCGCTCGTCCTTGGCATGGGCGTTACGCGGGATCGCGCAGATCGGCCCTGCCTTCATTGTAGGAAATAGCATTAACGACTCGTTCTTTCTGTTTGGATGTAGATTTAGCAAATCCAAGCCATTCATATAAGTTTTGTTTTTTGATGATATTGATAATCCAGAGCTATCACTTGAACATCTGCGCGCAGCCTGACCCTGAAGCGCGTGATTGCGATTGCACCACCAAGCTTCACCGTGCCTCGCAAGTCGGGCACAAGAGAGAGTGGACGCAAATAAACTTCCGATGATGGCCGCGCATGAAACGACTGAACTGAGTCTAGCGCAAAACGGATTGACCGGCCCAGATTCAGTGGCCACTGACCTTCTTATAAAGGGCCGATTTATAGCCGAAGGGAATTCCCAATACCCCGACAAGCCACCCAACCGTTCGGGCGATCTGGATCAATCGCCGATCTGGTTGGAACGGAAACAGAAGGATTGCCCCTAACAGCGCCAACAAGCGGAAGGGGGTGCTCAAAAACCCCAAGATCGCCTTTGTTGGCTTCTGATCAAGCTTACGGCGCATATGGGTGTTGGACTGGTCCCTTCCCCGGGCGGTCTGATACCAGAATGACAACCTTTCGGGAGGAATGGTCTCGTACACAAAAGCGTCGGGCACCCAGCCGACCGGTAAGCCTGCAGCAACGGTCTCGGCATAGAACTTTGCATCCGTCCCCCCGGTCATCCGCATGGTTTCATCGAACCAAAGGCCGGTTTCGCTGAACAGACGTGTCTCGCCCAGCCAATTGTTGGTCACAATGGTCACGCCGCCCGTATCGTTCAGCGTGGCTTTCTTGGCGGCTGCGTTTTCCTTGTCGAGGTAACGGTTGCTGATATTGCGCAACATCAGCCGCTGAATCGCGGTCTCCTGCCCCGATGGCCCCGCCGCACGAAGCGGAGCGCCCATTAGCACGGCAGAGCTGTTGCGATACCCGGCGACCAACCGTTCAAGCCAATCGACCGCCACCACCTCGTCATCATCGACAAAACAGAGCAGATCCGAGCCATTCTCCAACGCTTCGCGCGCGGCTCGGTTGCGTCCGAACGGGATGCCGAGTTCGGTCTCAAGGACATAGTTCAGACTTGCTCCATTAGGCAGCTTCTCCCCTACTGCCTGCACGGTACCTTCGCTGAGCGCTGAGCTGTCGTTTTCCACCACCAAACATCGCACCGAGCAGTCGGGCGGCAGCTTCATCTCTCCCCAGCTTCGAATCAAAGCAGCCAGCATCTCGGGCCGCTGCCGGGTCAGGGTCGAAACGGTAATGTTCAGCGGGACAGAGCGGTCTTTCATCGAAATCCCATACAATCCGTGCCGGTTTCTTGGCAAGGCGCGGCGATCAAGTGGCATCCTTCTGATGCTGCATCAGTGCTTCCAACCCTACACGGTAGTTCGGATAGAGCAATGAGACGCCCAGTTCATCCTTGATCCGATCATTCCGAACGCGCTTGTTCTCATTATAGAAACTGCGCGCCATCGGAGTCAGATCAGCCTCATCAAACGGAACCGCAGGTGGCATCGGCAGACCTTGCAACTCGGCGGCATAGCCGATCACGTCCTGCGGAGGCACCGGTTCATCATCACAGACATTATAGATCGCACCCGGATTGGGTTTGGCCATCGACGCGATCAAAACTTGTGCGATGTCGTCAACATGAATGCGCGAAAATACCTGGCCCGGCTTGATGATCCGCCGCAACCCTCCGCGTTTCAGCTTTGAAAACGGCCCGCGACCCGGCCCGTAAATCCCTGCCAGTCGGAAGATATGCAAGGGCAGGCCCGGAATGCCGCCCCATTGCTCCTCGGCACGCACGCGCCAACGGCCACGTTCAGCCGTCGGTGTGGCGGGCGTCGTCTCATCCACCCAGCCTCCCTGGTGATCCCCGTAAACGGCTGTGGTCGACAGGTAGCCGACCCATTTGAACTGTCCGATCCGCGCGGCGATCTCATCCTTCAATTCCGCCAGCACCGGATCACCATCGGCTGTGGGTGCTGTAGAGACAAGCAGATGCGTCACCCCATCCAGATCAGGCCGATCCCCCGGCCAGACCCAAGGCTCGGCGCCCGAGTCGCGGATTGTCTCAAGTTGCTGGGAATCACGCGTGGTTCCGATGACCCGCCATGTGGTTGGATCCAGTTGCCTCGATATCGCTCGGGCAGAATAGCCGTGGCCGAAGGAGAATAGTGTCTGTGTCATGGTCCCTTTGATGATCTGCCCGGCACGTGGATGCAAGCGCCGGATGGACGCACTTGATTCGAATCCTCTGATGCGCATTCATTGAGAAATGACCAAAAAGACACCTGACTTGCACGCAGCCTACTCCCTGAAATCGCCCGAGGAGAACAAGCGCCTTTATGCGGAATGGGCAGGGGAATATGACGACAGTTTCGCAGCGCTTGAGGACTATCAACTCCACATCCACACGGCGCGCGCTTTTGTGGGTGCAGGCGGACAAGGCCCGGTATTGGATGTAGGCGCGGGCACGGGGTTATGCGGAGCTATTCTGGCCGGGTTGGGCGTGGGTCCGATCGACGCCACCGATATCAGCGCCGAAATGCTGGACGAGGCGATGCGCAAGGATATCTATCGCGACGCGATCGAAGCCGATCTCAATCAGGGCCTGCCGGTTCCGCGCGGCAGCTATGCCGGTGTCGTCTCGTCCGGAACGTTCACCCATGGCCATCTTGGGCCAGAAGTTTTGCCAGCGCTCTTGCGCGTCGCACGCCACGGTGCGCAGTTCGCCCTGTCGATCAACGCAAAACACTTTGAGGCGCTCGGGTTCGCCGATACCTTCCGCCGCCTCGAAGCGGATCAGATCAGAGACTTATCGTTAACGCAGGTCCGGATTTATGGCGATCTTGCTGCCGGCCCTAACAAAGATGACGTCGCTTTGATCGCGTTGTTTGAGAAAACCTGACCAAAGCTCTGCGTAGGTCATATACGGACCTATGCAGAACTCGGCGGGGCAGAACGCCCTCGTGATCTAAGTATACATCTGCTTCTTGAAAGCCCGTGTCCGCGTTGTCGCCTCGGCTGAACCATCGTGATAAGTGCCGAACCACTTGTCGAACGGAATCTCGGATGTGCCGTAGTTACACTCGAAATACCGGTGATGAAGCTGGTGGAAGAAGTCCCCTGCCCGCGCGGCATCCGTTTCACCAGCCTTCAGCTTTTCGAAACCCGAGTGAGACAGTACCGGGCTGATCTGCTGGAAGTAGGCGTGAAACAGCAGATGCAGCGGATGCGAGGGTACAATCAGATGGATGAAGTAGGTGGTGAAATAGAGAAGGTTTTCATACCAGTGGTTCGATATTCCCGACCATGGTCCGATATTGACGTTACGATGGTGCACAGCATGAACGTGCTTGTAGAGTTTCGGGTGATGTTCCAATCGGTGCACCCAGTAGAAATGAAGCCCTGACCACATCGGGATGAAAAGCATCCAGATCACGAACCAAACGGGGGCCGCGGCCCAGGTTATCACTGGCGCATAGCCATTCGCCATCGCCCAGTAGATCAGCCACTGATAGACCGTCGCCACAGTCATCGCACTTCCCAGCGTCCACCAGATGTTATCCAAAACCTGATTTCGAAAGGTAAACGACCCATTGTCACGTGTCAGATCACGCCGGTCGAATTTCTTGTACATGCCCTGCCCTTTGCGCATGTAAAGCCACCAATGCAGACCTCCTGCTATCATGATCTGAGGCACCATGTTCAGCAGCCAGATACGGAACATCCAGCCGGGCGCGAAACTCTGCATGGTCTCTAATGGAGGTAAAAACACGAAATAGGCGGCAAAAGCCATCACCATGCAAAGCGTCAGCGACGTAAGGGGAAGCCAAGCCCCTTTGTACCAGTTCAGGATAGCCGCAGGACGCGGCGGCCAGTTGAACAAAGGGTTCAAACCGACGGGCCCTTCGGGGCGGTAATTCCATCGGGCGGCTTCTGCATCATGTATATCGGTCATGGCTGAAACTCCTAACAGTGCGCTTCAGGTTGCGTAATCCGAGCCTTCGGCATCCAGAACAGATTTGATTTCGCGTAAATGTGCTTCGGCCTGACCGGGATATTCATCAAGCTCTTGCGCGGTTTTCTCAGCAATCTCATCGGACAGAACGCGCAAAGGTTGCCCGGTTTGAAGAGCACGAATGTACGTTTCTGCGGCGCGTTCAAAATAATAGAGTCTGTTAAAGGCATCTGCCGGACTGTCGCCGATCACCAAAACCCCGTGGTTGCCCATGATCATGACTTTCTTTTTCGGGTCCGACAGCATCGCGGCACAGCGCTCACCTTCGCTTTCAAAAGCCAGACCTCCGAATTCTTCATCGATTACGTAGCGATTGAAGAAAGTTGCGGTGTTCTGATCGATCGGCGGCAAGCTGCTGTCTGCCAGCGAGGCAAGAACCGTCGCAAAAATCGAATGCACGTGCATCACGCAGCGCGCATGCGGGCAATGGCGGTGGATCGATCCGTGGAGCCCCCAAGCCGTCGGATCCGGTGCGCCGGGCTGGTCCATGACATCTTTGTCATTGGCATCAAGCAGCAGCAGATTTGACGCCTTGATACGCGCGAAATGCATCTGATTGGCATTCATCAGGAACTGCGTGCCGTCTTCGTTCACCGCAAGGCTGAAATGGTTCGCCACCCCTTCATGCATGTTCAACCGTTCGGTCCAGCGGAATGCGGCGGCCATGTCCACGCGTTCGGACCAATGATCGATGTTGGGACGCAGGTTTGTAACGCTCATGCCGGGCTCCTTCGCTTGTCAATTGACTTCTGGGAAATCGTGCCTTCACCGCAAACGTTTGACCAACGAAAAAAACATGCCTAGTTCATTAGTAAAACTACTGGCAGAGTTATGAGCATGCAGAAATCACTTCCACCGCTCGGCTGGCTACGCACATTTGAAGCGGCGGCCCGTCATTTGTCATTCACGGGGGCGGCGCGGGATTTGAACATGACGCAAAGCGCAGTCAGCCAGCAAATCAAATCACTAGAGGGCTATTTGGGTCAGCCATTATTCCTACGTCGTCCGCGTGCATTGGAGCTGACCGAAGCTGGTATCACCTATCTGCCGGTCGTGCGTGAAGCCTTTCGAACTCTGGTAAGGGGGACACAAGCCGTCACGGGCGCACAACAAAACGCGGTTCAGGTCCAGAGCAATATCACATTTGCCGTCAACTGGCTGGCTCCGCGCCTACCCCGGTTTCGGGAACTGCATCCGGATGTACATCTGAATATCTTCACTGAACTGTGGGAGCCTCGCGAAATGGCCGAAGGCGCGGCGGTGGAAATCCGCTATTCGCTGCGCCCAGCCGATACGGTGCGAACGGAATTGCTACGGACAGATCACTACTATCCTGTCTGTGCCCCCGACTTCCCGGTGACGCTGGAAACTCTGCAGGAACAGCCCCTGTTCGACTGTTCAAATTTGTTGTCGAATTGGGAGAGCTGGATCACAGATCAGGGCCTAACTTGGGGGAAACCTAAGGTAACCTATTCGACGACCTATCTGGTCAGCCTGTCGGTTGCGATGGCCGGAGGAGGCTTGTGTTTAGCCCACGACATGATCGCAAAACGGTTGATTGAAGAAGGCCGCCTGATCGCGCCGTTCAACCATCGCGCTACTATGCCCGAGGCCTATTATCTATTGCTATCGCCCCAAGCCGAGGAAACGCCGGGCGCGTTGGCGTTTGTCGACTGGCTGCGCGCGGAGATTGAAGCCGATCGCCACAACTAATCGCGGGTCGCTCCCGCCCATCTTTGATGCCCTTTGGGCATCTCCTCTGGTTGGGCGTGGCAGCGCTGGCGCGCTGCGGATGGCAGGTTTTGTGATGATTCCATGATACCTTAATAGTGGGGGTTGCACCTTGCGCCGCATTCGGGAAAGTTGGGCCATGGAATACACTCCCTTCCCAAGTTGGCCCGATACCGCCCCTCGTCTCATTGCTGTTGCTGCTGGCCGCGAGGCTGCCGATTTGGTGATCCGTGGCGGCGTCTGGGTCAATGTGCATAGCCGCGAAACCCTGCCTGACCATGACGTGGCGATCGCTGCGGGGCGCGTTGCTTTTGTGGGGCCGGACGCCGCGCATTGTATCGGTCCTGAGACTCAGATCATCGAGGCGCACGGTCGCTATTTGGTGCCGGGGTTATGCGACGCACATATGCATATCGAATCTGGTATGTTGACCCCGGCAGAATTTGCCCGCGCAGTCACTCCGCATGGGACGACTTCGATGTTCACCGACCCGCATGAGATCGCCAATGTGATGGGGTTGGAAGGCGTACGCCTGATGCATGACGAAGCGCTGATGCAGCCGGTGAACATCTTCACCCAGATGCCGTCCTGTGCACCCTCAGCACCGGGGCTTGAGACCACAGGGTATGAGATCACCGCCGAGGATGTGGTTGAGGCGATGTCTTGGCCCGGTATCATCGGACTGGGCGAGATGATGAACTTTCCCGGAGTCATTCATGGCGATCCGAAGATGTTGGCAGAGATCGCGGCCACACAACGCGCCGGTAAAACAGTTGGCGGGCACTATGCTTCGCCAGATTTAGGGCCTGAATTTGCCGCTTACGTCGCTGGTGGCCCTGCGGATGATCATGAAGGCACCTGCGAGGCCGACGCCATCGCACGTGTCCGTCAGGGAATGCGGTCAATGATGCGGTTGGGGTCGGCTTGGTATGATGTCGAAAGCCAGATTACTGCGGTGACTGAAAAAGGGCTGGACCCGCGCAACTTCATCTTGTGCACCGACGACTGCCATTCGGGAACGCTGGTAAATGACGGACACATGAACCGCGTAGTGCGACATGCGATTGCCTGTGGTTGCGATCCTCTGATTGCGCTGCAAATGGCGACGATCAACACGGCGACCCATTTTGGGTTGGAACGCGAGATCGGCTCGATTACACCCGGGCGGCGCGCTGACATTATCCTGAGTTCTGATCTGGTAGAGCTTCCGATCGAAACCGTAGTCGCGCGCGGTCAGATTGTGGCTGAAAACGGGACGGTAACGGTCGAATGCCCGCATCTGAACTGGCCCGCTAAGGCGCGAAACACCGTACACCTAGGGCATGCGTTGACCTCGACAGACTTTGAAATCGCAGCCCCTGCCGGAGCGAATCGTGTCACGGCCAACGTGATCGGGGTGGTTGAAAATCAGGCCCCAACGCAAGCGTTGAAATCCGAGCTGCCGATTATCGAAGGGCTTGTTGAAGGCGAAGGCGACGTGTGCCAGATCGCATTGGTCGAACGGCATCGCGCCACGGGGGGTGTGACTAACGCCTTTGTCTCGGGCTTTGGGTATCAAGGCAAAATGGCCATGGCCTCGACCGTTGCGCATGACAGCCACCATATGATTGTTGTCGGCACCGACCGTGAACAGATGGCGCTGGCCACGAACAGGCTGGCCGAAGTGGGCGGAGGCATCACAATCTTTCGCGATGGCGAGGAACTGGCCTTGGTGGAACTGCCCATCGCAGGCTTGATGTCCGACAACCCAGCGACTGAGGTTGCCGCCAAAGCGGAACAAATGGTCGAGGCGATGAAGACCTGCGGCTGTCAGCTTAACAACGCATATATGCAGCATTCTCTGCTGGCCCTGGTTGTGATTCCTGAACTGCGGATCTCGGACCTTGGGCTGGTGGATGTACGTACATTCGAAAAGATCGACCTTCTGGAACCCCTTGCATGACTACTATCCGAACACCTGACGTTCCCAACCCCGAGAAATTTAGCGATCCGCTTGCAGCTGTCGCACGTTTAGAAGAGCTCTATGAACAGGCGACAAAATTCCTGTGCGATAGGTTTGCAAATGCACTTAAGAACGGCGCTCCTACCGAGAGGTTTCGGGCGTTCTACCCCGAAATCCGGATCAGGACCTCGTCTTACGCGCAGGTCGACAGCCGGCTGAGCTTCGGTCACGTGTCCGAGCCGGGCACGCACGCCACGACAGTGACGCGCCCCGATCTGTTCCGGTCCTACCTTACCCAGCAAATCGCGCTATTGATCAAGAACCACGATCAGCCGGTCACAATCGGAGCTTCGGAAACGCCGATCCCGGTCCATTTCGCTGTCGCCAATAACCCGGATCTGGTTGTCCCGCATCAGGGTGCAGCTGGGTTCACTCTGCGCGATGCGTTCGATGTACCGGACCTGAATACAACAAACGACGATATCGTGAATGGCGTGCACGAGCTGGAAAACGAAGCGGGACCCCTTGCGCTCTTCACAGCCCAGCGGGTGGACTATTCGCTTGCACGACTGTCGCATTATACGGCGACTGACCCCGGCCATTTCCAAAACCACGTGCTGTTCACCAACTATCAGTTCTATGTCTCGGAATTTGAGAGCTACGCACGGGCGCAACTCGCTGATCCCGACAGCGGCTATACCAGCTTTGTCTCGACCGGGAATGTTGAGATCACGGACGCCGAAGCCGTACTGGAACAGCCCCTTAAACTGCCGCAAATGCCAACCTACCACCTGAAACGCGCGGATGGGTCTGGGATTACGCTGGTCAATATCGGTGTCGGGCCATCGAATGCCAAAACGGCCACCGACCACATTGCGGTTCTGCGCCCGCACGCCTGGTTGATGGTCGGCCACTGCGCCGGTCTGCGCAACACGCAGGCGCTTGGGGATTTCGTACTGGCACATGCCTACCTGCGCGAGGACAAAGTGCTGGACGACGACCTGCCCGTCTGGGTGCCGATCCCACCGCTGGCCGAAGTCCAGGTCGCGCTGGAACAGGCTGTGGCCGAGGTAACCGAGTTGGAAGGCTACGAGCTGAAACGTATCATGCGAACAGGTACAGTCGCCTCAGTCGATAACCGCAATTGGGAGCTTCGCGATCAGTCCGGCCCGGTGCAACGGCTCAGCCAGTCCCGTGCGATTGCGCTGGATATGGAAAGTGCAACAATCGCAGCCAACGGTTATCGGTTCCGGGTTCCTTACGGCACCTTGCTGTGCGTCTCGGATAAGCCCTTGCATGGTGAATTAAAGCTTCCCGGCATGGCTTCGGCGTTCTATACCACTCAGGTCAGTCGTCATCTGGCGATCGGAATCCGGGCGATGGAGCACTTGCGCGGCATGCCGTTGGAACGGTTACACAGCCGGAAATTGCGTTCGTTCGACGAAACGGCCTTTCTCTGAAGCAAAAAAGCAACGAATTTCCCCTATTTTTGGGGTTTTTAGTGCTACTATTCGTTGTGTTCAGCCACAATATCCCGTTACAGTTACGCGGTGAGGCCCTATAGATCGGGCACGTTAAGGAGACCAAGAAATGGCAAAGCCTATGACAAAGACTCAGCTGGTGGCTGCTCTCGCTGAGGAAATGGGAACTGACAAGAAATCCGCAAATGCCGCGCTGGAGGCCATGACCGGCCTGATCACTCGCGAAGTTTCGGCCGGTGGTGCCGTCACCCTGCCCGGCGTTGGCAAAATCTACTGCCGCGAGCGCCCCGAGCGCATGGTGCGCAACCCCGCCACCGGCGAGCAGTTCAAGAAAGAAGCCGACAAAGTGGTCAAAATGACCATCGCGAAAGCTCTGAAAGACAGCGTCAACGGCTAATTCGCCGAAGACAGATCACAAGATCGAAGGGGTCGCCACCTGGCGGCCCTTTTACTTTGCTTGAACAAGCCATTCAAACATCTGATTGATATTGAGTTTTCACTACTATCTCCATAGTTGTGTCATATTCCTCATCCACTCGCTCAATGGGAAGTATTATTGAGGAATCTCGACTTATGGCACGATATCAAACCACTGAATTTGATACAGAAAATCAATTCGACTGGGCGAGCATTCAATACACGATTGAAGACGATGTTGTCGTTGCAACGCGGACGACTTTTGATGCCGGATACGAGGTCTTCGGGACTTACGAAGACGGCGTTTTGCGTCAGGAATTTTATGTCGGAACAGAAGAGGCATTGGGCTTTGATAATCGGTTCATTGACTATGACGCCAATGGCATAATGACCGAACGCGGAACGGTTTATCCAGACAGTATCCGCGTGACCGAGACCTTTCAAAATGGTGTTCCGAATGAGATTGTCATCCAAGATGGGTTTTTCGGAGACGGTGCAAAACCCTGGGACCAGATCGTTCTACGCTATGATGCGTCGGGCAATATCATAGGCCGCACGATAACAAACGATAATGGTGCCCAGACGGTTGAAGCCTTCGCGCCCGGTCATTTCAGTACTGTTCAGGACTTTCTACAAACCAAATCCTGGGATCGGATCGACACGTTCTTCGATGTCAACGGAGAGACAACCGGACGGACGACCACCTATGACAATGGAATTGTCAAACAGGAAACGTGGACAGACGGACAGCGTAGCAACGTAACGCAGACAGACGGAAGCGACATAAAGTCGTGGGAAACCATCAGCACCTCATTTGATGGCAGTGGAAAGATATCTGAAAAGACAACGACATATGACAACGGTGTCGCGAAGCACGAGGTCTGGTCAAATGGCCAGCGCGTCAGCATCAGCCAGACTGATGAGCTGGATGCGAAATCCTGGGATTCGATCACGACCGCCTATCAGGACGGACAAATCTCGGAACGTCGGCTGGAGAAAGATAATGGGGACGTAACCGTTACACTTTATGCGGATGGAAAACGTTCTGACGTGCTGCAACTGGACGGGGACGACAGTGCTTCTTGGGCATTGAAAGTCACCAGCTATCCAGACGCAGCCGGGAAAGAGATTTCTTTGTATGAAAAGGTCGAGGACATCCCTGAATCCTTGTTCCAATACTTCCCGGAACTGACCCCGCCTGACCCGCTTGAAGAGTTCGTGCTGGATTTCAATGACGGAACCCGCATCAAAGACAATGATCAGGTGCTGAATGGTGTATTTATTGCAAGTGTTAGCAAAGGGCAGAGCAACACTGATGGCATTCTAACCCCATACGAATACGGTGGCTCAAACCCCGACCCCGACCTGGAGGCATTCAATTCCTGGGGGGCAACGGTTGGCTTCTCCAAAAGCGATGGCGAAGAATTCAACTTCAACAGCGTTTCCTTGGCCAATGCTTCCAGATCGGACACCACGTGTATTCCTGAATCGAACTGGGCAAACCAAGTCACAATCAATGCCTATAATGGCGATGAGCTGGTGCACTCCGCAGAGGTCGATCTGACATTCGATCACGTCACACACGAGTTTGACTGGCGCGATATTGATCACGTCGAGTTCGTTGCATCGGGAGGTGAAATTACCAATGACCATGTCGAGAACGCGGGTTGGTTCTCGATGGACGATCTTAGCTTTTTCGCCTGAATCAAGCGACAAGCTGAATCATAATGATGAGCAGCGCTTTTCTACAAAAAGCTCTGCTCATTCTCATTGCGCGCAAGCTCATTGATGCCAACTATCGGGCGACCCCGCTATTCGACGCAATGGGTCCTTGCAGCTCATGTTAAAATCAGGAACAGTCGCCCGAATTTCATCAGGAGGCCGTAATGGACCTGCGCGCCATCGCCATGGGGCTTGTTTTCGCCCTCATCTGGTCTTCGGCCTTCAGCTCGGCGCGGATCATCGTTGCCGATGCCTCGCCTTTGTTCTCGTTGGCGCTGCGATTTCTGATTTCGGGACTAATGGGCGTGGCGATCGCACGCGCCATGGGGCAAAGCTGGCGCCTGACTCGCAACCAATGGCGCGCCACTATTCTGTTCGGAATCTGCCAAAATGCCCTTTATTTGGGTCTAAACTTCTATGCGATGCAGACAGTCGAGGCTTCGGTCGCGGCGATCATCGCCTCGACTATGCCCCTGCTGGTAGCCCTAGCCGGCTGGCTGCTATTGGGTGAGCGGATACGCCCGCTGGGCATCGTCGGCTTGCTGGCAGGTTTTGTCGGTGTCGCGCTGATCATGGGTAGCCGGATTAACGCTGGTGTCGATCTGTTCGGGGTTCTGCTCTGCGGAATCGGGGCGCTGGCGCTGACCTTTGCCACCTTGGCTGTTCGGGGGGCGACTTCGGGCGGTAACTTCATGATGGTGGTTGGGCTGCAGATGCTTATCGGATCGGCGGTGCTGTTTCTCGCCGCCCCGGTGTTCGAGTCTATTCATATCCACGCCACACTGCCTTTTATGCTGGCTTTCACCTACACCACGTTATTCCCGGGCCTTCTGGCAACTTTCATCTGGTTCCTGCTACTGGATCGCATCGGCCCGATCCGTGCAGCAACGTTCCATTTCCTCAACCCGGTATTCGGCGTGACCATCGCCGCCATTTTACTGGGTGAGAAGCTGGGCCCATTGGATGCGGTGGGGGTTCTGATCACAACACTGGGTATTCTTGCCGTACAGCTGTCGCGCGAGCCCGGTCAGCGCAGCAACGCCTCGACCTGATCTATCAAATTAGGCGCATTTGGCTTGGTGCTTGACCCATAGGTGGCAACGACCTCACCCTCGGGGCCAATAAGCACTTTGTTAAAGTTCCATTTCGGGACAAAGCCAGTCTGCGCAGCAACAGCTCGGTAAAACGGATGGGCATCCAAACCTTTCACTGGAGTGATATCCGTCATCGGAAGCGTAAGGTCATAATTTAGTTCGCAAAAATTCTTGACCTCTTTCGACGACGCCAGCTCTTGTTTGAACGAATTCGACGGGACCGCCAGTACCACCAGCCCGCGTTCTTCATATGTTTCGTGCAGCTCCTGCAACGCTGCGTATTGTCCGGTAAAGCCGCAAAGTGACGCCGTGTTGACCACAAGCACGGGCTGTCCGCGCCAGTCTTCCAGTGATATTGTCCCACCATCGATTGATGAAAATTCGCCCGTCAGTGGTGCCGCCTGAAGGGCTTTGCCCAACAAGATCAGAGCAGTCAACAGAGCCATACGGAACATCACTTCACCTCCTGTTATAAATCATACGCGCCGTGCATTCGTTTGGATCAACTGCACAGACCCGCGAGCGCGCTGTAATATGGTTTTGATTCCTGCGCATCTATGCCCAAATAGGACATCATCATTCAAACACCGGAGGATCCATGTCCCGTTATACCAAAGACCCCGAGGTCATTGCGGCCCTCTCACCTGAAGAATTTCACGTCACCCAGCGCAGCGGCACCGAACGCCCGGGCACTGGCAAGCTGTTGAACAACAAGGAACCGGGCATCTACGTGGATATCGTCTCGGGCGAGCCGTTGTTCGCCTCGACCCACAAATACGAATCCGGCTGCGGCTGGCCCAGTTTCACCAAGCCAATCATACATGAACATGTCGAAGAGTTTCGCGACACCACTCATGGCATGATCCGGACCGAGGTCCGCTCGAAACACGGCGACAGCCACCTGGGCCACGTGTTTCCCGATGGCCCCCGCGAACATGGCGGGCTACGCTATTGCATCAATTCCGCCTCGCTGCGGTTCATTCATCGCGACGAGATGGAGGCCGAAGGGTATGGCGAATTTCTGATCCATGTGGAGGATATCTGATGACCGATGAACGCGCCGTTCTGGCCGGAGGCTGCTTTTGGGGCATGCAGGACCTGATCCGCAAACTGCCCGGCGTCTCGCGCACCCGCGTCGGATACACCGGCGGCGATGTGCCAAACGCAACTTATCGCAACCACGGCACCCATGCTGAAGGGATCGAAATCTGGTTCGACCCGACCCAGATCACCTATCGCGATCTGCTAGAGTTCTTTTTCCAGATCCACGACCCGACTACCCTGAATCGTCAGGGCAATGACCGCGGAATGAGTTATCGCTCGGCGATCTACTATGTGGACGATGCCCAGAAACAGGTGGCCGAAGATACAATTGCCGATGTCAACGCCAGCGGCATTTGGCCCGGCAATGTGGTGACCGAAGTCGAACCCGTCGGCGATTTCTGGGAAGCCGAGCCCGAGCATCAAGATTACCTAGAGCGCATCCCCAACGGATACACCTGCCATTTCCCGCGCCCGGACTGGGTGCTGCCAAAACGCTCCAGTGCGGCAGAATGATATGCGCGGTAGCCCCTTGCGGGGCTATCCGACCGCCACCCGAGGTCGTCCGCTCGCTTCAACCGTGATCAACGCTTCGACGAATACCTCTTGCGCCTCAATCTTGGCGGTGCGGATATCGCGGTCGACTGTCACGCGTATATCCTCGGCACCTGCTTGGCGCACCGCGCCCTCAGCCTCGTTGCGCAGCACCTCTTCAAGCAGCTGCAGAGCGGAATTCGAGTCCGAGAAATCCTGCGGCCCCTCTTCCAGATGTACCCGATAGCGGCCTTCGGCCGGGGACGTAACTGAACCGGCCCGCCGAAGGGTCAGCCGCCCGACAACCGCACCGATGGCATTTGCAACACCGGCATGCTCTGGCAGGACCATCTTGCAATGCAACCGCTCTCCGACTGCCGGGTAATAGCTGGGGGCCGAAGCCCCAAGGCCCACTACATCCACATTCAGCGCGGCATCCAATGCCAACAACCCACGGTGTTTCGCCAGCCCGCGCTGCGTCAGAACATGCCGGGCCAGATCTCTTGCAGGCTGGTCAAACCCATGGCTTTCCTCGGCAAAAGCAGTCTCTAATAAGGTCAATGAGGTTTGTTTCGTCAACTGATCGACAATGAGCTGAGCCAGCGCTTCAGGCGATGCTGCCAGCTTGTCCCCTGATCCAACCCGCTTACGCGCCATCAGTTCCAGCGCCTTGAGCGCTGCCGAGCAGTCCCAATCCGCAAGCCGCCCCAGAGCATGGCTGGCATCCGAAGGGGTGACACCCGAGACCTGTACGATCCCGCGATCCACCAAACGACCCAGTGCCCCATGCTCCATCCGGGCTTGCAACAGACTGCTGAGCGGCACAACACGATCCTCCAACCGGTCCAGTAACACTGATTCACGCGGCCCGACCCCATCGGCGGGGATACCCGACACACGACGGGCAAACCTCGTGTCATGTTCACCTACGGTCGTCGCCCGCAATTGCTCATCCAATGCCGCATGTACCACATCCGGGGCCTCAGCTGCGATCAGCGACACCGGCAGCACCCGACGCGGCCCAAGGAAGACACCGCCGCCCAAGCCTTCGGTCACCACATGCACCTGACTGTCACCGCCCAAACCATGAGTCCGCATCGCAACCGCTTCAACCATGGTCCGGAAACCGCCAACCTGCGCGCCTGCGGGGTCGATGGCAGGTTTGCCATCTCTGATCAGCGCGACGTCGGTCGTAGTCCCGCCGATATCGGACACCAGCGCGTTCTCAACATCAGTCAGCCAGCGCGCGCCAACGATAGAGGCCGCAGGGCCACTTAGGATCGTTTCAATCGGACGCTCCCGCGCCTGCTCGGCGCTCATCAAAGCGCCATCCCCGCGCACAACCATCATTGGGGCGGTGATGCCCTGCGCGCGCAACTGATCCTGCGCGCGCCCGATCAAGCGGTCGATCATCCCGATCAATCGTGCATTCAGCACGGCGGTCACCGCACGCTTTGGCCCATTCAGCTTGGCCGACAGATGATGAGAGCACGTGACCGGCACTCCCGTTCGCTCGGAAATCACGCGCGCCACTTCCAGTTCATGCGCCGGATTCCTGGTCGCGAACTGTGCCGCAACCGCATAGCCGGAAATGCCTGAATGTGAGTCTAAAAAGGCCTCTAGCCCTGCAACATCCAATTCGGCGACCTGACCCCCGGCATGGTTGTGCCCCCCGGTCAGTACCAAAGCCGGATCGCCCTTCAACGCCTCTCTTAGACCGTGTTTCTCAAGGTCGCTTTCCCGAAACCCGACATAGATCAACGCCACGCGCCCGCCCTGGCCTTCGACCAACGCATTGGTGGCCAGCGTTGTCGATAACGATGCCATCCCAATCTGATCCGGAGACACATCAGCCGTCTCCAGCACGGCAGAAACCGCGCGGCCCACACCAATCGCTAGATCCGCTCGCGTGGTCAGCGATTTGGCCGACGCGATCACCTCGCGCTCATCCCGGATCAGCACCGCATCCGTATAGGTTCCGCCCGTATCCACCCCCAAAGCCAACGCCATCGGGTCCTCCATCTGTTCGCCAGAACCGGGTGTAGCGTTTTCCTGCGGCGCGTCCAGCCTGTTTACGACAACCGGGATGCCGCCCAGCGCGCTGCATCAGCCACGGTCGGATCCGGATCATCGGTCAGCGCCTGTGCAACCGGCAGTAACGCCGGCACCGCTGAGTTCCCAATCGCATAAAGCACGTTCCGCACGAACCGATTCCGGCCGATCCGCTTTATCGGCGAGCCCGAGAACATCGCGCGGAATGCTGTGTCATCCAGCTGCGCCAGTTCCGCCAACGGAGGCGCCTTTAGCTCCTCCCGCGCCGCATAGCGAAGGTCACTGGCCGCGACCGCAAACTTGTTCCACGGGCAGGCTGCAAGACAATCATCGCAGCCATAGATTCGGTTGCCCAACAGCGCGCGCAACTCTTCCTCCACCGGCCCCTTATGCTCGATGGTCAGATACGAAATACAGCGCCGCGCATCCAACTGATACGGTGCCGGAAACGCGTCGGTCGGACAGGCCGTCAAACACGCGCAGCATGAGCCACAATGGTCGACCTCAGCGCCATCCACAGGCAAATCTAAAGTTGTGAAAACAGACCCTAAAAAGGCCCAATTTCCCCAATCCTGACTGACAAGATTGGTATGCTTGCCCTGCCACCCCAGCCCAGCGGCCTGCCCCAGCGCCTTCTCTGGCACCGGAGCAGTATCGACAAACACCTTCACTTCACCCCCACCCTCGGCAATCAGCCAGCGCGCCAATCGTTTGAGGCGCTTCTTAACCAGATCGTGATAATCCTTGTTCTGCGCATAAACCGAAATGGCGCCCAAGTTGGAATGCGCCAGCACCGCAGTCGGGTCATGCTCGGGCGTATAGCTCTCCGCAAGCATGATCACCGACCGCGCGTCAGGCCACAGCACAGACGGATCACCGCGCCAATGAGCCCGCTCAGCCATCCAGCCCATCTGGCCATGATATCCGGCTTGTAGAAAGGCATCCAACCGTTCGGGAACAAGGGGCACATCCCAAGGACGACAAACCCGACAGGCGACAAACCCCTCAGACAAGGCTTGCTCCACCAACCGCTGTTTCAACTCCGATCCGCTCTTCATCTGGCCAAAAATACCTTCGGGGGTGAATTGGCCCAATGGCCAAGAGGGGGCGGACAGCCCCCTACCCCTCAATCTATCAGAAATCCAGATCCGCGTAATGTGGCGGTGGCCGGAATCCCGGAACCTGATCCGCCAGAATCGAGCGGAACGCCGGGCGGGATTTGATCTTGGCGTACCAGTCCTTCACCGCAGAGCTTCGGTTCCAATCTACGTCCGAAATGTAATCCAGCGCCGACAGATGCGCCGCCGCGGCGAAATCGGCCAATGTCATCTGATCTCCGGCCAGCCAGCGACGGTGATCCAGCAGCCAGGCCATATAATCCAGATGATACTTGATCGCGCGCGCGCCTTCCTTGACGTTCTTGCTGTCCGGATAGCCTTGCCCCGTTACTTTCTTGTTCACCCGCTCATACAGTAGCTTTGAGGTCACCTCGTGGTGAAACTTGTCATCAAACCAGCCTACCAAACGCCGCACCTCATAACGTGCTTCGGCTTTTTTAGGCATCAAGGGTGGCTCGGGTCGGGTCTCTTCGATATATTCGCAGATCGCGGCGCTTTCGGCCATGATCTGACCATCCAGTCGCAGCACAGGAACCTTACCCGCCGGGTTGCGGCGCAAAAAATCCGGGTCCTGTTCCCAGTATCGTTCTTCGACCAGCTCAACCTCGATCTTCTTTTCGGCCAGAGACAGGCGAACCTTGCGGCAATAGGGCGAGAGGGGAACGTGAAACAGACGCGCCATGAACTTCCATTCGAACCAGTAGAGTACCCTTCAAGCTTTAGCCGCTGAGGGGTCTGGGTTTCAATCCTCGAAACACGCGGCGCGTCCATCTGCGCGGATGGTGGCCGCTCCATCCAGAATTGACGCGGCACGCCTGCGGGTCCGCACCGATGGATCCGTCACCGACCGGTTGCGCGGGGATGGCAGAATCGCCGCCACACGCGCCGCTTGTGTCGGAGACATTTTTGCCGCACTCACCCCATAATACTTCTGCGCCGCGGCCTCGACGCCAAAGATCCCTTGTCCGGTTTCCGCGACGTTCAGATACACTTCGAGAATGCGCTGCTTGCTCCAGACGATTTCAACAACCGGTGTCATCGAGGTTTCAAGCGCCTTGCGGACCCAGCTGCGCCCCTGCCAGAGAAATACATTCTTGACCACCTGCTGCGTGATGGTCGATGCACCCCGGCTGCCGCCGTCTTCCAGCGCATCGCGGATCGCTTCGACATCAAAGCCCCAATGCAGGCAGAAGTTGGCATCCTCGGCTGCTACGACCGACCGCGCCATGATCGGGGCAATCTCTTCGATCGGCACCCACTCGCGATCAACCTTCCCAAGCCGACGCCACTCGGACCAGATCGTATGCGTGACCGGCGGGTTCACGACTGAATAGATCAGAACCAAAGACACAAAAGCCACGACCATCGCCAGAACAACACGAAGGGCCCAGCGCCGTATCCGAGCGATGGGGCCTGTTGTTTTGTTTGATCTGGACGCCTTCTTTTTCTTACCGCGCGGTTTGCGGACTGCTTTTTTTGCCATGCCTTGCTATACGCCGCGAAGGGCGTATTTGAAACGGATTATTTCGACAACATCTGTCCGTCGCGCGGTCGCACAACCGGGCGTGCAGTTCTGACTGAGGCTGCTCCGCGCGCCGCCAACTCCGGGAACAAGGCCAATACTTCTGCTTGCGTCCGACGCTCGGCCTGGGTCAGTGCATGTCCCGGGTAGTAGCTTTCACTTTTGGCGCCATTGGCGAACACGATCTCATGTCGCCGGAACAGAATGTGGATATAATCCACCTCGCCCCCTTCGACACGCGTGACTGTTGTTCCGTTCACAAGACAATGGGCAGCGATCAGAACTTCTTCATGGCCAAACAGGTAGGGTGCACGCCAATCATCGATCAGCATCCTGTGCTGCGGCGAAACAAGCAGAGGGCGCGTGATCCCGAACATCCCTGTCTCGAACCGAATGGGGGCCAGTTTACCCTCGGCTGCCACCTTGGTCCGACCAATCCAGAGCACAGGTTTAGCGCCGCTATCCGCGGTCGTAACCAGATCTCCAAGTTTCAGGTCCTCGACCGGCCGGGGCCCATCGGGGGTATCAATCAATGTGCTGGGCGTAAAGCAAGGCGGACCGAGATCACCGTTGGCGATATCGACCGAACCAAACGAAGCCCCATCATCGCTAAAATCGGTGACTGAAGAAGAAACAAACGTGCCTTGCTGCAGAACCGAGCCGTCTGTTGGGGTAAAAACCTCGCGCCCGTCAGCAAGGTAGAAGGTAACGCCGGTATATGTAACCTGCGCACCACCCGGCAACTCGATCGTCACCATATCATTGAAGTAAGACGCAGTGATGTCAGATCCGTCAACCGAGTCTCCATTCAGCCGGTTGACCAGATCATCGTCATTCTGATCGATGATATCAAAGAACTCGACGTTCAGCGTGGATCCAACAACGGTTCCGTTCGCACCCGGATTGGCCGGGTCGAGCACAAAAAACTGGTCTGTATACGTCGTGGGCACACCGATATTCCACTTCACTCACATCATTGGGATAGCAGCATGCCTGCATTTCCCGAATAAACTATGACTAAAGCTAGGCGTTATGCACGGCATTACACAAGAATTGGAAACAATATGGCCAGACAAAAGAATACCCGGCGTGTTGGGAACGACACGCCGGGCCAAAGATTTAGATCTCTCAAGACCTATTCTGCAGGAACCGCCGCCACCTCGGTGGTCAGAGGATGACTGAGCTTGTTCAACATCTCTTTCGGGCAAACCTGCAGGAAGTTGGTCTTTTCCACATCCCAATGCTGTAAGATATCAATGGCTTTGCGGCTATTGGTTTCCGCGACATGGCGCTCGATCATTGCTTTCAGCTGATCTTCCCAATGGTCCACTGTCACCGGACAGGTGACAAGCGTCTCCATGTTCATCAGCGCTTCGGCCTTGCCTTCGGGGTCGTACAGATAAGCCATACCACCCGTCATCCCCGCACCAAAGTTAGCACCGATATCGCCGAGAATAACCGCAATGCCGCCGGTCATGTATTCACACCCGTTCGAGCCGCAGCCTTCGATCACCACTCTGGCACCTGAATTTCGCACCGCGAACCGCTCACCTGCGCGGCCTGCTGCAAATAGGTGGCCATCGGTGGCACCGTATAGGACGGTGTTGCCAATGATGGTGTTATATTCCGCCTTGAGCGGGCTCACCTGCGGGGGTCGCACAACAATCATGCCGCCCGAAAGCCCCTTGCCGACATAGTCGTTGGCATCACCCGAGACCTCCAGCTTGAGACCTGGAGCGGCAAAAGCCCCCAGCGACTGGCCCGCCGAACCCTGCAGCTTCACATGCAAGTGATCGTCCTGGAACGTGTTCCGCATGCCGAAATTCTGGACGATGTGGCTTGAGACACGTGTACCCACGGTCCGATGCGTGTTCTGCACCGCGTAAGATAGTTGCATCTTCTCACCGTCTTTCAGGAACCGTGCTGCATCGCGCACAATCTCGGCATCCAGCGTATCCGGCACTGCATTACGATCCTTGTCGCGGTTGTAGACGATATCATGTGCGCCATCGACGGTGATCAACAGCGGGTTGAGGTCCAGATCATCCAGATGCGCCGATCCGCGGCTGACCTGTGCTAGCAGATCAGCACGACCGATGATTTCGTCAATCGAACGTGCGCCGAGGCTAGCCAGCAGTTCTCGCACTTCCTGTGCGTAGAAGGTGATCAGGTTCACCACCTTGTCCGCGTTGCCAGTAAACTTGGCACGCAACGATTCGTCCTGCGTACACACGCCCACCGGACAGGTGTTCGACTGGCACTGACGCACCATAATACAGCCCATTGCGATCAGGGCGGCGGTACCGATGCCGTATTCCTCGGCCCCCATCATCGCGGCCATGACGATGTCGCGACCGGTCCGCAGGCCACCATCGGTCCGCAGGGTCACACGGTCGCGCAGGTTGTTCATCGCCAGAACCTGATGGGCCTCAGTCAGACCCATCTCCCACGGCAGACCAGCATATTTGATCGACGTCGCGGGCGATGCGCCTGTACCGCCATTGTGGCCCGAAATCAGGATGATATCCGCTTTCGCCTTGGCCACACCGGCAGCAATCGTACCCACGCCCGAGGACGCAACCAGCTTCACCGTCACCTTGCAGCGCGGGTTGATCTGCTTCAGATCGTAGATCAACTGCGCCAGATCCTCGATCGAGTAGATGTCGTGGTGCGGCGGCGGCGAGATCAGCGTCACGCCCTTGGTCGAGTGCCGTAGACGCGCGATCAGGTCGGTGACCTTCATGCCCGGCAACTGACCACCCTCACCGGGTTTCGCGCCTTGCGCGACCTTGATCTCCAGTTCTTCGCACTGGTTCAGGTATTCGGCGGTTACACCAAACCGGCCCGAGGCCACCTGTTTGATCTTGGCCGATGGGTTGTCGCCATTGGGCTCCGGCACGAAATGCGCGGGATCTTCCCCGCCCTCGCCGGAGTCAGACTTGGCACCGATCCGGTTCATCGCCACGTTCAGCGTCTTGTGCGCCTCGGGGCTCAGCGCGCCCAGCGACATGCCCGGCGTAACGAACCGTTTGCGGATCGAGGTGATCGATTCGACCTCTTCAATCGGTACCGGCTTGCCCAGCGGTTTGAAATCCATCAGATCGCGCAGGTGGATCGGCGGGTTCGACTGCATCTTGGCCGAATACTGCTTCCACAGTTCATATGAGGCTCTGTTACAGGCCATTTGCATCATATGCATCGAGGTCGCTTCCCACGCGTGGGTCTCACCCGATTTGCGCGCTTTGTAGAAACCGCCGATGGGCAGCACATCCAGACCCGTGTCCCAGCCTTTGGCGTGGATTTCCTCGGCTTTGGCCTGAATACCGGTGACGCCGATGCCTGAAATCCGGCTGGTCATGCCTGGGAAATACTCGGCCACCATGGCACGGCTGAGGCCCACGGCCTCAAAGTTCAGGCCTCCACGGTAGGACGAAATCACCGAAATCCCCATCTTGGCCATGATCTTCAGCAGACCCTGGTCGATGGCTTCGCGATAGCGAGCAACGTTTTCGGTCAGGGTGCCGTCCAGCAGACCACGGTCAATGCGATCAGCCAGTGAATCTTCGGCCAGATAGGCGTTCACAACAGTCGCGCCACAGCCGATCAGAACCGCAAAGTAGTGAGGATCAACACATTCAGCAGACCGCACGTTCAGCGAACAAAAGGTCCGCAAACCCTGACGGGTCAAATGCGAATGCACAGCACTGGTGGCCAGGATCATCGGCATCGCCACACGACCTTGCCCTGAATTCATGTCAGACAGAACCAAGTGACCCGCGCCCGAGCGCACGGCTTCTTCTGCTTCGGCTCTAACACGTGCCAAGGCGGCGCTCAGAGCGCCTCGGCCGGGTTCAAAGCTACAATCGATCTCCGCAAGGGGTGAACCCAGTTGATTGACCAGGGTGTCCCATTGTGCATTGCCGACAAAGGGGCTTTCCAGAACGATGATCTCGGTCTGGCTGCTGTCTTCGTCCAGCACGTTCTTAAGGTTGCCGAACCGCGTCTTCAGCGACATCACACGGTATTCACGCAAACTGTCGATCGGAGGGTTCGTCACCTGGCTGAAGTTCTGCCGGAAAAAGTGGCTGAGCGGGCGGTATTGCTTGGACAGAACAGCCGAGGGCGTATCATCCCCCATCGAAGCCAGCGCCTCTTTGCCGTCCTCTGCCATCGGGGCAAGAATCTGTTCTAGGTCTTCTACAGAATACCCGGCCGCGATCTGACGCTTGCGCAGTTCTTCTCCGGTGAATTTCGGGTGTTCCGTCACGCCCGCAAGTGACTCGTCCAGATCGTTGATCTTGCCGACCCAGTCGCCAAACGGCAGTGCTCGGGCCAGTTTGTCCTTGATCTGCTTGTCGCGGAACAACTTGCCCTTTTTCATATCGACAGCCAGCATCTGGCCCGGTCCCAGCGCGCCTTTTTCGGTCACGGTGGCCTCATCAATCGGCACCATACCCGCCTCGGACCCCGCGATGACCAGACCATCGCCGGTTACCACATAGCGCATCGGGCGCAGACCATTCCGATCCAAACCGGCACACACCCAGCGGCCATCCGTCATTGCCAGCGCAGCAGGGCCATCCCAAGGTTCCATCACTGAATTGCAGTAGGAATACATGTCGCGCCAGCTTTGCGGCAGCTCGATAGCTTGCTTGGACCAGCTTTCCGGAACCAGCATGGTTTTCGCCATCGGCGCCGAGCGCCCCGCACGCACCAAGACCTCGAATACCGAGTCTAATGCGGCGGAATCCGACGATCCGCCCGCTATGATCGGTTTGATATCCTCGGCATAGACGCCAAAGCTATCCGAGGTCATGCGGATCTCGTGGCTTTTCATCCAGTTGATGTTGCCTTTCAGCGTGTTGATCTCACCGTTGTGGGCCAACATACGGAAGGGCTGGGCCAGCCACCATTGCGGGAACGTGTTGGTCGAATAGCGCTGGTGGTAAATGGCAAAAGCGGACTCGAACCGCTCATCCATCAGGTCGGGGTAGAAAACAGCGACCTGCTCGGCCAGCATCATGCCTTTGTAGATGATCGACCGGCAAGACAGCGATGCCAGATACAGCCCCGAGATTCCTGCGGCCAGCGCCGCTTTTTCAATACGGCGACGAATGACATAGAGCTCACGCTCGAATGTCTCTTCATCCACGCCTTTGGAGTTCGAGATCAGAATTTGCTCGATCTCGGGCCGGGTCGCGTTGGCCTTTTCGCCCAGACAGGTCACATCAACCGGCACATGTCGCCAGCCATAAATATAGTAACCCATGCGTAAAACTTCGGTTTCCACGATGGTCCGGCACTGTTCCTGCGCGCCAAAATCCGTGCGGGGCAGGAAAACCTGACCGACAGCAACCAGTTCATCCAAGTTTGGTTCATGACCCGTGCGACGAATCTGATCATAGAAGAATGGGACAGGGATCTGCACATGGATACCTGCGCCATCCCCGGTTTTACCGTCCGCATCCACCGCGCCGCGATGCCAGATTGCCTTTAGCGCATCGATCCCGGCATCCACCACCTTGCGTGACGGCTTACCATCGACGGACACAACAAGGCCCACACCGCACGAGGAATGTTCTTCTTCCTCTGAATAGAGACCGTTTTCTGCCATCCATTTGCGCTTGGCTTCTTCGGCCCGCACCCAATCGGCATCATATTTGGTCATTGGCTGTCTCCTTCTTCCCAAGGGGGCACACAGGCTTTTGTTCATCTGTCGTCGTTCGCTTTCGAACGCATACCCGCTGGGATTTTTCGAATTGCTTTTGCGTTTTGTTTCACTCGGCTGCGATGGCGGATTTGGCGTTAAAACGCTCAATTATGGCATCTGCGCAATCGCGCCCGTCACGGATCGCCCAGACCACCAGCGAAGCACCGCGCACGATGTCGCCGATGGCATAAACGCCCTCCATCTCGGTTGCACCGGTCTGGAACGCAGCTTTGATTGTACCCCAGCGGGTCACAGGCAGATCAGGTTGGCCGAATAAGGTGGGCAGGTCTTCGGGTTCGAAGCCAAGCGCCTTGATCACCAGATCGGCCTCTTCGACATAGTCTGCGCCCTCAATCACTTCGGGAGCCTGACGGCCCGAGGCATCGGGCTGGCCCAGACGCATCTTCTGCACCATGACACCGTTTACTTGCTCATCGCCGGTAAAGCCTTTGGGTGCGCTAAGCCATTCGAAGATCACGCCTTCTTCCTCGGCATTCTGGGTTTCACGCTGCGAGCCCGGCATATTGGCGCGGTCGCGGCGATAGAGGCATTTGACCGACGTCGCACCCTGACGAATCGACGTGCGCACGCAATCCATCGCGGTATCACCCCCGCCGATGACGACCACTTTCTTACCTTCCGCGTTCAGGCGGCCATTGTCGAAGTCATCAACCGCATCGCCAAAACTTTTGCGATTCGAGGCTGTCAGAAAATCGATCGCCTTTTCAATCCCACCCAGACCGCTGCCGGGCATGGACAGATCACGGGATTTGTAGACGCCCGTTGCAATAATCACCGCATCATGTTTCGCGTGGATTTCCGCGAATTTCGCGGCGTCCACATCGCAGTTCAGCTCAAATGCAACACCACCATCTGCCAGCAGGTCATTTCGGCGTTGGACGATATCCTTTTCCAGCTTGAAACCGGGAATGCCGTACATCAGCAGCCCCCCCGCACGGTCATATCGATCATAGACCGTGACCTGAATACCCGCCCGGCGCAGCATATCCGCCGCTGCCAATCCTCCGGGACCACCGCCAATGATACCCACGCTTTCGTCGCGCTCGGCACGAGGCTGAACGGGTTTGACCCAGCCTTTGTCCCAGGCTGTATCGGTAATGTATTTCTCGATCGAGCCGATGGTGACCGTACCGTGGCCCGATTGCTCGATCACGCAATTGCCTTCGCACAGACGGTCCTGTGGGCAGATGCGGCCGCAGATTTCAGGGAAAGTGTTGGTAGCCTGGCTTGTTTGATACGCCTCTTCCAACCGCCCGGTTGCCGTCAGGTTCAGCCAATCAGGGATATTGTTGTGCAGCGGACAATGGGACTGGCAATAGGGCACTCCGCACTGGCTGCATCGGCTGGCCTGTTCGGCCGCCTTCTCCGCGGCGTACTCGGCATAGATTTCATCGAAGTCCTCTTTGCGGTCACTGGCGGCACGCTTTTCAGGCATGACACGATCGATCTGCACAAATTTCAGCATCGGTTGCTTGGCCACGGGTCAGACTCCATGAATTGGCTTGGTCAGGGTTCTTTAAGTGATGTCATTCTGGATGAAAAGTCAATAATACTGACCTATATTGAGAAAACTGCATCGCTCGATGTTTTTTCAGAGAAATTTGTCGTGTTTTTAGTTCCGATTCGGACCTATCTGAGCACTTCACTTTCCCGTTGCCCGCTTATACCCATTGTTCTCAACAAAACGAGCACGGTACCGGCAGAGCAGATGAGCCTTTTTCACTTGATTCTTGTGGCGATCATTCAGGGCGTCACCGAATTCTTGCCTGTATCTTCATCCGGGCACCTGATCCTGTTGCCCCGCCTGACTGACGCGGTTGATCAAGGCCTGGTAATCGATGTCGCCGTCCATGTAGGAACACTTGGCGCGGTTATTCTTTATTTCTGGTCAGATGTGAAACAAGCCCTAGCCGGGATACCACAAATTATCCGAGGACGAATTGAGACGCCTCAGGCGCGGTTGGCACTGGGCTTGGTCATCGCCACGATTCCGACAGTCATTGCGGGCGGGATCGTGTACCTGACGGGGCTTGAGCAGGCTCTGCGTTCAGTCGCCGTCATCGGATGGGCGATGCTTGGCTTCGGGTTAGTGCTGTATTGGATGGATCAAAAGGGGGTACAAACCAAACGTAGTTCGGACTGGGGCTTAAAGGACGCAATGATCATGGGGCTGTGGCAGATGTTGGCCTTAATCCCGGGGACTTCACGCTCGGGGATTACGATCACAGGCGCTCGTCAGCTTGGCTATACACGCGAAGATGGTGCGCGGATTGCCATGCTGATGTCGATACCTACGATCATCGCTTCGGGCGTCCTGCTTTCGATCGATGTCGTCCGTGAGGCGGATACACAGCTGGCCAAGGACGGCGCGATTGCCGCAGCCTTCGCCTTTGTTTCGGCTCTGCTCGCGCTTAACCTGATGATGCGGCTTCTGCGCAGCGTCAGTTTCACACCCTATGTGATCTACCGGGTCATCCTCGGAGCAATACTGCTAATGATCGCCTATAGCTGATCAGATGCGCAGGTTCTTGGCCGAGTTCTGAATATCGTCATACTGACCCGCGGGGCGGAATTTCCACAGATATTCTGGCAGAACCGACTCCAACGTTGCGGGCTCGATCCCGAGGTCCGAAAAACCTTTAGCGTCATCCGCCACCACATTATCGCGCCGCAGATTCTTAAGTTGGTCACGAGTCAGGATATTGTTCGGAAACAACTGAAAACTGACGAACTTCGCGATATCCAACACACCCGCCATGATTTTCGCCACCCAGAAAGGCATCCCGATGATGATCCGGCGGCGATGAATTACGTCGAGCATCTGCTGCATCAAGGCGCGGAAACTCTTTACCTCTGGCCCGCCCAGTTCATAAACACCGGCAGAAGCTTTGCCCAGAACGCCCTGAACTGCCGCTTGCGCAACATCATCGACATAGACAGGTTGAAATTTCGCTTCCGCCCCAACAAGCGGCAGGAACGGGCTCATCCGCGTCATTCCTGCGAAGCGGTTGAAAAACTGGTCTTCGGTGCCGAAAATGACTGATGGGCGCAGAATGACGGCACCCGGCATGTGTTGCAAAACGCCCGCCTCGCCCTGCGCTTTGGTGCGTGCATATTGGCTGTCGGATTCGGGATCCGCACCGATGGCCGAGATATGAACCATGCGGTCAATACCCTGAGCGGCCGCCAGCCGGGCGATCCGTTCGGCACCTTCGGCCTGCACTGCGTCGAACGCATTCTTGCCCAGCTCATTCAATACGCCAACGCAATTCACCACGGCGTCCACACCATGCATCGCTGCAGCGACCGAGGCGTCATCACGGATATTGCACAAGATAGGCTCGACCTGACCAACCGCGCCATAGGGTCTGACGAACATCGCTTCATTGGGCCGCCGCACAGCGACGCGGACACGCCAGCCTTCGGCAGCCATACGCCGCGCGATATATCGGCCGACAAAGCCCGATCCACCGTAAATCGTGACGAGTTTCGACATGATGGCGCTCCTGCTGTCTTGGTCTGAATTGATCTAGCGCCCACGAGCCCGTCGAACAAGGCGCAATAACGCCGCGCTTCTCTGAAAATCCGTCGCGTTAACCAGAAGTTGGGGCACGCATCAAAAAACTTTCAAAAACACCCCCGAATCTGGTTGACGCCCACTGCCAGTCAGCTTAAACGCCCCTCCACGACACCTGCCCAGGTGGCGGAATTGGTAGACGCGCTAGCTTCAGGTGCTAGTGTCCTTATGGACGTGGAGGTTCGAGTCCTCTCCTGGGCACCAAAATCTCCATAAAACTTGAACCCCTGGCACTTCCGGTCACTTGACCGATGTACAATCAGGCTGGTTTGGCCTGTCTGAGTCAATTTCTTTGTTTGACCCCGAGAATCGACCCGCAGGTACCGGAATTAACAATCTCTGTTGCACTACCTTTTGCCAGTCGAAGAAGGACATGGTGCAAGGCTATGGCAATTTCCTGCAAATCAAACTCATCTTTTTTGAAGATACCTTCCCGTCGCGCTTGTTAGTTACAAAGTCAACTATTACCACACCCATTAAATTCGATCGTATCTGTCCGGAAGGAACGTGCAAAATGAATGAGCTGACCAAGAATGAACGCATGACAGTTGCCCCATCCTTGAAAGGGCCGCACGAAGGGTACATGCCGGGCTTTGGCAACGATTACGAAACCGAAGCGCTTCCTGATGCTCTGCCCCAGGGTATGAACAGCCCGCAGAAATGCAATTACGGCCTCTATGGTGAGCAGCTTTCAGGCACTGCGTTCACGGCACCTTCGCACCAGAACGAGCGTACCTGGTGCTATCGTATCCGCCCGTCGGTAAAGCATTCACATCGCTATGAAAAAATCGATGTTCCCTATTGGAAATCAGCGCCCAATGTAGATCCTGACGTTGTCAGCTTGGGACAATACCGCTGGGATCCGGTGCCCCATACCGGTGAACAGACAACCTGGGTCACGGGCATGCGCACCATGACCACTGCCGGGGATGTGAACACTCAGGTCGGGATGGCTAGCCATATCTATATGGTGAACACTTCGATGCAGGATGATTACTTCTTCTCGGCTGACTCCGAGCTGCTGGTGGTGCCGCAAGAGGGCGTTCTGAGATTCTACACCGAATTAGGGATCATCGACCTTGAACCCAAGGAAATCGCTATCATTCCACGCGGCCTTGTCTACCGGGTCGAAGTTGTGGAAGGCCCTGCGCGCGGGTTCGTGTGCGAAAACTACGGCCAGAAATTCGAACTGCCTGGCCGCGGCCCGATCGGCGCCAACTGCATGGCCAACCCGCGTGATTTCAAAGCACCGGTCGCGGCGTTTGAGGACCGCGAAGTGCCCTCAAACGTGACCGTCAAATGGTGCGGTCAGTTTCACCAGACCAAAATCGGTCACAGCCCGCTGGACGTGGTGGCGTGGCACGGCAACTATGCACCCGTCAAATACGACCTGCGTACATATTGCCCGGTCGGAGCCATCCTGTTCGATCATCCGGATCCGTCGATTTTCACCGTTCTAACCGCACCTTCAGGCCAGCCCGGCACCGCCAATATCGACTTTGTTCTGTTCCGCGAGCGCTGGATGGTCATGGAAGATACCTTCCGCCCGCCCTGGTACCACAAGAACATCATGTCCGAACTGATGGGCAATATTTACGGCCAATATGATGCGAAACCGCAGGGCTTTATTCCCGGCGGTATGAGCCTGCACAACATGATGCTGCCCCACGGCCCAGATCGCGAAGCCTTTGAAAAGGCATCGAATTCAAACCTAGGGCCAGACAAGCTGGAAAACACCATGTCCTTCATGTTCGAAACCCGCTTTCCGCAGCATCTCACAGCGTTCGCCGCCAATGAGGCACCACTGCAGGACGATTACATCGACTGTTGGAGCGACATCGAAAAGAAATTCGACGGCACACCCGGCAAGAAGTGACGAGGGTATAATTTCTTCGTCTCCCAAAGGGCAGAGATTTAGAACGCTTGATCTGTAACGCATTTAAGCGGGTACGTTCAGAAAAGCTTGGCGACCCCGGCAGGATTCGAACCTGCAACCTGCCCCTTAGGAGGGGGCTGCTCTATCCAGTTGAGCCACGGGGCCGCGCGTCGTTTTCTCTAGCGGGGTTTTTTCAGATTGTCATGGGCTTTGCACAACAGTTGAACAATTCGCCCTGTTCACGCTACCATCGGCCAAACAAACAATGCAGGTATCTCGGTGACAACAGAAACAAAACGCCCGCTTACCCTTCGTGATGTCTCGGAAGCGTCCGGAGTATCCGAAATGACCGTTAGCCGGGTGCTACGTAATCGCGGGGATGTGTCGGATGCCACCCGTACCCGTGTTTTGGCCGCCGCAAAAGAGCTGGGATATGTGCCCAACAAGATCGCGGGAGCATTGGCGTCAAGCCGGGTGAATCTTGTCGCTGTGATCATCCCGTCATTGTCAAATATGGTCTTCCCCGAAGTTCTAACCGGTATCAATCAGGTGCTGGAAGATACTGAACTGCAGCCGGTGGTTGGCGTCACGGACTATCTGCCAGAAAAAGAAGAAAAAGTGCTGTACGAGATGCTCTCGTGGCGGCCCTCAGGCGTGATCATTGCCGGGCTGGAGCATACCGAAGCCGCGCGCGCTATGCTGGATTCAGCTGGCATACCGGTGGTCGAGATCATGGATACCGATGGCAAACCGGTGGATGCGATGGTGGGAATCTCTCACCGCCGCGCCGGGCGCGAAATGGCGCAGGCAATCCTGAAGGCGGGCTATGAGCATATCGGGTTTATGGGCACCAAGATGCCGTTGGACCACCGTGCCCGTAAACGGTTCGAAGGGTTCACCGAAGTGCTGGGCAAGCACGGGATCGAGATTGAGGACCGTGAATTTTATTCGGGTGGCTCGGCGCTGGCCAAGGGGCGCGAGATGACACAAGCGATGCTTGAACGCTCGCCCGAGTTGGATTTTCTGTATTATTCCAACGATATGATCGGCGCGGGTGGGCTGTTGTATTTGCTGGATCAAGGGATCGACGTGCCCGGTCAGATCGGTTTAGCCGGATTCAACAATGTAGAGCTGCTGCAGGGGCTGCCGCGCAAGCTGGCCACGATGGATGCCTGCCGGACCGAGATTGGGCGCACCGCGGCCGAGATCATTGCGGCGAAGTTGGCCGATCCGGAATCCGAGGTTGAAACCCGCGTTACCCTGACCCCCAAGATCAGCTATGGCGACACGCTGAAACGGCGATAACGCCAGATGGCGCTGCAACGTCTGGACAACCGCGCGGCGCGGGCGCTGTTCATGGATCGGCACGCGCTTTTGGAACAGCCTACTGGAAGTTCCAAAGGCGATGACTTGTTACAGCTGATCCATCGTTTAGGGTTTGTCCAGCTCGACAGTATCAACACCGTCGCCCGCGCGCATGACATGATCCTATATGCGCGTAAGGCCAGCTATCGTTCGCGCTACCTCAAGCAGCTCTACGAACGCGACCGCGCGCTGTTTGAGCATTGGACGCACGATGCGGCGGTGATCCCAATGGAATTCTATCGCCATTGGCATCTGCGGTTCCTGCGCGATGCCGACATGTTGAAAGCCCGCTGGAAGAACTGGCGGCGTGACGGGTTTGAGCAAAAGTTCGAAACCGTCCTACAACATATCCGCGACCATGGTCCGGTTGGCTCGTCCGATGTCGGAAAAGACGAGAAAAAGGGATCTGGCGGTTGGTGGGACTGGCATCCATCCAAGACCGCGCTGGAATATCTCTGGCGATCCGGCGCGCTGACCGTGGTTGGACGCGATGGGTTTCAGAAACGCTATGACCTGACAGAGCGGGTTATAGAAACTCAACTTTGCCCCGGCAATTTGCATTGCGACGCAAATGAAACTGTGGATTGGTTGTGTAACGCCGCACTCGACCGGCTGGGGTTCGCCACATCGGGAGAGCTTGCCGCGTTCTGGGATACGGTAAGCGCTGCCGAGGCAAAATCCTGGTGCCAACAGGCTCTAACACAGGATGAAATCGAAGAGATCTGCGTCGAATGCGCAGACGGGCGGGAACGAAAAGTGTTCGCCCGCCCCGGTCTATGTGAACACGCTACAGAGCTGCCCGATGCGCCGGGCCGGATCAGAGTTCTCAGCCCTTTTGACCCTATGTTGCGTGACCGGAACCGGGCCGAGCGGTTGTTCGGATTCCACTATCGGATCGAGGTGTTCGTACCCGAACCCAAGCGTACCTACGGCTATTATGTCTTTCCGTTGCTTGAAGGGCACCGGTTGATCGGACGCATCGACATGAAGGCCCAGCGAGACCGTGGACTGTTGCAAGTCCGATCCGTATGGCCAGAACGGTCGGTGCGTTGGTCTGACGCAAGAACCCGCCGCCTGCAGGCCGAATTGGACCGGGTACGGCGATTTGCGGAACTGGACGGGGTGGAATTTGAAAAGGATTGGCTGAAAGATCCTAAATAGAACCCAATTTTTCGATCAGGAAACCTTGTTCCTCAATCAGTAGGCGCAGCTCGTTCAGCGAAACATGGGGCGCCCTGCCCGATGTATCTAGCTGCGCATTTGCCCGCCCATACAAAGCCTCGCGACTGGCCAATATGTTCTTGAGCTGCTCCATCGCCTTGGGATTTCCAGCCATCGGGCGTTCGTCGCCTTGGGCGCGCACGCGGTCCATATGCTCGGTCGGTGACGCGCGCAGCCAGATGGTGTGAAACCGGCCAAGCAGGGTCGCATATGTCGAAGGCTCTGATACGATCCCGCCCGCGACTGCCAGCACGACCCGATCATGCTCTGCAATCACCCGATCCAGCGCCTGCGCTTCCAGATTGCGATACCCGTCTTGCCCGTAGAACGCCATCACTTCAGACATGGGCATGCCGGCCATCTCTTCAATCATGGCTGTGAGCTCAACAAACGGCAGTCTTTGTGCGGCAGCCAGCATAGCGCCAAGAGTTGACTTACCCGCTCCGCGTAACCCAATCAGACAAACCCGATGCGCACGTGCATCCTCATCTGGGTGAGGTTGCAATGCACGCCTGACGCTTTCTTTGACGTCGTCGCTGGCTTGTCGGAAAAGCTCAACTATCTGCAAAGCATCCGAATCCCACGGATCATCTTCACCAATCAACCATTCGGCTTTGTAATCCAGTGCCTGTGCGACACGGTGCAACACGCCGATCGAGATGTTGCCCTCACCCGCCTCAAGCTGCGCCAAATAGCGTGGGGAAACGCCCGAGTTCTCAGACAGGATCCGGCGCGGGATGCCTCGCATTTGACGCGCCCGGCGTACACGCGCGCCCACTCGTTCGCTCAAATCCTGCTTTGCAATATGTGCAGGCGGTGCCGGTTCTGGCGGTTTGGGCCCATCCATCTGCATTGAACCGTTTGTTAAAGGTAAGGATGAGGCTACGACGCGAACCATCTACGGGCAACGAATATTACCTTCTCCGCCCACAATGCTTATAGTTTGGGGCCTAAAACGAGGTCTGAACGACGGCAAACAACTTGGTTAGAGCCTGTTCTGAGCATTGCGCTCAGCCTTCCAGCTGGTGAAGCTCTACCAGAAGGTCCAGCAACTTCTCGTGCTGCTCTGCCCCGAGCAAAGAGCGGGTGTGTTCCGCCAGCTCCAACATTTCCGCCAGATTTGCGTCGATAATTTGCAACCCATTCTCGCTGATTTCGACAATCTGTCGGCGGCGGTCTTTGGTATCCGGCCGCCTCATGATCAGCTTGCTGTCTTCTAGCTTTTTCAGAATGCGCGTCAGGCTGGGCAACAAGAGGCAGGCGCGCTCGGCGATCTGAGTAGGCTCCTGAGGTCCTTCTTCCTGCAAAACGCGCAGAACGCGCCATTGTTGCTCGGTGACGCCAGCATCCGTTAGCACACCACGAATAGGCCCCATCACCTTTTCCCGAGCGCGCAACAACGCTATCGGCAATGATCGGGACGTCTGTGGTAAGTTCTTTGACATATGGAATTTTCGCGCAATTCCAAATATTTCGCAATAGAACGTTGGTTGTGGTTGAGTTTCGTTTACTGGACTTTACTTAACTTGTTTAGCATATGATACTGACAAAAGGCTACCGAGGCGGATAAGATGAAATGGAATGAATTCTCCGATTGGGGCAAGAAGGTTGCCGAGTGGACGCAAGACTATCACCTGACGGTGGGCGACAAGCCCGTGCGCGCCCGGACCGAGCCGGGCGATATCCTGAATGCTCTGCCCGCGCATCCCCCTGAGCAGGGCGAGCCGATCGAGGACATCTTTCATGATTTCGAACAAATCGTGATGCCCGGCATTACCCATTGGCAACACCCTCGGTTCTTCGCCTACTTCAATTCGAACGCCTCGGCCCCGTCTGTTCTGGCCGAGTTCCTGGCCAGCGCCATCGCGCCGCAATGTATGCTGTGGCAGACCTCGCCCGCCGCAACCGAGATGGAAACACGAATGATGGACTGGCTGCGCGAAGCGCTGGACCTGCCCAAAGGTTTTGCCGGGGTCATTCAGGATTCGGCGTCATCTGCGACATTGGCGGCTGTGCTGACCATGCGCGAGAAGGCGATGAACTGGCAGGGCAACACGCTGGGGCTGTTCGGTCAAAAGCCACTGCGCATTTATTGCTCTTCCGAGGTTCATACCTCAATCGACCGCGCCATCTGGGTTGCGGGGATTGGACAGGACAATCTGGTGCGCATCCCC
The DNA here is from genome assembly GCF_056537605.1 of Ruegeria sp. C5. NCBI lineage: Bacteria > Pseudomonadati > Pseudomonadota > Alphaproteobacteria > Rhodobacterales > Roseobacteraceae > Ruegeria > Ruegeria sp. C5. The sequence continues at coordinate 108,409 of NZ_JBQFRX010000008.1, read as the reverse complement.
GTGCAAGGTGATTGGCGTGGAATGAACCCCGATGCGCTTGAAGCAGCGATTCAATTAGATTTAGAGTCTGGTTTCCACCCGGCGGGCGTGATCCTTTGTGTTGGAGGGACCGGAACCGGGGCAACTGATCCAGTGGATCACTGCCTGGCGATCGCACAGAAATACGGCCTTTATACCCATGTCGATGCAGCCTGGGCGGGGTCGGCGATGATCTGCCCCGAATATCGTCACTACTGGCCGGGGATCGATCAGGCCGACAGCATTGTATTCAATCCCCATAAGTGGCTGGGCGTGCAATTCGATTGCTGTGCGCATTTCCTGAAAAACCCCGATGATCTGGTCCGCACGCTTGCGATCAGCCCGGAATATCTGAAAACCCACGGCAAGGACGGGATCATCAATTACTCGGAATGGTCGGTGCCATTGGGACGTCGGTTCCGCGCGCTGAAACTGTGGTTCGTCATCCGCACCTATGGGCTGGTGGGGTTGCGCGAACGGCTGCGGAATCACGTCAATTGGTCGCGCGCACTGCATGATCGTCTAGCAGCAGAACCGGATTTTCGGATCGTGACGCCTCCAATGTGGTCTCTTTGGACCTTCCGATACGAGCCGGATGGGGCCGACGATCTGGATGATCTGAACCTGCGGCTGGTGAATGCAATCAATGATGATGGGCGGATCTACCTGACACAGACCCGCGTGGATGGCGATCTGGTCATCCGCTTTCAGGCCGGTCAGTTTGAAACCACAGAACAGGACGTGATGATGGCCTTTGACGTGATCACTGAAATCGCTCGAGGGCTTTAGGCCCTCATTGACGCTGCAGCCTGCGCGTATCCCCCCGAGGCCCCGTCAACAAAATGCACATGGTCGTCGCGCATGGCCGAGGGAACAAAGCAGGTCATCATCGCCTCTTGCTGGGCGTGCATTCCATATCTGATTTTGCCTTTTGTTTGCGCGTCGTCCAGCATCTGAGTGAGCTGTTCCAACGTGCTCGAGTCACAATCCAGCGTCATTTTCAGACCGTCATCAAACTTTCGGAAATCAGCGTTGCGACTGACCATCTCTTTGTAATGCTTGGGTTCGAATTGACCCAGGCGCATCCCGGTTTTGAACAACAAGCCGATCAACATATTCCCGATCATCAAGCGTGTTTTCTGCATCAGAAGATTCCGACCTGCGCGTGAGACATGGGCGTCGATATCGACGCCGGGCGGAGGGAAACTCATCGGAGGTCCTTTGGCCGGAACCGGGTGACCGGCGCGTTCTAGCCCTTCGGCGACGGACAGGATGGATTGGGTCAGGGCGGCGAATTCAGCCTCATTAGACTCTGATGTAGGCTGAATAACCAGTGAAACGATCTGACCAACCCTCGCTGGACTGTTGGACCAACGACAAGATAGGCCGGTCAGATCGGGCTGCGCGTCAGGTCCGGCTGGTTGCACAACACGTTGCCCGGATTTCATCTGAGCCTCGGCCCAGGCCAGTCCCCCGCCGGTAAACATCGCATAGTCAACGCCGGTGGAAGGCGCAAAGCGAGCAACACGCAGATCACGTCCAGCGGCGCGGATGTCGGCCACCGAAACCAGCGCCGCGCGCAGAGTGATGGCGAATTCCGTTTCGGCCCAGCTTTGCAATGTTGCCAGCGTATCCCGCGCGATCTCGGCATCCTCACCCGATACGGCGAATCCAGCACCATCACCACCGAAGACATACGGAAATATGCGCCCACCCAGCGCATTGATCATGCCTGAAATCACGGCCGCCCCCACCATGTTGACGGTCTTGTACCGGCCCCGCGCGATTTCACCGGTCGAATCTACGATATCGGCGACGCCCAGAACCCATGTCTCTGGCAAAGGTGTGAACTGCGCGGGGTCACTGAGGCTGAGGAAATTGTCCGAAATGGGGACGGAGTCATAAAATACAGAGTCTGAGAGGGTCATAACACACTCGGGAAATCCAAAATCTGCCGTGATGATAGCTCAATTGTGAAGAATGTCCGCCCCAATCGATTCAATCATGGCACTTGTGCCGATCAACGCGGCGTGCAAAGCATCGGGGCGGGGCAGCTAGACAATAGGTCAAGAAATGCAGGCAGGTTTGGTGATCTTGTGTCTGGCCTATGTACTCAGCCAGTTTTTCCGCGCTTTTCTGGCAGTTTTGACTACCGATCTGGGACGCGATATCGGCGCAACACCCGAAGACCTCGCCTTTGCTTCAGGTCTTTGGTTTCTAATCTTTGCGGCGATGCAGATTCCGGTGGGCTGGGCACTGGACCGCGTCGGTCCTCGGCGCAGTTCTGCGGTGCTGCTACTGATCGGCGGGGCTGGCGGGGCTGGCCTGTTCGCGGTCGCAACGACCCCGTTCCATGTGGCGCTCGCCATGGCGCTGATCGGGGTAGGATGCTCGCCGGTTCTGATGGCATCCTACTACATCTTCGCACGAGAGTTTCCACCCGCCAAATTTGCCACGCTCGCCGCGGTGATGCTGGGTGTGGGTTCTGTCGGCAATCTGGTCGCCTCATACCCCACGGCGCTGGCGGTCGAGCTGATGGGCTGGCGCGCTACGTTGGCCGGTCTGGCGATTATCTCTGCTGCGGTGGCTGCGGGGATCTGGCTGACGGTGCATGACCCTGAAAAGGTAAAAACCGAACAAAAAGGATCACTTCTAGACCTGCTGAAAGAACCTGCACTTTGGGCCATTCTGCCTCTCATGCTTGTGTCTTATGCGCCATCGGGTGCGATACGAGGGCTTTGGGCCGGGCCGTATTTGAATGACGTGTTCGGGCTCAGCACCGCTCAGATCGGGACGGCTACGTTGATCATGGGGGCCGCGATGATCGCGGGAACCTTCGCCTATGGGCCGCTGGACCGTATCCTGGGCACCCGGAAATGGGTGATCCTGAGCGGTAATACCTTGGGCGTCGCAGCACTGGGCCTGCTGTGCCTGTGGATTGACAGCGGCGTTTGGGTCTCGGTGCTGCTGTTGGCGTTGATCGGCTTTCTGGGCGCCAGTTTTCCGGTGATCATGGCCCATGGCCGGGCCTTCGTGCCGCCGCATCTGGTCGGGCGGGGCGTCACCCTGCTGAACCTTTTCGGCGTTGGCGGCGTTGGTCTGGCGCAATTTGCCACCGGACGTATCCATGCCGCTAACGACGGGATCGGCTCCGCCGCGCCGTATACTGCGATTTTCGGCTTTTTTGCTGTCACCCTTGCCATTGGTTGCGCGATCTATCTATTCAGTCGGGACAGCATAGACTGAAACCGGAGACCGCCTGTGCAAGATATTGAGGTGATTGCACCCAATCTGAAGCATTCCCTGTCGGGCGTGACAACGACGGTGATCCGACTGTTGCCAATCCAGCAGAAGATGATCGGCATCCGCGCCACGGGCCCCGGCCTGCCGGCGGATTTGCCCCATATCAGACTCTGGAAACTACTGTTTCTGCCCAATCGCAAACGGGTCTGGCATGCACGCCGGAATACCGAGATGCTGATGGGTCTGATCCTGCGCACTGTGTTCCGACGCAACTATAAACTGCTGTTCACTTCGGCCGCGCAACGCGATCATTCCGGGTTCACCAAGCGGCTGATTTCGAAAATGGACGCACTGATCGCGACGACGCCACAGGCCGCTTCCTTTCTGGAACATCCCGCTACTGTCATCATGCATGGCGTCAACACCGAGCTGTTTCACCCGGCCGAGGACAAAAGCGCCCTGCGCCAAAAACTTGGTCTGCCAGACGGGCTGCTGATCGGGTGTTTTGGCCGTATCCGCCCTCAGAAAGGGGTCGACTTGTTGGTCGATGCCGCCCTGAAGGTGCTGCCTAATCACCCCGATGCGCATGTGATCTTCACCGGGCGTACCACCAACGAATTTGAGGCGTTTCAGGCTGAGCAGGAGCAAAAGCTGCAGGACGCCGGGCTGGGCGACCGCGTTCATTTTCTGGGTGAGCGCCCTTGGGATGAGATTGTCGAGACCTATCGCGCGCTCGATCTGTTCGTTGCGCCCGCACGGCACGAAGGGTTCGGCCTTACACCGCTTGAAGCGATGGCCTCGGGCGTGCCCGCCATAGCCAGTCACGGGGTCGGAGCGTTCAGTGCGCAAATCAAGGATGGTGAGACCGGAAGACTGGTCGAGAAAGACAATGCCCCTGCACTGGCCGACGCGCTGGAGGATATGGTGCAGGACCGCGCTGCGCTGGCCGCTGCGGGACTAGCCGCGCGCGCCCATGTCGAGCAGAATTTTCGAATCGAAGGCGAAGCGCAGGCGATTGTCGAAGTTTATCGATCCTTGCTGAAACAACCCTGAACGGTACTGAACTGTGTCAAATCGGTGTGACGGGGTGAAATAAGCCGAAACCCCTCTTTTTTCTTTGCCACAACGCGGCTATGAACGCGCGTCCTTAACTTTGGAGACATGAAATGGGCTATCGCGTCGTAGTCGTCGGCGCCACGGGCAACGTGGGCCGCGAAATGCTGAACATCCTGGCAGAACGCCAGTTCCCCGTCGATGAACTTGCTGCTCTGGCAAGCCGTCGTTCGCTGGGTACTGAGGTGACATTTGGCGACAAGACGCTCACTACCAAAGATCTGGACACATTCGATTTCACTGGTTGGGACATGGCGCTATTTGCTGTGGGTTCCGAGGCCACAAAGGTTTACGCCCCTAAGGCGGCAGCGGCTGGCTGCGTGGTGATCGATAACAGCTCGCTCTATCGCTATGACCCGGACATTCCGCTGATCGTGCCGGAATGTAACCCCGAGGCGATCCACGACTATAAAAACAAAAACATCATCGCCAACCCCAACTGCTCGACCGCGCAGATGGTCGTCGCGCTGAAGCCTCTGCATGACCGTGCCAAGATCAAGCGCGTGGTTGTGTCGACCTATCAGTCGGTGTCGGGCGCCGGTAAGGAAGGCATGGATGAGCTTTGGGATCAGACCAAGGCCATCTACAACCCGACCACCGAGGTTGAACCGAAGAAATTCCAGAAGCAGATTGCCTTCAACGTCATTCCGCAGATCGACGTCTTCATGGAAGACGGCTCGACCAAGGAAGAGTGGAAGATGGTTGTCGAGACCAAAAAGATCGTCGATCCGTCGATCAAGGTCACCGCAACCTGCGTTCGCGTTCCGGTATTCGTCGGCCACTCCGAGGCGGTGAATATCGAGTTCGAAGAGTTCCTCGACGAAGACGAAGCCCGCGACATCCTGCGCGAAGCACCGGGCATCATGGTAATCGACAAGCGTGAAGCCGGTGGTTACGTCTCGCCCATCGAATGCGCGGGCGATTTCGCCACGTTCATCAGCCGCATCCGTCAGGATTCGACGGTTGAGAATGGCATCAACCTGTGGTGCGTTTCGGACAACCTGCGCAAAGGCGCGGCATTGAACGCTGTTCAAATTGCAGAATTGCTGGGCCGTGAAGTTCTAAAGAAGGGGTAACCTTCGCCAGTTGGTTATGACTCTATTAAACCCCGCTGCACCGCCAGTGGGGTTTATTATTTTGTGGACGGGCAGAGATGACAAAATTGCGGGACAAAGCCGCCCTGTGCATGCGTTGCCATTGCCTATCCAGCACCAGTTGGTCAGCCACCGATCTGGGACATTGTCGCTTTTACCGCATGGTATCTTTGAGAGTTTGGGGGATGCGTCCCCAGAAAGCGATCACCAGGATCAGGAACTCGTGCGAAGTACAGCGCACCCTTGAGTGGATCATAACCCGCTTTGTAGGCTATTACAGTGCCTAGTCGATCAGCTTCCAATTCAAAGTTTTTTGAATAGCTGCGCCCACCAACAAAGGCTCCAATGTCTTGTGCTGCGGCAATGTCATTCGGCCCTGACCCCGCAATTGTTGCTAGACCGGCCAAAAGCACCGCACCAGCCGCCGCATTTTGGGCCTGTCGCGCCAAATGCCCTTGAATGTGGTGAGCGGCCTCATGCGCCATAACAAATGCAAGTTCGTCAGTGTTGTTTACATTCCGTATCAGCGCTTGAGTCATTGTGATAACGGGGCGCCCCGACTTGCTTAAACTCTGATACGCGTTTGAGGGTGCTTTTTTGTCTGGATCAATGCGGATCAAAAAATCACAATTCACATTCTTAGTGCGGCGGCGGCATTCTCGTTCTGCCACAGGTTCTATTCGTGAGGCGACCTGACGGAACCTTATTTGTGCCTGTTGTGAACTGACGGGCGCGCTCGCGCGACCGGGGTTTGGAATAGGTGCTGATGGAGGAGTGGTGGTTGAAGCGCATCCCGCTAATGCCAAAACAGCTAACATCAATACCGTTCGCCTCATAAACACACCTTTCCAAATGTTCAGAGCATCAAAATCGAATCTGTGGCTTTCGAGAAACCAACTTGCACATTCGAACCTACGGTCTTCACGATTTGATATTCAATAACAGACGGGTTGTCGGTGGTCGCCCCGATTAAGCTGTCGTCAAAATGGTAGGCACTACAAATGGCTTTGAAGCGAAGGACCAAACGATCCACGCCCCGTTCTGTATGGGCTTGAACCGAGTTGAACACCGCGTCAGCGGAGGTTATTTGCGCTGCACGATGGCTTGATCCCAGCCTCCTGCGCGGCAAAGGGACTGCTATGAGCGCACGTACATTTCAACAATCGTTTCTGGTATGGCCTCAAAGCAGTCATCAGAGAGATGCCTACTGCCTGATCCTTCACCCCTGTCCCTCAACCAGCGTCTTCAAATTCTCCAACCCGCGCTCGTAATCTCCGCCGACCCAATTGTCCATCATTAGGCCCATCCAGCGGGACATGGGGTTCATACCAAGGTCGGATACGAATCCCCAGGTAACCTGTGTGCCTGATCCTTCTGGCCGCAACTGGAACGAGGCGGTGGCTGTCCCCATCGGGCCAAAATCCAGTGCGGTTTGCACGGACTGATCCGGGGTGCTCTCGGTGATTTCCTGCGAACCGGTTCCCACCTGCGGGTTGTCCGAGGCCCAGTTCAGCGTGTTTCCGACACCCGCTTCCGGGCCACTATAGCTCAGCTTGGTTTCGGGGTCTCGGGACAGCCAGGGGGACCATTTCTCGGTCTCCTGCATCGAATTCACATAGGGAAAGATCGCCGAGGCTGGTGCGTCGATTGTGATGCTGCGGGACACCTCGGCCTGACCAGGCAAAAGATATGATACTCCGACAAGCGCCAGAATGATCACCAGTAGGGTGACGAGAATACGTTTAATCAATTTCATGAGCTCGATCCGATTCTGACAACATCATCGGAAACATATCAAAAAATCGACGTAATTTCAGAGGCCCGATCGTATGACCCGCAGGATCAGGCCGGTGGCTGGTAAGGCAGCGACGAATGGTGCAGCACGATGCGAAGCACTCCGTTAGCGTCTTTTTTGTAGCCGAAGCTTTTGTCGACTTGCGTGATGTTACCTTGGCTATCCGTCAGAATGACCTTGCCCATCCACATGGCGACATCGCCTTCGACGAAGCTGGCCGATGTCTCACTTGCCATTTCGCGCCAACCCTTGATTCCGAAACCGCCATCAAGCGGAAATTCGGCATCGTGACCGACAAAATAGGCCAGTGCACCGTGGCGAGTCGGGCGAAAGGTTTGATCTCCGGATGCCATAGTTGGTTTGAACAGGACCGGACCCAGATTATAGCCGTATGCCGCATCTAGAACACCCTCGGCAACGGAACGGGCCGCATCGATCCCACCGTCTTCAAAAGCTTTGGAGATCGCAATCAACCCATCGCCCCAGGCGGTACGGGCAGCGGCCAGCTCGTCAGTGGTAATCGGCATGATCCTGTCCTTCTCTGTCCGGTTTCTATGGTACTGGCAGCAAGTGAGCGTCAACGCAAGAGGTGTGACCGGACTCTCGCCCGGTTTTGCCCACAGAACCGCGTGGAAGCCTGAATTCTCAGAAAATTCGACCCATTCTTTTGAACCGGTGCAAGGTTTTGCAAAGTATTTTGCCGCCAATCTCTGACTGTGCCGTGGGGGCATTTCAATTGGGGTGAATGTGGTGGACAAGATTATCACACTGGAACAGAAGGAACCCGTGCGTCTGGACCCGGACCGCCTGAGCAGCCTGTACAATCAGCTCGGCGACACCAACGCCATGGACGTGCTGTGCCGCACGGTTGAAGAACTGGCGTTGCGGCTGTCGAATTGTGAACGGTTTTGGCGGCAACGCGATTGGGCCGGGCTGCGCAAATGCGCAAAATCTCTCGTAGCCATATCCGAGCAAATCGGCATGACAGCACTGGCACGTGTGGCAGGCGATGTAGCCTGTACTGTCGACGCTGGCGATGCGGTCGCGACAGGGGCGACTCTGAGCCGCCTGATCCGGGTGGGCGAGCGATCGCTGACTGCCGTCTGGGACCAACAAGATCTATCTGTCTGAGAGGGGGTTGCGAGTGCGCCGCAGACAGATAGTCTGGGCGAAAATCCAACCAGCCGAGACACGCATGACCCTGTCCTTCGCCCCTGCCTCCGACCCATCGCTGCCACTACATGTGTTAGAGCAATCAGATTTTGAAAGCTGGCTGACCGATCAGCCGGATCATATCCGAGCTTGGGTTGCGGCCGATGGGTTTTCCGGAGCTCTGGGTCAAACACTTCTGGTGCCCGGCACAGATGGTAATCCGCAGTTTGCCATGGCGGGATATGGCAGCGCGGCAAAACGGGTACGCAAGCGATTTCCGCTAGCCGCTGCCGCAGAATCGCTGCCCAAGGGCACCTATCATATCGCCTCGGGCGTTCCCGCAGATGTGCTTGAGGCTGAATGCCTGGGCTGGCTGATGACGGGATATGCCTTTGATCGCTATGCAGCGCAAAGCCCGGCTAACGCCACGCTGATCGCGCCCGAGGGCGTAGATGCCCGGCGGATCGAAATCATGGCCAATGCCGAGGCATTGACACGGGATCTGGTCAACACACCCGCTTCGGACATGGGCCCGGTGCAATTACAACACGCGGTTGAGGCACTGGCACGGGAACACGGCGCAGACATCTCGGTCATCACAGGCGATGCGTTGCTGGAACAGAATTTTCCGATGATCCACGCGGTGGGGCGTGCTGCCGAACAGGCCCCGCGTCTGATCGAGATGAACTGGGGTGACCACGGGCCAAAACTAACATTAGTTGGGAAAGGGGTCTGTTTCGATACCGGCGGCCTGAATCTGAAACCCGGTGCTTCGATGGGGTTGATGAAAAAAGATATGGGCGGAGCGGCCAATGTGCTGGGTCTGGCCCGTATGATCATGGCGCTGGATCTGAAGGTGCAATTACGGGTCCTGATCCCGGCGGTCGAAAACGCAGTAGCGGGCAATGCTCTCCGCCCCGGCGACATCCTGACGGCGCGCAATGGGCTAACGGTTGAGATAAACAACACTGATGCCGAGGGTCGGTTGGTGCTGGCCGATGCCCTTGCTCTGGCGCATGAAGGGGCACCAAACCTGCTCATCTCGATGGCCACTTTGACTGGCGCGGCCCGGGTTGCATTGGGCGCTGATTTGGCCCCGTTTTATACCGATGACGACAAAGCCGCGGACGTGCTGGCGCGTGCTGGCCGGGCTGCCGCTGATCCGGTCTGGCGTATGCCTTTTCATGACCCCTATGAAGCGATGATCGAACCCGGCATCGCTAACCTCGACAATGCGCCTTCTGGTGGATTTGCGGGCTCTATCACCGCGGCACTGTTCCTGCGCCGGTTCGCTGCCGAAAGTCGCTATATGCATTTTGACATCTATTCGTGGCAACGCAGTAAGGAACCCGGTCGCAGCAAGGGTGGTTTGGGCCAAGGCCCGCGTGCCCTCCTGGGGGCATTGCCAGAGATCCTTGGCCTATGACTCAGGCGCGCATCATTCAACCGGTCATAGACCTGCTACGCCACCCTGACGGTCCGCGCGACCGGCAATTGTTGTTCGGCGACATGGTCACTGTTTTGGACGACCAAAACGGCTGGAGCAAGATCTCAGCCAGCAAGGACGGCTATACCGGATGGGTGGCGACGGACCATCTGGGACCAATTGAGCCACAGACTCACTGGATCGTCGCCGCTTCGACCCATGCCTATGAGAAGCCCGATATAAAAAGCCGCGATCTGACCTCTCTTAGCTTTGGCAGTAAAATCAGGGCTCTGTCTGAGGAGGGCGGGTTTCTGGAAACGCCAATCGGGTTCATTCCGGGGGTGCATGCCGTGCCCGCTTATTCCCTGCTGACCGATCCCGTTTCCGCGGCCGAACTTTTTCTCGGCACCCCTTATCTTTGGGGTGGTAACAGTCGATTCGGGCTGGATTGCTCGGGCCTCGTACAGCTCGCACTGCTCGCCTGCGGCGTTCCTTGTCCCGGAGACAGCGGCGATCAGGAACGCGAAGTTGGTGGATCGGTGCCCGAGGGCGATCCCGCACGGCGCGGAGACTTGCTGTTCTGGAAAGGCCATGTGGCCTGGGTTGCCGCCGAAAACCTTCTACTTCACGCCAACGCCTATCACATGGCCGTCGCGCTCGAACCGATGGATCAAGCGATTGCCCGGATCGCTGCCCAGGGTGACGGGCCGGTTACAGCGCACAAAAGGCTCTAATCCAGGTCAACCGCACGGATAAGCTTGCGTTCCAGAACCCTCAGAACCGCGCGCAGATCGTGCCCGCGCTTCAAAATACGCCCATCCATGCCGACCACGGAATACATGCCCTGACGTAGCCGCAGACGCGGGTGCTTCTCGACCCTGTAAATGGGATGTTCCGCCGTGCGCCGAAAGATCGAAAACACCGCCATATCCCGCAGGTTCGAGATTCCGTAGTCGCGCCATTCACCGGCAGCAACCATTCGGCCATAAACAGACAGGATTTGAGACATCTCGCGCCGGTCAAACGCGACCGGCATCTGGGCAGAGCCGGACCCGAACCGGCTGGGAGGCTGCATGTTCATATGACAAGCCTTGCCGGAAATCGCCGTCGAATCAAGCCCACTGGCATCAAGGTGTTGTATTTTTGGATCGCCCGCCCGCTATCTGCGCCCAACCTGACGGCAAATCAAGATCACCGGCAGCAACCCGACAGCCAGAATAACCAGCGACGGAACCGCTGCACCTTCAAGCCTCTCATCCGAGGCCAGACGATAGGCCTGCACTGCTAGCGTGTCGAAGTTAAAAGGCCGCATGATCAGGGTCGCGGGCAGCTCTTTCATCACATCCACAAAGACAATCAACAGTGCCGTCAGCAATGAAGGCGTAAGGATCGGCAGATGTACCCGGCGCAGCGTTCCTAACGGGGTTTGACCCAGTGACCGCGCGGCGGCATCCATATTGGCGTGAACGGTACTCTGCCCACCTTCATAGGCGCTGAGCGCGGCGGCCAAAAAGCGCACCATATAGGCCGCGATCAACAACCAGATGGATCCAGTGACCAGCAGTCCGGTCGAGATACCAAAGGTTTGGCGCATCCACGCATCCAGTGCGTTGTCGAATCCCGCAAAGGGGACGATCAGCCCCACGGCGATCACGCCACCCGGCACCGCATAGCCCAACCGCGCCACATAAGCCGCCATGGCGGACCCGCGCCCGGGGCGCAGGCGTTGGAAGAATCCTATCGAAATCGCCGCGCTGACGGTGATAACCGCCGCAGCCCCCGCCAGTGTCAGCGAGTTCTGTATGAACCCGATATATCGGCGCGACAGCAGGTTCTGCTCGGATTCCAACCCCATCTGCACCAGGATAACCACAGGCAGAAGAAATCCGAACAGGACGGGAATTGCGCATAGCAGAAATGCCGCAAGTGATTGCCATCCCTTGAGTTGCGCCGCTGGCAGACCTGCGTGGCGCTTGCCTGCCTGATAGTATTTGGCTTTGCCGCGCTGTGTCCGCTCGGCCACGGCCATGACAAGCGCAAAACCCAACAGACAAAGGGCGAGTTGCGCCGCAGCAGCGCGATCAGCCATGGAAAACCAGCTTGTGTAGATGCCAGTGGCAAAAGTCTGCACTCCGAAATAGGCGACTGTGCCGAAATCGGCGATGGTTTCCATAACCGCCAGCAAGACGCCCCCCGCAATCGCCGGGCGTGCCATCGGCAGGGATACGCGCCAAAAGGCATGCCAGGGGCCGTTGCCCAGCGCCCGGGCCGCCAGAAAGGCCGTGGCGCTTTGCTGCAGAAACGCCGCGCGCGCCAGCAAATAGACATAGGGATACAACACCAGGATCAACATCACCGCCGCACCCTCGGTCGAGCGAATCTCGGGGAACCAATAGTCGCGCGGGCCCCAGCCGGTCACATCCCGCAGCGTGGTCTGAACGATTCCGGGGTGATCCAGAATGAAGGTATAGGCATAGGCCAGCACATAAGCCGGAAAGGCCAGCGGCAGGACCAGAGCGATTTCCAGCCACCGCACTCCGGGAAAGCGGGTCATCGTGACCAGCCACGCAGCGCCGACGCCAATCGAAAACGTCCCTGCTGCGACCAGCACCACCAGGATCACCGTGGTCAGCGCATAGCCAGGCAAAACAGTCTCTAACAAATGGGAAATTGTGTCGGTGCCACCGGTCACCGCCGCCAGAACAACCGCCACCATTGGCAACAGACAGGCGGCTGCCACGACATAGGCAATGCCGCCCACAAAGCGTGTGCCTAGTGCGCCGCGATTATGCGTTCCGTGTTCTGAATATTCGACTTCGGCCATGGCGTTTGACTGAGAATCCCGTAGGGTCTGCCTTTAATCGACTAAAACTCTAAGAAACACCAGTGGGCGGACTAACAAAAACTGCGGCAATGTTCGCCGCAGATGCCTATTCATAAACGCGCTGATCCTCGATCACCAAGCCATCTTTTGGTAATGAGCCCGGCGCCACAACTTCAATCGCGCCTTTCAGTTTCAGGACTTCGACCACCGATTTTGCATAGGCACCATCGTTCTCGCAGGGGCTTTCGATCTGAACGGTCATGGTATCCATCTCGCCCTGTCGCGCCGCAATGACACGCGCCTTGACGATTTCATCATGCTTGTCGACCAGCGCGGCCACCTGTTCGGGGCGGACGAACATGCCCTTGATCTTGGTGGTCTGATCGGCGCGACCCATCCAGCCTTTGATACGCATATTTGTGCGCCCGCACGGAGACTCTCCGGGCATGATCGCCGACAGATCACCGGTGGCAAATCGGATCAACGGGTAATCGGGGTTCAGCGTAGTCACAACCACCTCACCTACTTCACCAGGTGCAACCGGGGTTCCTGTGCCGGGGGTGACGATCTCAACGATCACGTGTTCGTCGATGATCATACCCTCCATCGCAGGGCTTTCATAAGCTATGTTGCCCAGATCAGCGGTCGCGTAGCATTGCAGGCAGACGATGCCCCGATCGGCGTAATCTTGTCGTAGGCTTGGAAACAGCGCCCCGCCACCCACAACGGCCTTGGAAAATTTCAGCGCGACGCCCATGGCTTCGGCTTTATCCAGAATGACTCTCAGATAGTCGGGCGTGCCAGCATATGCGGTGCAACCCACATCGCGCGCAGCGGTCACCTGCAACTCGGTCTGACCTGTACCTGCAGGCAGGACCGACGCGCCAACAGCCTGAGCGCCGCTTTCAAAGATCATGCCCGCGGGGGTGAGATGATAGCCAAAACAGTTCTGAACGATATCGCCCGGACCAACCCCGGCTGCATTCAGGAACCGGCCCATGCGCCACCAGTCGTGATCAGTGCTGCCGGGTTCATAGATTGGCCCCGGTGATTGAAAGACATGCTGGAAATTCCGCGCCGGTTTGACGGTGAACCCTCCAAACGGAGGCCGGGTGCCCTGCGCCTTTGTCAGATCGGATTTTCGCAGAACCGGCAGTTGTGCCAGCGCCTGCATGTCTGTCACTGTGCCGGCGTCCACGTTGGACAGGATGCCGGCATATCCGGGCGCTTTTTGAGCGCGGGCAATCTGTTCTGGCAAGGCGCGCGCGTGATCAGCGGTGCGCTCGTCAGCGGATCGGGTTTCAAGCTTATCAAAATAGGTCATTGAAATATCCTCCACCCGCTTACAGCCATCTCTTGCGGCGGCGGTATGAGCGCACGTCTCGAAAGCTTTTTCGGCCTTCGTCAGACATGCCGAGATAAAATTCCTTTACGTCCGGGTTTTCGCGCAATTCAGCGGCGGGGCCGTCCATCACCACGCGGCCAGATTCCAGAATATAACCGTAATGAGCAAACCTTAGAGCCACATTTGTGTTCTGCTCAGCCAGCAGGAAGGACACGCCTTCCTTCTCGTTCAGGTCCCTTACGATGCCAAAAATCTCTTCGACAAGTTGCGGGGCTAGACCCATTGAGGGTTCATCAAGAAGGATGGTCTCGGGCCGTGACATCAGAGCCCTGCCCATCGCAACCATCTGCTGCTCACCACCCGAAGTATAACCGGCCTGACTACGACGGCGTTCCTTCAAGCGTGGGAAGTAATTGTAAACCAGTTCCAGGTCCTGCTGGATCGCGGCAGACCCGTCCTTACGGGTATAGGCACCGGTCAGCAGATTTTCCTCGACTGTGAGGTGTTCGAAACAGTGGCGGCCTTCCATGACTTGAATGACGCCCTTCTCCACCAAGGCAGCCGGGTCGCTTTCATGCACGCCCTCGCCGCGATATTTAATCGAGCCTTTGGTGACCTCGCCCCGTTCCGAATGCAGCAAGTTCGACACGGCCTTCAATGTGGTTGTCTTGCCCGCACCATTGCCACCCAGTAGGGCTGTGATGCCGCCCTTGGGCACAGTCAGGCTGACGCCTTTCAGAACAAGGATCACATGGTTGTAGATCACCTCGATATTGTTGACCTCAAGCAGGGTTTCCGCCTGCACGTCAGTGGTTTGTGCCGCATCCAACATCAGCGCGTGTCCTTGTGCGAGTGTGGGGTTCGGGGCGGCAGCGATCCGCCGCCCCGTTTGGTTCAGAGCACCTTATTCGCAGCGCTGAGAAATATTGTTCTCAGCAGCATATGCGCCCGAGTCTTCGTCGATCAGTGCGTTGATGACCTCAGCGTCAGTCGGTTCGAAGCCCTGAATCGAGTTCCAGGTACCCGCCGCTGCAT
The DNA here is from genome assembly GCF_056537605.1 of Ruegeria sp. C5. Taxonomy (NCBI): domain Bacteria; kingdom Pseudomonadati; phylum Pseudomonadota; class Alphaproteobacteria; order Rhodobacterales; family Roseobacteraceae; genus Ruegeria; species Ruegeria sp. C5. The sequence goes on along the minus strand of NZ_JBQFRX010000008.1, from coordinate 93,364 downwards.
CCCACTGAACAACACCGACAAGGCCTGGGCCGCCGTGGTTTTCGCATGAGACCGCGAATTCAGGTCCGAAACCGGCCATACCCAGCGCTTCCATCTTGGCGTTGGTGATCTCCAGCGCCTCCATGCCATCGCGCATCATCGATGCGTCGATCTCGGCAGTGCCGTGCATTTCTTGCGCGGTTTTCACTGCTTCTGCGGCCAGCATCGCAGCATAGAGGCCGCGGTTGTACTGCACCGTACCCAGTTGATCACCGGCGCCTGCAGCTTTGCCCGCATCGACGACATATTTCTTCAGGTCGTCATAGACAGGATAGTCGTCGCCCAGACCGGTGAAGGTCAGCGCTTTGTAGCCGGTGGCCTTATCACCCGCAGGCTCAACATCAAACTCGGCCCCGGACCACCAGACACCGATGAAGTTCTCCATTGGGAAGCGGATATTGGCGGCTTCTTGCACGGCGACCTGGTTCATCACGCCCCAGCCCCACATGATCACATAGTCGGGCTTTTCCCGGCGGATTTGCAGCCACTGCGACTTCTGCTCCTGACCGGGGTGGTCGACCGGCAGCAGGGTCAGGTCATAGCCATGTTTTTCAGCCAGTGTTTCCAGCGTACGGATCGGTTCCTTGCCATAGGCCGAGTTGTGATAGACCAGCGCGATCTTCTTACCGCTCAAGTCGCCACCGTTTTCGTCCAGCAGATAGTTGATCGCGCCCGACGCCCCGTTCCAGTAGTTGGCAGGATAGTTGAACACGTTGCTGAACACCTTACCGTTCGCCGCCGAGGTGCGGCCATAACCCATTGTGTGCAGCGGAATGCCGTCTGCGGTCACTTTAGGGATCAACTGATAGGTGATGCCGGTGGACAGGGGCTGATAGACCAGAGCACCTTCGCCCTTGGTCGATTCATAACATTCCACGCCTTTTTCCGTGTTATATCCGGTCTCGCATTCGATCACGTTGGCCGCAACACCGCCGATACCGCCATCGCGTTCGTTCAGCAGTGTGAAGTAGTCGGCATATCCGTCCGCAAATGGGATACCGCCGGCCGCATAAGGCCCGGTCCGGTAACTGAGCGACGGGAATACGAGGTCGGCCATGACCGGACCTGCGGCCATCACGGCGCCCAGCGCCAGGGTTGCCAGTTTCTTTTTCATCGGGTGTCTCCTCCCTTGGTTGATCCGATGTTGGGTTTCGGGTTTCACACCCGTCTTTTCGTTGGGCCGGTCCTTAGTGCGGGAATGGCCAGAGTCTGAGTTTCTCTTTCGCCACACGCCAGAGCTGCGCCAGACCATGCGGTTCGAGGATCAGGAACATGATGATCAGAGCACCGACGATGACTAGGTTGAGATGCGCGACGATATCCGTGGGCCAGCCCAGCAGATCGACGCCCAGCAGCTTCAGTACAACCGGCAGCAAAACCAGGAAGGCAGCCCCCGCAAAGGATCCAAAAATAGACCCTAATCCGCCGATAATCACCATGAACAGCACCAGGAACGATTTTTGAATGCCGAACACTTCTCCAACCTCGACCGCGCCCAGATAGACCGCAAAGAACAGCGCCCCGGCGATGCCCACAAAGAACGAGCTGACGGCAAAAGCTGTCAGCTTGGCCTTGAGCGGGTTCACCCCGATGATCTCGGCCGCGATGTCCATGTCGCGGATTGCCATCCAGGTTCGACCAGTGGTGCCGCGCGTCAGGTTACGCGCGATGATGGCGCAGACGGTCAGGAAGATCAGGCAGAACAGATAAGTCGCCCATGCCGGAGCATTCGGGCCAGTGATAATGATGCCGAACACATCGCGTTCCGGCGCATTGATCTGGCCAGAGGCCGAGTAGTTGTAGAACCACGGCACCCGGTTAAACAGCCACACAAGAAAGAACTGAGCCGCCAGCGTAGCGACTGCTAGATAGAATCCCTTGATCCGCAGAGATGGCAGACCAAACAAAACACCAACAATCGCAGTGATCCCTCCAGCAAGGATCACATGGATGAACATGCTGACATCGGGAAAGGCCGTCATCAGCTTGTAGCAGGCATAGGCCCCCACTGCCATGAACCCGCCGGTGCCCAGCGAGACCTGCCCGCAATAGCCCACCAAAATGTTCAGCCCGATCGCAGCGATGGCATAGATCAGGAATGGCAGAAGCAGCGCATTGGCCCAATAATCGTTGATGATGAACGGAATTATTCCGAACGCCACCGCCAGAACGACATAGTACCTATACCGGTCAAACTTGATCGGGAAAGTCTGGCTGTCGGCGATATATGAGGTTTTGAAATCCCCGGCCTCACGATAGAACATATCTTACTTTCCCCATTCTTCCTGCGCCCGATTGCGGGCAGCGGCGTCCAGTTGATTGGACCCTTTGGCATATCCGGTGGCCTCGGAAGCGCGCACCAGTTTCATGTAAGCCAGGATGCCCATGACCAGCCCGGCAAAGGCCAGAATTACAGCGATCACAAGTTGGCCCTCGGTCAGATCGCTTGATGTCAGGGCGATGTAGCCGAAAGCCCAAAACCCCGCCCATGCGATCACGTTGATGATGGCAATCAGCTTGGTCACGCCCTACACCCTCTCGATGATCTTCTCGCCGAACAGGCCCTGAGGTCGGAACACGAGGAAGATCAGCGCCAATACATAGGCAAACCAGTTCTCGGTTGCGCCGCCAACCATCGGACCGATCGCGAATTCGAATAGTTTCTCGCCTACACCGATGATCAGACCGCCGACGATGGCCCCGGGGATCGAGGTAAACCCGCCCAGCATCAATACCGGCAGAGCCTTAAGCGCGATCAGCGACAGCGAGAACTGAACGCCCGATTTGGTGCCCCACATGATGCCCGCAACCAGCGCTACAAACCCGGCGACCGACCAGACCATGATCCAAATGAAGTTCAGCGAAATCCCGACCGATAGCGCTGCCTGATGGTCATCCGCCACCGCACGCATCGCCCGACCCTGCTTGGTGTACTGGCTGAACGCCACCAGAGCCGCCACCAGAAGTGCTGCGATGATCGTGGCCACGATGTCCAGATTGTCGATGAAGAAACCGTAGTCGAAGATATTAAAGGTCGTCTCGTCAATCCACAGGTTGATACCCTGCGGCAGACCCACATCCAGCGTCTTGATCTCGGACCCCCACATCAGGTCGGCGACGCCCTCAAGGAAATAGGCCAGACCAATGGTCGCCATGAACAGGATGATCGGTTCCTGTCCGACCAGATGGCGCATGACGAACCGTTGCACGCACCAGGCCAGCAACACCATCACGGCCATGGTCAGAATAATCGCAAGCAACGCGGGCACATTCCAACCAAAATTATAGACATGCGTGCCGAAAGTCGCGTTGATCAGATGCGCAAAAGGTACCTGCCCATTCATGATTCCGACCAGCGTCATCGCCGCAAACAGGGCCATAACCCCTTGGGCATAATTGAAAATCCCCGACGCCTTGTAGATCAACACAAAGCCCAGTGCGACCAGCGCATACAGCACCCCAGCCATCAGACCGTTGAGGATGACCTCCATCGCGAAGATTAATTGTTCAGGCATGCCAGCCCCTCCCCAATTCTGCCCGGACCTCAGTCATGGCTGACCCCCAAATAGGCATCAATGACTTCTTGGTTGTTGCGCACCTCATCCGGGGTGCCGTCACCAATCTTTTTGCCGTAATCCATCACAACCACACGGTCGCTCAGATCCATTACCACGCCCATATCGTGCTCGATTAGCGCAATCGTGGTGCCAAACTCGTCATTCACGTCGAGGATAAAGCGGCTCATGTCCTCTTTCTCTTCGACGTTCATCCCGGCCATCGGCTCATCCAGCAGCAGCAGTTTCGGTTCCGCCGCCAGCGCGCGCGCCAGTTCGACGCGTTTCTTCAACCCGTAAGGCAGGCGGGACACCGGCGTTTTGCGGATGTGCTGAATCTCAAGGAAATCAATGATCTTCTCGACCGCCTCGCGGTTCTCGGTCTCTTCTGCCTCGGCCTTGCCCTTCCACAGCGCTTGCTGAAGAATATTGGTCTTCATAAAACCCAAACGCCCGGTCATCACGTTATCCAACACGCTCATGCCTTCGAACAGAGCGATGTTTTGAAACGTCCGCGCGATCCCCTGCTGCGCCACCTCAAACGGCCGCATCGGAGGGCGCTTGGAGCCGTGAAACCAAACCTCACCTTCTTGCGGGACATAAAAGCCCGAGATCACGTTCAACATCGAGGACTTACCCGCCCCGTTTGGCCCGATGATCGCACGGATCTCACCCTCACGGATGTCGAACGAGATATCCTTGATGGCCACCACGCCGCCAAAGCGCAGGGTGATATTCTTCATCTCCATCACCACACCGCCGATCTTGCGGCCGTCTTCGGTGACATATCCTTCGGAGTTATCCAGCATCAGAACCTCCCTGACACAAAAACGGGACGGCGGGCGGGGCGATGACCGCAGGTCGAGCGGCGCGCGTCAGCCCACTCATTCCGCCGCCACCTTGTGCTGCGCGACCGGAACCACTGGCGCATCGACAATTTCCAACGTCGCAGAAATCGATCCCTTACGACCATCTTCATAGGTCACTTCAGTCGTGGTTGAAACGCTCGACGACCCGTCATACAACGCCGCAATAATGTCGCTGAATTTGTCCTCGACAAACCCACGCCGCACCTTGCGGGTCCGAGTCATCTCGCCATCATCGGCATCCAGTTCCTTGTGCAGAACCACAAAGCGATGCACCTGACAGCCCGATAGCATTTCATCCGCCGCGACCGACTTGTTTACCTCTTCAACGTGGCTCCGAATCGTCTCTAACACACGAGGATGTCCCGCAAGTTCCTGATAGGACGCGTAGGCCACGTTGTTGCGTTCCGCCCAGTTTCCAACCGCTGTCAAATCGATATTGATGAAAGCCACGCATCGATCCTTGCCATTCCCGAACAGCACGACTTCAAGAATATCGGGATAAAACTTCAGCTTGTTCTCGACATATTTCGGCGCGAACATCGAACCATCAGCCATCTTGCCCACGTCTTTGGCACGGTCAATGATCCGTAGATGGCCGGAATTCTCCTCGATGAACCCGGCATCCCCCGTCGCCACCCAACCTTCGGCATCCTTGGTCGAAGCCGTCGAATCCGGGTTGTTGTAATACTCGACGAACACGCCAGGTGAGCGGTAATGAATCTCGCCCTTATCATCGATCTTCAGCTCGACATCTGGGGCCGGAACACCAACCGTATCCGCCCGTACCTCGCCATCCGGCTGCACGGTGATGAACACGGTCGCTTCGGTCTGACCGTAAAGCTGCTTCAGGTTAATGCCCAAAGAGCGGTAGAAATCAAAAATTTCCGGCCCGATCGCTTCACCCGCCGTATAGCCCACACGGAACCGGCCATAGCCAAGCGTATCTTTCAGCGGGCCATAGACCAGCAAATTGCCCAGCGTGTATTTCAGCTTGTCGCCAAAGCCCACCGGCTTGCCGTCCAGCAACAGGCCACCCACCTTCTTGGCATGGGCCATGAAATAATGGAACATGCGCTGCTTCAGCTTGCCCGCATCCTCCATCCGGATCATCACATTGGTCAGCTGGGTTTCGAACACCCGCGGCGGGGCAAAGAAATAGGTCGGCCCGATCTCGCGCAGGTCGGTCATCATCGTGTCGGCGCTTTCGGGGCAGTTCACGCAGAAGCCGCACCAATAAGCCTGACCAATCGAGAATATGAAATCGCCAACCCAAGCCATCGGCAGGTAAGACAGGATGTCTTCGTTCCGGGTAAGATGATCGAATTCCGCCGAGTTCTTAGCACTTTCGATAACATTCCGGTTCGACAGCACCACGCCTTTGGGCTTGCCCGTGGTGCCCGAGGTATAGAGCATCACGCAGGTATCGTCATAGGTGATTGCCGCAATGCGCTTGTCCAGTTCCGCATCAAACCGCGCGTGACCCGCGCTGCCCTCGGCCATGATGTCCTCAAGCGCGTTCATCTGGGAGTGGTCATACTTCCGCATCCCGCGCTTGTCGGTGTAGAGTATGTGTTTGACCTGATGCAGGTTTTCCTGAATTTCAATGACCTTGTCGACCTGCTCCTGATCACCGCAGACCACATATTTCGCGCCGCAATGTTCCAGCACATAGGCCATCTCTTCGGCGACCGAGTCCTGATACAGAGGCACCGGCACCGCGCCTACCATTTGAGCGGCAACCATCGACCAGTAATGGGCGGGACGGTTCCGACCAATCACAGCAATATGGTCACCCTTTTCAACGCCAAGTTCTAGAAATCCAAGCGCGATGGCACGGATTTCTTTGGCGGCTTCCGCCCAGGTCCAGCATTGCCAGATCCCGAATTCCTTTTCCCGATAGGCCGGGGCATCCCCGAACTGGGTCACATTGCGGTGTAATAGCGCCGGAAGAGAGTCCATCCCTTCAGCGCCCGACTGCGTCTGAGCCAATCTTTCTCTCCTCCCCATCCGACCCCTCCCCGGGCCGAAAATGGCGGGTTCGGGATGGTGCCCGAACGCCAATGCCCCGATAAGGGACGTCGTAACGATCAGCGTCAAGTTTTGCCTGATGTTTTCTCAATTCTTACGAATTGTAACAGGGGCGGAGGAGTGAAGTTCCGAGTTGTACAAGATGTAAAAACCGTTGAACTGGATAAACCAGCGCTGCCAAAAGCGAATACAACCGCCGCGTATATTTTGGGCAATACGTGAGTTCGTGATAGAATTGATAATGCATAGAGCTCAGCAGATCATATTTGTGGCCATCGCGATTTTTGTGATCGCTGGTAGCGGGAGTCGACCGATTTCAGCCGATGAGTTAAAGGATTGCCCCGGCCATATTGGTGAACTTGACTTACCCATTGAGTGCATGTGCACAAAAGAGGCGCAACGGATACGGCCGTTCAATGTACAGGGATGCGAAGTGTACGCTTGGTGGAGCAACATTTGTATGGCCGCGGTGCATGCGGGAATTGCTACGCGTGATGGCGGGCCAGTCCGGATCGAACAAAGGGAACCTCAAGCAGAATACGTCGGTTGCCTTCGTAACGATATGTTCAGCAATGACATGCACCACAGTGATTTGCCAAGCTTTGTCGTTTTGCCAGTTGAGTCAGATTAGAGTCTTTTCAGGGGCTTATAGCCAATCCCGCAAAATCGGGATCAACGGCACATCTGCCGCAGGCATCGGGTAGTTCCTCAGATCATTCGCACGCACCCATTTCAGCGCCTGACCTTCTTTCGATTGCGGTATCCCCTCCCATTTGCGGCAGGCAAATAGCGGCATAAGAAGATGGAAATCGTCATAGCTGTGGCTAGCAAAGGTCAGCGGCGCGAGGCACGAGGCCCAGGTGTCGATGCCCAGTTCCTCGTGCAATTCGCGGATCAGGGCGGCCTCGGGGGTTTCTCCGGGCTCGATCTTGCCGCCGGGGAATTCCCACAGACCGGCCATGGATTTGCCCTCGGGGCGTTGGGCCAGCAGGACGCGGCCCTCGATGTCGATCAGAGCGACAGCAGACACCAATACTGTCTTCACGAGCGATAATCCGCGTTGATTTCGATATAGCCGTGGGTCAGATCGCAGGTCCAGACGGTGGAAGCGCCCTGACCCAGTCCCAGATCGACTGCGATCACCAAATCCTGACCTTTCATATAGGCCGCAGCGTCTTCCTCGCGGTAGTCGGGGCTGACCCAGCCTTTTTCAGCCACAAGGATGTCTCCGAACGATATGCTCAAAAGGTCGCGGTCTGCAGCAGCACCGGATTTGCCGATGGCCATGACGATGCGGCCCCAATTCGGGTCCTCGCCCGCGATGGCGGTTTTGACCAGCGGGGAGTTGGCGATAGCCAGCCCGTGGGTTTTGGCATCAGCATCCGTGGCGGCGCCGGTCACACGAATTTCGACAAATTTCGTGGCCCCTTCGCCGTCGCGGACCACTTGCTGCGCAAGGTCCAACATCACTGTTTCCAGCGCTTGCGCGAAAGCGGCATTGCCGGTGGCATCGACGCCCGATGCCCCGGTGGCGCAAAGCAAGAGGCTGTCGGATGTCGAGGTATCGCTATCCACGGTGATGCAGTTGAAGGTCCGGTCGGTCTGCGCGCCCAGCATCGCCTGCAGCGCTGTCTGCTCGATCTGAGCGTCGGTGAAGATATAAACCAGCATCGTCGCCATATCGGGCGCGATCATGCCGGAACCCTTCGCTATCCCCGCAATAGAGACTGTTTGGCCGCCAATATCGACCTGCGCCGACGACCCCTTCGGGAAGGTGTCGGTGGTCATGATCGCGCGCGCCGCGTCCTCGATCGCGTGACAGCTGAGGCCCGCCTTCAACGCCTCAAGCTGTGCAACGATGCGGTCATGGGGCAGCGGCTCGCCGATGACACCGGTCGACGAGGTAAAAACCCGATCTACCTCAACACCGGTAGCTTTGGAGACGGCTTGCGTCACCTCGGCCACTGAGGTCTGCCCGTAATGGCCGGTAAACGCATTGGCGTTGCCCGAATTCACAAGGATCGCTGCAGGCCCGTCGCCGGGCCCGCCGATCTTGTCCTGACAATCCAGAACGGGGGCCGCACGGGTGGCCGAGCGGGTGAACACTCCGGCCACCGAGGTGCCCGGATCAAGAACGGCCAGCATCACATCGGTGCGGCCTTGATATCGGACACCAGCCTCGACAGTGGCGAAGCGCACACCGTCGATCGCGGGCAATTCGGGGAAGGCCGCCGGGGCCAGCGGTGAAACCTTGGTTATCGTGGCCACGGGGTTACTCCTGCAGCAGCTCCAGCTGGCGCATGACCTCGGGGCCGGCGCCCTCGAGCGCGGGACGCTCGATCTGCGCTTGCTGCGTCAACTCGTCAATCTTGGCCTGAATTGCTTCTTGCCGAATGGTCTGAGCCAATTCATCGCGCACGACCGCCAATTCGGGGGCCTCGGTCTTGCGCTTGTCGTTCAGCGTGACCACGTGCCAACCAAACTGGGTTTGCACCGGATCCGAGACCTGACCCTTTTCAAGGCCAAGCACGGCACCTTCAAACTCGGGCACCATCTGGCCTTTGCCGAACCAGCCCAGCGCACCGCCATTGGGGCCAGAGGGTCCTGTGGATTTTTCTTTCGCTAGCTCAGCGAAATCTGCGCCTTCTTCAAGTTGGGCTTTGACAGCTTTGGCTTCGTCCTCGGATTCGACCAGAATGTGGCTGGCATTGAACTCGTCTTCGCCCTGAAACTCGGCGAATTGCGTGTCATAGGCGGCCTGTATGGCCTCATCAGTGACACTGGCGGCTGTCAGCGCTTCGACGGTTTGTACGGCGCGCAGGGACCGGGTTTCGTTTTCCAGTCGAAGGGCGTTTAGTGTATTCAGCTCTTCCTGTTCAAGGCTCAGCAGGTGCTGCTGGACCAGTTGCTCGAGGATGAAATCATATAGCACCTCATCTTCAAGCTGCTGATACTGCGCCGGCAGCGCCGAGGCGGTGGCGATGACGTGACCCAATGTGATCTCGTCGCCGTTCACGCGGGCAACCACGGTGTTGGCATCCGGTGCGTCCTGGGCGGCCAGCGGCAACGCCATCACGGCAGCAAGCGCAAGCGATGGCAGAAAAGTGAGGCCTTTGGGCATGGAATTATCCTATTTCTTTGCCGCGACAGGGCGCAGCGTTGACACTGTGGAACCTGCCCCTTACATCGCTTTGAAGCCTTGGACAGGGCCGCCTTTCACCCCCCGTATCTAGGGGCTGCGCGCAAGGTGGGCAAGCCTGTCGCAACCAAGAAAAAAACAGATCCGCTGGAGTGAACATGCTGGGACTCGGAACGCTCGCCAAAAAGGTGTTCGGAACACCGAACGACCGCAAGATCAAGGCGGCCCGCCCGCTGGTCGAAAAGATCAATGCGCTGGAGCCGGAGTTCGAGATCCTGACCGACGATGGCCTGATCGAGAAAACCGCTGAGCTGCGCAAACGAGCGCTGGACGGTGAAAAGCTGGATGACTTGCTGCCGGAAGCATTTGCCAATGTCCGCGAAGGGGCCAAGCGCGCCCTGGGTCTTCGGGCCTTTGATGTGCAGTTGATGGGTGGTTTGTTCCTGCACCAGGGCAATATCTCGGAAATGAAAACGGGTGAAGGCAAAACCCTGGTCGCCACCTTCCCCGCCTATCTGAATGCACTGACCGGCAAGGGCGTGCATGTGGTCACGGTGAACGAATACCTGGCCAAGCGCGACTCGGAATGGATGGGCAAGGTGTTTGCGTCCGTTGGCATGACGACCGGTGTGATCTGGTCGGGCCAACCGGATGCCGAGAAGATGGCGGCGTACAAGTGTGACATCACCTATGCCACAAATAATGAGTTGGGCTTTGACTATCTGCGCGACAACATGAAGGCCGATCTGGAACAGGTCTATCAGAAGCACCACAATTTCGCGATCGTCGACGAAGTCGACTCGATCCTGATTGATGAGGCGCGGACGCCGCTGATCATCTCGGGGCCGGCACAAGACCGATCGGACCTTTATACTGCCATCGATACCGTGATCCCGACGCTGCAGGACGATCATTACTCGCTCGATGAAAAAAGCCGCAGCGTGACGTTCACCGATGAAGGCAACGAGTTTTTGGAGCAGCAATTGCTTTCAGCGGGTCTGCTGCCCGAGGGGCATTCGCTGTACGACCCCGAAAGCACCACTGTAGTGCATCACGTCAATCAGGGCCTGCGCGCGCATAAACTGTTCCAACGTGACAAGGACTATATCGTTCGGGATGGCAATGTGGTGCTAATCGACGAATTCACCGGTCGGATGATGCCGGGCCGCCGCTTGTCGGAGGGTCTGCACCAAGCCATCGAAGCCAAGGAAGGCGTACAGATTCAGCCCGAGAATGTGACGCTGGCCAGCGTGACATTCCAGAACTATTTCCGCCTCTATGACAAGCTGTCCGGCATGACCGGCACTGCGCTGACCGAGGCGGAAGAATTTCAGGAAATCTATGGTCTGGGTGTGGTCGAGGTTCCGACCAACAAGCCAATCGCGCGTGAGGACAAAGACGACCAGGTCTATCGCACGACAGCCGAAAAATACGGTGCCATTATTGAACAGGTCAAAAAGGCCGGTGAAAAAGGTCAGCCGGTTCTTGTCGGCACCACGTCGATCGAAAAGTCCGAAGTGATCAGCCAGATGCTGACTAAGGAGGGTATCGAGCACAATGTGCTGAACGCCCGTCAGCACGAACAGGAAGCCCAGATCGTGGCCGATGCAGGCCGTCTGGGTGCGGTGACCATCGCCACCAACATGGCGGGCCGCGGCACCGATATTCAGCTGGGCGGCAATGTCGAGATGAAGGTGCTGCAGGCGCTGGCCGAAAACCCCGAGGCTGACCCGGCCGAGTTGCGTGCGGCAGAAGAAGCCAAGCACGCGGAAGAAAAGGAAAAGGTGCTGCAGGCCGGTGGTCTTTACGTAATGGCGTCCGAACGTCATGAAAGCCGCCGGATCGACAACCAGCTGCGCGGGCGTTCGGGACGCCAAGGTGACCCGGGCCGCACCGTGTTCTACCTGAGCCTGGAAGATGACCTGATGCGCATCTTCGGTTCGGAACGTTTGGACAAGGTCCTGACCACGCTGGGCATGAAAGAGGGCGAGGCAATCATTCACCCCTGGGTGAACAAATCGCTGGAACGGGCGCAATCCAAAGTCGAAGGTCGCAACTTTGACATGCGCAAAAACGTTCTGAAATTCGACGACGTGATGAACGATCAGCGGAAAGTCGTGTTCAGCCAGCGGCGTGAAATCATGTCAGCGGATGATCTGTCGGATGTCGTGTCCGATATGCGTGAGCAGGTGATCGACGATATGATCGACGAATTCATGCCGCCAAAATCATATGCAGATCAATGGGATACAGAAGGTCTGCACGAAGCGGTCAAAGACAAGCTAACCATCGATGCGCCGGTTCAGGACTGGGCCGCCGAGGAAGGCGTGGATGACGAGCAAATCCGCGAACGTCTGATCAAGGCCGCCGATGAGATGATGGCGCAGAAGGCCGTGGCCTTTGGCCCGGAAAACATGCGCAACATCGAAAAGCAGGTTCTGCTGCAGACTATCGATGGCAAATGGCGCGAACATCTTTTGACGCTGGAGCATCTGCGCTCGGTCGTGGGTTTCCGTGGCTATGCACAGCGCGATCCGCTGAACGAGTACAAGAACGAAAGCTTCCAGCTGTTCGAAGGGATGCTTGATTCCTTGCGCGAAACCGTCACTCAGCAATTGTCGCGCGTGCGCCCGCTGAGCGAAGAAGAACAGAAGGAAATGCTCGCGCAGATGGCGGCGCAACAGGCACAGGCGCAGAAAGCTGTGGATCAAGCTGCCGGGAATGCTGAGGCGATCGCCGAAGCTGAAGCGTCTGGTGACAGTCGTCCGGGTTTTGTTGAGGATGATCCTTCGACTTGGGGTAACCCGTCACGCAATGATCCTTGCCCCTGTGGCTCGGGGAAAAAATTCAAACATTGCCACGGCAGGTTGACTTAACGTCACCCGCTTTCCACCACAATGAGTCCGCCTCACGGCCACATATTGGCCTTGATTGGGAAGCAAATTGCGACTCGCTCCTTCAACTGGGGAGGGTGTCTTGTTTGTCATTAAGAACTACGTGACCACGGGCGGAACCGTTGCCTGCGCTCTGGCCATTGGATATTTGATGCAAAGCGGATCGGCGCAGCAACCCAATGCTGAGCCGAGCGGTGAACGCGTCGCTTCGATCTCGGAACAGGACTCGGACCTGACCGGACTGGAAAGCGTTGTCCTGACCTCTTCTTCCCCGACAGAAACGCGTCCCAAGGATCTATCTCAATCCATACGCTCAGCGCCAGAAACCAGCCGTTTGCCTTCGAATTGCGATATGAGCGCGCGCGCCATGGCTGTGCCCGGCGCCAACGTACGGCTGCGGGTCAAGGCCCCCTGCCACGCCAATGAGACCATCGAGGTTCATCACAACGGGCTGGTTTTCAGCACCGAGACCGATGCGCTTGGCGGCTTGAACCTGACCATCCCGGCGCTGTCAGAATACGCTATTTTCCTGATCTCGCTGCCGGATGAGAAAGGCACTGTTGCGACGACGCATGTGCCCGAGATCAACAGCTTCAACCGGGTTGCCTTGCAGTGGCAGGGCGAAACCGATCTGCAGCTTCATGCGCTGGAATTCGGCGCAGGTTACGGGGAAGAAGGCCACGTGTGGTCAGGGTCCCAGACCGGCGGCGCGGGCTCGGTGATCCATCTGGGTCAGGGCGGTTCGGACGTCGCGCGCAACATCGAGGTTTATTCATACCCCATCGAGACCGCAACCGAGGCCGGAAGTATCACACTGTCGGTTGAAACTGAGGTCACTGAAGCAAATTGCGGCAAGCCCCTAAACGTGCAATCATTGGAATGGCGCGCGGAACGGCTACGCTCACGCGACCTGTCGCTGGATATGCCCGGTTGTGAGGCAGCTGGCGATTTTCTGGTGTTGAATAATCTGTTCTCAGACCTGACAATCGCTGCCAAATAAGCAGCAGGCAGATCTACGGTTTCCAATGAACATTCTTCGTGCGGCGTTCGCCGCGCTTTTTGCCTTATCCTTGGCACAAAGCGTATTCGCGCAGGACATCACTTTGACCTCGCATGACGGCAAGGTAGAAGTGGTCGGCACCCTTCTTGGTTACGACGGTGAATTCTACCGTGTCGATACGCAATTCGGAGAGCTGACGGTCGATGGATCGGGGGTCACCTGCGACGGCCCAGCTTGCCCCAACCTGACGGATTTTGTGGCCGAAGTTCGTTTCTCTGGCTCATCAGTAATCGCCGAGGCACTGCTGCCCGCGCTTGCACAGGGCTTTGCCATCGAGGAAGGGTTAACCCTGTCACAGCCCGAGGGCACCGGAGACCTGCGGGTCTACGCCCTGAATCAGCCTGATCGGCAGGCGCCTTTGGCGAGGTTCATATTTCGTGCAACGGATACGGCTGACGGCTTTATCGATCTGGTTGAGAACAACGCAGATGTCGTGTTGGCGCAGCGGGAAATTCGATCAGACGAACTGGAGTTGACCAAAGCCGCTGGGCTCGGAGATCTGACGCAAACCCGTCGGTCGCGCGTCTTGGCTCTGGATGCAATCGTGCCAATCGTGTCGGCTGACAATCCCGTGCGCCAGATATCGCTTGCTGATCTGGTGAAGGTTTTCACCGCCGAGGTCGCAAATTGGGGCGATCTCGGTGGGCCTGATGCGCCGATCTCTCTGCATCTGCCACAGGTCGGTTCCGGGCTGGATCAGGCGGTCGAGGATTTGCTGTTGTCGCCGACGAACGCACCAATGACCACAAAGATCATACGCCATACCCGCAACAGCGATTTGGTGCGCGCAGTCTCGAACGACCCATTCGCGATCGGCATCGCCAGCCTTGCCGAAGCCGGGGCTGCACGCGCCCTGCCTCTGACCGGTGGATGCGGACATGCCTTGCCGGCAACGCGGCAGTCGGTCAAGACTGAAGATTATCCGCTGACCTCACCCATGTTTTTCTATTTGCCACAAAGACGATTGCCCAAAGTCGCGCGACAGTTTTTGGCCTATACCCAAAGCAGCGCCGCACAGATGGTCATCCGGCAAGCCGGATTTGTCGATCAATCCCTTGAAACAATCCAGGTTGGGCTGCAAGGCGATCGGCTGGCCAATGCGATCAGCACCGGTGGAGCTGAGGTCGGGTTGGAAGAGTTGCAGCGCATGATCGAAACTCTCCGTCCACTTTCGCGGCTATCTTTGTCCTTTCGGTTCGAACCGGGGTCTTCGCGGCCCGATGCTCAGTCCCGGTCAAACATCTTGAACCTTGCGCAAGCTTTGGAAAGCGGAACGTTGGAGGCGCGTCAATTGATCTTTGTTGGGTTTAGTGACGGCGAGGGCGCGGCGGTCGCCAATTCACGTATTGCCCTGCAGCGAGCCAAAACCGTCCGAAACGCAGTGCTGGCATCGGTCGAAACCAGCCTCCCCGACAGCATCGAAATCAGTGTCGAGGGCTTTGGCGAGGCCATGCCGATGGCCTGCGACGACACCGAATGGGGCCGTAAGGTGAATCGTCGGGTCGAAGTTTGGATCCGATAACCCTTACAAATAGCCTTGCGAGCGGAAACTCAGTTCGGCCGATTTCCCGATGATCAGGTGATCATGCAAAGTCAGCCCAAGGGCGGAACACGCATCCTGAATCCGGTTGGTCATATCGATATCCGACTGCGACGGCGTCGGATCACCGGATGGATGATTGTGGACCAGGATCAGAGCCGAGGCATTGAGTTCCAACGCCCGCTTCGCGACCTCTCGCGGATAGACCGGCACATGATCCACCGTGCCTTTGGCCTGCTCTTCATCCGCAATCAGCACATTCTTGCGATCTAGATAAAACACACGAAACTGCTCGATCTCGCGGTGCGCCATCGTGGTGTGACAATAGTCCAGAAGCGCATCCCATCCCGAGATCACATGCCGTTGCATCACCCGGGCACGCGCCATGCGATGGGCACAGGCCTCAAGGATTTTCAGATCGGTAATCACCGTGTCCCCAACGCCTTTGATCTGACGCAGCCGTTCCTCGGGTGCAGTCAACACACGATTGAAATCACCAAACTCTTCCATCAGTGCCCGAGCCAGCGGTTTCACATCCTGACGCGGGATGGATCGGAACAGAGCAAGTTCCAGCAGTTCATAATCCGGCATCGCTGCTGATCCGCCAGACATGAACCTTTCGCGCAGCCGCTTGCGATGGTCTTTGATGTAGGAGGGTAACCGACCAACGGGCAGCGGCTGCGCCGGTGCTTCATCCGTATCGAACAGCATGGGGGCTTCGGCAAAGGCGTCTTGGGTCATAACACCACTCTGACGCAGAATCGGTTTCCGAAAAGTTAACGCGCCTTATCCCTGCCCGCCGGATCGGCAACACACGGATCCCCTGTTTCATCTGGCCATAAATATCTCGGGGGGGTCGCCCAAAGGGTGATGGGGGCAGAGCCCCCTTGCTTAACCGTTTAACCCTTCATGCCATCCCAGAAGGACTTTACAGAAGAGAAAAAGCTTTTAGATTCCGGGTGGTTATCTTCACCCAAATCGTCAAACTCACGCAGAAGTTCTTTCTGACGACTGGTCAGATTGACCGGAGTTTCCACGGCAAGTTCGATGAACATATCCCCGATGCCTCCGCCGCGCAGGGCGGGCATGCCTTTGCTACGCAGGCGCATCTGGCGGCCCGACTGGCTGCCGGCAGGAATCTGAACACGACCGCGACCACCGTCGATGGTCGGCACCTCGATCGAACCGCCAAGTGCTGCCTTGGCCATGCTGACTGGCACACGGCAATAGAGGTTCACGCTGTCACGTTCGAACAGCTTGTGCTCGGAAACTTCGACAAAAATATAGAGGTCACCGGGAGGACCACCACGCATTCCGGCCTCACCCTCACCAGCCAGACGAATCCGGGTGCCGGTCTCGACACCGGCAGGGATGTTCACGGACAATGCGCGATCTTTTTCAACGCGCCCCGCACCTTGGCACGACTTACAAGGGTTCTTAATGATCTGACCCAAACCAGAGCAGGTCGGGCAGGTGCGCTCAACCGTGAAAAAGCCCTGTTGCGCGCGAACCTTGCCCATGCCGGAACAAGTCGGACATGCGGTAGGTTCAACACCACCTTCGGCACCAGTTCCCTCGCAAGAGGAACAGGCCACAGCCGTAGGAACGTTTATGGTTTTCTGCAGGCCTGCATAAGCCTCTTCCAACGTGACCCGCAGGTTATAGCGCAGGTCTGAACCGCGTGCGGCGCGACGGCCCCCGCCTGCCCCACGCTGGCCACCCATGAAGTCGCCGAACAGGTCGTCGAACACGTCAGAGAACGCGCTGGAGAAATCGCCCTGACCGAAGCCGCCACCGGGACGGCCGCCGCCACCGCCCATGCCGTTTTCAAACGCGGCGTGACCAAAGCGGTCATAAGCGGCTTTCTTGTCAGCATCGCGCAGAACATCGTAAGCCTCGTTGGCCTCTTTGAACTGCGCTTCGGCATCGGGGTTGTCCTTGTTGCGATCGGGATGCAGCTGTTTGGCTTTCGAGCGAAAGCCTTTTTTGATCTCATCCGCAGAAGCGCCCTTGGACACGCCGAGCACTTCGTAATAGTCGCGTTTGGACATCAGTATTTCCTTCTGCCTCAACGTAATCGGGCCGGCCCGGCAACCGGACCGGCCCAAATTGGCCCGGTTACCCGTTAATTACGCTTATCGTCGTCCAGATCTTCGAACTCGGCGTCGACAATGTCATCGTCACCCGGCGCGGCATCTGCGGCTGCGGGCTCATCTTCGCCCTCTTCCGCCTGTGCCTTATAGATCGCCTCACCCAGTTTCATGGCCGCTTCGGTCACGTTCTGGATGCCCGACTTGATCTTGTCGGCATTGTCCGTTTCCAGCTCATCCTTGAGCGCAGCAACGGCCAGCTCGATCGCTTCGACGGTCGACGGGTCGACCTTGTCGCCATGTTCCTCGATCGATTTCTCGGTCGCGTGGACAAGGCTTTCGGCCTGGTTCTTGGCTTCGACCAGCTCTTTGCGCGCCTTGTCCGCCTCGGCGTTTTCCTCGGCATCCTTGACCATCTTGTCGATATCTTCGTCCGACAGACCGCCCGAGGCCTGAATGGTGATCTTCTGCTCTTTGCCAGTGCCTTTGTCCTTGGCCGAAACCGAGACAATGCCGTTGGCGTCGATGTCAAAAGTCACCTCGATCTGAGGCATGCCGCGCGGTGCGGGCGGGATCTCTTCCAGATTGAACTGACCCAGGATCTTGTTGTCCGCAGCCATTTCGCGCTCACCCTGGAAACAGCGGATGGTCACGGCGTTCTGGTTGTCCTCGGCGGTCGAGAAGACCTGGGACTTTTTCGTCGGAATGGTCGTGTTGCGGTCGATCAGACGGGTGAATACGCCACCCAGCGTCTCGATGCCCAAGCTGAGCGGGGTCACGTCCAGCAGAACCACGTCTTTGACGTCGCCCTGCAGAACACCGGCCTGAATGGCGGCACCCATAGCAACAACTTCGTCCGGGTTCACACCCTTGTGCGGCTCCTTACCGAAGAACTTGGTGACCTCTTCGATCACTTTCGGCATGCGAGTCATACCACCGACCAGAACAACCTCATCCACGTCGCCAGCCGACAGGCCCGCGTCTTTCAGGGCAGCCTGGCAAGGCTTCATCGACTTCTTAATCAGGTCGCCAACCAGCGATTCCAGCTTGGCACGGGTCAGTTTCATGACCATGTGCAGCGGTTGACCGTTCGAGCCCATCGAGATGAACGGCTGGTTAATCTCGGTCTGCGAGGTCGAGGACAGCTCGATCTTGGCTTTTTCAGCAGCTTCTTTCAGACGCTGCAGGGCCATCTTGTCGGCAGACAGATCGACACCGTGTTCCTTTTTGAACTCATCCGCCAAGTAGTTGACGATGCGCATGTCAAAGTCTTCACCACCCAGGAAGGTGTCACCGTTGGTCGATTTGACTTCGAACAGACCGTCGTCGATTTCCAGAATGGTTACGTCGAAAGTACCACCACCAAGGTCATAAACCGCGATGGTTTGAGTTTCTTCCTTGTCCAGACCATAGGCCAGAGCAGCCGCTGTCGGCTCGTTGATGATCCGCAGCACTTCCAGACCGGCAATTTTACCGGCGTCTTTGGTGGCCTGACGCTGAGCATCGTTGAAGTATGCCGGAACGGTGATGACTGCTTGCGTGACTTCCTCACCCAGATAGCTTTCTGCGGTTTCCTTCATCTTGCCCAGAGTGAAGGCCGAGATCTGGCTTGGGGAGTACTTTTCACCGCGGGCTTCAACCCAGGCGTCGCCATTGCCGCCATCAACGATGGCGTAGGGCACCATTTTCTTGTCTTTTTCGACTTCTGCATCATCCACACGACGACCGATCAGACGCTTGACGCCAAAGATCGTGTTGTCGGGGTTGGTGACCGCCTGACGTTTTGCAGGCTGACCGACCAGACGCTCATCTTCTGTAAAAGCGACGATCGAGGGCGTGGTCCGCGCCCCTTCGGCGTTTTCGATGACCTTCGGCTGCGAGCCGTCCATGATGGCCACACACGAGTTGGTGGTACCGAGGTCAATCCCGATTACTTTTCCCATATTTTCAATCCCTTTCCATTCAAGGCGATGTCCCGAGGGTTGGACCCGTTGCGGCATCCTGCCCCCGATTGATGTGCGCGACAGCACTACACCATCGCGCGTCGAGGCGTATATAAGGGCGAGAACAGGGGCCTGCAAGCGTTCAGAAACGCAGGTTTTCGGGAATCTGTGGCCTTTTTTGGCAAGGTTTTGGCAAGGTTTGGGGATTCTGGAATGGCGCGGCTGTTATTGCGCGGATTTGATATACGGAAAGGCTATTTGGATGCGGCGGCGCAGTCGCATCTAGTTGACCTGCTTAGGCCGATTCTGAAAGTGGCACCGCTTTATCGGCCCGTGACACCTTCGGGCAAGGAAATGTCAGTGCGCATGACCTCGGCCGGGGCGCTGGGATGGGTCACTGACCGGGCGGGCTATCGGTATCAGGACACGCACCCAAAGGGCATGACATGGCCCGCGATTCCAGATGAGATTTTGACCATCTGGCAGGACCTGACGGGCGCGGATCGCCGGCCCGATTGCTGTCTGATCAACTATTACGGTGAAGGCACCAAGATGGGCCTGCATCAGGACAAGGATGAGGCCGATTTCTCGTGGCCCGTGCTGTCGATTTCATTGGGCGATGACGCGCTATTCCGCATCGGCAATACAACACGGGGCGGCAAGACCGAGTCGATCTGGCTGAGCTCGGGCGATGTGGTGATCATGGGCGGCCCGGCACGCTTGACCTATCACGGGGTTGATCGCATCCGGTTTGGATCATCCAAACTTTTGCCAAAGGGCGGACGCATCAACCTGACTTTGAGAGTCGCAACGTGAAACACAATCCAAATTCGGGATCAGCTTTTCAGGATAAAGTGTGCACCGCCAAGATCAGCGTCGCGCATCCCAGCTTTTCGAGACCTGCTTACGGGTATAGAACTCGCCCAGCAGGCCGATCATCGTCAGGATTATCCCGACCCAAAGCGCGTATTCCCAACTGGAGTTGCGGGGAAAGTAGTTTCGGAACACAAAACCACGGCATTGATCTATGATGTGAAACAGCGGGTTCCACGCAAACATAGTCAGCATGAACCCACCCAATGCGTTGCCGACGAACATCTTGCCAGAAAATATCATGTTCAGACGACGGTACATACTTGTCAGGATGCTTACCGTATTTGGAAACCAGGGCTTTAGCGCCAGAAACACAAGACCGACTGAGCATCCTACAAACCATGCCAGCAAAAGCATCCCAAAAGCACCGCCGGGCTCCTGAATTACAAGGGGCGAGACGGCTACGCTGTAGACGAACAGGATGACCAGGATCGAGACAAGCTGCGTGTACAGAATACCGAAGGCAGATGCTGACAACATCACCATCATGGTCATCGGCGAATGCAGTGTCATCGGATTGTTGCCGGATCCAACCCCGGCGATAGCAGCGACAGACTTGATATGCGTCAGGAACAGAAAAACTCCGGAGAGCAGGAACAACACCATCTCGCCCCGGATTTTGGCCATGCCGGTCATTCGACCAATTAGCGTCATAAGTATATAAAACGCCGTCACCAGAAGAACGACCTGAACAATGTTTATCAGGATTGCGATCACCGCATTTGAATGCTGCGAGCGGATATTGCGGACCACCGCATGGAATATAAGCTCGGCGGTGGTGAAAACCCCGCCCAGCAACGACTGATTTCGCTTGTAGTGAAACACTCGAATACTCTTTCCTGCTGTGTCAGCCGCAAATTGGCACGAAAT
Source organism: Ruegeria sp. C5 (assembly GCF_056537605.1). NCBI lineage: Bacteria > Pseudomonadati > Pseudomonadota > Alphaproteobacteria > Rhodobacterales > Roseobacteraceae > Ruegeria > Ruegeria sp. C5. The sequence continues at coordinate 72,465 of NZ_JBQFRX010000008.1, read as the reverse complement.
TCTTGCTGTTCCGTATCCATCGCATCATAAGTCCGTGAGATGCCCTGATCAACAAACCACAGGAACGGAGCTTTTTTGTGACCTATGACGCGCTTATTCCCGTCATCCGGCGGCTGGCCTTGCAGGCAGGCGACAAGATCATGCAGATCTATGAAGCGGATGATTTCGACGTCAAGGTCAAGTCAGACTCAAGCCCGGTAACCGAGGCGGACGAGGCGGCGGATGCTTTGATCTCGGCCGGATTGCGCGAGACTTTTCCAGATATCCTGCTGGTGACCGAGGAACAGGCAGCTTCGCATTCCGAAAAGGGTGAAACCTTTCTGATCGTTGATCCTTTGGACGGCACCAAAGAGTTCGTCAACCGGCGGGGCGATTTTACGGTAAATATTGCTCTGGTCGAGAACGGCGTGCCGACGCGCGGTGTGGTTTACGCACCGGCGCGGGGGCGGATGTTCTATACGCAAGCCGATGGGCAAGCTGTCGAGGAAACCGGCGCACTGGACAAAGATCAGCCGGGTGTGTTGACGCCAATATCAGTCTCTAAACCAGACAATTCGGCGCTGATGATCGTTGCATCCAAGTCGCATCGGGATCAGGCGACCGAGGATTACATCAACAAATATCAGGTGCGCGACAGCAAAAGTGCCGGGTCGTCGCTGAAGTTCTGTCTGGTGGCGACGGGAGAGGCCGACCTCTACCCCCGTGTTGGCCGCACCATGGAGTGGGACACCGCTGCGGGCCACGCGGTTCTGGCCGGTGCGGGCGGACATGTGGTGCGCTTTGACGACCATTCGCCGCTGACCTATGGCAAAGACGGCTATGCCAATCCATTTTTCATCGCCTATGCTCCAGGCGTTGAGCTGAAGGAAGCCTGATGTCAGTATTGATTGCCATTCCCGCGCGCTACGCTTCGACCCGCTATCCAGGCAAACCTCTGGTTCCGCTGACCGGGGCAAACGGAACCAGCATGACTCTGATCGAACGATCCTGGCGCGCTGCGATTTCCGTGTCAGGCGTAGATCGCGTGGTTGTGGCAACCGACGATGACCGTATCCGCGAAGTCTCAGAGGGATTTGGTGCCGAGGTGGTGATGACTTCAGACACCTGCCGCAACGGTACCGAACGCTGCGCCGAGGCGCACTCGGCTCTGGGTGGCGGTTATGACATCGTCGTCAACCTGCAAGGGGATGCGCCTTTGACCCCGCATTGGTTTGTTGAAGACCTGATCTCGGGTCTGCGCAACGCGCCAGATGCGGGTGTGGCCACCCCCGTGCTGCGCTGTGACGGGGACGCACTGAACGGATTACTGAACGATCGCAAGCAAGGCCGGGTCGGGGGCACTACAGCGGTGTTCGGCAATGACCACAGCGCGCTTTACTTCTCGAAAGAAGTGATCCCTTTCACAGCCGAGACCTATGCCAGCAGTGACCCGACACCGGTATTCCACCACGTCGGAGTTTATGCCTATCGGCCTGACGCTCTGACTGCTTATCCGGGCTGGACTAGCGGTCCGCTGGAGACACTGGAAGGGTTGGAACAGCTGCGCTTCATGGAAAACGGCCGCAAGGTTCTGTGTGTCGAAGTTGAAGCCAAAGGTCGTCAGTTCTGGGAGCTGAACAACCCGCAGGACGTGGCCAAGATCGAAGAAATGATGGCCGCTATGGGGCTTGAATGACAAATATTCTGGTTACAGGTGGTGCAGGTTATATCGGCTCTCATGCCTGCAAGGCACTGGCAAGGGCGGGGTATACGCCCGTAACCTATGACAATCTTGTCACCGGATGGCAGGACGCGGTGAAATTCGGCCCTTTCGAGCAGGGCGACCTGCTGGACCGCGCCCGGCTGGACGAAGTGTTCGCCAAAAACCAACCCGCCGCCGTGATACATTTCGCCGCCCTCAGTCAGGTCGGCGAAGCGATGGTTGAGCCCGGAAAATATTGGTCGAACAATGTCACCGGTTCGCTGACACTGATACAGGCGGCTGTGGATGCGGGATGTTTGAACTTTGTGTTCTCGTCGACCTGCGCCACCTATGGCGAACATGACAACGTTGTGCTGGACGAGAGCACTCAGCAGCAGCCATTGAATGCCTATGGTGCCTCGAAACGAGCGATCGAGGACATCTTACGTGATTTCCAAGCCGCATATGGCCTGAAGCACGTGATCTTCCGCTATTTCAACGTGGCCGGGGCCGACCCGGATGCCGAAGTTGGAGAGTTTCACCAACCAGAAACCCATCTGGTGCCGCTGATGCTGGACGCCATCGATGGCAAGCGGGGTGGCTTGACTGTATTCGGCACCGATTACGACACACCCGACGGCACCTGCATCCGCGATTATGTACACGTCTGTGATCTGGTCGATGCACATGTACTGGGGCTGAAGTGGCTAGAACAGGGCAAAGAAAGCCGCGTGTTCAATCTGGGCACCGGGTCGGGGTTTTCGGTGATGGAAGTCATCGAGCATTCCAAAGCCGTCACCAACCGTGCGGTGCCGTATAGCATCGGCCCGCGCCGGGCCGGGGATTGCACGCGTCTAGTTTCAGGCTCGGTCCGAGCCAAGGAAGAGCTGGGCTGGACACCAAAAAGATCAACGTTAGAGACGATGATCACGGATGCCTGGCGTTGGCATCAGAATGGCGGCTACACCAAGTGAGGCTTGAGGATCAGCCGCTAAGCTGGGTGCAGCGCTACAAGCTGCGCCTGAAACGCAAGCGGCTGTTGTGGCGATCCTTTCGCAGCCGCCATCAACTGAAGTCGTTGACTGACAACACGCAAAAGATCACACCCGGCGCCATTCTGGCCTTTACCACGCTGCGGAATGAGATCACCCGCCTGCCGTGGTTCTTTCACCATTATCGCACGCTGGGCATTGATCATTTTCTGATGGTGGATAATGGCAGCGATGACGGCTCAGTCCCGTATTTGCTTGAACAGCCGGATGTGTCGCTGTGGCGGACTACGGCAAGCTATCGCGCGTCTCGGTTCGGGTTGGATTGGCTGACTTGGCTGCAGTGGAAATTTGGGCACGACCACTGGACGTTGATGGTCGACGCCGATGAGTTGCTGATCTACGCCCATCACAACACCCATACGATGCGCGATTTAGCTGCATGGCTGGACGCGCGCGGTCAAACCACGTTTGGGGCGATGATGCTGGACCTCTATCCCAAAGGTCGGCTGGGCAAGCAAAGTTATGATCCGCATTCCGATCCAACCGATTGCCTGAACTGGTTTGACCCCGGCCCCTATCGTGCCCAGCGCCAAAGGCCGATGGGCAACCTTTGGGTTCAGGGAGGCGTACGCGAGCGGGTGTTTTTTGCAGATCAGCCCCAAAAATCACCGACGCTGAACAAGATCCCTCTGACCCGGTGGTCACGACATACGGCCTATGTGAATTCGTGCCATTCCGCGCTGCCCCGGTTCTTGAATTTTGAATATGACGGTCCGGGTGGGCAGACCGCCTCGGGCGTGTTGCTCCATACGAAATTCCTGCCTGAGGTTGTCGACAAATCGCGGATCGAAAAACAGAGGCGGCAACATTTTCACGACCCCGATCGGTTCGGCGCCTATTATGACGGGATCATCAGCGGGCCTGATCTTTGGACTTCTGACTCGGTCAAACTAGGTGATTGGCAACAGTTACAAGACCTTGGGCTCATGAACGCGGGCGGATTTCCTGCCACAGGGGGGAAGTAAACCGGATTTAAACCCGTTGCCTCACAAGGTGCAGAGATGTCATAAAACGTTAATGTCCGGCACCACTCAGGCCTCAGGCGGCCCCGGGCAGACGCGCGTATCAAAAAAGGTTGGGCAGCCGCGTGAGCCTTTTGGATTCCTATCGCATGAGATTGCGGCGCAAGCGCCGCCTGCTGCGTTGCCTACGTCGGCGTCGGGATCTGAAAGCGGTGCAAGATAACACCAACAAGATCAAAGAAAACGACATCTTGTTGATGAGCGTGATGCGGAACGAAAAGATCCGCCTTCCCTATTTCTTAGACTACTATCGAAAGCTTGGCATCAATCACTTCCTGTGCGTGGACAACAACAGCGATGACGGCACCCACGAATACCTGAGCAGCCAGCCGGACGTTTCGCTGTGGTGGACGGATGTAGGTTACAAGAATGCGACCTTTGGTCTGGATTGGTCCAACTACCTGCTGCGCCGCTATGCGCATAAGCACTGGGTTCTGACGGTCGATCCGGATGAATTCTTTATCTATCCTTTTTGCGATACCCGCCCGATCCGCGCCCTGACCGACTGGCTGGACGATACTGGTGTGCGCAGTTTCGGCACCATGCTGATCGACATGTATCCCGAAACTGGAATCATGGATGCGCCCTATCATGAGGGCCAGAACCCCTTTGAAGTCGCGCCTTGGTTCGATTCAGGCAACTTCATGATTACCCGCAACCCGACCTATGGGAATCTGTGGATTCAAGGCGGTGCACGCGCACGGGTTTTCTTTCAGAACAATCCCCTGAAGGCTCCGGCCCTGAACAAGATACCTCTTGTGAAATGGCACCGGCGCTACGCCTATGTCAGCTCAACCCACGCCTTGCTGCCGCGCGGGCTCAATCAGGTCTATGAAGAGCAGGGCGGTGAAAAAACCAGCGGAGCGCTGCTGCATGCAAAGCTGATCAATACGCTTGGGGAAAAAGCTAAAGAAGAGTTGCTGCGCGGACAGCACTATGCTGCGTCGGGCGAGTACAAGGCTTATGCCAAGCAGTTAGAGGATAATCCGGTTTTCTGGAACAAATGGTCCGAGAAATACATCAACTGGCGACAGATTGAGATCCTCGGCCTGATGTCCAAGGGGAACTGGGCATGAGCAGCTTGGGCATCGTAATGCTGGTGCACACCGCGCTGGATCGGGTTGAGCAGGTGGCGCGCCATTGGGCCGCCTCGGGCTGTCCTGTGGTCATTCATGTAGATCAGAAAGTCGGCGATCCGGCTTATTCCGATTTTGTCTCCGCTTGTTCGGATGAACCGCTTATTCTGTTTTCCGAACGCCATGTTTGTGAATGGGGCGGCTGGGGTATTGTCGCCGCATCACAATCCGCCGCATCGCTGATGTTGGAGAGGTTTCCGAACGTCCGGCATGTATATCTGTCCTCGGGCGCGTGTCTGCCGCTGCGCCCGGTCGCTGATCTGATCGACTATCTGGCCGACCGACCCCGTGTCGATTTCATCGAAAGCGCCACCACGCGCGACGTCAGCTGGACGATCGGCGGCCTGGACCTGGAGCGTTTCACCCTGCGGTTCCCCTTCTCATGGCGCAGGCAACGAAAACTGTTTGACAACTACGTGCGGTTGCAACGCGCCCTCGGTCTGCGCCGCAGAATTCCAGACGGTCTGGTGCCCCATATGGGCAGCCAGTGGTGGTGTCTGACCCGCCAAACCTTGTCGGCCATCCTTCAGGATCCAAAACGCGCCGAATATGATCGCTATTTCCGCCAGGTCTGGATTCCCGATGAAAGCTATTTTCAGACACTGGCACGGCTCTATTCCACCCATATCGAAAGCCGATCGCTGACCCTGTCGAAGTTCGACTATCAAGGTCGGCCGCACATGTTCTACGACGATCACCTACAATTGCTGCGCCGGTCCGACTGTTTCGTGGCGCGCAAAGTCTGGCACAGCGCTAGCCGGTTGTATCAGACCTTCCTGACCGACCAGGACAGCGCACTGACCCCGGCCGAGCCCAACCCCGGCAAGATCGACCGGGTGTTTTCCAAAGCGGTCGAGCGGCGCGTTCGCGGACGGGATGGTCTTTATATGCAAAGCCGTTTCCCCCGCGCGGCTACGGAACGCAGCCTGACAGCCTTTCCCTATTCGGTGTTTCAAGGCTTTACCGAGTTGTTCGAGGATTTCGAACCTTGGCTGACAAACGCCATCGGCGGGCGGGTGCATGGGCACCTGTTCGGTCCCGAACGGGCGCAATTTGCCGAAGATGAGACGATCATCAACGGTGCGCTCAGCGATTGCGCCACGCTACGCGACTATAACCCCTCGGCCTTTCTGTCGAACCTCATCTGGAATACACGAGGCGAGCGTCAGTGCTTTCAATTCGGGCCAACGGATATTCAGAAAATCAATGAATTCCTGACGCAAGACCAGAATGCACATATTGCGGTCATCTCGGGGGCCTGGGCGGTTCCATTGTTCCGTTCGAACCTGAATTTTGCCGATATCCGGTGCGAAGCTGCCCGCCTACAACAGATCGAAAGCAAACAGCTCAAGCTGCTGGATGCCGCTCGGGCAAAGACGCGCATTCGAATATGGACAATGGCAGAGTTTGTGGAATCCCCCATGGAACAACTGCAGACCGTTCTGGAGGACATGGGCGCGCCCAAACCCACGCATCTGACCGAGGCACCGACGATGGTCGATCTGACCGGGTTCGGAAAGTTCCTGCAAAACCTCAAGAACCAAGGGATGCATCCCTATCTGATGGGGGATTTCCCTGTGAATGACGTGTTTGGCGCACAGTCCAAATCGTTCAAGAAGCCCTATTTGGTGCAGTAACATAAAATGACCCGCCGCTTCGATTATTTCATCGTTCTGGCCGATATGCGGACCGGTTCGAACCTGCTTGAATTACAGCTGAACACGCTGGATGGCGTCACGTGTCACGGAGAAGCGTTTAACCCCTATTTCGTCGGCCTGCCAAAACTGGACAGCGTTCTGGGCTTTACCCTGGAAGATCGTGAACGCGACCCGATGGCGCTGATCGACGCCATCCGAAAGGCTCCGGGCGAGATGAACGGCTTTCGTTTTTTCAGCGACCACGATGCGCGGGCGCTGCCACCGGCGCTGGATGATCCGCGCTGCGCCAAAATCATTCTGATGCGCAACCCTCTGGATAGCTACATATCGTGGAAAATCGCCTTGGAAACAAAGCAGTGGCGGTTAGTGAACATCAAGCAACGGCGGGAGGCTCAGATCACCTTCGATGCCGAAGAATTCGCCGAACAGCTCGACCAGCGGCAAGCATTTCAACAAACAGTGCTCAAACATCTGCAGACCACCGGGCAAACACCGTTTTACATCGACTATGACGATCTAACAGATTTGGACGTTCTGAACGGCCTTGCCGCGTGGCTTGGCGTCAGCGCACGTCTTAAGGAGCTGAACCAGCATCTCAAACGTCAAAACCCAGCGCCTGCCCGGTCGAAAGTGACCAATCCGGATGATATGGAGCTGGCCCTGTCGCAACGTGACCGCTTCAAGCTACACCATATCCCAAGTTACGAGCCGCACCGCGGGCCGGCTGTTTCGCGCTATGTGGGTGCTGCGCAAACTTCGCTGATGTACCTTCCGGTGCGCGGCGGCCCCGAGGCTGAAGTGGTGCAGTGGATTGCCGATCTAGACGGGGTGTCTCAAGCCGACCTGATCACCGGCCGCAATCAAAAACAGACCCGTCAATGGATGCAGGATCATCCCGGTCACCGCAAATTCACGGTGCTGCGCCATCCGCTGGCGCGCGCGCACGCTGTGTTCTGCGACCGTATTCTGCACACAGGCCCCGGCGCATATGTCAGCATTCGCAATATGCTGAGCCGACGGTACAAGGTGCCGCTGCCTGCCAAGGGTGATCTCAGAAATTATACCCGCGATCAGCATTCCGAGGCGTTCGCGGCCTTTCTGGGCATGCTGCGCAGTATTCTGGCGGGCCAGACCCCGATCCGCGTGGATGGGGAATGGTGTGGACAAGCGCAAACGCTAGAGGGCATGGCCGGTTTCACCATGCCCGACCTGATCCTGCGCGAGGATGAGATGGCAACCGCCCTGCCCGATCTTGCCTACAAAATTGGGCACACAGCCGCGCCAACCCCGAACAAGGCCAAGCCGGACGCGCCGTTTTCACTGGATCAGATTTACGACGCACAGCTTGAAGCGCTGGCGCAAGAAGCCTATCAGCGCGACTATACAGTATTTGGATTTGGTGATTGGAAACCGCTTTGAACCTTGCTTAGGGACGCAGAGTAATCACGGTTCCTTCATTCACCATTGCGTAGATTTCTTCGATCTCATCATTCTTGACCGCAATACAACCTGCCGTCCAATCCGGGGTCTTCTTCGCCCGCTTGAACTCGGATCGCAGATTGGGTTGTCCGTGAATGAAGATGTCGCCGCCCGGATCAACACCTGCGGCCTTGGCTTTAGCCAAGTCTTCCGAATTGGGATACGATATACCCAACGATAGATGATACCTGCTGCGCGGATTGCGGCGGTCGATCAGATAGGTACCCTCGGGCGTACGGCCATCGCCTTTTTTGTTTTTCGTGCCGGTGGGCGCAAATCCTAGATCGATATCATACTCCCGCAAAATCTGCTCGTTATGGAGCAAATACAGCTTGCGTGCACCTTTGTTGATGACCATCGAGGTCACCTCGGGCCCGCGATAAGAAAGAAATCTGGGTTTGGCTGAGGCACATGCTGAAAGGCTCAGCGTTGCCATTGCGCCCATTCCGAATGCTCGACGATCCATTATTTTCACTGCCTGATGCTCTTTTTTGTCAATTATTATGTCAGATTTTCGCGAAACTTAAATCACTTTTTGCTGTTCGACTGTTCCGTCAGTCGGCGTTCAATCGATTCCAGCCTTTCAAGAACCTCATCACGATAGGCATCGGTCTTGACCTCATCCTCGGCATGGTGGGCATCCTGCATCGAGTTCACGATGAGACCTACCAGCAAGTTCACCACCGCAAAGGTGGTCACCATGATGAAGGGAACAAAGAAAAGCCAGGCGTAGGGATACACCTCCATCACAGGGCGGACGATGCCCATGGACCAGCTTTCCAGCGTCATGATCTGGAACAGCGTATAGGCCGACAGACCCAGATCACCGAACCAATCGGGGAACGTGCCCGAGAAAAGCTTGGTTGAGATCACAGCGCCGATGTAAAACAGGATCGCCATCAGCAGGAACACGCTGGCCATGCCCGGCAGGGCTGAGATGAAGCCTTCGACCACTCGGCGCAGGCGCGGCGCAACCGAGATAACGCGCAGGACCCGGAGGATACGCAGTGCCCGCAGAACCGAAAGCGCCCCTGCACTGGGAACTAGGGCGACGCCCACGATCACGAAATCAAACACATTCCAGCCGCTGGTGAAGAACCGGCGCCCTGTGGCGATCAGTTTCATGACGATTTCGATGACGAATATGGTAAGGCACAGCTTGTCCAACGTCACGATCAGTGGACCCGCTGCGTCCATCAGCGTGGGCGATGTCTCCATCCCCAGCAGTACCGCGTTGAACAGGATCACACCGGTGATGAATTTCCCGAAAGCCGGTGCTTCGATGATGGGCAGCAGTCGTTGGGCGATCACCATGCGGGCGGTCCTTATCTCAGGGTTATTTGTTCAAAATGAACCGAGCGGCAAGTTCGGTGTGTGACGACCATCGAAATTGGTCAACCACCTGTACCCATTCAAGGGCATATCCGGCGTTAACCAGCATTTTTGCGTCACGGGCGAAGGTGATCGGGTTGCACGAGACATAAACAACCACCGGGCGCATGGCCTGCGCCAGCTCGGCCACCTGCGCCTCGGCCCCAGCGCGCGGCGGGTCAAGCACAACGGCGTCGAATTTCTTGAGTTCATCGGGCATGAGCGGGCGGCGGAACAGGTCTCGGGCCTCGACTGTGACCTGTTTCAAACCTTGCGCCTTGCGCCAGCCCTGATCCAAGGCCTTCGTCATCTCGGTCTCACCTTCGACTGCATGAACTTCAGCAGTCTGTGCCAGCGGCAGAGAGAATGTCCCGCATCCGGCGAACAGATCGACAATCCGCTTTGCCCCCGACGTAGCGTCGGAAACAGCCTGTAATAGAGCCTGTTCTCCGTCTTTTGTGGCTTGTAAAAACGCTCCGGGCGGTGGGGTGACGCCAGCGGTTCCAAAGCGTTGGATCGGAGGTACACGCATGGCGATAACCTCATCATCCCAACTAAGCCGGGCAAGGCCGTGATGCTCGGTCGCTTGCGCGAGCGCCAGCTCCAACGGTCCATCCAGCGGTTTGCCGCCCTTGACCGCAACATCCAAACCGCCTTCGGACAGGGTCAGCGTTACGGCCAACACACCTTTCCGACTGCCACCCAACAACGCCAAGGCTTCGGCCACCGGGATGGCCGCAATCAAGGTTGGGTGCAGCAAATGGCAATCCGGGATTTCGGTAATCGTGTCAGAAGCGCGACCATGAAACCCGGCCAACGTACCCTTCTTGGTGCGCCGTACGGCGATGGTGGCCCGACGGCGGGATCGTTCAGGCGAAGTGTGAATGGGCCGCATCAGGGCATTGAGCCCCTGCGCGGCCAACGCGTTGCGCACCACCTCAATTTTCCACTCGGCGACAAAATTATCGGTCGCATGTTGCAACTGGCAGCCGCCGCAGGCCTTGTAATGACGGCAGGGTGCCTTGACCCGCTGATCCGAGGGTGTTTCGACGCGAATATCGTTCAGAAACTGACCCAGCAACGTACCGCTGACCACTTCACCCGGCAGAGTGCGTGGCACATAGATCGGACCATCGGCGATTCCGTCGCCCTGATGTCCAAGGCGGCTTATTGTGTATTGCTGCGTCATGGAGGCCTGATAACTGGGGTTTGAGCGCAACAAAACCCTTTATTCTGCAGCCTCGGCCTGAATGAAGCCGCCCGATTGGCGATGCCAGAACCGGGCGTACAACCCGCCACGCTCCAGCAGAGCCTCATGTGAGCCGCTTTCAACGATATGACCGTGATCCAGAACAATAATCCGATCCATCTCGCTAAGCGTGGATAGGCGGTGGGCAATAGCCAGCACGGTCTTGCCCTGCATCACCCGGTGCAGTGCCGCCTGAATCGCTGCCTCGACCTCGGAATCCAACGCCGACGTCGCCTCGTCCAGAACCAATATCGGTGCGTCTTTCAGGATAGCGCGAGCCAGAGCGATCCGCTGTCGTTGCCCGCCGCTCAGCTTCACGCCGCGTTCGCCCAGATGCGCGTCATAGCCCTTGCGTCCTTGCGCATCTTCTAGACCGAGTATGAATTCATGCGCCTCGGCTTTGGTCGCGGCCTCTATCAGCTCATCGTCGGTCGCGTCAGGACGACCATAGAGGATGTTCTCGCGCGCTGAACGATTGAACATCGCGGTTTCCTGCGTGACCATCCCAATCTGTTGACGCAGGCTGTCCTGAGTCACGTGAGAGACATTCTGCCCGTCGATGGCAATAACGCCATGTTCCCCGTCATAGAGCCTTAGCAAAAGTGAAACCAAAGTGGATTTCCCCGCACCTGAGGCCCCGACTATGCCCAGCTTTTCACCCGGTGCGGCAGTGAAATTAAGATTAGCAACACCACCGATATCGCGGCCATAGGCAAAGCTGACGCTGTCAAAGGCAATCTCGCCCTCTGAGACCACAAGTGTCGATGCGTTCGGAGCATCCTCGACCCGAACGCGCTTGGTCAGTGTGTGCATTCCGTTTTCAATCTCACCGACATTTGCGTAAAGGCCCATCAGTGTGAAACTGACCCAGCCGGTCATTTGCGAGATGCGTATCGCCACGGCCCCGGCCGCCACGATGTCCCCGGCCGTCGCGATGCCCGCCTGCCACAACCACAGTGTCGCGCCGATCAACAAGACCGGCAGCACCCCCGCCAGGGTCATTAGGATGAACCGGAAACTGGCCGATAGCTTGCCGAATTCCAGCGACCGTTCACGCAGGTCGACCATGGAATTTCGGGCGGTTTGATCTTCGAACTCGGAATGGGCAAACAGCTTGACGGTTTTGATGTTGGTGATCGTATCGACCACCTGCCCCGATACCATCGCCCGCGCCCCCGCCCGCGCGGCAGAGCGTACGCGTATGCGTGGAAGATACCAGCGGACCAGCAAGAAATAGACAACAAGCCAGGCAACAAATGGCAGCATCACAAGCGGATGAATAGACCCTAATAAAAGCAATGAGCCTGTAAGTGAGGCAATAGCGAAGACAATAGCGCTGATTGTTTCGGACACCACTTGCGTCATGGCGTTTGATGTCTGCATCTGTTTTTGGGCGATGCGTCCAGCAAAATCGTCATCGAAATAGGTCACCGACTGGCCCAGCGTCCAGCGGTTCAGTTTTGCCAAAACCAATGGCGTGATGTTGGGCATGACGATGTAGTTGTTTGCCACCGACGACAGGCCGAACAATGCGGGGCGTAGAAGCATGAAGAATGCGACAGCACCCAAAATGATCGCGAGATTGCCGCCGGTCAGAAACGCCTCAGGACTGCTGTTGGTGGTCAGATCAATGACGCGGCCCAGGACCCAGGCGGTGCCAGCCTCCATCGCACCCGCGATCGCCGAGAAGGCTGCTGCGACGAACAGCATCGGCCAGGCGCCGGACAAGCTCCAACGGATGAACGCCCCCAGCGTTTGCGGCGGGGGCGTTTCTGTGTCTTTGAACGGTTGGATGAGGTCGGCAATCCTCATTCAGCGGCCTCCGGGTTTAGGAAGCCTCCAGATTGCCGCGCCCAGAACTGAGCGTAAAGCCCTCCCTGCGCCAACAGATCGGAATGACCACCTTGTTCAACGATCCGGCCGCCATCCATCACAAGGATGCGATCCATCTGAGCAATCGTGCTGAGCCGGTGCGCGATGGCGATCACGGTCTTACCTTGCATCATGCCGTAGAGTGTTTCCTGTATCGAGGCTTCGACTTCGGAATCTAGGGCAGATGTCGCCTCGTCCAATAGCAAAATCGGCGCGTCTTTCAGGATCACCCGCGCCAGCGTTACACGCTGCCGCTGACCGCCGGACAGTTTCACGCCCCGCTCGCCCACATGCGCATCATAGCCAGTGCGGCCCTCCGGGTCTTGCAGATCGAGGATGAACTCATGCGCTTCGGCCTGTTTCGCAGCGGCAATCATCTGTTCTTCGGTCGCATCAGGCCGACCATAGAGGATGTTGGCCCGAACCGAGCGGTGTAACAGAGCACTGTCCTGCTGAACCATACCAATATGGCCGCGCAAACTGTCCTGCGTAACCTTCGAGATATCCTGGCCATCGATCAGGATCGCGCCCTTCTCGACATCGTAAAATCGCAAAAGTAGCTTTACTAGAGTCGATTTTCCGGCACCGGAGCGGCCGATCAGGCCGATCTTTTCGCCTGGCCGGATGGTCAAGTTGACGTGATCCAAACCACCGGTTTCTCGTCCATAGTGATGAGACAGATCGCGTATTTCGATCTGGCCATTACCAAGCCGCAAAGGTTTCGCATCAGGTTCGTCCAACAGATCGATGGGCTGCGCGATGGTCTGCATACCCTCGGCAACGATACCCAATTCGCGAAAGAAGCTGGTCAGCGCCCACATGATCCACCCGGTCATGGCATTCAACCGTAGTGTTAGTGCCGTGGCGGCGGCCACCACTCCCACCGTTGCGCTACCTTGCGCCCAAAGCAGGATTGCCCAACCGACGACTCCCACGATCAGCACACCGTTCAGCGCAACAAGCGCGGCATCCATAATGGTGAAAATCCGCATCTCGATCTGGAAAGTGCGGCGGGTTTCCGCAATCGCCTCGCGCGCATAGTCCTGTTCCTGAGTGTCATGGGCAAACATCTTGATCGAGTGGATGTTGGTATAGCTGTCCACCACCCGGCCCGTCACGGTCGAGCGTGCATCCGACGCCGCCTGAGATGCCGGGCCGACCCGCTTAACGGTCCAGCGCACCAGCGCACCGTAAAACACCAGCCAGATCAGCAATGGTAGCAACAGTCGCGGATCAGCCGCCATCAGCAGAATGGCCGCACCGATCATGTAGGCGATCGAGAACGAGATCGCGTCAAAGACTTGAAAGACCACCTCACCCGCGGCGGGCGGGGTCTGAACAACCCGGTTTGCGATGCGCCCGGCAAAGTCATTCTCGAACCAGCCAACCGATTGACGCAGAACATGTTTATGGGCGCGCCAACGGATCAGCGTGCCAAAGTTCGGCAAGATTGTGTTGTTGAGCAACAGCACGTCAACAAGTTGCAGGATCGGGCGAATGAACAGGATCAGCGCGGCAACCACGATCAACTCAGTTCCATGCGCCCGCCAGAATTCGGCGGGAGAACTGCCCAACAGGTCCACAACGCGGCCCATATAGAAGATCAGCCCGACCTCGACCGCCGCAACGACCACGGACATCAGCGCGGCCAATACAAAAACGCGTTTGAAAGGCTGCGAGTAACCCAGCATGAAAGGCCACAGCCGCGTCGGTGGCTTGTCTACCTGTTCATAGGCAACAAAAGGGTCAATGAGATTTTCGAAGTAGCGAAACATGGAGAGTGCTCCGATTGAGCAGAAAATAGGTCATGCGAAGAAAGATGGCGCCAGAACACCACCCCTACGGGTCAAAGTGTTCCGGGCTTTAGCCGAACCAGATCCCGTAATACATTCGCATTCCTCCCTCCATATGAGTCAGGCGCACCCTGCCAAATCAAATCGGGTTTGTCATCCCTTTTTGAGACTTCAAATCAGTCGGCCAGCAATTCTTCGCGGCTAAGCGCGAAATCCGACGCGATCCAACGCGCCTCAAGCTCGGCCAGTTTTGCGCCCAGCGCGGGGCCCGAGAAGGCGGGGATCAAATCCGCCGCCTTGATCGGGAAACTGGCCGCGGACCCTTTTTGCAAAGCTCGGTTCAGGTCTTCGGACCAAGGCTGTTCAAGAAATGCATGACGCAAAAGTGTCTCGTGCAATCCGCCTTCCGACCCATAGCGATAACCCAATTCTGCGACACTGGTCGTCGCCATCGCTTCGTCGCGCATCCGAGCCAGACGCTGCAGTTGCGCGCGGCTGAGACGCAGGGTTTTGGCCACTTCGGGCGATGCAATCGCGGCCAAACGACGAATCGCTTCGGGCGCTGCATGGGCGTCTTGTTCCAGTTGAATCAGGATCGCCAGCGCCCGGTCATCAGCCCCGGGTAAGAGCTGCGCCAAAACGCCAGTGATGCGCATGGCGGCCACCGACGGCGCGGGGTCAGGCGCTGCGAGCAGTTTAAGCATCTCGGCCCCGACCCGTTCGCGCGAAAGTGTCTCTAACCCGTCCAAATTTGCAGCTATTGCATCCAGTGCAGCGGAGTCAAAGCCACCGTCCACATCCCCGTACCAAGCATGAAACCTGAAATATCTGAGCGATCTCAGGTAGTCTTCTTGGATGCGATCACTGACCTCCCCGATGAACCGTACGCGACGCGCCTGTAGATCCGGCAAACCGTTCAGCGGATCAAGGATTGTGCCGTCAGGTTTGGCATAAAGCGCGTTCATGGTGAAATCACGACGCGCGGCGTCTTCTTCGACCTTGTCGGAAAAGGCGACGACAGCACGCCGACCATCCGTTTCGACGTCACGGCGAAACGTCGTGACCTCGTGCGGGATACCTTTGCTGACAATCGTCACGGTGCCATGGTCTATCCCTGTTGGTATCGGCTTCAGCCCAGCTTTCTGCGCCAGTTCCACGACGTGTTCCGGCCCAGCGTCTGTGGCGATATCAATGTCAGAAACCGGCGCCTGCAGCAGAGCATTGCGCACACAGCCACCGACGAATAGCGCCTGCGCCCCGCCGTTGGTCAGGGCGGTGCATACATCCTGCGTGGCTTGGTCGGTTAACCAATCTTCTGTGATCCGCTTCATTCATTCATCCGCGCTGCCAATCCCCGCAGCATCCGTGCCGTCGCACCCCAGATATAATAGGGGCCATAGGGCACAGCATAGTAATACCGTCTTTGGCCACGCCAACGGCGCGACTCGACGACATAATTCTCTGGGTTCAGGACATGCGCAAGCGGAACGAAGAAGATCTCATCCACCTCGCCCGGTTCGGCGACTGGTTCAAAACTGGCTTCAAGGATCGCAACAACCGGCGTGACCGAAAAGGACGTCACGGTTTCATGAGTGGGCAGATGACCCAGAATACTGGGTAGTTCTGGCGGAAGACCAATTTCTTCCTGTGCTTCGCGCAAAGCTGTCGCAGTAACGTCGATGTCGCCCTCATCCTGTTTTCCACCCGGAAAGGCGATCTGGCCCGGATGGTGTTTCAACGCCGAAGAGCGTTTGGTCAAGATCAACCGGGGTGCGTCTCCGGTCACGGAAACAGGCACTAACACGCCCGCAGGGCGCAGTTTGCGCCCCGCCGGCAGCACCGTTTCCGGGTTCAGATCAAAGTCACTGGACCCGGACCCATCACGGCTCAGCGCCTCGGTAAGGTCTGTGATCAGATCACGCGCCATCCGGGCCTTCGGCCTCGAAACCGACGGTCGCAGGGTCCAGCACATAGTGCGCACCGCAGAATTGGCAGTCTGCTGTGACGGTGCCTTCGTCCGTGGTCATTGTCGCAATATCCTGCGCCGAATAGATCGACAGGCTTTGGCGCACGCGATCTTCGGAACAAGTGCAACCGAATTTTACCTGCTGTGCATCATAGACGCGAGGCTGTTCCTCGTGAAACAGACGCACCAGAAGGTCGGTTGGCGCAACGGATGGCCCGATCATCTCCAGATCATCCACGGTGTCGAGCAGGATGTTGACGCGATCCCAGTTCTCGCCCTCTTCACCATCCACCAGATCCGAGGCAGACAGGATCTCTCCGCTGCCCTCCCCGGAAGCGGCAAAGGGCGAGGCTTTGGGCATGTGCTGCAGCATGATCCCGCCAGCGCGCCAGTGTTCACCGACACCGGGCTCAGTCGATTTGCCGAAGCTCAACGAAAACCGGGTCGGCAGCTGTTCGGACTGCGCGAAATAGGCTTCCGCACACGCGCTCAGTGATCCCCCGGCCAGTGGGGTGATGCCCTGATAAGGCTGTGTACCTTCACCTTGGTTAATCATGATGGCGAAGTACCCGTCACCCACCTGATCGAAAGGGGCTGCATCGGTCAGCCGGTCGCGGTCAAAGCTCGCATATGCGCGGATCTGCGCGGGTTCGCCCTCGAACTGTGGCGCATAATAATCGGTTGCGATCATCCGCACCGCGCCCTTGGATTGCACCTGCAGAGACAGCTTCCAGCGCAGCGATACCGTTTGCCCTATCAATGCAGTCAGCAGGGCCATCTCGGCCACCAGCGCCTCGACCACCTCGGGGTAGTCGTGCTGTTTCAAGATGCCGCCCAACACGCCGTCCAGCCGGGCCACGCGGCCTCGCATGTCGGGTATATCGAGTTGAAAGGGCAGGACGGTATCGTCCCACGCGATTTTGGTTCCAATAGACATGGGGTTTCCTTAAGCGCCACAGGTTGGCATACCGCCACCATATAGGTTGAACAGTTTGGGTTGAAAGGGGCCTTACATGATCAGACGGTTCGGTGAAAGCCCCGAGGCAGAGCGAAAATACACCCGGCGGGCCGGCGTTTATGCCCTATTGCCACAAGGCAACCGATTGCTGCTGACCTGTCAGCTGGAACCCGGACCCGATCTGCAGCTGCCGGGCGGCGGCATCGATCCGGGGGAATCACCCATTACAGCGCTTCACCGTGAGGTTTACGAAGAAACCGGCTGGCTGATCGCCGCGCCCCGGAGAGTGGGTGCGTTTCGTCGATATACCTACATGCCGGAATACGATCTGTGGGCCGAGAAGGTCTGCCTGATTTACCGCGCCCACCCGGTCAGACGCCTAGGCCCTCCGACCGAAGACCTTCACGAGGCCATTTGGATGGAGACCGCAGATGCCGTTCATCTGTTGGGCAATGAGGGCGACGCCCATTTCGCCCAGCGCCACCTGCATGGGCTTTAAGGTCCGTTATATTCAAAAAACACTGCAGAGACATCATCCGCAATTCCGCTGTCCGGTGACATCACCTGTGTAAGACGCCAGAACATGTCATCCAGGAATTCCGGTCCACCGTGATCGGCGGCGCATTCAACAGCCATCGCCTTCAACCCGTCATCATCCAGCAGACTGCCGTCGGCGAGCTGGCATTCGGTGAACCCGTCCGAATGCAAGAGCAGCTTGTCGCCCGGTTGCATATAGGTTTCCGTCTGCTGAAACTGCGCCTCAGGCAGCAAACCAATGGGCAACCCGCCTTCGCCCAGAAACTCGGTTTTACCATCACGGCGCAGCAACAGCGGATGCGGGTGTCCGGCCTGCACCATTTTCAGATGTCCGTTGCGCAGATCGATGATGGCATAGACCATGGTGAAATACTCTTCGATCCCGGCATCGGCGATCAGACGCGAGTTGAGCAACGACGCGACCTCTTCGGGTGGCAGAAGGGCGTAGAATTTATTAAAACGACGCTCCATCGCGATGTTCTGATCGAAATGCGTGCTGGACAGATACCCGCCCAGCCGTGCCGTCATCATCGCAGAGGTGATCCCGTGGCCGGAGACATCGATGCTGTAAAACCCCAGCCGATTGACACCGGGCGAGAACATCCCCACCAGATCACCGCCGATATGACCGCAAGGTTTCAGAAGCAGGCTGACCTGTGAGTTGCCAAAGGTTCCCTTCAATTCGGGCACCAGCGAGTCCTGAATCTTTCGGGCCTGCATCAGATCTTTATCGATCGCATCATGGGCAAGCTTCAGTTCGTTCAGCGCTGTTTCGATCAATTGGTTTTTTCGGGACAATTCGCGTTGCATGTCAAGAATACGCGCCCCGGCCGATATGCGCGCACGCAGCTCATCAGCCTCAAGCGGCTTGATCAGAAAATCGTCTGCCCCAGCGTCCAAACCGCGCGCGACCTCCTGCTTTTCGCTTTTTGAGGTCAGAAGAATGAAATAGCTATATTGCTCACTGTCCAGCTCTCGGAAGGCGCGACAAAACTCAAGCCCGCCCATACCTGGCATGACCCAGTCGCTTAGAACAAGATCAGGCGGGTCCGAGGTGCAAAGCTCTATCGCGGCTTCACCACTGTCGGCTTCAAGAACCTCGAATCCCCACTTTTTTAGCGAGGCCACCAGAATGCGCCGCTGCAGACGGCTGTCGTCCACAACAAGAACCTTGCGGATCGCGCCAAAATCCAGCTCGACCCGGGCCTCTACTTGACTGGCATCCGGCACCATGAAGTCCCTGTACTTGCTCAACTCTCCAGTTGTCGCAACGCTATGCCTCTCAGCTTAACATCCTATGAAAAACCAAATGGCCGCGATTTAACCCCATCTTTACCCGTGACGGTCTAACAATATGCAACCGCAAGAGGATGGCATGATTCAGTGGTCCAGAGTCAGACAATTACGTGATGAAGTCGGCGCAGACGAGTTCACCGAGGTTGTCGAAATCTTTTTGGACGAGGTTCAGGAAGTTATCACTAAGCTACGCGATGACACTGCCCGCTCCGAGATCGAACAGAACCTACATTTCCTGAAGGGCAGCGCGCTGAGTCTTGGCTTTGATAGTTTCTCGAAACTGTGCCAGGACGGTGAGCGACGCGCAGCCGCTGGTGAAAGCGCCGCCGTTGATTTGCTGGCGATTATCGCGGCCTACGACGAGTCGAAAAAACTGTTTCAGGCCGGTCTGGCCGAAAACCTGCGCTAGATCACAAACTGTACCAGCGTCTCGTCTTCGGTGATATCCGTATAAGTAAACCCGGCTTCATCCAGATGCGCAAACAGGCGCATGAAATTCTCGGGCTTGCGGGTTTCGATTCCGATCAGGACCGAGCCAAAGTTGCGCGCCGATTTCTTCATGTATTCGAACCGTGCGATATCATCCTCAGGGCCGAGGATGCCGAGGAATTCTTTCAGGGCACCGGGGCGCTGCGGTAGGCGCAGGATGAAGTATTTCTTCACCCCGGAATAGCGCTGCGCACGTTCTTTGACCTCTGGTAAACGCTCGAAATCGAAGTTCCCGCCCGAGGTGACACAGACCACCGTCTTGCCACGCACAAAGCTTTGCACGTCACCCACGGCCTCAACCGCCAATGCACCGGCAGGTTCCAGAACGATGCCCTCGACATTCAGCATCTCGATCATGGTGGTACAGATGCGGTCTTCGGACAAAGTCAGCACATCCGACAGATGCCGCGATTTCAGCAATTCAAACGGTTTCTCACCAATCCGGCCTACTGCTGCGCCATCGACAAATGTATCCACATGATCCAGCGCCACCGGGTGCCCCGCTGCCAGCGCCGCGCGCAAACACGCCCCGCCGGCCGGTTCCACGAACAGGCAATGCGCCCGGTCCCCGAACCAGGTCGCCACCCCCGAAGACATACCGCCGCCGCCAACCGGCAGAATTACATGATCGGGCACTCGGCCCAATTGCTCTTCGATCTCAACCGCCAATGAGGCCTGCCCCTCGATCACATCCGCATCATCGAACGGAGACAGGAAATATCCGCCCTGTTCTGCGCACCAGCTTTGCGCCGCAGCCAGCGTGTCATCGAAATAATCACCGATCAGGTGAACCTCGATATTGTCGCCGCCGAAAATACGCGTCTTTTGGATCTTCTGCTGCGGCGTGGTCACCGGCATGAAGATCACACCCCGCACACCCAGATGCTTACACATATAGGCCACGCCCTGCGCATGGTTGCCAGCGCTGGCGCAAACGAAAAGGTCCTGCCCCTGCTGCTTGCGCATCGCATTGAACGCACCGCGGATTTTATACGACCGCACCGGGCTGAGGTCTTCGCGCTTGAGCCAGATATCCGCGCCGTATCGATCGGATAGATGAGCATTCCGCTGCAACGGAGTTGCTGGAAACACTGAGCGCATTGCCTTTTCGGCAGCGCGGGCGCGGGTCGTGAAATCAGTCATGTTGGATTCCCTGCCCCATCATCGTCGAAAGGGCAAGGAATACATATGTGTACGGGCTTAGGCCAGCTCGCGCTTTTCGATGAACACACCATAGATCGTCGTCAGGATACTGACATTGATCAAGGGGACGATCAGCATGCTCGCAAACAAGACAATCAAGACACCTATGATTGGGACGAAAAGCAGCAAAGACGCCAGTAGCTGAAGCAATATTTGGAAGAGGATGGACAAGACAACCAGAAGTGCGATGGCTCCGCTTGCGCCTGAGGTTGCTTGCCACGCTTCAGACAGCTTTATTGGTTTTCCGATCGCTGCGCCGGGTAAAATCGGGGAGGCCCGATAGAATCCGATCGTGAGAAAGATGATCAAACCCAGCCAAACCAGAATTCCCAGCGCCACAGAGGATTGCGCCATCATGCCCATGATCAGCGCTCCCGGTATCATGATGATAAGAGCGATTAGGCCGAGCATCAGAAGGCGTCCGAAATAGGCGAGCACACGGTCGAACCTGAAAGGCGGAACCAAACCGCTTGGATATTCCTCAAGTAGAACAAAACGGTGCCACGACACGACAATCCACAGCATGACCCCAAAGACAACGGCCATAAGGCAGAGCAGAAATCCGGTGAAGGACGCGGCCGTTACGCCTTCAGGGAAGCCATTGGTTTCACTGTTGAATTCTTCGAAAGGGATGCCAAACAGGAAGAACAGGCCGATGGCTAAAAAGCCGCCAATGAGCGCCGGTACGACTGAAATCTGTAGCGCCTGCTTCAGGTTCCTAAGAACCATCCTCACCGAATGCACGAAAATCTCTAATCCCAGCATAAATACCGCCCTCTCAACCAATCCTTGTTCTCTATCCGCCCGTTTCACCCCAATTCCCGGGCTGCGTCAATCCACACAGCTTGCCCCCACGCCCAAAACCCGTTAGGGGCCAGTCGTTCTACGCATAAAGGGAAGTCAGATGTCCGCGCCCAAGAAAGTTGTTCTGGCCTATTCCGGTGGCCTTGATACCTCGATCATTCTGAAATGGCTGCAGACCGAGTATGGTTGTGAGGTCGTGACCTTCACCGCCGATCTGGGTCAGGGCGAGGAGCTGGAGCCCGCCCGCAAAAAAGCCGAGCTGCTGGGGATCAAGCCCGAGAACATCTATATCGAAGATATTCGCGAGGAATTCGTTCGCGACTTTGTCTTCCCGATGTTCCGCGCCAATGCACAGTACGAAGGGCTGTACCTGCTGGGCACCTCGATCGCACGGCCTCTGATCTCGAAACGTCTGGTCGAGATCGCCGAAGCGACCGGTGCTGACGCTGTGGCCCACGGCGCGACTGGCAAGGGCAACGATCAGGTTCGTTTTGAACTGGCTGCTTACGCACTGAATCCCGAAATCAAGGTGATCGCGCCGTGGCGTGAGTGGGACCTGACCAGCCGTACCAAGCTGTTGGAATTTGCCGAGGCGAACCAGATCCCGATCGCCAAGGACAAGCGTGGTGAGGCCCCGTTCTCGGTCGATGCCAACCTGCTGCACACCTCGTCCGAGGGCAAAGTTCTGGAAGACCCCGCCGATATGGCACCCGACTATGTCTATCAGCGCACCGTCCACCCCGAGGATGCGCCGAACGAGCCGGAGTTTATCGAGATCGGTTTTGAAAAAGGCGACGCGGTCAGCATCAATGGCGAGGCGATGAGCCCCGCGACCATCCTAACCAAGCTGAACGAATTTGGCGGCAAGCACGGCATCGGTCGTTTGGACCTGGTTGAAGGCCGGTTCGTGGGCATGAAATCGCGCGGTATTTACGAAACCCCCGGCGGCACCATCCTGCTGGAAGCGCATCGTGGGATCGAGTCCATCACCATGGACCGGGGCGCGATGCACCTGAAAGACCAATTGATGCCGCAATATGCCGAGCTGATCTATAACGGCTTCTGGTACTCGCCCGAGCGGGAGATGCTGCAGGCAGCCATCGACAAGTCGCAAGAGCATGTCACCGGCACCGTTCGCGTGAAACTGTACAAAGGTCTTGCCTCAACCGTGGGCCGCTGGTCGGATCATTCGCTGTACTCCGAGGCGCACGTGACCTTTGAGGAAGACGCTGGTGCATATGACCAGAAAGATGCGGCAGGCTTCATCCAGTTGAACGCACTGCGCCTGAAGCTTCTGGCCGCGCGTGACAAACGGCTGAGCAAGTAAGCGTTTAGAATTTTAGATCTGGCCCCGGTGTTTGATCAGGCACCGGGGTTTTTCTTTGCCGGGTTTCCGTCGGGTCGGGCTTGCCCGGATCAGGCGATTGTCTTTACGCATACGTCAGTCAGGGAAGGACGAATAATGCTGCAAGACATCGCCGACGGAATTCAAAAGGGTTTGAACGGCAAAAACTTTGACGGATCGCTTAAGTTCGATTGTGGCGACGAGGGCGTGATCGTTCTGGCGGAGAATACTGCCTCAACCCAGGATCGGGACACAGACTGCACTATCCGCATCTCGCGCGAGAACCTCTCTAAGTTGCTGACCGGTAAGCTGAACCCAATGACCGGGGTTGCGCTGGGCAAGCTGAAAATCTCGGGCAACATGGGTGTTGCGATGAAGCTGGGTCAGCTGCTGGGCTGATAAACTCGTCTCACCAGCGCGTGACAAATCATGTCAGCGCATTGCAAGCGCAAAAATCTGCGGGCAGCTTGGTTTCGGAAGGAGACCTGCCATGACCCGGATCACTTACCTTGATTGCCTGAAACCTTCACTTCTGTTTGTGCTGATCTTGTTGGCAGCAATGCTGCGCGCTTTACCTGCTCCGGCCGCTGGCACTGAAACGCTAACAGTCGCCGGTGGCTGTTTCTGGTGCGTGGAATCCGATTTCGAGTCCGTGCCCGGCGTGATCGGCGCGGTCTCGGGCTATACCGGTGGCAAGACGGATAGTCCCACCTATGATCAGGTCTCGAAAGGCGGAACAGGGCATTACGAGGCGGTCCAGATCACCTTCGATCCCGCCCGCGTTTCCCGTGCAACCTTGCTGAACATGTTCTTCCGCTCAGTCGATCCCACGGATGCGGGTGGCCAGTTCTGCGATCGCGGCGACAGCTATCGCACAGCAATTTTCGTCTCTAACAAAGGGGAAAAGGCGCAGGCACAGCAAGCCAAGACCAGCGCACAAAACGCGCTGGGGCAGACCGTGGTCACGCCGATCCTGCAAGCCGGAACGTTTTATCCAGCCGAGGCGTATCACCAGGATTATTACAAGGGTAGCAAGCTGGTACTGACCCGCTTTGGCCCCAAGCGCCAAAAGAACGCCTATAAGGCCTACCGCGAAGCCTGCGGTCGCGATGCGCGGGTCAAACAATTGTGGGGCAACGAAGCGCCCTTTGCAGGGTCCTAGTCAAACTGCGCTTCGCACACCTCTTTCAGATCAGGAATGACATCTGCAGTGCCGTGCCGCGTGACCATCAGGGCCGCGGCACGGTTTGCTTGGGCAATCGCCTGCGCCATCGGCATACCCCGGTCCATTCCAGCCAACACATAGCCGGTGAATGTGTCACCTGCCCCGGTGGTATCCACAGCGTTGACCTTATGGGCCTGAAACGCTTGGGGTTGATGATCTTGCTGATAATAGCGCGCACCTTTTGAGCCAAAGGTGACGATCACATGTTCGACCGGCAGGTCTGAAGGGGCGAGACCCGTTGCATCCTGCAATTGCTCGGCCTCGACTTCGTTGAGGATCAGAAAATCCAGATACGGTAAAACCGCTTGAACTGCGTCTGCCTGAAATGGGGCGGCGGCGTAGCAGACAGTCAGCCCCATTTCGCAACCTAGTTTAGCGGCCTCAATCTGCGCATTGGTTTCGTTCTGCATCACCAGCAGATCACCTGAAACCGCCGAGGACAGCGCCTGCCCAAGTTGGTCGTTCGAGATGGCATGGTTGGCGCCTTGATACAGAACGATCAGGTTTTCACCCTGCGCATCTACCGCGATGATCGCGTGACCGGTCGGTACATCCACCTCGGCAATATGCCGCGTGTCAACGCCATACTCGGTCAGCCGATCCCGCGCCCAAAGGCCATCCGAGCCCACCGCGCCGATATGGGATACCCGCGATCCGGCTCGTGCAGACGCCACAGACATGTTGGCGCCCTTGCCACCCAGAAACCTCTGTAGCCCGCTGGCCGCCAGTGTCTCACCCGCTTCGGGCAAATGCGGCAGGGCATAGACCATATCCGCGTTGATTGAGCCAAGGTTCCAGATTGTCATGATTTACCCGATATCGCAGGAGGCCAGGATGGCCATGTTCAGAATGTCATTTGCGGTCGAGACCGTCGAACAGATCTGGATCGGCTTGTCGACGCCGGACAGGATCGGGCCGATCACGGTGGCGCCGCCCATTTCCTGCATCAGTTTGGTCGAAATCGAGGCCGAGTGTCGTGCAGGAACAATCAGGATATTGGCTGGTCCGGTCAGTCGTTGGAACGGATAGGCTTCCTGCTGATCAACATTCAGGGCCACATCAACCGTCATCTCGCCCTCGTACTCGAAATCGACGCCGCGCTCGTCCAGCACCGCCGGAGCACGGTGCATCTTCTCAGCACGTTCAGACACCGGGTAACCGAAGGTCGAGAAACTGACAAAGGCCGCCCGGGGCTCTAGCCCCATGTGGCGCGCCACGGCAGCGGCACGTTCTGCGATGTTGGCCAGATCATTTTCGTCCGGCCATTCATGCACCAGCGTGTCGCCAATCAGAACGATCCGTCCTTTGTGCAGCAATGCGGTAACCCCCGCCGCGCCATGGGCGGCATCCGCATCGAACACATGGTTGATACGGTCCAGCACATGCGCCGACTTACGAGTGGCCCCTGTCACCAGACCATCCGCATGACCATGCGCCAGCATTAAAGACGAAAACACATGCCGATCCCGTGCAGCGAGTCGGTGAATATCTTTGTGATCGAAGCCCTTACGCTGCAGGCGCTGATACAGAAAATCCTTATAGGCCTCGAGATGCGCGGTATTGGCGGCATTCACCACATCAATTTCACGCACCGCGTCCCCAAGACCAGCGGATTCGAGCTTTTCCTTTACGTCGTCTGGCCGGCCCACAACCAAAGCCTTACCAAAGCCCGAGCGTTGGTACATTACGGCCGCGCGCAATACGCGCGGATCGTCACCCTCGGCAAAGATCATCCGGCTTTGCGCCTGACGCGCCCGCGCGTTCAAGCCGCGCAGGATACTGGCCGTCGGGTCCATGCGGGATTTCAGGCTCAGCTCATAAGCGTCCATATCGATGATCGGACGTCGCGCCGCGCCGGTATCCATACCAGCCTTGGCAACCGCAGGCGGGATACGGTGGATCAGGCGCGGATCAAAAGGCGTTGGAATGATGTAGTCGCGCCCAAAAGTCAGCGACTTGCCATACGCCATTGCGACCTCATCCGGAACATCTTCACGCGCCAATCGCGCCAGAGCGTGGGCGCAGGCGATTTTCATCTCGTCATTGATCGCACGGGCATGAATATCCAGCGCACCACGGAACAGGTAGGGAAAACCCAGAACGTTATTCACCTGATTCGGATAATCGCTACGGCCCGTCGCGACGATCGCATCAACGCGCACCTCGTGCGCCTCTTCCGGGGTGATTTCCGGGTCAGGGTTCGCCATGGCGAAAATCACCGGATTGTCAGCCATGCTGGCGACCATGTCTTGTGTCACCGCCCCTTTGACCGACACGCCCAGAAATACATCCGCATCCTTCATGGCCTCTTCCAAAGTGCGAAGATCAGTCGTGATGGCATGGGCCGACTTCCACTGGTTCATACCCTCGGTCCGGCCCTGATAAATCACGCCTTTGGTGTCGCAGACGATGCAATTCTCATGCCGTGCACCCATGGCCTTGAGCAGTTCGATACAGGCAATTCCTGCAGCGCCTGCCCCGTTCAGGACGATTTTTACGTCTTCGATCTTCTTGCCCGAGATGTGCAATGCGTTTAGCAGACCCGCCGCGCAGATCACTGCTGTTCCATGCTGATCATCGTGGAAGACCGGGATATCCATCTCTTCCTTCAAGCGTTGTTCGATGATGAAACATTCGGGTGCTTTGATATCTTCCAGATTAATACCGCCAAAGGTCGGACCCATCAGGCGCACAGCGCGACAGAACTCGTCAGGGTCTTCGGTATCCAGCTCGATATCGATCGAGTTCACATCAGCGAACCGCTTGAACAGGACCGATTTGCCTTCCATCACCGGTTTTGAGCCCAGCGCACCCAGATTTCCAAGGCCCAGAACGGCGGTACCGTTCGAGATCACGGCAACCAGATTGCCTTTGTTTGTATAGTCATACGCCGTCTCTGGTGCTTCAGCGATGGCTTCACAGGGAACCGCAACGCCAGGGCTGTAAGCTAGCGAAAGATCGCGCTGCGTGGTCATGGGTACGGTGGCCTGCACCTCCCACTTGCCGGGGGTCGGGTCTAGGTGAAAGGCCAGCGCCTCTTCTTTGGTGATCTTCGCTTTGGGCATCTTACAGGTCGTTTCCATGACTTTGGGGCTTTTGCCTCATAACGCAGGCGGGGCCGCGCCTCAACGAGAATGAGTTTTCACCTTTTACTGAAGATGCGGGATTTGTAAGGTCGCGCCCGGAACACGCCAGAAGGGGACCGAATTTGTCCATAGTCACGCCGATGATGGCGCAGTACCTTGAGATCAAAGAGGCTCATACAGATGCCCTGCTGTTTTATCGCATGGGTGACTTCTACGAGATGTTCTTCGAGGATGCGGTGAACGCGGCTGAGGCGTTGGATATCGCGCTGACCAAGCGCGGCAAACACAATGGCGACGATATCCCGATGTGCGGCGTGCCGGTGCATTCTGCCGAGGGCTACTTGCTGACCCTGATCCGAAAAGGGTTCCGCGTCGCGGTCTGCGAGCAGATGGAAAGCCCGGCGGAAGCCAAGAAAAGAGGCTCTAAATCGGTGGTAAAGCGCGGTGTTGTGCGTCTGGTGACGCCCGGCACACTGACCGAAGATGCCTTGCTAGAGGCGCGGCGGCACAACTTTCTGGCCGCCTATGCCGAGGTTCGGGACGAAGCCGCACTGGCCTGGGCCGATATCTCAACCGGTGCATTTCACGTGATGCCGCTGACGTCAATCCGGTTGAGCCCTGAACTCGCTCGGCTGGCCCCATCTGAGCTGATCGTGGCCGATGGGTCCGAGGAAAAGCTGCATGAAACCGTCATGGACCTTGGCATATCGCTTACGCCTGTCGGACGCGCCAGTTTTGACAGCGCTGCAGCCGAGAAACGCATCTGCGGGTTGTTTCACGTGGGCGCTCTGGATGCATTCGGGAACTTCGGGCGCGCCGAGGTTTCGGCCATGGGCGCGCTGATCGATTATCTGGAGATCACGCAAAAGGGCAAACTGCCCCTGCTGCAAACTCCCCTGAAGGAATCCGAGGATCGCGTGGTTCAGATCGACGCCGCAACGCGACGCAATCTGGAGCTGACCCGGTCACTGTCTGGTGGACGCGCCGGGTCGCTGCTGTCCGTGGTCGACCGAACAGTAACGCCAGGTGGCGCAAGACTTCTGGAACAGCGACTGTCCAGCCCCTCGCGTAATCTGGATGTGATCCACGCCCGACTGGACGCAGTATCTTTAGCGGTCGAAGATAGCCTGATCGCCTCAGATCTGCGCGAAGCTTTACGCAAAACACCCGATCTGGATCGCGCTTTGTCTCGTCTTTCGCTGGATCGAGGCGGCCCCCGTGATCTGGCCGCTATCCGCAATGGATTGGAACAAGCCGCAACAATCGCCGAAACCTGTGCCTCACAGGATCTGCCTGTTCTGCTGGCCACTGCCGTCCAGAACCTTGTCGGATTTGACGATCTGTTGACCTTGCTGGACGAAGCATTGGTTGCCGATCCACCCTTGCTGGCCCGCGATGGCGGCTTTATCGCCCCCGGGTTTGATAGCGAATTGGACGAAGCGCGCACCTTGCGTGACGAAGGCCGTTCGGTCATCGCAGGTTTCCAACAGAAATACGCCGAGCATACCGGCATCACGTCACTGAAGATCAAACACAACAATGTGCTTGGCTACTTCATCGAGACCACGGCAACCCATGCCGAGAAAATGTTGAACCCGCCATTTAGCGAGACTTATATCCACCGCCAAACCACCGCCAATCAGGTGCGCTTCACCACGGTGGAGCTGTCCGAGATCGAAACAAAGATTCTCAATGCCGGAAATCTCGCGTTAGAGATCGAAAAACGGCTCTATCAAAGACTTTCTAGGGCTATTCTGGATGTTGCCGCACGGCTAAATCAGGCCGCGCGCGGACTGGCTGAGCTGGATTTAACCACTGCACTCGCCGATCTGGCTCGCGGCGAAAGCTGGTGCCGTCCAAAGGTCGACGGGTCACGCGCATTCGACATCAAAAGAGGCCGTCACCCGGTGGTCGAGCATGCCCTGAGGCAGCAAAGCGGCGATGCTTTCATCGCCAACGACTGCGATCTGAGCGCCGATGCAGGCGCTGCAATTTGGTTGCTCACCGGTCCCAACATGGCCGGTAAATCAACCTTCCTGCGCCAGAATGCGCTGATCGCCCTACTGGCGCAGATGGGCAGCTATGTTCCGGCGGAACGGGCGCAAATCGGATTAGTCAGTCAATTGTTCAGCCGCGTCGGAGCGTCAGACGATCTGGCGCGGGGCCGCTCGACCTTTATGGTCGAAATGGTCGAAACCGCAGCTATTCTGAATCAGGCCGACGACCGCGCGCTCGTAATCCTTGATGAGATCGGCCGAGGCACCGCGACCTACGACGGCCTTTCCATTGCCTGGGCCACACTGGAACACCTACACGCGGCAAACCAATGTCGCGCATTGTTCGCCACCCACTACCACGAATTAACTGCACTCGCTGGAAGTCTGAACGGTGTAGAAAACGCGACCGTTGCAGTCAAAGAATGGGAGGGTGAAGTCATCTTTCTGCATGAGGTACATAAAGGCGCTGCCGATCGGTCTTACGGCGTCCAGGTTGCACAATTGGCTGGCTTGCCCGCCTCGGTCGTGGACCGCGCCCGTATCGTGTTGGATCAATTAGAAAAAACCGAACGTGAAGGCGGTAAGCAGAAAGCACTGATCGACGATCTGCCCCTGTTTTCAGCTGCGCCGCCGCCTCCCCCTGCGCCAAAAACCTCGCCCGTTGCTGATATGCTGGAAACCATCCTTCCAGATGAACTCAGCCCCCGCGAAGCCTTGGACTTGATCTACAAACTGAAAGAGGCGGCCAGATCCTGACCGCCTCGAACCCGGTTGACCCAGGAACTGTTCAGCTTGCGGGCGTTGACGACACCCCAACCTGCGCCGGTCGCAACAACCTGTCGTGCAGCATGAAGCCTTCTGCCGACACCTGAATGATGTCGCCGGCCTTGGTTCCGGGCACAGGGGCCTCGAACATCGCCTCATGCACATTCGGGTCGAACCTGTCCCCGACCTGAGGCGTAATCACCTCAATCCCATGCTTCTGGAACACATCCTTCAGCGCGCGCATGGTCAACTCGACACCTTCCAGCAAGCCGGCGGCAACCTCTTTCTGCTCATCCGTCGCGGCCTCAAGCGCGCGTTTCATATTGTCGTAAACCGGAAGCATGTCGCGGGCCAGTTTTGACCCGCCATACTGTTCCGCATCCCGACGCGCCTTGTCGCCACGCTTGCGCGCATTTTCGGCATCGGCCAGCGCACGCATGAACTTGTCTTTGTAATCATCGCGCTCAGCACGCAGTTGATCGACCTCAAGCGCCTCATCGCTGATCTCAGCAAAATCTTCGGCAAACTCTTCCGCCTCGGCGGACATGATGTCGTCCAGAAAATCTTCGTTCTTGGGCTCTGCCATCTCTTACCCTCTAGCTCCGGTCGGAAATCAGCTTGCCGACCAGTTGCGCCGTATAATCCACGATTGGTACGATTCGCCCGTAATTCAGACGTGTGGGTCCAATGACCCCAACCGCACCGATTATCTTACGATCAGCGTTCATATATGGAGACACCACCAAAGAGGAACCCGAAAGTGAGAAAAGTTTGTTCTCAGAGCCAATAAAAATGCGCACACCTTCGCCTTCTTCGGTCAATTCAAGGAATTCGGCGATATCGCGTTTGCGTTCAAGGTCGTCAAACAGGGTGCGGATTCGATCAAGCTCTTCTGCCTGACCCGGCTCATTTAACAGATTCGCACGCCCGCGCACGATCAGCCGGGCCGAGTCGCCACCGTCCCCGTCCCATGCGGCAATGCCGCTCTCGACCATCTCACGCGCCAGAACATCGATTTCCTGTTTCCGCGCGTCGATCTGCGAGAGCATCTGCCGCCGCACTTCGCCAAGCGTTCGACCTTCGATGAGTGCATTCAGAAAATTGGCTGCCTCGCGCATCGAACTGGGTGTTTGGCCAGGCGGAGGTGTAAACAGCCGGTTTTCCACCTGCCCGTCCGAAAACACTAAAACCACCAAGGCCCGGTCATGACCAAGCGAGACGAACTCGATATGCTTGATCTCGGCCTCATGCTTTGGCGTCAGAACCAGCGAAGCCCCTTGTGTCACGTGTGACAAAGCCGAGCCCACGCGATCGAGCATACCCCCTACATCGCCCGCGTTAGAGCCTAGTGTTTCGTCCAGCTTCTGCCGATCATCCGCACCCAGATCGCCCATTTCCAGCAATCCGTCCACGAACATGCGCAGCCCCTGCTGTGTTGGAATTCGACCAGCGCTGACATGCGGACTGTCGAGCAAACCCAGAAATTCAAGATCCTGCATCACATTGCGTACGGTCGCAGCACTGACTTTCTCGGACAATGTGCGCGTCAGAGTCCGGCTGCCCACGGGTTCACCGCTTTCCAGATAGCTTTCGACAATCAACCGGAACACCTCACGCGACCGGTCATTCATCTCGTCCAGAATTTTGCTTGCTTCGCTCATCGGCGGCCCTCTGCTGGATCGTCATTAAATCGCAGGCAAATGAAAGGTCAATCGGGCTTGCATCGTAACGCCGCAGGACGGTATCCCCAACCCAGCAGATAAAGGATTTCTCATGCGACCCTCAGGACGTGATCTAAACGAAATGCGCGCCGTTTCAATTGAAACGGGGTTCACCAAACATGCCGAAGGCTCTTGCCTGATCAAGATGGGCGACACGCATGTGCTGTGCACCGCCACAATTGAGGATCGGGTGCCGCCTTTTATAAAGGGCTCGGGCCTGGGCTGGGTCACCGCTGAATATGGCATGCTGCCCCGCGCGACCAATACGCGGATGCGGCGCGAGGCTGCCAGCGGCAAGCAAGGCGGACGCACCGTGGAAATCCAGCGCCTTATCGGCCGCGCTTTGCGCGCCGGTGTAGACCGGGTTGCCTTGGGAGAACGGCAGATCACTGTTGACTGCGATGTCATTCAAGCCGACGGCGGCACCCGCTGTGCCTCGATCACTGGCGGTTGGGTGGCGCTGCGTCTGGCTGTGAACAAGCTGATGAAAACAGGCGATGTGATCTCTGACCCTTTATTAGACCCTGTTGCCGCCGTTTCATGCGGAATTTATGCCGGTCAGCCCGTGCTAGATCTGGACTATCCCGAAGATAGCGAAGCTGGCGTTGACGGCAATTTCATCATGACCGGCTCGGGCAAGCTGATCGAAGTGCAGATGAGCGCCGAAGGTTCCGTTTTCAGCCGCGCGCAAATGGATCAACTGATGGACCTGGCCGAGAAAGGCGTGGGTGAACTTGCTGCTGCCCAGAAAGCTGCAACCGCATGACTCGCAGGTTCGAAGGTGATCGACTGCTGGTCGCCACCCACAACAAAGGCAAGCTCGAGGAGATGGCGCATCTGCTTGAGCCCTTTGGCGTAACGGTTGTCGGCGCGGGCGAAATGAACCTGCCAGAACCGGAAGAGACCGAGGACACCTTCGTCGGTAACGCCCGGATCAAAGCCCACGCAGCTGCAAAGGCGACCGGCCTACCTGCCTTGTCGGACGATTCCGGGATCACCATCGATGCATTGGACGGCGCACCCGGTGTTTACACCGCCGATTGGGCCGAAACCGGCAGTGGCCGCGATTTCCTGATGGCGATGACTCGCGCCCATAATGAGCTAGAGGCGAAAAACGCCCCCCACCCGCGTATGGCCCAGTTTCGCTGCACTCTGGTTCTGGCCTGGCCCGACGGGCATGACGAAGTGTTCGAGGGCATCGCGCCCGGTCACCTGACTTGGCCGATCCGTGGCAAGGACGGGTTCGGCTATGACCCGATGTTTGTCCCTGAGGGGCACGACATTACCTTTGCTGAAATGGATCGC
This sequence comes from Ruegeria sp. C5, assembly GCF_056537605.1. Lineage (NCBI taxonomy): Bacteria > Pseudomonadati > Pseudomonadota > Alphaproteobacteria > Rhodobacterales > Roseobacteraceae > Ruegeria > Ruegeria sp. C5. Next base: position 39,455 of record NZ_JBQFRX010000008.1, on the reverse strand, counting down.
TGGGAAAAGAACAAGATCAGCCATCGCGGGCGCGCGGTGGAGATGTTCGTGAAAGGCTGCTTTGGCGGATGATTGGCGAAACGGGGGCTTTGGCCTCTATGTGCATTGGCCCTTTTGCGAGGCCAAGTGCCCCTATTGCGATTTCAACAGCCACGTTTCCAAGAATATTAATCAAAAACAATGGCTTGAGTGTTATCTCAGTGAACTGAGCCTCTCGGCCACAGAAACTCCTGACCGGGTTTTGAACACAATCTTCTTTGGCGGCGGAACTCCATCACTGATGGCGCCTGAGACCGTCGCAGCTATCATCGACAAGGCCCGCGCCATTTGGCGATCGGCCAACGATATGGAAATCACGCTTGAGGCCAATCCAGGCTCGGTCGAGGCCGGGCGGTTCGCCGCCTATCATGATGCGGGCGTGAACCGCATCTCGATGGGTGTTCAGGCCTTGAACAACGATGACCTGCGTCGTCTGGGGCGCATTCACACGGTTGCCGAGGCTCGCGCTGCCTTCGATATCGCGCGCTCTTGCTTTGACCGTGTGAGCTTTGATCTGATCTATGCCCGCCAGCATCAAACTCTGGACGCCTGGCGTGCTGAGCTGACCGAAGCCCTATCGATGGCAGTTGATCACCTGTCGCTATACCAACTGACCATTGAGGAAGGCACAGCGTTTGGTGATCGCTATGCCCTGGGCAAGCTGCGCGGTCTGCCCGAGGATGACAACGCCGCAGATATGTATCTGGCAACGCAGGAAATCTGCGAAGCGCATGGGCTGCCTGCCTATGAGATTTCAAACCACGCCCGGCCCGGAGCGGAATCACGGCATAACCTCATCTATTGGCGCTATGGTGATTACATCGGTATTGGACCCGGCGCGCACGGGCGGATCACAAAGGGTGGCCAAAAATTCGCAACAGAAACTCACCTTTCACCAAACAAATGGCTGAAGGCTGCCTCCAACGGGCACGGCGAAAGCAATCGGTTCGAGCTTAGCCAACGTGAACAAGCCTCAGAATACCTTATGATGTGTCTGCGTTTGGTCGAGGGCCTTAATATAGACAGATATACTCAGCTTGCAGGTGAAGAACTTTCGCATGACAAACTTGATTCACTAATCGATCTGGGCATGCTAACCCTTGATCGCAATCAATTGCGCGCCACTTCAAATGGGCGCGCCGTGCTCAATGCGGTAATCCGAGAGCTGTTGGAGTAACAGATGCAATTTCTCTGGGCCGGATTGGGGTTACTATGCGTTGCGCTTGCCATGATCGGAGTCGCTCTACCGCTGCTGCCGACGGTACCATTTCTACTGTTGGCCGCGTTCTTTTTTGCCCGCTCATCGTCACGGCTGCATAACTGGTTGCTGAGCCATCGAACCTTTGGCCCCATGATCGTCGATTGGCAAAGCTCTGGCGCAATCAGACCCGGCGCAAAAAAGGCGGCCACCCTTTCGGTTGCCGCCGTATTTGGCTTATCGGTTCTACTGTCGGTTCCTTCTCACGTCCTGATCATTCAGGCCATTGTGCTCAGCGCTGTGATGCTCTTTATCTGGACCCGACCTAACGGCTGAGCTTCGCGCACAGATCATCCAACTGATCCAGGTTCTCATAAGCCAACACAACCTGCCCGGATTCAGATCCGGCCTTATGGTTGATCGTCACCTTCATCGCCAGAATCGCAGACAAATCCTTTTCAAGCGCTCGGGTGTCTGCGTCCTTCCCAGCATTCAGGTTTCTGGATTTCGGAGCCGGCTTATCCGCTCCACCTTGCTGCTTTTTCACTAATGCCTCGGTCGCACGCACCGAAAGGCCCTCACGAACCACCTGTTTCGCCAGCTCCGATGGGTTTTCTGCCGTGATCAATGCCCTTGCATGACCGGCGGATAATTTTCCTTCTATTACAAGGGATTGTACATCCAATGGGAGTGACAAAAGACGCAGCAGATTAGCGATATGGCTTCTGCTTTTACCAAGCGCTTCGGCCAGCTTTTCTTGCGTGTGACCAAAGCGATCCATCAATTGCTTAAAGCCTGCCGCCTCTTCCACCGCGTTCAGATCTGCGCGCTGAATGTTCTCGATAATCGCGACCTCAAGCACTTCGGTGTCATCAAATTCGCGAACAATAACTGGGATATCATGCAGTTGCGCCATCTGCGCAGCACGCCAGCGCCGTTCACCCGCAACGATTTCGTATTGGCCACCATCGATGCTGCGGACAATCAGCGGCTGGATAATACCCTTTTCCTTGACCGAGGCCGCAAGCTCATCCAATTGCTCTTGCGCGAAACGGCGGCGCGGCTGATCTGGGTTCGCCTGCAGTTTTTCGATCGGTACCGTGAGATCCGGACGGCGGGGTTCAGATACAATCCGACCGTCAGCTTCTGGCGCGACATCAGCCATCAACGCAGATAGCCCGCGACCTAATCCTCGGGGTTTTCCTTTCCTGGCATTCATGTTGCCCTCCTCACGGCCACTTAAATGGCTACCTTGTTGTTCTTGTGCATAACCTCTCGGGCGAGATACCGGTAAGCCATCGCCCCGAGCGAACCCGAATCATATTGCAGCACAGGAAGCGCGTAAGATGGTGCTTCGCTGACCCGCACATTTCTGGGTATCTTGGTTTTAAATACCATCTCACCCAGATTGTCACGCGCATCCTTTTCGACCTGACGGGACAAGTTGTTGCGGTTGTCATACATCGTTAACACAACACCTTCGATTCTGAGGTCAGGATTGGCGGTCTGACGAACCTCGCGAATGGTCAACATCAATTGTGACAGGCCTTCCAGCGCAAAGAACTCACTTTGCAATGGTACAAGGACGGAATGTGCTGCTACCATTGCGTTTACGGTGAGCAGGTTCAAGGACGGCGGACAATCAATCAGCACAAAGTCCAGATCGAAAGCATCAATTGCAGTCTGTCGAAGCGCGTCATGCAGCAAATAACTGCGCTTTTCATTCGAGATCAGCTCAATATCTGCCGAGCTGAGATCTACGGTCGCCGGAACCACAAAAAGATTACCGATCTCGGTCTCCTGCACCACAGCTTCCAAGGGTGCATCGTCGAGAAGAAGATCATATGTCGTCCAGTCGCGATCTTCGACCCCTAGACCCGTAGAGGCATTTCCCTGAGGATCGAGATCGACCACAAGAACCTTGCATCCGGCCTCGGCCAATCCGGCTGCCAGATTGATCGCTGTAGTGGTTTTCCCGACCCCGCCCTTTTGATTAGCAACCGCGATAATCCGAGGCCCAGCAGGACGAGACAGATCAACCACGTGCAACTCCTTTGATTTTCAGGATAACGGCTTGGGGTTCTGTTGAACTCTTAATGGGTTCAGCCTCGAATTTCCATTCTTTGCGCGCATCTTCCAGCTCTTTTTTCCAGGTTGCGCCTTTTGGCAACAACGCTGTACCGTTTTTACTTAAATGCCTGTCACAAAATGACATTAGAGTGGTCAGATCAGCCAGAGCCCGAGCTGAAAGCACGTCCGCATGCAAGGGATCAATGGCTTCAATTCGACGAGAGATCACGGAACAATTGGCGCCACTCTCTCTGGTCACACTTCGAAGAAATGCGGATTTACGTTGGTCGCTTTCGACTAGTGTGAAACGCGTTTCAGGCGCAGATTCAATTGCCATGATGGCGCAGACCATGCCAGGAAAGCCGCCTCCGCTGCCTAAATCCACCCAATGATCTACCCGATCTGCGTTCTGAAAAACTTGAATGGAGTCTTTGATATGGCGAATCCAAATCTCTTCAAGACTATTTCTTGAAACCAGATTGATTTTTGGGTTCCATTTTTCAAGCAGAGATACATAGATCACCAGGCGTTCGAATGTTTCACGTGAAACATCCAGAGCCTCCGCAGAAGCGACGTTCTGATAAATCATGCTTTTCTGGCTTTCACATCACGCCTGAGCTTCGCCAGGACGAGAGTTAAAGCCGCAGGCGTGACACCTTCTACCCGACTCGCCTGCGCAATATTCGCAGGCTTCGCCTGCGATAGCTTTTGCTTCATTTCATTCGACAGACCATCAAGCGCAAAATAATTGAAATCCCGAGGAATTTCATGCGCCTCATCGCGCTTCATTGCTTCGACATCCCGTTGTTGGCGCGCAATATAGTTTGCATACAACGCATCGCGCTCGACCTGACGGCGAATTTCATCGTCTGTATTCTGTAGATCGGGTTCGAGCAAAACCATGTCTTCAAACGATACTTCTGGAAAAGCAAGAACCGCCATTCCATCACGCCGGTTTCCGTCTTGATTTATGCTGATACCAGCTTCGCGAATTTGCTTTGGCGTATATGTGGTCTCTGTCAGTTTATTCTTTGCTTTTTCAAGCTTTTCTGATTTCTCAGCAAAAACCTTGCGGCGGAGTTCACCCACACAGCCCAGCTGCTCGCCAATCGGAGTCAGTCTTTGATCTGCGTTGTCAGCACGAAGTGATAGGCGAAACTCTGCACGGGATGTGAACATCCGATAAGGCTCGGCAACGCCCCGAGTTGTCAAATCGTCAATCATCACGCCAATATAGCTGTCTGAGCGTGTAAAATGTATTGGCGCACGTCCCTGTGTTTCCAGAGCTGCATTCAAACCTGCAACGAGGCCTTGCGCGGCCGCTTCCTCATATCCTGTGGTCCCATTGATCTGTCCTGCAAGATATAGACCAGGAACATCGGGCACAGACAAAGACGCAGATAGAACGCGCGGGTCAACGTAGTCGTATTCAATCGCGTATCCGGGTTGTAGGATTACCGCGCTTTCCAATCCTACGATGGATTGGACATATTCGACTTGTACATCTTCGGGCAAAGACGTTGAAATCCCGTTTGGATACACCGTATGATCCCGCACGCCTTCTGGTTCCAGAAATATCTGGTGTGACTCCTTTTCCGCAAATCGGACGACTTTATCTTCGATTGAAGGGCAATATCTGGGACCAACACCATCAATATGACCTCCATACATTGCTGATCGCGATAGATTTTTCTCGATTATTCCGTGCGTCTGAGCATTGGTATGAGTTATTCCACAGGCGATTTGCGGCGCCGTCACCGCTTGGGACATGAATGAAAACAGTGTTGGCTCTGCATCGCCATCCTGTCGTTCAAGTATATCCCAATTTATGGTTCGTCCGTCCAACCTCGGTGGCGTACCTGTTTTCAGCCGTGCCGTCGGTAATTCAAAAGCGTCAAGGCGCTCAGCCAACCTAACCGATGGACGATCCCCCATGCGTCCACCTGGCCTTGTAACGTCTCCTATGTGAATTACACCGCGCAGAAATGTACCCGACGTCAGAACAACTGTCTGAGCTGGGACCTCGGAACCGTCGGCTAGTTTGACACCGATTACGCAGTCACCATCCATTAGGAAATCGATCACTTCCCCAGTGATCACCGACAAATTGTCTTGTTTTTTCGTTTCTTCCTTCATCGCGGTCCGATAAAGCGCACGGTCCGCTTGCGCCCTTGGGCCTTGAACAGCTGGTCCTTTACGTCGGTTCAATAGACGAAACTGAATGCCGGCACGATCAGCCACACGACCCATGACCCCGTCCATTGCATCGATTTCACGGACCAGATGACCTTTCCCTAGCCCTCCGATCGCAGGATTGCAGGACATGACACCGATGTCCTGTTCGGACAAAGTAACCAGCGCCGTGTTCGCACCCATCCGTGCTGCCGCATGGGCAGCTTCGGTACCGGCATGTCCAGCGCCAATGACTACAACATCAAATCTCGAATGTTTCACGTGAAACACTCCCTATTTTCCCAGACAGAAACTTGCGAAGATTTCATCCAAAAGGGTTTCGACATCAATCCTGCCAACCAAAGATTCAAGCGACCGAATTGCCGTTCTCAACTCTTCAGCAGCTATATCATACATGTCCGGACCTGATTCCAGAACATCTCGCGCAGCCGCAAGTGCGTCCGATGCTTTAGTCATCGCAATACGGTGACGTTCCCGCGTTGCAACACCATGGCTAGCTGTTCGAACAGTCAGTACACGCGATATGTTGTCTATCAACTGGTCAATCCCGTGCCCGGTTTTCCCCGATATACCACCGGAAAAGGGCTCACGCAGGTCAGATTTTGGCAGAACATGAATGTCATCTGCCTGCATCGGTACACCTAGCTGATCAGGCTCATCCGACAGAAATACTCGTAGATCGGCCGCCTCTGCCCGTTTGCGCGCCAGTTCAATTCCCAGGTTTTCAACGTGATCATCGGTTTGCCTCAAACCAGCCGTGTCCAGCAGCGTGACAGGCAATCCGTCCAAGTCCATACGAACTTCAATCACATCACGGGTTGTCCCGGCATATTCCGAGGTAATAGCGGCTTCCCGCCCTGCCAACGCATTCAGCAAGGTCGATTTTCCTGCGTTCGGAAGACCAACTATGGCGACCTCAAAACCGGTGCGAATGCGCTCGGCGATCCGAACACCTTTGGCTTCTTGGGTCAATTCGGCCATCACACCAGAGATCAACGTCCGAACCTCAGGTGATACATCTGTCGGCACCTCTTCATCAGCAAAATCAATCACGGCTTCCAACAAGGAGGCCGCGCGGATCAGATCACGCCGCCAACCTTCTGCTAATGTGCCCAAAGCACCAGCCAAAATCGTCTGCGCTTGTTTCCGTTGTGCTTCGGTTTCTGCATCAATCAGATCAGCAAGGCCTTCGACCTGCGCCAGATCCATCTTGCCGTTTTCCAGTGCACGACGCGTGAACTCACCAGGTTCGGCCAGCCGAAGATCGTCCATATCCGAAAGAGAGGTCAGCACAGCGTTGACTGACGCCATACTTCCGTGAATCTGAAGCTCGGCCACGTCTTCGCCGGTAAAGCTGGACGGGGCCTGAAACGTCAGAACCAAGCCCTCATCCAACCGCGATCCATCCGACGCGCTGAGTGTTCGTACTGTCATTCCACGCCTTGGCAGGCCCCCGCCAGACAACTCATTGGCGGAGGCATGTGCCTGCGGACCAGAAAGCCTGATCACAGCCACGCCTGCTTTGCCCTTGGCGCTGGCCAGGGCGAAAATCGTATCCATTGATAGCCCCCGCGTCAGTGCCAGAACCTTGTCAGGTGTTCATTGAATCGAAGAACTCGCCGTTCGTCTTGGTTTGTTTCAACTTCGACAACAGGAACTCGATTGCATCTGTTGTGCCCATCGGATTGAGGATGCGGCGCAGAACGAATGTCTTGGCCAGATCACCCTTGTCGACCAGCAGATCCTCTTTCCGGGTGCCGGATTTGAGGATGTCGATTGCCGGGAACACGCGTTTGTCTGCGATCTTACGATCCAGAACGATTTCCGAGTTACCGGTGCCTTTGAATTCTTCGAAGATCACTTCGTCCATCCGGCTGCCGGTGTCGATCAGGGCGGTGGCGATGATGGTCAGCGATCCACCTTCTTCGATGTTCCGCGCAGCACCAAAGAAGCGCTTGGGCCGTTGCAGAGCATTTGCATCCACACCACCGGTCAGAACTTTACCCGAAGATGGCACCACAGTGTTGAATGCCCTACCAAGTCTTGTTATCGAATCGAGCAGAATAACAACATCTCGTTTATGCTCGACCAGGCGCTTGGCCTTTTCGATGACCATTTCCGACACGGCCACGTGGCGAGTCGCGGGTTCATCAAAGGTCGAAGACACAACCTCACCCTTCACCGAGCGTTGCATGTCGGTCACCTCTTCCGGGCGTTCGTCGATCAGCAGGACGATCAGATAACATTCCGGGTGGTTCTGCTCGATGGAATGCGCGATGTTCTGCAGGATCACCGTCTTACCAGTCCGCGGAGGCGCCACGATCAGCGATCGCTGACCTTTACCAATCGGCGAAACCAAATCGATCACGCGAGCAGACTTGTCCTTGATGGTCGGATCTTCGATTTCCATCTTCAGACGCTCATCCGGATACAGAGGCGTCAGGTTGTCGAACAGAATCTTGTGTTTGGCCTTGTCCGGATTTTCAAAGTTGATCTTGGTGACATTTGTCAGCGCAAAGTAACGTTCATTCTCGTCAGGCGCTTTGATCTCACCTTCAACCGTATCTCCAGTGCGCAGCGAATGCTTGCGGATCATGTCAGGCGAAACGTAAATGTCATCCGGTCCGGGTAGATAGTTCGCTTCGGGCGAACGCAGAAACCCGAACCCGTCTTGCAAAACCTCCAGCACGCCGTCGCCACCGATGGTCCAGCCCTCATCCGCACGTTCGCGCAGAATCTGAAACATCATCTCGCCCTTGCGCATGGTTGAGGCGTTTTCGACCTCAAGCTCCTCGGCCATGGCCAGAAGGTCTTTGGGGCTTTTGGCCTTCAGATCGGCCAGATTCAGGGATTCAGTTGTCATGATGATACGAACCTCGGCCGCTTGGATCGCGGCACCAGAGTGGAATTTCAGAACGGAAGATACCTCGCCCGGACGGGCGCGTTACGCGTTAGATAAGCGCTTACCTAAGAAGAGTCAAACAGGCCCTCAGAACTTCACAACGACCGCTAGAACGATAACAACCATTAGAACGGTCGGAACCTCATTCATCATGCGGTACTGCCGCCCAGTCAGCTTATTTCGCCCCTCAGCAAAGTCCTTGCGCCGAGCCATAAGCCAATGGTGAAACCATGTCATGCCGATCACTGCTGCGCCTTTGACCCACGGCCAGCTCCAATCCCATCCGACAATACCAGGCGTGAACACCATGATCAGCCCGCAAACCCAAGCCACGACCATTGCGGGGCGCATGATCACACGCAGCAGCTTTTCTTCCATTTCAAAGAAAATCTGTTGCGCACCCTCTACGGCTTGCGCCTTTTCAACGTGATACACGAACAATCTGGGCAGATAGAATAAACCAGCCATCCATGAAATCACGGCCATGATGTGCAGCGATTTCACCCAAGGGTATATTGCGAAAAGAATATCGGTCATTGGGTATTCCGGGCTTACCTGAAACCCTCCTAATAAAAAAAATAAGAAAGAAAAAGGATGATGGTTTTGTAGGGAGGTCAAATTCGGTGGATTACTTTTTTGTCCTGCCTTTTTCCCCAGGTGGAAAAAGTGAAGCACATCGGCGCAGAATCTGTTGATCAAGAAAAAAAAATTATTAATAACAATAAATTATGAGATAAAAGCTCGGGCTGAATTGTGGATAACCATTGGAACAATCCAGGACGGGATGCTTATCCGAGTATTCCAACTTATCCTTGTCCCGTCTGGACAGGATCCGGGCGACTCGGGGAAGTCTTGCGCCAAATTCCCGGGGTTGCGTGTCAACCGGAAAGCCATACAAACCATTCGAGACTACTCATTGATTTGCACACGGGGTTTTCCACATGACTGTCCCCATAGTCCTTGCCTCAGGGTCCGTGATCCGCGCGCAGTTGCTCAGAAACGCAGGCGTCCCGTTTTCGGTTCAGATCGCGCGGGTGGATGAAGACACAGCCAAACGCGCCCTGATGGCTGAGGGAGCTCCGCCCCGTGATGTTGCCGATGCGCTTGCCGAAATGAAAGCACGTAAGATCAGTGACAAAGTGCCCGGCACTATGGTTCTGGGTTGCGATCAGGTTCTGGATTTCGAAGGTCAGATGCTGTCGAAGCCGGAAACGCCGGAAGAAGCACTGGCGCAGCTTAAAGCAATGCGCGGCAAGCGACATATGTTGCTGTCGGCGGCGGTGATCTATCAGGATGGTGAGCCCATCTGGCGGCAAGTCGGTCAGGTGCGTTTGCGGATGCGGGCCAGCTCGGATGCTTATTTACGTGATTACGTGGCGCGGAACTGGGACAGTATTCGGCACGCAGTGGGGGCTTATAAACTGGAAGAAGAAGGCGTGCGCCTGTTTGCTACCATTGACGGCGACTATTTTAATGTTTTGGGTATGCCCCTGTTAGAGTTGCTCAATTTTCTGGCCGCAAAGGGAGTAATCGATCAATGACGGAGCATCGCGTTCCTCTGGCCGGCGTGATTGGGCAACCCATTGCACATTCCCGCTCGCCAAAACTGCACGGGCATTGGCTGAAAACCTATGGATTGGTGGGGCACTACATCCCAATGGATGCCGCCCCGGCCGATCTGGAAACCGTTCTGCGGACACTACCCAAGGCTGGGTTTGTTGGGGCCAACGTGACCGTACCGCATAAAGAGGCTGCTTTGCGGTTGGCGGATCATGTCTCGGACCGTGCCTCAGTCATCGGGGCGGCAAATACGCTTGTATTCCGCGAGGATGGTTCAATTCACGCGGATAATACGGATGGCTACGGGTTCATGGCCAATCTTCGCAGCGGTGCGCCCGATTGGAACCCGCAGGATGGGCCTGCGGTTGTATTTGGTGCGGGCGGTGCTGCGCGGGCGGTGCTTCAAGCGCTGGCAGAAGCCGGAGTGCCTGAAATCCTGTTGACCAACCGCACCCGCACCCGTGCGGATCATTTGAAGGAAGAGTTCGGCCAACGGATTACGGTCGTTGACTGGGTGCAGGCGGGAAATGTGATCGAAGACGCAGAACTAGTCGTGAACACCACGTCTTTGGGTATGCAAGGGCAGCCAGAGTTACGCGTTCCACTGGATGGATTGCAACCCGGCGCTGTTGTCACCGATCTGGTATACGCGCCGCTTCAAACGCATCTGTTAAAACAGGCGGAAGAGGTTGGATGTACAACGGTCGACGGGCTGGGAATGTTGCTGCATCAAGCTGTTCCCGGGTTTGAACGCTGGTTCGGTGTTCGCCCCGAAGTGGACGCTGAAACCCGCGCGGCGGCCTTGGCATGAGTTTTGCGCTGGGGCTCACCGGATCAATCGGAATGGGAAAAAGCACGACCGCTCAGATGTTTGCAGATGAAGGCTGTGCGCTTTGGGATGCGGATGCTGCGGTGCATCGGCTCTATGCAAAGGGCGGCGCGGCGGTTGAGCCCGTGCGGATTACGTTTCCCACCGCCATTGCCGAGGATGCGGTCAGCCGGGATGCATTGAAGCAAATCATTGCGAATGATCCTGACGCGCTAAAAACAATTGAAAAAATCGTACACCCTCTGGTAGCGGCGGATCGCGCCTCATTTCGTTCTTCGTCGTCCGCCGATATCTTGGTATTCGACATTCCGCTGTTGTTTGAAACCGGTGGTGATGCGGCGATGGATGCTGTTGCTTGTGTTTCAATCTCTGCTGAAGAACAAAAAAGACGGGTCATGGCGCGCGGCACGATGAATGAGGCGCAGTTTGAGCAGATTCGCTCCAAGCAAATGCCAAACGAAGAGAAATGCGGGCGGTCGGATTTCGTGATTGTCACGGATACTCTGGACCATGCTCGCGCGCAGGTGCAGGATATCGTCAGGCAGATACGGGCAGGGTTGGCAGATGCGTGAGATTGTACTCGATACCGAGACCACAGGGTTTGATCCCGAAAGCGGCGACCGGATCGTCGAGATCGGCGCGGTTGAGCTGTGGAACCACGTTGCCACAGGAGAAACTTATCACGTCTACATCAACCCCGAGCGTTCTATGCCGGAAGAGGCATTTGGTGTGCATGGCATCGGCCCCGACCTGCTGGAAAACCCGCGCCCGCCGGAAAAGGGCGAAGTGACGCTGAAGGACAAACCTGTCTTTGCCAAGGTTGGGCAAGGGTTTCGTGAATTCGTGGGTGACGCCAAGCTGGTGATCCACAACGCTTCGTTCGACATGAAGTTTCTGAACGCCGAACTGGGCTGGATGGGGGTGTCGCTGATCCCGATGGATCAGGCAATCGACACGCTGGCCATTGCCCGCAAACGGTTTCCGGGATCACCCGCTTCGTTGGATGCATTGTGCCGCCGGTTTGGCATCGACAATTCGAACAGGGTGCTGCACGGCGCGCTGCTTGACTCGGAAATTCTGGCCGAAGTGTATCTGGAGCTGATCGGAGGCCGTCAGCCCGACTTTGGATTGTCAACGTCGGCAAGTGCAGCGTCTGGCGGTGGTGAGGAATGGCGCCCGACAGCGCGACCGGATGCCCTGCCATCCCGGATCACCGAGGATGAGCGCGCAGCACATCAGAAATTTGTTGAAAAGCTGGGCGAGAACGCCCTGTGGACCCGCGCCTGACACGAACCAGACGCGGACCAAAACCTTAGGCGTCGGTTTTTTGCTCTTGAGCGGCCGCCTGACGGCGCGCCAGTTCGTTGCGATAGAGCGCCACGAAATCAATGTTATCCAGGTTGACCGGCGGGTAGCCACCGTCGCGTGTGATGTCGCTGACGATGCGGCGCAGGAACGGGAACAGCATGCGCGGGCATTCGATCATCAGGAACGGATGCATTTGATCTTCGGGCACACCTTCCACGTGGAACAGGCCGCAATAGTCGATTTCGCACAGGAACAGGACGTCTTCCAGGCCCTTGGCCTTGGATGTCAGTTTTAGCTTGATCGAGACTTCATACTGGTGCTCGGTCGTGCGCTTCTTTGCGTCCAGGTTGACCTGAACTGAAATCTCGGGCTGTACGTCGCCTGAGACGCCTTTTTGCGCCATGACGTTTTCAAAGGACATGTCGCGAATGAACTGTCCCAGAACGCGCATCTGGATCTGAGGGGCTGCCTGTGCGGCGGTGTTTTCTGCAGGGCTTTCGTCAGCCATGAAACTTCTCCGGAATTGAAATTCGGCACTGCTTAGCAATTTGGGCCGGATAGCTCAATGCTGGTGCGGGCCTTCCACCCACTTCGACGGCTTTCCGGAGTTCTGGCGAGGGCGAACCTCGGTGAATTCGCCATCTATCACATCGTCCTGATCAAACGGGTTTGGCCCCGACCTGAATTGTGCGCCGCTGCCCATTTGAAAATGCGTGATGGTCGCCTTAGACTTGAGATAGCGGAACACTGCGACCCGGATGCCGGGAACAAGCAGCGCAAAACCAATGGCATCGGTAAAAAACCCAGGTGTCAGCAGCAAAACACCGGACAGTAAGATCATCGCCCCATGGGCCAGCGGTTCGGTTGGGTCGTCCAATTCGGCAAAGGATCGCTGCAAATTCGCCAGCGCCATGCGACCTTGTGTCCGCACCAGAACCGTGCCCAGAACGGCAGTCAGAACCACGATTGCAAGCGTCGGCCAAAGCCCGATCAGACCGCCAACCTGGATAAACAGGGCGATCTCGATGATCGGAACCAATAAAAAAGCCAAGAACAAGTACATTTGCGGTATCCTTTAGCATGGTCCGGGCTGTGGACTTGGCCCCGACTGTCACCTACATAGTGGCAGAGGGCAGCGTATACAAAGCCCGGGTTCTGAAAAGAGGACGAAATGAACTCACCCCTGATCCAGCTTCTGGTGCTGGCCGGAATTGCCATTTTCCTGATCCTGCGCTTGAAAAGCGTGTTGGGTACACGCGAAGGTTTTGAGAAACCGCCCCTTCAGCAACAGCCTGATACCAATGGCGCGCGCCGTGATTTCGAAGTGATTGAAGGCGGGCCAGATCACGACATCACCGACCATGTAGCCGAAGACAGTGAACAGGCGCAAACTTTGGCCGCAATGAAGCGGGTCGAACCCAGTTTTTCTGTCAGCGAATTTGTACAGGGCGCGCGCGGCGCCTATGAGATGATCGTGATGGGCTTTGAAAAGGGCAATCTGGACGAAATCCAGCCGTTCCTGTCCGAAGAAGTATTCGACAGTTTTGTATCGGTTGTTGCGGATCGCGAAGACAAAGGTCTGACCATCGAAGCCGAATTCATCGGGGTGCGTGAAACCACACTGGTCGATGCGACCTTCGATAAGGATACCAATCAGGCCGAGATCACCATGCGCTTTATCGGTGAGCTGACGTCGGTCGTGCGCGATCGCGGCGGGGATATTGTCGAAGGCAACCCGAACACCGTCAAACGCCAAAAGGACAGCTGGACCTTTGCCCGTGTCATGGGCGCGGACGATCCGAACTGGCTGCTTGTTGCCACGGACGCATGATTGCAGCGCTCCGGTCGCTATTTCTGGGGGTCGTCATGACCACTGCCAGCGCCGCCGGAGCCGAGGCGACGCGATCCATCCTGTCATTCGATGACCTCGATGGCTGGGCCGCCGACGATCACGGGGCGGCCCTTTCGGTTTTTCTGAACACCTGTGGTGATCTGGACGATCCTGATTGGCAGGCGCTGTGTGGCGTGGCTCAGAGTTATGAACCTGGCGCGGCGCGGGCTTTTTTCGAGCTGTTCTTTCGTCCTGTTCTGGTCGAAGACGGCGATGACGCCCTGTTCACCGGATATTTTGAACCTGAACTGGATGGGTCGAAAACCCCAACTGACAAATACCGCTATCCACTCTACCGGATGCCGCCCGAGGCGCGAGAGGCGGGCAAGTGGCTCAGTCGCCGTGACCTGCTGACCGGTGACGCCCTGACAGGTCGGGGCCTTGAGATAGCGTGGGTCGATGACCCTGTTGAGCTGTTCTTTCTGCAAATTCAAGGCTCGGGCCGGATACGTCTGCCCGATGGCGGTGCATTGCGGGTTGGATATGGCGGTGCGAATGGGCATCCCTATCGCTCGATCGGCGCGGAACTGGTCCGACGGGGTGCGCTGGGCGCGCACCAGGTCAGCGCGCAGATGATCCGGACCTGGGTACGCAAAAACCCTGAAGCCGGGGCTGAGCTGTTACTACACAACCCTTCGTATGTTTTCTTCCGTGAAGTGACGCGTGTCGCGCCCGAGTTCGGGCCGTTAGGCGCCATGAACCGCTCAGTGACCACGATGCGCAGTATCGCGGCAGATCCGGCTTATACACCTTTGGGCGCGCCAGTTTGGGTAGAAAAGGATGGCAAAAACCCGCTGCGCCGATTGATGATCGCACAAGACACCGGATCGGCGATCAAGGGTGCGCAACGTGCCGACATTTTCTTTGGCACAGGGGATGATGCCGGGCAGGCCGCCGGTCGCTTGAAGGATCCCGGCCGTATGGTTGTGCTGTTGCCGATCCAGAGGGCCTACGCCCTGTTACCGGATGAGTTCTGATGACCCGGCGCAAACTGACTGCGGATGAGATCGATTTGTGGCGCAAGGTGGCCAAACAGGCTGAGCGTTTGCACCCCGAACTGCCTCAGACTGTGCACCCCACTACCTTGCCCAAGCCCAAACCGACCAAAACGCCCAAGGCGCGGATAGAAGCCTTTGAACTGGGTCAGACTGCGCCAACCAAACCGTCACGGAATAACCTGAAGCCATCGATCACCGAAGGTTTACGGACAAATCCGGTGCAGATGGACACCAAGTCTTTTGGTCGCATGAAACGCGGCAAGCTCAAGCCCGAAGGCAAGCTGGACCTGCACGGGATGCGCATGAGCGCAGCCCATCCCGCATTGGTTCGGTTCGTCCTGACCGCACAGGCACAGGGCAAACGGCTGGTGCTTGTCATCACCGGCAAGGGCAAGGACCGGGACGAACCGGGACCCATTCCAACGCCGCGTGGGGTCTTGCGCAATCAGGTGCCCCACTGGTTGTCTATTCCGCCACTTGCACAAGCGGTGCTGCAGGTAACACCCGCACATATAAGCCATGGCGGTGATGGCGCCTATTACGTTTACCTCAGGCGCGTCCGCTAGCCGGATCGCTGATTCTAGCTGGTCCACATGGATCGGCATCGCCCGCAAAGCCTGCCTTACCCGTACCGGTTCTGTTTCTTTCGGACCCAGCAACCCGGTGATAAACCACCGGCGCAATGAAACTTTGTAGCCTTGTCCAAGGCTTGCGAGGTTGTGCTTAACAACACAACCAGAACGGTATGGCAGACAATCGCCGATCCCATCTGATTGCATTGACCCAGCGGTTTCCGATTGCTTACCCTACGTAAAGCACCCCTGTGGCGCTGATATTTTTATGACGAATTTATGGTGGCCAAATGTTAGGCTCCACTGCCATTTCCCGACCCCAAAGGTCGGAAGCTTCCGCCATTTCAGGTGACAATGGCGCCAACAAAGATGTGCTGTCGCTCAATCTGCCGAAAGGCGGTGGCGCGATTTCTGGTATTGGTGAAAAGATTACCTCGAACCCGGTGACCGGGTCTGCGTCTTTGACGATTCCGGTTCCTGTCAGCCCCGGGCGCGGTGGTTTCACACCAGAGTTGCAACTGAGCTATGAGGCTGGCACCAGCAGCGGCATTTTCGGCTTTGGATGGTCACTTTCGCTGCCCGAGATCACGCGCAAAACGGAAAAAGGCCTGCCCCAATACGACGATGCCGCCGGATCTGATGTCTTCCTGATTTCGGGGTCTGAAGATCTGGTGCCGCTGCTCGATTCTCAGGGGGCACAATGGGAAGATCGCGCGCGGTTTCCAGGTGTGACCATCCACAGGTTCCACCCACGGATCGAAAGCACTTTTGCCCGCATTGAGCGGTGGACAGACGAGGCGACGGGTATCGCGCATTGGCGTGTCACGTCGCGCGAAAACGTCACTTCGATCTATGGCGCGTCAGGCCTATCAAGGGTGGCAGACCCGAACGACCCCGCCCGTGTATTTCGCTGGTTGTTGTCCGAGACCTTCGACGACAAAGGCAACGCCATCCGATACGAGCATGTCGCCGAAGACGCAGTTGGCATCGATCAGGCGCAGGCGCACGAAGCCAATCGGTCCCGCACAGCCGAGCGGTACCTGAAACGCATCCGCTATGGTAATCGGGTCTCTCGTTTGGTTGATCCGGATGTGAATGCAGCTGGATGGCTGTTCACGGTCGTATTCGATTATGGCGAAGACCACCTGATGCCAATCGCACCTGATCCCAACGTGGCGGCGGACGCGCAGAATGAGTTTGTCCATGCATCCGCTGATCCCGGCCGAAATTGGCAAGTGCGCCCGGACCCCACATCAAGCTACCGCGCGGGCTTTGAGGTTCGGCGCTATCGCCGCTGCCATCGAATTCTGACATTTCACGATATCCCCGACCTGCCGACGGGCGAACCGGGCTATCGCGGTCTCGTGAAGGCAACTGAGTTTTCCTATGACGATTTCACCCCTCCCGGTGCTGACACTGATGACGAGCGTCAGCACCTCGGCAGTACGCGCTATGGCTCATTCCTCATGGCGGTCGCGCAGTCGGGCTTCGCTCCGGACGATACTGTTGCACCGCGCGATGTGAACGGAGCCACGTTCCTTGCCTATCGGCGTCAGGCGATTCCGCCCGTGGAATTCACATATAGCCGGGCCGAGGTGAACGATATTGTGCACAGCCTTGACCGCGGGCAGACCGAAGGCGCTCCGGCCGGACTTACCGATCCGGCAAACTGGGTTGATTTGGACGGTGACGGTGTTGGTGGAATTCTGACCTCGACCCCGGGTGCCTGGCATTACACTCGCAACCTTGGGCCAATGAACGGCACGGCGCGCTTTGCGGCCCCCGTGCTGGTTGCCGAGCGGCCTGCATTTGCTGAGTCAGGCCAATGGATGGACCTTGCTGGTGATGGTCGCCCGGATCTGGTGGTAATGGACCGGACAACCCCGGGGTTCCATGAGCGCGACGCGCAATCAGGTTGGTCCGACTTCCGCGCGTTTGAATATTGGCCACATGTAGATGCGTCCAATGACAGCATGAAGATGGTTGACCTGACTGGCGATGGCCTTGCAGACATTCTTCTGACCGAGGACACCGCTTTTGTCTGGCACCCCTCTGAAGGCGAGGCCGGGTTTGGCCCCGCGCGCAGGCAAGCGCAGCCATGGAACGACACTGACGGACCCCGACTTGTGTTTTCCGATCCTGAGGCTGCAATTTTTCTGGCGGATATGTCCGGCGACGGATTGTCTGATCTGGTTCGTATCCGCTGTGGTGAAGTCGCCTATTGGCCCAATTGCGGATATGGGCGTTTCGGCACCAAAGTGGCTATGGACGACGCGCCGCAATTTGATCGCCTCGAGATGTTCGACCGCAGCCGCCTGCGCCTGACGGATATCGACGGCTCGGGCACCACCGACATTGTCTATCTGGGTGCAGAAGGTATCGACCTCTATTTCAACATGTCTGGCAACCGGCTTGCACCGCGTCGACGCCTAGGGAATGTGCCGCCGCTTGATACCGAAACTTCGGTTGATCTGCTCGATCTATTTGGAACGGGCACCGCCTGTCTTGTGTGGTCCTCTACTTTGTCCCGCGACGCAGGTCAGCCTCTGCGTTACGTCGATCTGATGGGCGGACAAAAACCGCACCTCATGACCCGATATGTCAACAATTTCGGTGGCGAGACCGAATTGCGCTATGCCTCGTCGTCGCGGTTTTATCTGCAGGACCTTTATGAGGGTCGTCCTTGGGCCACCCGGCTGCCCTTCCCCGTGCAGGTCGTTGATCGCATCGTCACACATGATCGTGTGGCGCAGACACGGTTCGTATCTCGCTTTGCCTTTCACCATGGTCATTTCGACGGGGTCGAGCGCGAGTTTCGCGGGTTCGGCATGGTCGAACAATGGGACACCGAGGAATTTGCGACGCTCTCGTCAGATGCGCTGGGGCCACTGGCATCAAACGAAGACCCGGCATCTCATGTTCCGCCCGTACTGACCAGAACATGGTTTCATACCGGCGTGTATCTCGACCAAGGTAGTCTGCCCGATGTCTTGGCTGGTCTGCTTGATGGGCAGGATCGTGGGGAATACTGGCGCGCACCCGCTTGGCGTGACGACGATGTTGAAGCGCGACGGCGGCTTTTGCCAGACACGGTGTTGCCACCCGGATTGACAACCGGAGAAACCCGCGAGGCTGCGCGCGCGCTTCGCGGCACGGTGCTTCGGCGTGAAACCTATGCGCTCGATGGCAGGGCGAAGCCCGGCTATCCCAACGGTCACCCCTATCAGGTGGTCGAGCAAACGCAGACTGTGCATCTTCTGCAATCCCGTGGACCCAACCGTCATGCCGTGTTTCTGACCCATGCCCGGGAAAGTCTAACCGCGCATTATGAGCGGATCCCCGATGACCCACGCCTTCAGCATCAGGTCATACTGGAGGTTGACCCGTTTGGGACTGAACTGCGCCGCGTCGATGTCATGTATGGCCGGCAAACACCTGATCCGACGCTGACGCCTGAAGATCAGGCGCGTCAGGCGCAGTTACATGCGGTATTACACACGCGGCGCGTCACGGACCTGATCGCGACAGATCAAACCTACCGCGCCCCGGTGTCATGTGAAGAACAAAGCTTTGAGCTTACCGGCTTAAGCCCAGCGCCGGGTACGCGTTTGTCCTTTGATGAGATCGAGACAGAGGCGAACGCTGCAGCCGATCTTGCTTATGAAGCGACCCCAACCGCGGGTCAGGTGCAGCGTCGTCTGATCGAACACCGCCGTCAGTACTTCAGGGATGATACGCTGACCGGCCCACTGCCGCTTGGCCAGATGGGCAGTTTGGGGCTTCTCCATCAAAGCTTCCAACTGGCCTTCACGCCGGGTCTTGTCACGCAGGTTTATGGAGGCCGCGTTGGTGCGGCCGAGATGGCGCAGGCGGGATACACCGAGATTGACGGCGACGGCCAGTGGTGGCGCCCATCGGACCGTCAGCTTTTGTCGCCCTCAAGCGGTGATACGCCCGCGCAAGAGCTGGCATTTGCACGACAGCATTTCTTTCGACCACATCGCCTGCGGGACCCGTTCCATCAGCCTGCAACACATACGGAAACAACAGCCCGCTATGACGCTTTCGACCTGCTGATCGAGGAAACGCAGGACGCATTGGGCAATCGCATGTCGGCAGGGGTACGCTCGACCGGTCCAGCAGGCGCAATCACCGAACGCCGACAGGATTATCGCGTTTTGCAAGCCTTGGTATTGACCGATGAGAACGGTAATCGCAGCGAGGTGGTCTTTGACGCCTATGGCCGCGTGACCGGCATGGCCCGAATGGGCAAGGTCGATGGGCCCGACGAAGGTGACAGGCTGGATGGCTTTGATCCGACACTGGTGCCTGCAGCACGCACCCAAGTGCTGACTAATCCGCGTGGACCTGAAGCTCTGGCAGCACTTGGGCGCGCGACAATGCGTTATGTTTATGATCCCTGGGCCTATTATCACTCTCGTGGGGATCCTGTCCCATCACCCGTCATCGGTCTTTCCCTGCATCGAGAGGTTCACGACAGTGATCTTTTGCCGGGTCAAACCACACCGTTCCTGGCCGAACTTACCTTTACAGATGGGATGGGGCAGGAAATTCAACGCAAGATTCAGGCCGAAGACGGTCCGGTCCCAACGCGTGATGGCTCGGGGAACATCCTGTTGGGTCCTGATGGTCGACCGGTTATGTCCGCATCGCCGTCGCCACGCTGGGTCGGTACCAGCTGGCAAGTGCGCAACAACAAAGGCAATATTGTTCGACAGTTCGAACCGTTCTTCACAGATCGCCCGACCTATGAGTCCGACATCCGCATCGGTGTAAGCCCAATTTTCTTCTACGACGCATTGGGCAGAGAGATCGGGATTTTGAATCCCGATCATACATGGAGCAAACACCGGTTTTCTGTTTGGGACCAGACGACATGGGACCCGGGCGATACTGTACTGATTTCGGATCCCGCCCAAGACCCCGATCTTGGCGACCATTTCCGTAGGTTGCCGCAGGCTGCCTATTTACCCACTTGGCACGCGCTGCGCACTGATCCGGCGCAAGCGCAGGCGTTGGCTACCCGTTTCCCCGATCCCGAAGACCGGCAGCGCGCCACTGAGGCTGCATCGAAATCGGCGCTTTATGATGACACACCGATGCGGGCATTGGCGGATACCCGTGGTGCGCTGATCGCGCGCCTCACCACGAACCGCACGCTCTACAGCAACACGGCCCCGGGCACCCTACCGACCGAGACACTCCACCGCGTTGCGACCGAAATCGATATCGAAGGCAATACGCGCCGAACCTGGGATGAGCTTGGGCGCGAGGTTCAGCGTACCGCTTTCGACATGCTCAGCACCGCCATTCGGACCGACAGTATGGAGGGCGGTACCCGTTGGCGGCTAACGGATGTAAGTGGCGAAACGGCGTTTACGTGGGATGCGCGCGACCACCGGCTGCGCCACGAATTCGATGTATTGCGCCGACCCATCGCCACTCATCTAAGCATCAATGCGGGTCCTGAGCTGCGGATCGATGAAACGATCTACGGAGAATCGCTGCCGACGCCCGAAGCCCTGAACCATCGCAAACGCATTGCGATCAGCCGCGACCAATCCGGCACGATGGAAATTTTGGCCCATGATTTCAAAGGCAACCCAATCCGCAGCCAGCGGCAACTGGCGCAGGAGTTTCGCACCACGCTCGATTGGGCCACACCCGTGGCGACTGAGCCCGAGATTTTCGCAGGGCAAACCCGCTTTGACGCGCTGGACCGTCCGGTCCAACTGGTGCCGCTGCAATCGCAATCGCCGGGCGCGCGCATCCAGGTTGTGCAGTACCGCTATAACCCGTCCTCGCGGCTTGATCGGGTGGACACCTGGCACGCACGACCCGCGGCACCTGACACTTTGTTGGATCCCGCCACTGCGGATCATGCCGTGGTCTCAAGCATTGCATATAACCCTTGGGGCGACCGCGAACGCATCATCTATGGCAACGCGGTTGAAACAGAAATCCTGCATGATCCGTTGACCCGTCTCACCGAACGCATCATCACCCGGCGCGATGCAACGGGTTTTGGCTTGGACTGTCCGACACCGCCAGTTGCAGGCTGGCCAGGATGCCACTTGCAGGCGCAGCACATGATATACGATGTGTCTGGCCACGTGACCCACATCCGCGACAGCGCGCAACAGCAGATCTTTTTCCGCAATCGCCGTGTTGATGCCTCTAACGACTATACGTTTGATGCCCTGCATCGTTTGATCGAGGCGACGGGCCGCGAACATCTGGGCCAGCAAGGCGGCGCACCCAGCGCCCACAGCTATAACGACGCCGCGCGAACCCGGCTGCCACACCGCGGTGATGGTTTCGCCCTTGGCCGGTATCTTGAGCGTTTTCACTATGACATTGCGGGCAACTTGATTGAGATGCGCCACCGGGGCTCTGATCCGGTGGCGCCCGGTTGGACGCGGACCTACACCTATGGCGAGGACAGCGATCTGGCCGCGGGGGTATCCTCGAACCGCTTAAGTCAAACATCGGTCGGTGCCTTGAATGATATCATCAGTCAGGGCGGTGACGGCTATGATGCGATGGGCAACATGCTGCGCCTTTCTCATCTCGATCAGATCTCATGGGACCACGACAACCAACTGCGCATGTGCCGCCGTCAGGCAGTTGGACCTGATGATGCGGACGGCCTGGCGCACCAAGGGGACCGCACATTCTTTGTTTACGCATCTGACGGGACTCGCATCCGAAAAGTGACAGAAACCGCTGCAGGAGCCATTCGGCGCGAAACGATCTCGCTGGGTGGGTTCGACATTATCCGCGAACCGGGTGCAAACCCGCGGACCCGAGAGACCCTGCATGTGGGGGACGAAGCTGGCCGTATCGCATTGGTTGAGACGACGATCGCCGGTGGTGCGGTCAGCCGCGTCATTCGTTATCAGCACAGTAACCATGTGGGCAGTGTGGGGATCGAACTGGACGAGAACGGCAATGTTCTGTCTTACGAGGAATACAGCCCCTTCGGCAGCACCACCTATCAAGGCGTTGCCACCGCTGGCCTAGGTCCGAAACGTTTTCGATATACCGCGATGGAGCGGGATGCCGAAACCGGGCTTAACCATCATGGTGCCCGCTATGCCGCCCCTTGGCTCGGCCGATGGATCAGCGCCGATCCCATCGGAATTGAAGGTGGGCTGAACCTTTATGCCTATGCCTATAACAACCCGGTAACGCTCGACGATCCCGAGGGCACTGCGCCGCCCACTGTGCCCAACGGAGGCCTTGAAGTTGCATCGTTGCAGAAGGGTCTTGAGACGCTTGATGCGCTGGCGACTCAGGTCAGGAACACCGAAGGCAGCGTGCAGGAGTTTGCCCTTATCAAAGAGAACAACACGTTCAAGATATTGAAGGGCACGGCCACCAAGCCCGAGGTCTCGATTCCAAAGGGAACGACGGCTATCGCACACACGCACCCGCCCACTGCCATGGTTTCCTTTGCAGACGTCAACACCACCCATGCCCAGGGTGTGAAGGTCGCCGGAGTCCGGTCTCACCTGGTGGCGCATGGCAACGGCAATTGGACGCTGATCGAGATCCCGAAACAGGGGAACGGAATGTTGACCTCATTCGACACCAATACCGGCATGATCAAGGGCACCGTGCAAGTCTACCGCCCGGGCGCTGCGCCCGATACTGCGTCGATGGTGCAAAAAGTCGACACCATGAACATGGTGAATAAGCAAGGCAAAATCACCTCAATTTCCAAGCTCGCCAAAGCAATGCGGGGCAGCAAGGCAGTGTCGCAGACCCTGTCCGGGGGCCGCGCCATCCTAGGGGTCATGGGCCGTGGGCTCATGGTGATCGGTATGGCGGCCAGCGGCATTCAGGTTGGCACAGGGATCACGCAAATCGCCGAAGGCGAGACCGGCGTGGGCACTGCAAATGTGGTCGAGGGCACAGCCTCGGGCACTCTCAACGTGGTCTCGGTGTCGGGCAAGCTCGTCACGGGTGGTGGTGCCGGATCGGTCCTTGCCGCCGGGCTCGCAGCTTTCGGCTCAATTGCACTGGCCGGAACCGAAGCTCGCTCCGCAATCAAAGGCGAAAAAACCGCCGCGCGCGAAGCGGCCGATTTTTGGGTGGACGAAATCGATGCAGGCCATCGTCAGGGCGGCGTTGGCGGCTTCTTCCGACGGTCCGCTGGATACCTTGGCCTGGGCGCGGCAGGCACGATGTCGATCCTGCAAGGCCAGGGTATCAAAGGCCATTTGAAATGGTGAACGCAGTTGTCAGAAAGGGTACCTCCTCATGACCAAAGTTACGCATCCGCTAAAGCCCAGAATGCGCCGCGCTACGGTGGGCGATCTGCAATCCGCTTTGCTGGCACTGCTGCGTGAAGGCTTGCTGCTGGCCAATGATATCAACGCGCGCCGAGCGCTGGCCGATATCGTGTCGCGCGAAAAGGATGGCCGCACACCGACCTACGGAAAAGGCACCACTGAAGCCGTTCGCCTGGTTCAGAAAGAGGCCGATCTGTCCCCGACCGGCAGTGTCGATAAAAGAACGGCAGCTGTGATTAACGATCTGGTCGCTCGACTGGACACGCCGACGGATTTTGGCACCTACCGTGTCAGCGGTCGCGTTATAAGTGCGCAAAGTGCGGCTGTTGATGGCCTTGCTGTTGTTGTTGTCGACAAAGGTGTCGGCGGCGACGTTGAACTGGGGAAGGCTACAACCGGTAAACGCGGTGCCTTCGAGATTGTGTTTACCGGAGATCAGATCACCAAGCGCGGCAAGGATGCACCAGACCTTCAGGTGCAGGTGCGTTTGAATGACGATGTGGTTGCCGCTTCGGCGGTGGAATATGACGCCGGACCGGATTCCGAGCTTTCCGTGGTTCTGCCTGCTGAAAGTGCCGCAAAACTGTCTTCAGAACACGCCACACTGACCAAGGCGCTCTCTGGTCAGTTCAACGGTGCCTTGTCGAAACTTGAAGAAAGCGACACCCGTCAGGACATCACATATCTGGCCAATAAAACAGGTTGGGACGCGCGCGCCGTGGCACTGGCGTCGCTATCCCAGCAGTTGTCTGACAAGACCGCTGGACGGCGTGGTCAACGCATCGACTCTGGCCTGTTCTATGCGCTTTTACGTGCAGGTGTTCCCGCCGATGACACCGCGGTTTTCCGCACGCCCCCTGCTAAAGTGGCGCAAATCTGGAAATCCGCGCTGGATGAAGGATTGATCGACGCCAAACTGGCGGATCAGACAGATGCCTCCCTTGCCCGATTTACCGAAGTTTCCGCGCGCGTGCGGCTGGATACGCCCCCTCCCGGGGCTTTGGCCGGAATGCAGCCTTTGCTTGCACTTTCGCTGACGCGGGATGACGAGCGCGAAACTTTTGCCGCGCTCCATGCGGCGCATGGTGATGATCTCGATACATTCTGGACCGAGGTAGAGGGTAAGTTGGGTCAGGACAAAGCCGCCCGTTTGCAGACCGATGGCAAGCTTGCCTATCTGACGCTCAACAACTCCAAGCTGGTCGAACGCTTGCACCGTGACACCGATGGCGATGCGGACGGTACGTTGGGAGGCCTAGTGAAGGCGGGTTTTCATAAAGCCGATGCCTGGGCCGCGATCATGGATGACACCGACCCCGTGCCAGAGGCAGTTCAGGGCCGGGATGCCGCCGAAAGACGCGCCAACTATGCAGAATTCATGGCCGCTCAGGTGCGGCTGTCTTTCCCGACTGCGGTTGTTGCGGAAATGGTCCGGGCGCAGGAGACGCCATTGGTCGATACAGGGCTGTCGAATAACGTGCATGATTTCCTCGCAAAACATGCCGATACCTTCCAGATAGGCCAGCAGCCCGTTGCGCGCTTTATTGCAAAAAATGCGCTGGACGAACCGCCAGAAGTGGTGCGCGAAATCTCACGCATTCAGCGGGTCTATCAGATCTCGCCCGACGACAGCAGTATGAATGCCATGTTGGCTGCAGGGTTGGATTCGGCCTATACGGTCGTGGCGCTGCCACAAGATGAGTTCCTGCGCGCCCACAAGGCCGTTCTGAACGAGGCCGTCGCGATGCAGATCTACCGCAAGGCAGAACAGGTCCATGGAGCGGTTCTGAATCTGGCCACCGCCTATATGACTCATCGGATGATGCCAGCGATCGGCCCCAGCGTGGGCGCTGCTGACGGGTTTTTGAACCCTACCCCGGGCGGGTCGGACAATTTTGGCGATGTGCTCGCATACTCCACATTAGAAGAGCTTTTCGGTTCGATGGATTATTGCGGATGCGAGCATTGCCGGTCAGTCCTCAGCCCCGCAGCCTATCTTGTCGATCTTCTGCTGTTTCTTGATCGCCCCGCGACCGAGATTCCGAACGGCTTCACCAATCCACTTGATGTGTTGCTTGATCGGCGGCCTGATATTCAACACCTGCCTCTGACTTGCGAAAACACTCTGACGCCTGTGCCATACATCGACTTGGTGAACGAGGTGCTTGAGCATTTCGTTGTCAACGGCATGTCTTTGGGTGGATATCAGGGTCATTCGACCGATGGTCAAACACCGCCTGACGAGTTGTTGGCCAGCCCTCAATTTGTACGCGATGCCGCCTATGCCACGCTGGCCACCGCCCAGTTCCCCATCCCATTGCCGTTTGACCGTTCGTTGGAGGCACTGAAGGCCCTGTTCAATCGTTTCGACGCGCCTTTACATCGGGTTATGGCCGACTTGCGTTCGTCAGACGCGCTGGACGATGCACCGTACGGATGGCGCGACATCTGGCTGCAGCGCTTGAACATCTCGCGCGGTCTCAACGCCGTCCTGACCGAAAGCGTGTCAGTTGCCGGGTCAGCGCGACCCGATCTGACAGTGCGTTCGCTTTATGGTTTTGATGCGGGTGCCAGCGCAGCCGAAGTGCGTGATGGCTTGGAAAGCGTGCGCGACCTGTGCCGCCGCACCGAGATCACGCCGGTTGATCTCGTGAACATCCTAAAGACCGAGTTCGTGAACCCCGGAGCCGCGCTGATCCCGAAGCTTGAGCATCTTGGCCTGGGCTTCGACGATATCCGGGCCTTCCGGGACGGCGCGATCAACTTCGCAGAACTACAAAGCCGGATGGCGGCAGGGGTCGAGCCTGAACGCTTTGGGGGTGATATCGAGGCATGGTTGCTTGATGACACTACTTTCGACCGGATCATGGGTCTGATCGTGCTTACAAATCCGCAAGACCCGTCGGATATGTGCGACCTAAGCGCGCTTGAACTGCGTCACCCAGACCCTGATCCGCTGTCCAACCGCCTTGAATGGAATGACTTTATCCGGATTAACCGGTTCGTCCGCCTGTTGCGTGTTCTGGAGCTTAGCATTGCCGACACGGATGCTATCATCTCGGCGCTTTATCCGACGAACCAGATGCCGGGCGGCGCCGACGCGCAGGTAGACCTGGCTCGCATGGATGCCGGCTTTGCCGAGCTCCTGCCACAGTTGGGCATCGCCATGTCGGCCCTTGATGCGCTGGAGCTAAGGCCCGAGGACGCGCTGCGCCCGATCCTGGCCCTCTTTGGACCAATCAGCACCAATGGAACCGCCGCGCTATTCCGTGAAATGTTCCAGCGGCCTGCTCGCGAAAACCCCGCCTTTGCCGAGGACGGTTTTGGCGGTGTGCTTACAGACCCTGCGACCCTGTTGCTGCCCGAGGTTGAAACCTTGCGCGCGGCCTTTTCATTGACGGGTCCGGAATTTAACCGGATCGTCGCTGTTTTGGGGTTCGATGACACGACACCCCTGACCATCGAGACGGTCAGCGCAATCTACCGTCGCGGCTGGTTGGCGCGCGCGCTTGAGCAAAGCGTGCCGGGATTGGAGCGTTTGCTTCAAGCCACCGGTCTTGACCCCTATGGCCCGCAAGACGCCACTGCACCCGCTCTGCTGACGGTTATCGATCTGGTGCATCGCCTGTCCGAGCTAGGCCTGTCGCTGGAAACAGCGCTGGCGCTGCTGTTGAACCATGACCCAAGTGGCCAGACGACACCGCCCGCAGAAAACATCACGACCCTGGCACGCGATCTGCGTGCAGGGTTTGCGGCTATCACCAATGACTTTGTTCTGGTGGACGATCCCGATGGCGGTATTGCCCGGTCCCACATGGCTCTGGTCTATGGGGCCGAAGCGACCGAGCAGTTCTTCGGATATCTGGAGGCCACATCCTCGGCCGAGGTTACCTATGACCATTCTGCCCCTGCGCTAGAGCCGGCGATCCTGGCCGAGGCGCCCGATCAAATCGCTTATGACGATTTCCGCAAGGTTCTGGTTTTCAACGGGCTCATGTCGACGACGGTCAGAGATGCCCTGCAGGCCGTCGCCGGGACACCTGCTGCCTTCACGCCAGCAATTGACGCTTTGTTCAGCGCCAGCGAGGCACAATCACAGCCATTCTTCACCCGCTTCCCCGAGCTGCTCCCGCTTCACGACGCATACCGCAGCTCAACTGCGTCAAAGGCCGAGGCCTATCGTGCCCTGCTTGAAGGAATCCTGCCGCAGCTGATCTCAAGACGGAAACGCCAGGTGGCGCTGCAGCTTCTGGGTACCGCGATCGAAGTTGAGGCTGATCTGGCAGCCGTCCTGTTCGAAAAGGCCGAGGTTCTGCATGCGGCGACTGATCCGGCCAGCTCCGCGCTTGAGGATGCCCTGATGCTCGAATCCGGGGGTCTGAGTGCTGAAATCAGCGATGGTCCGGCCCACACTGCACCGCCTGCGCGGGTCGAAACCTTATCTGGCGCGATTGATTTCGCCTCCACTGGAACAGTGCTGCCAGACAATCAAACCACACCAGGTTCTTCGATTTCGATCCGGTTACGGGGATATCTGGAAGCGCCTGAAAACGGGTTCTTCAACTTTGCTGTCGAGGCCGATGCGGGCGCGACCGTGACACTCAGCATCGCGGGCGAACCTGTTCTTCTAACCGAGGCGGGCGGCATATGGTCAAACACCAACGCGATCGAGCTTCGCGCAGGCACTTTGGTCGAAATCGCGCTGGGCGTGGCCAATGTGACCGACCGTCTGGCGTTGCGTTGGAGTGCACCGGGCCGAGGAACTGAGGTCATCGGCGCTTCGCATCTCTACCCGGCTGATCCGGTATCGCATCTGGGCGCGGCCTACCTGCGTACGCGCCGCATTGCACGGTTGTCCGAAACGCTGAAACTTGACGTCGCTGAGGTCTTGCACCTGACGACACATGGCGATTTGCAGATTGCGGGTGCGGCCTGGCCAAACAGCCTGCCCATCACCGGTACACCCGATGATCCGACCTCCACCGCGCTGATGGGGGTGCTAACGGCGCACCTGCGCATGGCGCGATTAAAGGCGGCTTATGCCCCTGAAAATGCCCGGCTGGTTTCGATAGCCGAGAATCCAGCGGTCGCCATCGCCGACGCCGAGGCTGAGTTGTTCCAAGTCACGCGCTGGGATCCCTTGGATATCGCCGCCCTGTTGGTACATTTCGGACTCACCCCAGCCGATATTGGCGATCTGGCCGTTCTGGAGCGGCTTCATGACATCGCCGAATGGCTGGCGGCACTTGGGATTCCGGCGACAGCGCTGATCGCCGCCGCAACACCCACCCCAACCGGACCCATTGTGCGGAATTTCCGCGCCGCCCTTCGTGCGCGTTACAGCCCGGACGACTGGCTGAAAATCCTGCAACCGATCAATGACCGCCTGCGCAAGCGCCAGCGTGATGCATTGGTGGCGCATATCCTGCACGATCTGCGCGGGCGTCCGGATGCGGCGCATATCAACACGCCCGAAAAGTTGTTCGAATACTTCCTGATGGATGTGCAGATGGAGCCGTGCATGCTCACTTCGCGGGTTCGTCACGCATTGTCCTCGGTACAGATCTTTACCGAGCGCTGCCTGATGAACCTTGAACCCCGTGTGGCTGCATCCAGCCTTCGGTCCAAGCATTGGGAGTGGATGAAGCGTTACCGCGTGTGGGAGGCAAACCGGAAAATCTTCCTGTACCCTGAAAACTGGATGGAGCCGGAATTGCGCGACGACCAGTCACCCTTCTTCCGCGAGGCGATGAGTGAGTTGCTGCAGGGTGACATCACCGAGGAACGCGCAGCCACCTCGCTGATCGGGTATCTGCAGAAACTGGAAGAGGTCGCCAAGCTGGAAGTATGCGGTCTCTACAAGATCGAAGGCGATCCCGGTGCTGCAGACGACGTGTTGCATGTTATCGGGCGCACC
Organism: Ruegeria sp. C5; assembly: GCF_056537605.1. Classification (NCBI taxonomy): domain Bacteria; kingdom Pseudomonadati; phylum Pseudomonadota; class Alphaproteobacteria; order Rhodobacterales; family Roseobacteraceae; genus Ruegeria; species Ruegeria sp. C5. The sequence continues at coordinate 9,660 of NZ_JBQFRX010000008.1, read as the reverse complement.
GCCGGGGCCAAACGCAGTTATTACCACCGGACCCGTGCCTACGGCTCGTGGAGCGCGTGGGAGAAAATCCCGCTGGATATCGAGGATAATCCGGTCATGCCGCTGGTCTGGAACAATCGTCTGTTCCTGTTCTGGATCAAGATGATGCCGGAAAACACGGCACAAGGAACACCCAATGCGGGATCAGGCCCGCTGGCCGAGGTTGAGGCGTCATCGTTGATGGATGTTGATGAACCCACCTTTGACGTCAAGGTCATGCTGAACTGGACTGAACGGGTGGATGGCGTTTGGCAACCGCCGCGCAGTTCGGATCCTGATGAGCCCCTGTTGCTGCGCGAAAACGTGCCAGCCCGAGAGATGCGCAATTTCCGCAAAGGCATCCGCCTGTCTTCATTCCCATGGACCAACGGGATGCGGATATCGATCTCGTACAAGGATTGGCTGGGCGTTTCGTTCTTTATGTACAACACGTTTAGCACACCCGATACGCGCTCACCCAAGAAGGCGCCGCATTTCTTGCCGAAACGTATTACGTCGACCGGGTCAAACCGCCTTACAGCGATCTATTCCAATGACGGGATCACGCATCGGTTGCTGTCCAATAAGGCGCCCGATCAGGCCACACAGCCGCATCACCCGACCAATGGAGAAGCCTGGGAGTCGCCGTTCTTCTATGCCGACCCGCGACATGTGTTCTACGTTTCCACGAAGCAGCGGATCGTCGAAGTTGTGACTTGGCTTGATTTTGGCCGCGTGGCCGAGGTTGACCCGACAATCGATACCATGGTGCTGGCATTCGAGCCGTTTGCCGAGCAGCCCGACCGGATTGAACGGGTGACTGCAATCCCCGGCTTTGGCAGCGCCGACCTGAGCACTCTTCGTGCATTCGTGACCGAAGACGCCTTTGTCCATACAGCGCTGGGCACCGGTGGCACGGTCCGCTTTGGCGACCGCGACATCGGCCCGATGGGCAGCACCGTCCGCATGCGTCGCACTTGATCCGGAAAGGACTTTGATCATGGATACCAGCAAGATCAGCACTTACGGCTACCATCACCTGCTTGATCAGGACATTTTCGGCCCCCAGAAGATCAAGCTTATCAGCTATGAAAAACACTGGGACTACACGTTTGAAAACTTCTTCCACCCCTTCGTGTCGGAGTTGATCGAGCGTCTGAACATACAGGGTGTGCCCGGGATGTTGTCCCCGGAGTTTCACAAAAGCTTGCGCAAGTCATTCTTCAATTCCCTCTATTCCCCGCAGGAAACCGACAAGATCGACATCCATTCGTTCCCGAAGGAAATCGACACGCGGATGGGTGGGCCTTATGCCAACTACAATTGGGAACTGATGTTCCATGTGCCGCTGACCATTGCGGTGCACTTGTCCAAGACCCAACGTTTCGCCGAAGCGCAACGCTGGTTCCATCTGATTTTCGATCCGACCGAGAATGACCCCGATGTACCGGTGCCCACACGCTATTGGCGTTTCCTTGCCTTTCGCGAGGGCGAAGCCCAATCCATCGATACGTTGTTGACCCTGCTCAGCAACCCAAACGACGAATGCACCGACGCGGAGCTGGCCGAGAAAGAAGCGATCCTAAATGGGTATGAAGCGGTGCGAAACACCCCGTTTCAGCCCTTTGCAGTCGCGCGCACACGGACGATTTCATTCATGATGCACGTGGTGATGAAGTACCTCGACAATCTGATTGCCTGGGGTGACAACCTGTTCCAGCAATTCACGCGCGAAGCCATCATGGAAGCGCTGCAGATCTATGTGCTCGCCTCGAATTTACTGGGCGACAAGCCGCAGCGTTCACCTGCGGGTGGAACAACCACGCCACGCACCTTTGCGCAACTTCGGGCGCAAGGGCTTGATCCGATGGGCAATGCATTGGTCGAGCTTGAAGGCGCGTTCCCCTTCAATTTCACAACGCCAACAGGTGCGGGCACCAGCGACAGCGCTGCGCCGTTATTCGGTATGGCCCGCACGTTGTATTTCTGCATCCCGCATAATGAAAAGCTGCTGGGTTATTGGGATACGGTTGCCGACCGGCTGTTCAAAATCCGCAACTGTATGGATATCGAAGGGCAGGTTCGTCCGCTTGCCCTGTTCGACCCGCCGATCGATCCCGGAATGCTGGTCAAGGCGGCGGCGGCTGGGCTGGATATCGGATCTGTCGTTTCGGGTTTGAATCAACCGGTCAGCCCCGTCCGCTCGCGCGTGTTGATCGAGAAGGCGGCGGAATTGGCTGGTGAGGTCCGAAATATCGGGTCGGCGTTGCTGACCGCCTTGGAAAAACGCGACGCCGAGGCACTGGCCCTGTTGCGGCAAGGTCACGAAGTCAGCTTGCAGAAACTGCAGGTCGATCTTCGTTACCTTCAATGGAAAAACACCGAGGCAGCGACGCAAGCGCTGATAGGCAGTCGTGGCGCGGCGCTTGAGCGATTGAACTATTACAAGCGCCTGCTGGGTCAGGAAGCTGATCCAAATGCGCCCGAGACCCTGGAGCTGACCCGTCAGACCCTGACAAAGGCCAATTTCGACGAAGCCTACGAAGCACTTGTTGCGCAATATGACGTCCCGGTTCAGCGGCTGGAGTTTCCCGATCTTGAGCGTCCGGGCGATGGCGATGGCGCGCAGACGTCAGGCCAAACCGGGGACGGAGACCTTCACCTGTCGAAAAAAGAGAATGAAGAACTTAACATCCTGCTGCCAATAGCCCGGGACACAACGTTGGCCAAATCGGTGTTCCACTCGATCTCGGCAACGCTTACCCCGATCCCCGACCCGAAACTGGACCTGCATTATTGGGGCCTCGGTGGCACCATCGACTTTAAGGTGGGAACCGTGCTGTCCTCGGTCATGCGGATCGCGGGGGATGTATCCGGGATGATCGCGGATTGGAACCGTGATCAGGCCGGGATGGCGGCTCGCGCTGCCGCCTATGAACGCCGCGCCGACGAATGGATATTGCAGCACAATCTGGCGGCCCATGATGTGATGCAGATCGGGCGTCAGATTCTGACATCGTTGATCGCGGAACAGGCGCAGCATCGCGAATATCTGAACGTCAAAAAGGCAATCCGTCTGACCGAACAGACCCGCGATTTCCTGCAGGATAAGTATACCAACGAAGAACTATACGGCTGGCTGCAGGGCGAGCTGTCAAAGCTGTATTACGAGTATTACCGCTTTGCCTTTGATACCGCACGGCGTGCCGAGCAGACCATGAAAGCCGAACTGATGCGGCCCGAGCTGGATCAGAAAACTCTGGTGCAGTTCAACTATTGGGATGGCGGTCGCAAGGGGCTTCTTTCAGGCGAGGCGCTGCTGCTGGACGTCAAGCGGATGGAGCTTGCGTATCACGAGCACAATCGCAACGAATACGAGCTGACCAAACATGTCAGCCTGCTACAAATCGATCCGCTGGCCCTGGTCAATCTGCGAAGAACAGGTCGGTGTACCTTTAAAATCCCCGAGGCGCAGTTCGATCTGGATGGGCCGGGCCATTATTTCCGCCGGATCAAGAGTGTTGCGCTCAGCCTGCCCTGTGTTTCCGGGCCCTATATCGGGACCCATGCGAAACTTGTGCATCTCAAGAGCAGCATCCGGCAGCGACCGGACATCGGGGATGGCTACGTTCGCACGGGACCCGAAGACAACCGCTTTGCCGATAACCACAGTGCGGAAAGCAATGTTTTCAGTGCGGCACAGATGGAAACCGGTCAGTTCGAGGGCATGCCCGATGATCGCTATTTACCATTCGAAAATGTGGGCGCAGTCAGCGAGTGGCGGCTAGAGCTGCCGGCGGACCCAACGCAGGGCGATCCGCAGCAGTTCGACTATGACACGATCTCGGACGTCGTCTTGCACCTGCGCTACACTGCGCGGGATGGCGGTGGGCCTGTGCGCAATGCAGCCGTTGATCAACTGAAGGCTGACATTGCGGCAGACGGGACTGTGGGAAATGTGCGGCTATTTTCACTGCGGCACGAGTTCCCGACAGAATGGGCACGCTTCCGCCGCGAAACACCCGCTGCGGGTGGGCGTCACGAGCTGCGGCTGACACTCCGACCCGAGCACTATCCCTATTGGTCGGCTGGTCGCCTCACGACGCTCAAACGGTGCGATCTTTTTGCTGAAAGCAGTCTGGATGCTGCTCCGGCAACAATCACGGTGTCTGATCGTTCTGATACCAGCGACGGAGGTGTGGTTCAGGACACATTGACCCGCCGTCCGGAACTGGGCGATCTGGCGGTTGGTCAGTTGGCGACGGTTCCGTTACCCGCAGGCCCAACGGGTGAAATCGTGCTGTTTTTCGACACCGCAGAGTTCGAGGATATGCTGATGACTGTAACCTGGGGTGGTTGACGATCCTCAGCCATATAGGAACGTCACGGATGGCGCGGACCATCCGGGGTGATCATCCAGTTTGACAGGGTCTTGTCCATTTTCCGCATCCGGTGACGCAACATGTCGCGTGTCATGCGCGCCAATGTGGCGGCGTGTTCAGGATGTTCTGCTACGTTCTCCATCTCACCCTGCCCTTCACCGTCAAACAGCATGGGCGGAAGATCAGCCGCAAACTCAACCAATGTAAACCGGTCGTCGCGCAGGATGCTCAGGCAGCTGTCCTCTAACCCCGTTTCCAGATCGCGTTGCCAGCGGGTTGGGTTCAGCGGATCAGCGAAGTCCAGCTCCGAGAATGAATAGCGGCGCCAGTTAGCCGGGGTTGAGGATTCACTCTGAAGGAAGGGCAACAGCGAATGCCCATTCATGGAATCCGGTATTGTCTGCCCGATCCATTCGAGAATCGTCGGAACGATATCAATCGATTCCGTGGGTGCCTCGACCCGTTTGCCACGGGCTCCATCGGGCATGCGCACGATCAAGGGTGTATGATAGGCCGCATCATAAACCGACATCTTACCCCAACTGTGCCGATCCCCCAGCATCTCGCCATGATCTGCGGTGACCACCAGCAATGTGTTGTCGTACTGCCCGGTTTCTTTCAAAAACGAAACCACGCGGCCGATATGATGATCTGCCTCCGTGGCAAGACCCAGATAGATTGAACGCAGCGTCTGCACTACCTCGTCCGTAGGTTCAAGGTCCGGGAAGCCTTCAACAAATCCGGCAACCGTGCTGTTGGCCCGTGCCGGGGCGAAAAACGGATGCAACGCCTCTTCAGCCTCGGCGCTCGGCAGTCGCGATGGCAATGGTAGCGAGGCAGGGTCATACATCCGGTTATATGGTGCTGGGGCAACTAGCGGTGGATGTGGGCGAATGTAGGTCAGATGCGCAAACCATCCCCGGTCATCATCCGCATATGCCGGCATGGTTTCCAGAAACCGATCGGTTAGAAAGGCGGTATCGCTATCCTCGGCCGCGTAGAAGGCCGGGTCATTCAGCGCAGGCTGACCGCCATCGGGTGCGACCGGTTTGAACACATCAATATAGTTTTCGAACTCATATCCACGGTTTTTCAGATGAGAACGCCATGGGAATGACATCTCCAACCGCATTTCCAGCATTTCCTGAAAACCGGCCATGTGGAATTCATATGACCTGAGCGCCGGGTCTTTTGCATCAAACACGCGCGGGTCCTGTGATGTGTCGGTATATCCAAACAGCATCGGCAGATACCCTGCCTTGCGCATCTCGCTGGCGATGGTCGGTGCATCGTGGCGCAGGGGCGTGCCGTTTCGTACCGACCGGTGGTTCATCGCGTATTGCCCGGTCAGCAATGAGGCGCGCGATGGCCCGCAGGGGTTGGTAACGGAAAAGTGCCGCGTGAAAGAAACACTGTCCTCCATCAACACGCGCATGTGAGGCAGGTCAACATGGGCCTCCAATGCCCCAAACAAACAATCCGCCCGCATCTGGTCGGTAATGATAAACAGGACGTTGTGTTTGTCTGTCATATCCCGGTGCTCCTGATCGCTGAACCGAATCCTTGGCCCTGCGCGTGTATTCCTGCCAAAACTACGCGGCGGTATTGCCTGCTTTGCCTCGGAATGGCGATACCCACCGCTCAAAAATCCACAAACGAAACCGCTAATCAACCAAAAACGGAATAATTTGGTTGAATAAGTTGTTTTTTGTGGGTTAATGTTGCTGTGCTGTGTGGGGTTTTGTGACGTTGATGCTTAAAAGATGTTGCGTAATGCAGCATCGCAGAGTGACGATACAACCGGAACACCCATGTGCAATGGCGATCCGTTAGTCATCCAGTTTACCTGTACCATGACGGCGTCTCTGAATACTGCTTAAGGCATTGCAATGAGGGACAAAAACAGATGCTAACCCCACCTAATACCGTTGCAACGCCCGAAGGTACGTCAGATATCGCGATTCACGCCGCCGAAATCGCCGATATCGCTGCGCAGGCTGCGCGCGGGTACTTTCGGGGACGTTTGGGGGTTGAGTTCAAGGCGGACGAAAGCCCGGTCACACAGGCGGACAAGGGTGTCGAGGCCGTGGTGCGACAATATTTGGCTGAGAACTTTCCAGATGACGGTATCTTTGGCGAAGAACAGGGGTTCGAAGGTCAGGATCGGCAGAATGTCTGGATTGTAGATCCCATTGACGGCACCCGGTCATTCCTGTCGGGGCATCCGTTGTTTGGGTTCCTGTTGGGATATCTCACGAATGGTGTTCCCCGATTGGGGGTCATCGGCATGCCTGCCCTGAACGAATTTCTGATCGGCATGAAAGGTCAAGGGGCCACACTGAATGGCAAGCCTGTCTCGGTCAGCGTTACACGCCAATTGAGCGACGCAGTTTTTTTCGTCAACGAAGGCGACAAGATTTACCGGGATCAACCGGCCCTGTTTGATCGGTTGATGAATTCGGGACAGACCCGACGCTTTGCCTATGACTGCTACCCGCATGCACTGCTTGCGATGGGCCATGTTGATGCGGTCATCGATTATGATCTGCAGCCTTATGACTATCTGCCGGTTTCCGCCGTAGTTGAAGCTGCGGGCGGGATCATGAGCGATTGGGAGGGTAAGCCGCTAGGTCTGAACTCCGACGGCCGAGTCATATCGGCGGCCACGCCGCAACTGCATTCCGAGCTGCTTGATCTGGTGAACGGATAACGGAATGGCGATTGTCAGTTTCCTCATAAGTCTGGCTGGTGCAACGATGCTGCTGCTCTACGCTGTGCGCATGGTGCGCACGGGCATCGAGCGTAGCTATGGTGCATCGTTTCAGCGGGTGATGACGGGGCAGCGCAGCTATGCGCAGGCCTCGATGGTAGGGCTTACAATGGCCGTCGTCCTGCAAAGCTCGGCCGCGGTTGCATTGCTGACCGCCGGATTTGCGGCGGGCGGGATGTTGGCCTTTCCGACAGGGCTCGCGATGGTTCTGGGTGGCGATCTCGGCTCGGCGCTGATCATTCAGGTTCTGTCCTTCAAACTGGATTGGTTGGTGCCGCTACTGCTTGCGGTCGGTGGCTATCTGTTCGTCAAGACAGAGGCCAAGAAACCGCGCCAGTTGGGCCGTATTCTGATGGGTGTCGCATTCATTCTGATCTCGCTGCGTTTTCTGCGCGAGGCGATGGACCCAATCCGTGACAGCGCCTTTCTACCCGCCATCGCCGAGTATCTTGCGCGTGATTACATCACAGCGTTCCTGGTCGGTGGAGCGCTGGCCTTTGTCATGCATTCTTCGGTCGCTGCGATCTTGATGTGTGTGACCCTGGTGCAAATCGGGGCGATCCCGTTTGCCGCCGGGCTCTCGCTGGTGTTGGGTGCTAATTTCGGGTCCGCCTTCATCCCGGTTTGGCTGACACGCGGCATGGCCCTGTCTGCAAGGCGCATTCCCTTCGCTAATTTGGCGCTGCGGGGCAGTTGGTCAATTGTCTCGCTGTTTGCTGCCAACATGGCGCTGCGAACCGGAGTATTGGGCGATCTGCAAGGCGGGCAGATGCTGGTGAATGCACATCTGATTTTCAACGCCTCGCTTCTGGTTCTGGCCCTGCCGTTCTGCGGCATGCTGCGCGCGCCATTCGAAAAACTGCTGCCCGATCCGAAAAGTCCTGAAAGCAGCGCGCAGCCCGGGCAACCGATCAGCGCACTTGATCTCGACTCCCTCAGCAGACCCAATCAGGCCCTGTCTAACCTCAAACGCGAGCTTCTGCGGATGAGCGACATGGTTGGCTCGATGTTCCGGCCTGCGCTGGAGCTTTATCGCAGCGGCGACAAGGAGCAGATCCGGGCCATTCGGGACATGGATACTGATGTGAACGATTGCCTTTCTGGTATCCGGCAATATGTGGCGGCTATCCCCGCTGATGCGTTCGGCAAGGAAAATGCCAAGATTGCGCGGGACCTAATGGAATATGCCATTCGCCTGGAAACCGCGGGCGACGTGGTGGCCAAACGCCTGACGGCATTGGCGGATGACATGCGCAAAAAGGGGGCCGCGTTCTCGAAAGAAGGTTGGTCAGAGCTGGTCGAAATGCACGAGGGGATTGTGGCCAACCTGAAACTGGCCTCGAACGTGCTGATCTCGGACGATCTGGAAAGCGCGCGACTGCTGAGCCTGGAAAAAACCGAAATCAAGCGGGCCGAGCGTGACAGTCGCAAACGCCACCTTAAACGCTTGCAACATGGCAGCGCAGAAAGCTTTGAAACCAGCGACATCCACCTAGAAACGCTGCGCGCCTTTCGCGAATTCAACAGTCACATCGCGGCCGTCGCCTATCCGATCCTGTATCGCAACGGGCAGTTGCTTGAAACCCGCCTGATCGAAGAAATGCCGCAGATGGAACAGGATGCGGATACCGAGGTCAAAGGATGACCGGATCGGTCGAAATCCTGAACCAGGCGGGCGTTGGGCGCGTCGTTCTGCTGTGTGAACATGCAAGCAACCGCATTCCGGCAGAGTTTGATGATTTGGGGTTGTCCGCATCCGCGCGCGTCAGCCATGCTGCTTGGGATCCGGGCGCAATGGCGCTGACACGGGCGCTGTCGACAGCGCTCGATGCTCCAGTCGTGGCCTCGACCGTCTCGCGATTGGTCTATGATTGCAACCGTCCGCCCGAGGCGGCAAGCGCAATGCCCGAGAAATCAGAACTGATCGAAGTGCCGGGTAATGTGGGCCTCGATCAATCGCAACGCGATGCACGCACCCAGGCAGTGTATGCCCCGTTCTGTCAGGCTGTTGCACAGGTTCTGGATGCGCGCGGTCCGGATACAGTCGTTGTGACTATTCACTCCTTCACGCCAGTCTATTTTGGTAAGCCGCGCGCGATTGAACTTGGACTTCTTCATGACGAGGACAGCCGTCTGGTCGATGCCATGCTGGATCATATGGATCAGATCCCGCATCGCCGCACGGAACGCAATCAGCCCTATGGCCCCGCTGACGGTGTAACGCATTCGCTCCGTCTCCATGCGCTGAGCCGGGGGCTGGCCAATGTGATGATCGAAGTACGCAATGATCTTTTGGGCAATGAAATACAGGTTGCCAACATGTCACGGGACATACTGGCGCTGCTTGAACCGGCGCTGAACGATATCACGATCAGGGAGGGCGCATCGTGAGCGCGACACTGACATTTGAGCATTTGAAGGCTGAGGTTTCGTCTGGCGAGATTGATACGGTATTGGTTTGTCTGGTTGACCTTCAGGGCCGTTTGATGG
>NZ_JBQFRX010000007.1:0-159864 GCF_056537605.1 Ruegeria sp. C5 | reverse complement strand
CGGCGATCATGGCTGTGGCAGGTCGAGTGGGAATGACGATCCTGGCGCCTGCGGACGTTCCCAGCTAACGAACGCGCGTGCATAACTCCGGGTTGCGAAACGGAGGCTTTGGAACAAAGCTTCTGCCGTACACCCTAACTGGTAATACTGGCTCAACCCGAAGCCGACATTCACGACGAGACCTTGCGATTCTGGATAGCCGACATTGGCGGCGCTTTCCAAAAATGTCTTCTATGTGAACCAGAGCAATCGTTTAGGCGCAGGCGTGACAGCGGCTTAGATCGTCTGCTATGAGTGCTTGGTTGAATTCGTTTTAGTGTGAGAACGCTCAACTCAGCATTCTTTCCGAAACGTCCTCAAGAAGGGTATGAAGATCGAATTCTTCACCTTTCTCCGCAAGCCCTTTGTCATGCAAAATGAAGGACAGCCCGTGCACGAAACTCCACAACAAAAAACCACGGCGGCGAACTTCGTCTGTGATTCCCGGTTCACCGAGACATTTTGCTACTTCAGTCAAAAGAATCCCGAAACTTTGCTGGCCGCCTTCCTCCAGCCGGGGATCCGCGATGCGGTCTGTGAAGCCGCCAAATTTCAGTCTGAAGATCCCGGGCTCATTTAACGCAAAGGCAATATACTCCATCCCTATGGCGGTAATGCGCTCGGGAGATCCTTCAGGAACGCCTTCCAGCGCAGTAAGCATTTTGTCTCGGTGCCGATCCATTCCCTCAAGGACAGTGGCGACCAGCATTTCTGTCTTGTCTTTGAAGTGCTTGTAAGGTGCCGCAGTCGATACGCCCGCGCGTCTGCACGCCTCGGATACGGAAAAACTGTCCGGACCTTTTTCTTCTACCAACTGTCGGGTTGCTTCGATCAGTGCAGCGCGGAGATCACCGTGATGATAGGCTTTCTTGCTGACGGAAAGACCAGCCGTTTGTCTGCTAGTCGAATGATTTTTTTCGGTGCTGCTCATGATCCAACATGTGCCAGATCACGTATCTCTTGTCAAAGTGAGAACTTCTAACATATGTTAGAGACGCTAACTTGATGAGGTCCCCAAATGCCGAATCCTGCCAATTCATCTACTGAAGCGACCAAACCGAGCCTATTTGCACGTGTGTTACGCGGCACTGTGCGTTTGGGAGTGACCGTCAGTTTTATAGCCGTTGCAGCGGCCGCCGTTCACTTTGGCGCATCCGAGCTCACCCGTAGAGCGGAGGCGGTGCCCGCACCTGATGCCGCCGCTGTGACCCCGGTATCCGTGACGCCGATAACGTCCGAGAGCGCTTACACAGTCGACCGTGTGTTCATCGGGCAGGTCGAACCTCAGCGTTCGGCAGATATCTCTTTCGAGCTGAACGGGACGCTCGATCAAATTCTGGTGGATGAGGGTGACAAGGTTGCCAAAGGTCAACTTCTTGTGACACTGGACATTGCACTGCTGGAGGTCGAACGCGACCGTCTGACAGCATCACGCGATGCCATTGCAGCCCAGCTTGCATTTGCAAGAAAGACGGTCGAGCGAAACGCGAAACTCATTGAACAAGGCTTTACCAGTCAAGCCCGTTTGGACGAAGCCGTTTCTCAGCAAGATGAATTGTTATCCAGAATTGGCGAGTTGGATGCGGCCTTGCGCGATGTTACCGTTCGGATTGAGAAATCCAGCATCGAGGCCCCATTTGCCGGTCAAATAACCGCGCGACACGTGGACGGCGGCGAAACTCTGCGCTCGGGCGAGCTGGTTCTGGGAATGGTCGAGGTCGTGTCGCCGCAGGTTCGGATCGGTGTTCCTCTCGATGTTGATCCGGCGCTTCTGACTGATGTTGAGATCGAAATATCAGCTAAAAGCTACCGGGCTGAGCTTGCAACCTTGCGGCCCGATATTGACCCGGTGACCCGAACCCGCACTGCGCTGTTCGATCTGAAAAACGCTCCCGACGTTGCTTTCGGACAAACCGCACGTGTGCATGTACTCGATCCTGTCCAAAGTGCGGGAACCTGGGTGCCCACAACATCGCTGAAGGAAGGAACGCGCGGGCAATGGACACTGCTGGTTGCCGACGCGCAAAAGACTGTGCGCCTGGCGACGGTCGAAGTGCTGCATGCCGAAGACGACCGCGTCTTTGTGCGTGGCGCGTTTCCGGAAGGCACCGTCCTGATCGATCAGGGTCCGCAGCGGGTGAGCGTTGGTCAGCGCGTCGCCTTCGACACTGGCGAGTAACGGAGCGATTTGATGGAAACCCTTACCTTTCGCCATCCCCGGCTGGTTGCCCTCATCATTTTGGTGCTTGTGTCTGCAGGGCTGTCTTCGTTCCTATCGCTTGGGCGACAGGAAGACCCCACGATCACCAACCTCTTCGCAACCATAACCACGCAGTTTCCTGGCGCAGACCCCGAACGGGTTGAAGCACTGGTTACCGCAGAAATCGAAGAAGAACTGCGAAAGATCGCCGAGGTGGATGAGATCAGTTCTGTCTCCCGCTCGGGCGTGTCGGTCGTTTCTGTTGAATTGCTGGAAACACTAGACGAAGCCACCATTGAGCAGGTTTGGGCCGAGGCTCGGGACGCCGTGGAAGATGCGCGCCAGAACTTCCCGGCAGGAGTATTGCCACCGGAATTCGATGCCGAGGGTATTGCTGCCTATTCCGCTGTCATTGCAGTTGCGGCCGAGGACCCCGACTTCCCGATAACTTTGCTGTCTCGTCATGCCGAAGCATTGGGTGACAGATTGCGCGCGATACCTGCGACACGAGCCGTCGACTATTTCGGTCAGCCAGAGGAAGAGGTGCTCGTAAGTGTCGATATGGACAAGGCCGCTGCGCTTGGGCTTGGCGCTGCCGAGATTTCCCAGCGGATCGCCGAAGCAGATGGGAAGGTTCAGTCTGGGCGGCTGCAATCCGATGTCGACCTAACCATTGGCGTCAGCGGAGAAATTGAGAGTCTGGATCGCATTCGGAGCATCGTCCTGCGTGAAAACGCGGACGGTGCAGTGGTGCAGCTCGGCGATATTGCCAGCGTAGACCGGGGCGCACGCGAACCGCAGTCCTCAATCGCTTTTGCCAACGGGATGCCCTCCGTTTTGGTCGGAATTCTGGCGCAGGACGGTGTGCAGATCGACCGCTGGACAGGCTTTCTACGGGATGAGCTTGAGGCCGGCGCCGCAGCGGTACCTTTGGGCATGCAGGAAATACTGCTGTTTGATCAAAGCCAGTACACGACGGATCGTTTGTCAGAGGTTGGGGTCAACATGGCCATTGGCGTGGCTCTGGTTGTGGCAGTTTTGTTTGTTACGTTAGGTGTTCGGGCAGCCGCGATCGTGGCTTTGGTTTTGCCGGTTGTCTCATTGGCGACCCTGGCGACGATGAACATGATCGGTTTGCCCATTCACCAGATGTCCGTGACGGGTCTGATCGTTGCCCTCGGTCTGCTTGTTGACGCAGCCATCGTGATGACCGATGAAATTCGACGTCGTCTGCAGGATGGGATGGAGCGACTTTCAGCCGTGCGAGATGCTGTTCGCCGGTTGGCCGCGCCTTTGCTGGCGTCGACCGTCACTACAGCGCTTGCCTTCACGCCGATGATCTTGCTGCCGGGACCCGCCGGCGACTTTGTCGGTGCTATCGCTATCGCCGTGGTGCTGATGCTTGTTTGGTCCCTGGTTGTGGCCTTGACTGTGACTCCAGCGATTGCGGGCTGGCTACTGTCCGATCGCCCAGACGCAGGAATGCTGAGCCGCGGTATCAGCATCCCGCCACTTGCCCGTATGTTCGAGGCCTCAATTCGATGGTCAGTCACCAATCCGGTGCGATCTATCGCGTTGGCATTGATCTTGCCGGTGCTTGGCTTTGCGGCCTTTCCAACGCTGACCGCGCAATTCTTCCCGGGCGTCGACCGCAACCAATTCTATATCGAAGTCGACATGCCGGGTGGAACGTCAATTGCCACCACCGAAGCAACCGCCCGCCAAATCGATGAAATGCTGCTGGCTGACGACGGCGTCAAAAGTGTCTACTGGACGGTCGGAGAGTCCGGCCCGGCATTCTACTACAACATCGTTGGCAACCGTTCACGCGAGCCCGGGTTTGCACAAGCCATGATCACAACTGACACGGCCGATGACGCGGCCCGCCTTGTCGGAGCGCTGCAGGGTCGTCTGGATACCTACTTTCCTGACGCGCAGATCATCGTTCGCAATCTTGTGCAGGGCCCTCCGGTCGCCGCACCGGTTGAAGTCAAAATTCAGGGGCAGGACATCACGGTTCTGCGTAATCTGGGCGACGAGGTGCGTTCAGTCATGGCCAATCTCGATCTAGTAACCCAGGCGCGCGCCAGCGTGAACGGCGGCAACCCTCAAATCCTGTTCGAGATTGATGAGGTCAACGCGCGTCTGCTGGGACTGGATGTGGCGGATATAGCTGGTCAGCTGGACACGACGCTTGTTGGCATTACCGGTGGATCACTGATCGAAGGGACCGAACAGTTGCCGGTGCGTGTTCGACTGGGTGACGAGGTGCGATCAGACCTAAGCGCCATTGTCAGTATGCCCATCCTGCTGCCGAACGCTGCCGCCATATCCGCGACCGGCGTATTCCCCGCTGTACCTTTGTCGGAACTAGCCAGACCGGTTATCGAACCTGCAGAGAGCGTCATAACCCGAACGGATGGCGTACGCGAGAACACCATACAGGCGTTTATCGTGCCCGGTGTTTTGCCCGAAGAGGCTTTGCAGGACGTTCTAGAAGCGCTTGATGCGTCCGGGTTTGTGTTGCCGCAAGGCTATTCGATGTCCTTAGGCGGCGACAGTGATGCCCGATCTAACACCGTGGGTAATCTGCTTGCCTCTGTTGGTTTGATTGTCACGCTCTCCATCGCGACTATCGTTCTGACCTTTAACTCGTTCCGGCTGACGCTCGTGACATTGGTCGTGTGCGTGTTGTCTGCAGGCCTTTCAATACTGTCGCTGGCCGTTATGCAATTCCCGTTCGGAATAACGGCGATTATCGGTGTCATCGGCTCGATCGGGGTTTCGATCAACGCGGCGATAATAATTTTAACCGGGTTGCAACAAGACGTTGACGCAAGCCAAGGCGACCGGGTGGCGATGGCGCGTGTTGTGACTGGTTCAAGTCGGCATATCATCTCGACAACGGTCACAACCTTTGGTGGTTTCCTACCCCTGATCATAGCTGGAGGAGCATTTTGGCCGCCATTCGCCGTTGCAATCGCTGGGGGCGTACTGTTGTCGACTGTCGTATCGTTTTATTTCACTCCGCCAATGTTCGCCCTGGTGCATCGTGGAAAGCTTGACCAACCGCTTGAGGCAAACAACCAGCATTCCCAGCCTCAAGAAGCTATTGTTGCGCTTGTGGCAGAGTGAGGATAGAGACTACTTCTCCTTGCAAATTGGTATGTTTCAAAGCCGTCGTTGTTCGAAGCGGGGTTCACTTTCTGCTATGGGCCGCACGCCGGACTTTGCAAAGTCTGGTTTCTGCGCATTGCTGTAATTGGGGCATCGCGCAGCATCGGTCAAAGTGGGCTCGGTGCAGACCTTCGCTGCGTTCCAGCTAACAGACCTCTTTGCGGACAAAGCGGACGTTCGAACTCAGACGCAATAATAACTCCGCGCACAATTGGCAAACAGGCTCAATGCTGTGATCAGAACCTGACCCTAAACGCCAGCCCAACCAATGGTGCTGTTTCATAGGTCTGACGACTAATTTCCGCTCCATTCGCATCATCTAGCGTCAGGCGGCCGTCAAATTCTGCGCCTGCAAATACGCTCAATGAAACTCCAGGATTTGGGTTGTATCCAACGGAAAGTACGACGGGGATACTCTTGTCTTCGCCCACCCCGTCCTGCGCGAGACCTTCCCCATTTAACCTGAATCGAATTCTCTCCGATCGTGCGGTTAAGGAAAGATCTATGGTCTCAGTCAACGTATAGCTCAGGGTCAACCCGGGGCCTTGTGTCGCTCCAATCCCTGAGCCAGTGTTCAAGTTCCAGCGATCATTTAGGTCCCAATCGATCAGCAGGGCCGGAAAAAAATCTGTACCACCATCGTCAAATTGAGAGAACGCGCCAAAGGCCGGTCCTATCGTCAGACGCTCGTTAAGTTGCCAAGCAATACCCGCAAAAACACCGTAGGTCCTGCCATCAGATGAGGAAGCTCCACTTTGATAATCCCACCTGATCTGCGGTGACACAAAAACTGTTGCTGTATCGCTCGCACGAAATCGCAGGGGAACAGAAACGCGAAAGTCACGGATGTTCTCCCATGGCTGATTGTTCGATTGACTGAAGCTATAGTCCAGCTTGCCGAAGCTGGTTGAAAGCCCAATGGAGTTTCCTCCTTCCAGATTGTAAAGTGCGGTAGCACGTAGAAATGCTCGGCTTGCAGAGAATTCACCGCCGTCACTCAAATCCGCGTCCCCCTGAAACGCACCAAGTCCATCAACCTGATACGCCCAACCTAGCCGGGGCTGCGCGGCTGAAGGTGACGCTGCAAATCCTAGAGAAATAGCTCCAAAGCAGCACGTCAGAAGAAGGTTTTTCATTTGGCATTTCCCACGTGACGCTGATTCCTTTTGAGTTGCCATTCCTGAACGAGCGTTTCAAGTCCCTAATGGTCGGCTCTGTGGACTGCGGAGACATGGCTACTCAATGACATATTTATACAATACGAAGCTTAAGCACTGACACTGATAACCTATAGCTGAATGCAGTTTATTCAGCGTGATGAGCAAGCTTGCCGTCCCATTCCTCTGACGAAACTTTGGGTTCCGGCGGGTCCGCAATGTACGACGGTGTCATTATCTGTGTTCCGTTTTCATTAAACACATCGACAATGTTTTCGCGCAAATCGGACAAAATCTTAGGCAAGCTCGATCCGCGCGAAGTGTATGCGTTGATCTCATAATTGATTGCGTAGTCAGCCAGCTGCGTCCAAAGCACAAAAGGTTCAGGGTTCTTTCTTAACCCTTGAGTACGATGAGCTGCCTCTATCAGCATCGCTTTGATTTTCTTTGGTGGCTCCTCGTATCCGATCCCTACTGTCGTGTGAACCAACAGCCCTCGACCATCCACTTTGCGCGAATAGTTTACGACTTCGGAGTTGAGCAGCTGTGCATTTGGAATGCTAATCATCTCGTTCTTTATCGACTTAATGAGTGTTTCCATCAGTTTGATCTCGGTTACATCCCCAATCTTGTCGCCAACCTGAATTCGATCACCGACATTGGTACTGCGTCTATAGATGACAAACAGACCGGCCATCATATTCGAGACGACCGTGTTCGACCCTAACGATACCATGATACCGGCAAGGATAGTCAGGCCTTGGAAGGCTCGAGAGTCAGATCCGGGAATATAAGGGTAGGCAAACACCAGCGCGATAACAATCAGCAAAGCCCTGCACAGCATTTTTGTTGGTGCAATCCAATGATCTTCAAAATCTTTCAGTTGGAAAGCGCCGCTCTCGACGTTGTCGAAAAAAAGATCGAGGCCTCGAATTCCCAACCTTGTCACAGCTGCGATGATTGCGAGCATGATCAAGTTGGGGATATATTCAACAATTGCCAAAACGACGGTTACGAGCGGCTCGCTGACATACTTCAAGAGGATCTGGGCAATGCCCTGGGTCTCGGCAAAGGAGAGCAGCACCAATGAAAGGTAGTAGTAGAAAAAGAACAGAAACAGGACCCACATCAATATGTGTATTGAATAGACGATAATCGACGCGATTGCCCTGCTTCTCAAGAGCGATTTCGTGGCTTCTTCAACACCTTCAGCTCTCTTTTCCAAGATGTTTCTAAAGTAGTCTAATAACATTTGCCGTTTCGCAAAAAACGCATAAGAAGTGAGGGCAAAGACTGCTGTCCAAGCAAAGGCAGCCATCGCACTATCTACTCGGCCCTCATTGGACCGAGCATCTCGGTATTGAAGGATTGCAGTCTCAATCGCTTCGGACTGAAGCCCAGCTAGAACTTCAATAACCATTTGTTCGTGCTCAGCATCAGCTTGGGTGGTGATCGTAACCATCTGCCCGTCAACGCGTATCATTTTCCCAAATTCGGCGTCCGAAATCTCAAGCTGTACTGAAGCTTTCGTGGATGCATTGGCGACTTGAGCGATCCGCTCCTCAATTTTTCTCGCTCGTTCGGTTGCGGGCAGCGCACTTGAACCGCGAACCACGAACAATTCTTCGCCATCCACTATCACCGGCGCAATAAACTCGGGATCTTCTCTCTCTTCAGCTGGTGCGAGGATTTCTTCAGACTGAGCAAGCGCAACAGTGCAGGAAAATAGAAGAGGCAGTAACCATAGCGTAAGGGCCCTCATGATTTTGCTCCTTCTGCGGGAATAATATGCACATCGCGTTGCGGGAACGGTATAGATATGCCTTCTTTGTCAAACCGCTCTTTTGCTTGACCGGTCAGGTCCCAATAAACGGTCCAATAGTCATCAGACTTGGACCATGGACGGCAGAAGATGTTGACGGAGTTGTCTCCCAACTCACCCACGAAAATTTCAGGTTCTGGTGCCTTCAGACAAAGCTGGTGATGCGCAACCAAGTCTTTGAGCACTTCAATTGCTTGGGCAGCGTTGTCCGAATAGGCGATACCAAAGACCAGATCGACCCGACGTTCTTCGGATGCACTTACATTGGTAATGACATCCCCCCAAATCTTGCTGTTGGGAACTATAATAATCTGGTTGTCGAATGTTCTGATCTTGGTTGAAACCACCGACATCTCATCCACAAACCCAGATGAACCGCCCACTTGGATATAGTCGCCAGTGTCGAATGGCTTGAGGACCATGATCATCAGACCGCTTGCGAGGTTTCCCAGCGTTTCCTGCAATGCGAAACCTAGGATGAACGACAAACCACCGAGCACAGCAAAAAGCGGTGTGACGTTAACTCCGAACAAAGCTAAAACGACGAGTATACCAAGGACGAAAACGGCCCAGTATACGGCGGTGGCAATGAAGCGTTTCAGCATTCTGGAGATAGTTGGAATTTTGTTCAGACCCCGTTCAGTGACCCGGCGCACCATCCGAGCAATGAACATCATGGCCCAAACTGCCAACAAAACACCCAGACCGGCCATCAGCAGGCCTACGCCCCCATCCCACGAGAACAACCAGGCCCAAGCGTTCTGAAAAAGCGTTTGAAGGTCGGTAGTTTTTAGGGCTCCCGTTTTCAACGCGAGAATATAGTCAGAATGCGGTTCTAGATCTTCCGCCTTCGCGCCTTTCAGGGCCCATGCTTCGAGCACCAGACGATAGTTGTTGAGAGTTTCTGATCCAGAGTCGTTCAAAGAGGACAACTGAGACCGCAAGTTGTCTTCCCGAGCTCCGCTCGCCGACCGAAGTTGCAAGTTTACTTGCGCGACTTCTTCGAGCCGAGAGCGCACATAACTCTGCCAAGTACCAGCGACTTGGGAAAGCTCTTCCGCGGTTAGGGGAACAAGTAGGATCTCGAGATCATCAGCCGCAATCATCTCATCAACGACTGCTTTTTTTAGATCGTCATTCTCGACTTCCACAGCCTCTTGGTCGGCCTCAGTCTCTTGCGCGCCGGCAGGAAAAGCACTCGCTAATGCCGTGAACCAAATGAATGACCAAATCTTCAACGTTCTCAGTGCTCGTCTCATCTGTCTGTCCCTTACTTCTTTAACGGTCGAAGAGAGCACACACAGACGCAACAAATCCAGACTTATGTTTATGTTTGAATATTTCCTTGTGACGAACCCTACGGATTTTTGGGTCGCCGTCGATATAGAGAATCTCTCAAATTCGCGGAACCACATATCTGCGAATGAAACAGAAATTTCCGCAAAAGGGTCATAGACTTGCCGTGCACGTAGAATTGGAAGCCTTTTCCATTAGACCCATTAAACCGAGAATAACGGCCTCCTGGCGACACCACTCACTTGCGTCTCCAGGAGGCGACCAGACAAGTCTGGCGAATGCGCGAGCAACAGAGGTAATACAAATTCGCCACGCATTCGAATACTTGAATCTAAAGTACAACAAATCAAGTAATTTTACGCGCGCCAAAAAGTTTGCTCTCGCGTGCATGAGAAATTCTTGTTTATTCCAGCTTACACGCCCGCTTCAGAAAACGTGGCGGCGCTGTGCAGATGGCGGGTGACGAACTTTGACTGTAGCGAACAGAATTTGCGCTCATGCCAACTTGGTTGACGAACAGCGGCCAACCGCACATTCGACTTAGTCTGGCCAGTCCCATGGTCAGACTAAATCCCCGCGTTGCCCATCATCCCAGATAGAGGTGACGCGGGGAACTTTGATCCATCTTTCAATCAGTACCGTAACACCAAAACCCCAAGACTACCGCCCGCGTTGTTCACCTGGTTTCCCTCCGAACGATGCGGGTTTTTTTGGGGGATGGGGATATAATGAGTTTCCATTTTGCAGAGCGACCGACTGGACCTTCTACTTCTGGTTTGGTCGATGGCGCACGTGTTGGCCTCATTACCACCTGCTTTTCAAACCATTTGAAAGGACGCAGCCATTCATTTTAGTTTGAAGGTTCGCGTTTTTGGTTTTCCCTCATATCTTCATTCTGCAATATTATAATGGGATTGTTCCTATGAAAACGACAACTAAGACCCTTGCTGCCGCTGCCGTTCTTGCATGCGGAGCAACCGTAGGACATGCCAAGGACAAAAAATATTCTGCCAAAAGACAACGCAGAGTTCGTAAACTATGGCGAGGAATCCGGCTGGAATATGTTTGTGGATTAGAGCCGAAATACTTGCCTGATCGAACGGGTGGATGAGAATACCAACGTTGTTCAAATGGGTCTGACCCCAGACAAAGATTTTGGCTACATGGGTGTTTTTACAAAGGCAGACATCGAATTTGAGGATGATAAAGTCTAGCTGCTCATGGACAACAAATTATACTATGGCGATACAACAGCGGCGCCACCTAATTTGGCGGACGGGTACAAAGGCGGTTATCTCATTGCCAACAATCCCGACTTCGTCACAGACGTGATGGAGCGCGAAATCATGATTGTAATGCCAGAGTCTAATTTTGCCTTCGAATTAAGCCTTGCTGGCACCAAGAAGGCAATTGAAGCGGCGCGTGAGTGCAATGCTTCTCTGACCAACTGATCGGTGTCGATACTTCAAGGCCGTCCACTTTGTGGGCGGCTTCGTTTGTGACTGCGCGAACCCTGTGTATCGAGGAAGCTTATAATCGATTTCAGGCTTCAATTTCGATCAACTCTGTTTTGTAACTTAGATAGTTTGTCCCTTTGTTCCAAAATAACTTTTTAGAGGCGCAAAAATACGTCCGCTTCGGACTCGATGGGGACGTTCGCTAGATCGCAACGAATGTCCACATTGCGCAGAAAGCGGACTTTGCAAAGTCTAGCTTGAGCACAAAACGAACGCGCGCTGAATTCAAACGGAATTGACTTTCCCGGTTTTCAGAAAAAAGGGTTGTGAGTTTTCTGCTTTAACTCGGAGTATCCCAAAACATACCAAGGTGGGAGGATTTGTTATGAAAACAGCGGTAGTGACTGGTGCAGCGGGAGGGATGGGGCAAGCCATTTGTCGCCAACTGCGGGCAGATGGGTTCCATGTGTTTGGACTGGACCTCAACGAGGAGGGCCTAGGTGAATTGGCAACTGAGTTAGGTTCGGATTTTGCGCCTATCTGCGTTGACATAACGGATCCCATTGCTATCGCTCATACTTTTGATGGAATTAGGTCAGAGTATTGCGGTCTGGATGCTTTGGTAAACAACGCGGGCACCTGCTTCATGTCTGACTTCCCGCACATACCGCCCGAGGAGCTCGAAAAGCAGATGGCGATAAACTTTAACTCTGCATTCCACTGTTGCCAGCAGGCGGTTCAGTTGATGTTGGTACGCGAAGGCATCAAAAAGATTGTAAATATCTCATCGAATGGAGCTTACAATTTCGATGTGTTCGACCCTCCACACTACCGAGCGTCAAAAGCGGCGTTAGATACTCTCACCAAAGATCTCGCTCGTCGATACGCACAGGAAAAGATCTGTGTGAATTCTCTGGCTCCTGCCATGACTGAGACACCGTTGTTTAATGTCTTGACTAAAGAAGTTTTGGAGAAAGCCGTTAGTGCAATGCCGCATGGTCGCGCGATGCTACCTGAGCAAATCGCCTCTTGGGTCGGGTTGTCCCCCCTTTTACCTTCTGAACTCCCTCGAAATGGGCTGAAATGTCAGGGACTCTGGCATTGTCATCAAAAATGACACGTTCAGAGATTCGCCGATTCTCCACTTAAGAACTTGATTTTTATAGATTTTCTCAAGGGTGTAGGGCGACACATAGTTTTGCCATTCGGCGACCAGTAAGCCATTGATTTTGAGTCATTCGGCTTTTGATAGGCACACTGGTTTTGCCTTTTGCGACTCAAAGGTTTTCCATCACATCAAAGCAGCCCAATATTCCAGGCCGCACGGGCTTTAGGCAGTCAGCCAACCATACCAAGACCGATTAGACCGATTTCAAAACGGTTCTGGTATTCGATGTCGGCCACCGGGGCGTTTCCAAGACGCTGAGCCTGAAGCACACACAGTCAATGCACGCACAACGATCAGCCGGCCTTAGAAGTTGCCGTTTGAAGCCACCAACAGGATTAAGTTGTACAACGTTAAATCCGACTCGGCTCGTTTACGCAGTTCGTTCTTCTTCAATAGCCAATCTAGGCCTACTAGTTTATCCACACCCATCGCGACGAATTGCTTCCGTCAGCGATATTGGGTTTGTTTAGATACGCCGAATTACCTGATTACATCAAAGCGGGGCATCCCCGCCCTGTCGACACCTCGAACGGTCGCTGTTTCGAGACAGTCTCTCCCGGCTTTGGTTGTTCGACTACCTTCTTCGGTCCCAAGTTTCGTAAACACCAAGATAGGTTCGCTCACCTATTAAGTGCCCTTACGCAACTTCGAATTGAATTGAAACAGTCAACCCAGGTGAATTGTTTATGGCAGTTAAGAGCGACGAATGGTGGTCTGCAATAGCTTTCACTAGCGCCAACCCCAAACCATTCCCAACACTGTTACGTTCACTTTCCAGTTTATAGAAAGGAACAAAAAGCTTACCTAGTGTGTTTTCTGGAACGCCAGGGCCATTGTCGACTACCGAAAGCGTAACGATGCTTTCTTCTTGTTCAACGATCAGCAGAACCTTGGAATGCTCTGGACAATGATCAATTGAGTTCTGCAAAAGGTTTGCACAGAGCTGTTTTAGCATACCCTCATCGCCTTCGATTAGTGTGCGCCCTGATTGGTTCTCCACAAAACTAAGGCTTTGTGCCTTCAATTCCGCTAGCGGGATCATGTTCTCAACAGCTTCTCGACCCAGTCTATTCAAATCCAGATAGCTGAACGCTTTTGAACTGTTGCCTTCTTCGATGCGATTGATCCGCAAAACTGTTTCAAAGGTCCATTTGAGCCGATCAAGTTCAGATTGAATTTGGTCAATAGCTTCGACAGATTTACCCTCCGATTGCAGTGAATCCCTCGCTTGCTGAAGTGTGATGTAAGCATGGGTGAGCGGGTTCTTCAGATCATGCGCAATGGCCGCAGCGGCTGATCGTGTTGTTGACATCAAAGCAGTCAGGTTGTCGAGATGGCTGTTCATTAGCCTTGAAACCCGGTCTATCTGATCATTGTTCTTGCCGACCGGAAGCCTCGCTTTGACTTCCCCTCTTGAGACTTTGTTGAGCGTCTTCGCCATTTGATCAAGTTTGCGATATGTTCTTATGCTGGTGATGTAGCCAACCAATAGCGTGCAAAGCGTTGCTCCTAATCCGATTGCAACCAAAGACCAAGCCAACGATCGAAGTGTGCTTGTTACAAATGCAAGATCGCGACCAACCACGATTACGAAGCCACGGTAGGTTTGCACATTTACACGATGGATACGCTTTTCACCGCCTAGGTTAATGCCATCATCTTCGATTTCCCCCCAGCCTCGAAAGGATGGGTACTCGTCGATGTTTCCAGCCAGACGCTTCCCTTGACTATCGAACAGACCAATCAAACTCGTGTCGAACGGCAACCAGAGTGTCGCGTCATCAATCGCTTGCACCACGTCGGAATCGTTGTCGTTATCGTCCAGAATTTCTTGTATGAAACGCATTTCATCGATTAGCAACGAGTCCATTTCACGCTGCAAGTCGCCACGAATTCTTTCAAATGTCAAAAATGCCAATGCTGCAACCGAAAGAAGTATGACAACCGCTGCATACAACGCGGTAGTAAAGGCTGCTCCAGATACAATGTTTGAGCGTTTCATTCTTCTTTAGTCCGGTTTTTGTGTCGTCACCATGTTGTTCGGCTAACGACGAACCTGTTCTGGCGGATCGAGTATGTGATCTGAGGGTTTTAGCTGCATTTTCATTCGAAAAATGGGGAATTTGGCCGAATGTGTTGCAACACTGGCGATGCGGACCCAGCGAAGCTCAGTGGAGTCAACGCTTTGACGTCCATGCAAGCTGCACTTGATTGAGCATATCGAGCCATTTTTGACAGCCAACGCACAAGGAGTTCACGGCCGGTATTAGGAAGCAACAGAAAGCAGGTTTAGTTGAACTTACAACGCGCCCTTCCGAGGGGGAGGAAGGGCGCGCTGCTTTGACTGAGGGAAGCTTGCTTACGAGTGAGTGGTCCGTGTCTTCACGGCACCGGTAATACCCTCAAGAATGGGTACGAGTGCTTCCTCAGTCGAGTATTCGGCTTCAGTTCCGAACCTGACAGCATCTTCTGCAACATGATCTTGCCAGCGGGTTTTCACCATCCTTACGTTTTTGAAAGGTTATTGCGATCTACCCGATGAACACCGAGTGATTTGTGTTGATCATCCACTCTTTGTGCAATGTCCGTGATCTTCGATTGGTGTGGCACCATGAGTGGACAACTCATAGGTCATGGTTGGAAAATGGAGCACCATCGTCCAGACTTCGTCGGGTTTGATGTGGATAAATGTTACGCCGTCCAGGCCGTGTGCGACAGAGGCTGTGCCTTCTCTATCCTGTACAATCAGTCGCGCTTCTGAGAGGTCGGCATCCTGAAAAACCTGAACTACTTCTCCGTTAGTTTCTGACGTGCATTGGAATATTGTCTCGCCTGCCGTCGCCGCACTCGCGGGCAAGAATGCCATTAGGAATATTGCATTTTTCATCATTGTGTTTCCGATCAAAGAGGTTGAGCTTTCAGGTTTGAGTGGTCCAGGTGATGGTTAGAATTATAAGCAGCACAAATCTTCAGCTTGTGTTCAAGCCGCAATCGGGGGCTTCCCAAAACTCACACATACCCGCAGGCCCGGTTTGTTGTTTTCTGCGGTGATAAGTGCGCCGTGCCGCATTGCGATGGCCTTAACAAGCGATAGGCCAAGCCCATTTCCGGTGTCGTTTTTTGGGTGGCCAACTCGGAAAAACGCGTCAAAAATCTTGCTGATTTGTGGATCCGGAACCCCCGGTCCGTTGTCTTCGACAACCAGCTGTATCGCTTCAGTCGTGGCCGTAAGGGAAATCCTGATCCAACATCCAGAATGGCAAAACCGGAGTGAGTTGTTTACAAGATTGACGAGCAGCCGTTTCAGCATGTTTTCGTCGCCCCGTATCAAAATCGTGTCGGCGTTGTAGTCAGCGGTGATGTGTTTACCTGCTTCGACGGCGACCGGATGAAACGCCTCTGCCACATTCTCAACGAGTGCACTCAAATTGACGGTTTGGAAGCTTATCTCATGCTCGCCTGCCTCGATCTGAGATACTCTGAGTATTGTGTCGAAGACGGTTCTGATGTGCCTAAGGTTTTTCTCTAATTCGTCGAGGCTTGGTCGCGGGTCACCATCATTCTCAACTTCGCTATATACCTTTTGTAAAGCCATGAACCCGTTCGCCAAAGGACTCCTCAAATCGCGGGCAATTGTGACCGCAGTGGATTGAGCACAGTTGAGTGAGCTCGAAATCCAGTCGAGACGTCGGTTGATCATATGGCAAATTCGATCGCTTAGGTCGCTTGTATCTGACACGGGAAGACGAAGGCTGATATCTTCTTGAAAGACCTGGTCGAGGGTTCGCTCAATCCTTTGAAGTTTTCGATGGTCTTGAGCGCTGAAGTAATAGCCCAGCCCCAGGACAGCGGCAGTTGTCGAAAGCGTCAGCAGCAACAACCCTTCCCAAAGGTCTTTCAAAGCCTGATTAGGTGGTGTCAGGCTGCGAGCGACCACTGTGCGATACCCAAGATACTCTGATACATGGAGAAGATAGACGGGGGCGGTCCCACCGATTTGCAAAAAATCCGGATCGACTTCGTGCCAACCTATCGTATCGGGCGTTTTCGCAACTGATCCAGCAAGTGCAGAACCGTTCTGGTCGAACAGCGCGACTACGTGAAGCCCAGTTCGAATGGGACTATTCAAATGTTCAATTGCTCGCTGAACTGCTTCTGAGCCGCCGTCCAGCAAAATCTCATGAAGCAGGAGCTCTTCATCGAGGATCTGTTGCTGGAGATCACTACGAAGCCTGTCTGCAAGCGCTAAGTAGACAGCAGAGCCAAACACAGCAGTTATGATCCAGACTATCAATGCCGCGAAACAAGCCGATCGGAACGGAGCACCTGAGAGAATGCTAGAGCGGCCCATGAAGGCTGTATCCAACGTTTCGAGACGTGTGCAAAAGTGGCGTCTCGAAGGGTTTGTCGATCTTCGACCTCAGGCGACTTATATACGTTTCAATCACGGTCGAATTTGGATCAAAGTTGTAGTCCCAGACTTGCTCCAAAAGCATGTTGCGTGTCACGATCCGACCGGCATTCCGCATCAAAACTTCCAACAGCGCAAATTCACGGGGCAATAAGTCTATTGTAACGTCTTGCCTTTTCACCACCCTGCTGAGCAGATCCATCGAAAGATCGTGGACTTGAAGCCCAGTTGAGGCAATGCTGGTCGGCTGTCGTCTGATAATGCTGTTTAGGCGCGCCAGAAGTTCTGAAAAATGAAAAGGCTTAACCAGGTAGTCATCCGCACCTTCGGTCAAACCCTCAACTCTGTCCTGAACGTCGCCTATTGATGTGAGGAACAAAACTGGGGTCTGTTTCTTCGCGGCCCTCAAGGCTTTGAGAACAGAGAGACCATCCATTCCGGGCAACATACGGTCTAAGACTATAGCGTCACATTCGTTGTACAAACAATATGAGAGAGCATCTCGACCATCATCATACCACTCCACACTGAAACCGTTCGATCTCAGCCCGGAATTGACAAATTCGGCGGTCTTTTTGTCGTCTTCTGCGACGAGTATTTTCATTTTTAAGACCTCCGACATTACCGTTGGATCCGTTTGTCGCAGTTACCAATGCGGGGTTAAGTGAACTCAGCCATAACGGGATGGCTAAGTCCATTTGGCATTTCGTTGCAGGCTAGAGGCTGAGCGTTTCTTCAACAGCTTTTACTTGCAATCGGGCGAGCCCCAGATTGGCGGTCTTCTTATCCAACGCGACATACACAAAAATGTTTGGGTTTTTGTCGAGTGGACGAACCAGATGAAACTGTTTGCCAAGCGTGATCAGAATGTCTTCGATGGTATCGTTAAGTTTCAAAGCTTCAATTGCCTGAAGTTTGGCACGGACGACTTCAACATTCGCTGCCCCGGCGGTATCAAGATCAAACTTGGAACCGCCTTCTGTGCCTAAAGTAAGGCCTGTATCGCTGTCGACGAGGCACGCCCCCAGAAGACCTTTGATTTCACTTAGTTTAGAAATGTCCAACGACATGTTTGGCTCCTTTTTGGCCTTAGAATTGTTGATCTGACCCGCACCGCGCATTTGATTGATTGGACGAGTCCTATTGTTTGCAGGTGGGATGGTAATGACGAGTTTTTGAACCAAGCCAAACCTTTCGCCAAATCTGGCCAGCACAGAGGTGGCATCACCCTTGTGTCTCGACATTTGCTATCCAATTCTCGCTGTGATCGTGGAAGTAGAATGTCGAACTGGGTGCCTGTTGCTTCGAACTGCTTGGGCGTGAAGAAACAGCTGATCAACCAATCTGTCATCCAAACAAGGAAGATCGCCTGTCCCTTGACGGGGAAGACACTTGGGTTCTGATGTCACTTTCAAAACTGCTGCGCTAGGGTCTCGGGAGTTATTGTGCCCTCTGTGCAAAAAACTCAGTGCGACAACGCAGGCAAGGACCAAATATTGGGCAGTGTTGGTTGTAAAAGCCAGTACACTTTCCGAACCAAGAAGGAATGCGGGCCACAAATGACCGAGCTCAAAAAGAACGCCCGCCAAAACGGATAAAACAGAACTCAGCATCAGACCTTCGCCTCGTTACCAAACGACTAAGTGGTCCGTAGAGTATTCAGAGTTTTAACCGACCTTTCATAAAGCTTAAACATTTGTAAGAATTTATTTTTTACGTTGACGAAAAATGGAAGCTTCGGAGCAAATGGTTGATCAACTGACCGTGCGAGCATTCAGACGTCGGCTGTGGCTTAACGTTGAATCTCTTGGTATGCCTTCTAACGGTGAGACCAAGCAAGTTGTTGGTATATTTAATAAAGTCGCCAGACTTACTGACGAGTTATGCGATGGTACAACCAACTAAGAAGCTATCACGAACTGGTCAAGCTCCATAAAAACAATTGACAAGCCTCTAGGTTTTTTCGGGTAGAAGCACTTAATACGAAAGTATTAAATACTCTCAGTTGGGAAGTGAACTGACTGAAGGTCTGTTGCAAGCTGACATTAATTAAACATATCGGACCCGATAACTCACGCGGCTGCAAAGTATAGTTAATTTATCATCTGATAAATTTAGCCAGCGAAAACCCTAATTAAAATTCCACGCCAAACAATCTGCAAAGCACTCCATAGCGTCACCAAAATTCATCTGACGTTCATCAGCAGAATATCAGCGCTTCATCCGAGCGCGCTATCTTGTCCTACTGAGATAGAAATATTTGAATCTCAAGGAACAAACGTCGGTTAAAGGGATATCTTTGTTGTTAGATCGACGCGAGGCGACAAAGTGCAGAATAAGGACATCCGGCCATACGTTCTATTCGTTCATTTTCGCTCTTATCTTGATGATCGGGATTGGTCTATCGGGCAAAGCCACTGCACAGACAGCGAGCTTTCGCTCTGTCGATACAAACTCTGACGGCGTTCTTAGCTTCAATGAACTTGTGGCTGCATTCGGAGAAGCAGGTGCGCGCAGATTGATTGAGGATATCGACCGAAATGGTGACAGCCGCATTACGATCAGGGAATTACGGCAAAGCTCGGACAGGAAGAATGATGATCGAGACGAGCGTGAAGATCGGGGAAATCGGAACGGAGGAGAGCGAGATGACGGCAATGACGGCTCTGGCAGAAAGGGTGGCGGTGACGACCGTGATGATGACGGTGGAGATGATAGCGGGGACGACAATGGGGATAATGACGGCGATGACGACTGATCGCCGGCCACCCGACGTTGGGTGTTACGCTCAATCCGTCTTTCTCTGCCAACCCGGGATTTTGGGGCCGCTACGGATCTAAGCTCGCGCCCAATTCCCCCGCTCAAACATCGCGTTCATCTGCTGTTCATTCAATCGCACCACGTCCCTTCATGCACCTTTGCAACCTTTCTCACACGGTGCTGACAAGATGAAACCATGGACACGTCAGCCACGGAGCAAAACATGAAACAGTTTCCCCCAATCCCCCTCAGCGCTTGTGAAATCGCAAAATGGGCATTCACAACCCGCCGCGTTGATCGGTCGGATGTTCACGGGCTCAGCACTGAGATGAGCAACGCAAAAGCAGGTGATCTGATCCTCTGCGAGATCGTCGAGATCGGGCACCACAAGAAAATACAGCTAGCCGAACGGCGTGTTTCGACCAGCTATCCAGGCGATTTTGTTGTTTTGTGCCTAGGTGATCGCTATGCGCCAGACCAGTTTCTTGCCAGTGCCGTTGTCGACGATGATCTCATCGATCTGGTTGCGGGCGGCGGCGTAGCGGGCCGGGTGGATGCCGCGCATATCCGTATGGAGGACCCCACACGGTTGAAACCCCTAGGCCTTCTCACCGACGCCAAAGATCGGGTGATCAATATCGCGGACTATGCTCTGCCCCAATTGCCGGCCAATAACCAAGTGACTGTTATCGGCGTTTTTGGGGCATCGATGAATTCCGGCAAGACAACCGCTGCGTCAAGCCTGGGGCATGGCTTGACGCGTGCGGGATATTCTGCGTCGGGTGTCAAAGCCACAGGCACCGGGGCCTTTGGCGATTTCAACAGTTTTGAGGATGCAGGCGCGCCCGCGCTTGATTTTACGGATGTCGGGATGGCATCAACCTATCGGATGCCTCTGGAGAAGATCGAAACCGGCTTTGACACTCTGGTCGCGACAGCCGCATCGCGAGGGGCCGAGGTGGTGGTTGTAGAAATCGCAGATGGCGTATTCCAACAGGAAACCCGCGCAATACTCCGATCCTCACGCATTCGGGATCGTCTGGATGGCATCCTGTTTGCAGCACCAGATGCGCTGAGCGCATTAGGCGGCGTCACCGTGCTTAAACGGGTTGGGCTAAGCCCATTTGCGATTTCCGGGAAGGTAAGTTGCTCACCCCTCGCCTCGGCCGAAGCGCTCGAAGCCACCGGGTGCCCGATCCTGTCGCGTGAAGACCTTTGGTCGCCTGCAATGATCGCCCAACATGTTGCCCCCCTGATGCGGCATGAACCAGAGAACGTGGCCGCATGACCCCCCTCCCCAGATTGGCCACACGGGATCGCATCATCGATGCGGTCCTCGTGGTATCAAGCAGTGTCTTTCAAGCGGTTGCACTAGCCTTTGCTGCTTTCGCGACACGGGACGCGTTTGGGGCGATACACGCGGGACATGCGCTTGCCATAGAGACCGTATTGCAATTGGCCGGTTCCGGTGTAGGCACTGCTGCCTGTCTGTTCCTGTGCCGATATCGTGCGGAAGCGCTCGGCCAAAGCTATGCGATCTCATTGCGGCGTGCGCTCTATCAGCAGATCGCAAAACTTCCCAAATCGCGCCATGAGAGACGCCGAGTCGGCGCGCTGTCCTTAAGGTTTGTTGGTGATTTGTCAGCAGCCCGCATTTGGTTTGGACGCGGTTTACCAAGCGTCTGTTCTGCGGCAGTTATAATCCCAGGCGCCGCAGCCATTCTATTTTATCTAAATCCCGTACTTGCGGTCAGTGGAATGGCAGCACTTGGTCTGACTCTGCTGCTAGCAGCGGCAATGGCCTGGCATCTTGAGCATAGGCACCGAAGACTGCGCCGGCGCCGGGCCAGCATTGCGATCTCCATGATCGAGCGGATTGCGATTGCCCCTGAACTCGACCTAATGGGCAGGACAGACCGCGAATTACAGAAGCTAGACACGCAAGGTGCAACGCTGCGCCATGATGCGCTGGCACGCCGTGGCCGCGTGGTTGGCCTTCAGGCGATCCTGCAATTGGGTGTAGCATTCGTGAGTCTCTTGATGCTTTGGCAAGCTGGCCAAACAGGCATCGCCCCTGCGACCGTTGCGGCCTGCCTTGCTGTGATGGCATTGATCGCGCTTCCGTTACAAAATCTCGCGAGTGCTTGGGATCATCACTGTGCCTGGCGCGTTGCGCGCGAGAAAGCTCAACGGCTTCTTTCGGAGCCAACGGTCAATCGAAACGTCGCACAACAAACCGATGCCGTAGTCATTAACGTCACCGGAAAACTTGACGAAGCACCTTTCACATTTGTTGCCAAACCGAACAGGACCTCAGAGTTGACGGGACCGTACGCCAGTAAGCTCGCGCGATGTATCGCGGGCTTTGACACTTATGAGGGCATTGAAGTGCGCTATGGTGAGCATCAAATTCCACCAAAACTCGCGCTCATCGGAGACGTCCATATCGGGCTTCAGGGCAGTTTGCGCCGATCCGCAACCTTGATGTGCCGGAAACGGCCCAGCGACCGCAGAATCGCGAAAGTGCTGAGGCTATTAGGTCTATCCGACTTGCTCATGGCCCCCGAAGGTCTTGACCAACGTATCGCTGAAAACGGCCACGGGCTGTCATCTGATCAAACTTTGCGGCTAGATCTTGCGCGCGCTGTACTGTGCGAGGCCGAAGTTGTTGTAATCTCCTCAATCAGGTGGGCTGCCTGCCGACATCAACAAGCTGAACTGCTCGCGGCGTTTCAAGAGCTTTCGTCGGCAACGATAATATTGGCCGATGATCACGTCACCTCTAATCTGAATGAGAATTCAAAGGTCATTTGATATGCGCTCATCCACCCTGTTTGGAGTATACGCCGCTGTTCTCGTCGGGTTTCTGTGCGGGCTTGCGGGACTGACCCTCTACAGTCTGGAAAAAACCCGTTGGTGGGACGCCCGGATATTGCTGGCTCAAGAATCTTATGGGCTCCATCTCCGGCTTGAGGCAGACCTTTACCGCCTGTTCAAACAACATGGCGACGCGCTTCTGATCGGGGATCGGGATGACGGTGCCCGGGAAGCAGAGCTGCAAGTTAAAATCGCGAAAACTCTTGAAGACATTCGAAATGTCATCGCGCGCGAAATCCAAATGGTCGGCGACGAGGAAATCGAAGAACTGGAACTGCTCGATCAGATTGAGGACGACATTGAATCCGTGAACGCAGCCATTGCCAGCCTCACAGCAGAAGGCAGCCCGGTTGAAACCTTTGTTCGCATCGAACGTCTGGCAGCCCTTCTGGACGGAGACATCGATGACGAACTTGACCGAAAAATTAAATCCGCGCTTGATGAAGAGATCGAGGAAGTCGAAGACGTTCTGACAGAGGCCACGGTTTTCAGGGAATGGAACAAACGATTGGTCTACATGATTGTGGCAGCTGCCATTGGAGTGCTTCTGGTGGCCCTCGTGTCATTCAATCGTCAGATCAGGAAGCCTTTGATCCGACTTGCCGAAGGTATCGGCCATCTGCGCAGGGCCGACTACTCTGAGCCTGTGAGGCTTGGTGGCAGTCGCGAGTTCAGGGAACTCGGTACCGTTCTGAATAGCATGGCCGAAGGTTTGGCCGCACGTGAAGCCGGCCGCGCGGAACAAAAAAGACAACTTGAACAAACCGTCGCGGCAAGAACGTCCGAGCTCCAGCAACTCATCGACAAACTTGAGACCGGGGAAGAAAACCGCAAACAGCTGATGGCCGACATAAGCCACGAATTGCGCACGCCACTGGCGATCATACTTGGCGAGGCCGATGTCACATTAAGGACATCTGACAAGCTGTCCGAAGAAGTCTCAGATTCCCTGGCCCGTATCCGGGATTCTGCCAAGCACACCAATCAGATCGTCGACGATATGTTGACGGTGGCAAGGTTCGAGGCGGGTCAGCTTCGGCTTGATCGCAGGAAGACCGACTTGCGAAAGGTATTGCACGATGCCATCGCCATGTTCCCTGAGCCGGTTCAGGTTGAAACGCCCAAGGACAAAGTTGTCGCTTCGGTCGACGAAGTTCGCCTGCGCCAGTCCCTTTTGGCATTGCTGCAAAACGCCCGGCGCTATGGCGGTCCTACGATCGAGGCCAAGCTGGAAGAGGGCCTCGCCTCTTGCTCAATTACAATCGAAGACAACGGGCCCGGTTTAAGCGCTGCAGAAAAGTCCCAGGCATTCAACCGCTTCTATAGGGGTTCGAACGCCTCGGGTCAGGGAATCGAGGGCAGCGGTCTTGGCCTTCCAGTCGTCAAATCAATTGTCGAGGCCCATGGTGGAACCGTTGACCTTCAGGACCGTCGAAAGGGTGGTTTGAAAATTGTCTTAACACTGCCCAAAGGGCCACGGATGAAAGTTGTGCAATCAGATACGTGGCGAGAGATGGGCTGATGTTTTTTGTATATCTGAATTTCTGTTTCCAGAACCGAAGCGGCCATACTCCTTTTGGCATTGTGATGGATTGAAGCACCGAGCGAATTGAGGCTGACATGAATATTCTACTTGTGGAAGACGAGGTACGCGTTGCCGATTTCATCCGTCGTGGTTTGTCCGCAGAAGGCTGGACCGTCGATCATGCCTCAAGCGGGGAAGAAGCTCTAGAGCACGTGACCACAGGCGAATACGATGTCATCCTTTTGGATCTGATGCTGCCGGGAATTCAAGGGCAGGATGTCTGCCGCAAGTTGCGCGCCCGTAAATCCAAAATCCCCATCCTGATGCTAACCGCATTGGACAGCCCCGAAGAACGGGTCGAAGGATTGAAAATTGGCGCTGACGACTATCTTCCGAAACCGTTTGACTTCGACGAACTCATCGCGCGCATTGAAGCCCTGCACCGGCGCGCCAACAATTATGCCAGCGATCTCGGAGACACCGTCATCAAATGCGGAACCCTGAGCTTTGACAGACGCTCCCTTCACGTGACCGTGGCTGGCAAGGAGGTTCAGTTATCTAAAAAAGAACGCGATCTTCTTCTACTATTTCTAACAAATGTGGGTCGGGTTCTGTCCCGAGAGCGCATCCTAAACTCCGTATGGGGCATGAACGAAGATCCATTAACCAACGTCGTCGATGTTTACGTTGGTCGCCTACGGCGCAAAATTGGAAGCGAGGGTCAGCGGATCGTTACGCTTAGAAATGTTGGGTATAGGATGAGTTGACCAGCACACTGAGAACTTAGTCTGTAGGTTAGTTGGCCGCGACAAGTTCAGTATTCTAGAAGATGGTCACGTTTGTTCATAGCCGACATTCCCGGCATTCAGACAGGTTAAGACATTGCCCTCCCACGATTGGACCCACCGCCGCCTCGCCAGAAGAAAGCGCGACATGTGGCGAGTCAGACTACTTTCGTTGGCGCTGCTTAATACTTTCTTGCCCTCCCCAAAGGCTGCCGTGACAGCTCTGTTCAGCATCAGTACCTGATGCAGCGTTTATTGACCGATCTCACCATCTTCCGCCAGCAGACCGTTCATTTGGATGACATACGTGATGGCATAGAGAATTTTGTGAAGCGATCTTTGGTTGAGTGGTCAGCTAATCATCGCGCCCAACGTCCATTGCTTCAATTCACCTGCAAGCGGCCATTGATCCTTCATGCAAAGAAGGTTGGAAAAGGGCTAGAACGGCCCATCATGCTCTGGACAAGAATGCCGTTCGAATAGCAGCTTTCATTGCGTCCTGCGGCCCATGCCCTTTCGGTCTGCCTGAAGTCATCACAAGTTTGGAGGCAGGTGTGCTACCAAATCCCAATGTCTCGTTGACCACGGATAGCCCGATGTGAAGCGACGACCGGCCCAACAATCCAACCGCGATCCCTGCCTCTACCGCTGCAATCACGCCAGAAACGCTTTGGCTCGAATAGACGATACGGTATGGCTTTCTGCGGGCTTGTAACGAACTGATTGCAGCGTCGCGCCACCAACACGCTTCATCGAAAAGGGCCACTGGTAGGACTTCATCGGCTGAAAAATCCCGATGTGCCGAAGACACCCAACAAGTCGGGTCTTCATAAAGGAGTTCCTCAAAACCAGATGGAGTTTCG
This sequence comes from Ruegeria sp. C5, assembly GCF_056537605.1. Classification (NCBI taxonomy): domain Bacteria; kingdom Pseudomonadati; phylum Pseudomonadota; class Alphaproteobacteria; order Rhodobacterales; family Roseobacteraceae; genus Ruegeria; species Ruegeria sp. C5. The sequence goes on along the minus strand of NZ_JBQFRX010000007.1, from coordinate 134,327 downwards.
ACCTCGTAAACCGCAAGGTCCAACAGCTCTTTGTCGAGCGCATCAGGAAAATGTGCGCTCAAGGCGCAGGTGACCTCCAGTTCGACTTTAGGATGATGACTGGTAAACGCCGCAATAATCGTCGCGAGTTTGGCGCGCCCGTGATCGTCGGGTATGCCCAAGCGTAGTTTTCCGCTCACAGAATTGTGTGAAATCTCCCGCTGTACCGCGTCGAGGCGGGCCGTCACGTCTTTCGCAACGAACAGCAACGTCTGCCCCGCATCGCTCAACACAACCCCGCGACCATGCCGATCAAAAACAGGGCGGCCCAGAATGGATTCCAGGCGTTTGATCTGAAGGCTCGTTGCAGATTGGGACCGGTGGATACGAGCTGCACCATCCGTGACACTGCCAGCCTCAGCCACGGCGACGAAGGTTCGCAAAAGATCGCTATCCAGATTCTCCATCTGTTTTTCCAATATCTGAAATTGAAACTATTCGTTTCAAAGATGGCTCGTGCCACTCTAATTTTCAAGTTCAAAGGAGTAGGTAATGTCCGATCAAACCGCTGCCCATCGACCATCTACCCGGAAAAATCTGATGTGGGGCGTTTCTCTGGTGCTGTTGTCGGGTGTCTGTCTTGTTTGGCCGGAACACGCGGCAAACGCTGTAAAGTTTGTCGTCTTGGGCTTGATTGTCGTCGCCCCAATCGTCATTCCGGGTATCATCCTTGCGGCCTGGATCATTGCCAGCAGCGCGGACACTCATATTGCTGCTGCCTTTGAGGGCAGGACATTTCGATCGGTGTTGGCCGCGTCGCTGATCGGAGCTGTTACGCCCGTCTGCGGTGTTACAGTGTTGCCGTTAATGGCTGGGTTGCTGGCTGCAGGTGTACCGCTTGCACCGATCATGGCATTCTGGCTGTCCTCTCCGATAACGGACCCGGCGATGCTCGCGACCACCGCCGCAACATTGGGTCTGAGCTTTGCGATTGGCAAAACTCTTGCAGCTTTCGGATTGGGTGTATTCGGGGGGGCGATTACCGGGCTATTTTCCAGGGCGCCTTGGGCAATGAATGCGCTTCGCGATAATGATCTCGCTCGCCAACTAAGTGCTGCGCGATGCGGCGAAGGTCAGCCCTTTGATCCTTGGGTATGGAGGTCCGAGGCGAGACGACGTTCCTTTGGCAAACAGTTCTCGGCAACCAGTCGGCTTATCCTAATTTGCCTGATTCCGGCGTTTGCAGCCGAGTACGCCCTGAACACGGCACTGACGCCCGGATCGCTAGCAGTATATGTCGGGGAAGACAAATGGTGGGCCATACCCGCCGCTGTCTTCATTGGTGCCCCAGCCTATATCGACGGGTACGCGGCACTCCCACTGACGCGAGGGCTGATCGACAACGGCATGTCCGAAGGCGCAGCGATGGCTTTCCTTGTATCGGGTGGCGTAGTCAGCATCTGGGGTGCAATGGCCATCGCACCGGTGCTCAAACTGAAGCCATTCATGTTATATCTGTTGCTTGCTGTCTTCGGGTCGATTGGAGCCGGGTATGCCTTTGAGTGGATCGTCTAAGAGCCAACGCCAATTAAATGCACGCGGTCAAAGAATGGCTATTCTGCCCGCCAACACGGAAATCTCAAAACTCGAGTTGAACGTCCGGGGTAGGTCGTCCTTAACATAATCAAACGCCTCTATCAGAAGGTAACTGCCTGCCCCCAATGGTCGCGAGAGTCGCAAAACCGCCCAATCCAGCATTTTGAAAAAACGCCCACAACCTCAAACCCTACCGCCAAAATGGTATTAGGGTCATCACGTACAACGCACCGTGGCTCCGGGTTACTGGCCTCAGAAATCCTTCCGACGGAAACCACCCATGATAGCACCACCCATCAGGCATGTTAGGTTTCGCCAGGATGGCTCAACCGCATAATTGGCCATTTCCGTAGCCAGCGTGTCAAAGGCGCCCTTGTTGGTTTTTATCATGTGACCAGGCGACATGAAGCCAGCAGTCAAGATCGATTTCTCGACATTCTCGAAGCACATGGCGTTGCCGAAATTGCCGACTCCCGAGACGAACTCCTTGCCTTCTTCGTTGCCGCCCCATGTCAACCAGGGTGAAAGGAAGATGAATGGTGGCATGGCGTTTACGGCAATTGCGCCGTATTCCATATCAGTTATCGCTCGGTCCAGAGCAGCCTGATGCGTTTTCTTGGTGTCCTCGTCGATTAGGATTGCGCTGCCCAACGTGCCAAGCAGCTTTTCATTGCAGAAGGCAACTGCAGCGGGCAGGAATTCGGTAGCGTTGGCAGGCACGTCCAACGGCACCTCACCTGTGATCTGGCAGAAAGCCTGGTTGCGTGTGCCATAACTGTCCACTTCGATCCCGGTGATCAGCAGGTTTTCAGCCGCCTTGAACAGACCGCCCTCCGGTGACAGCTGCTCAGCTTGCGGATAGGCGTTGAGGAACCCGTCTTTCACCTCGCCAGCCCCCGGATAATAGGTGCCCTCGGCGGGCGTGTCTTCGACGATCGCCTTGCGAATGGCATCCAGGAACTTATCCCGCTGGGCCCAGTGTTTCGAGGTTACCAATGTTTGAACCCGACCGCAGACAGCTCCACCGTTGAGCTTGTTAATCGTGACGATCTGGTGTGCTTGATGAGCGATTTCCTTATCGGTCCAAGGGCGGTCGCCCGGCACGATGATCACCGGGTTGTTGCCTCCGCATTCGGAGATCAATTCGGCCTGGGTGGCACTTTGAATTGCTTTGGCGGCACCCGCACCGCCCGTGAAGTAGATCTTGTCGATCCTGGTATCAGTCGTCAGCACACGGCCTTGGTCGTGATCAGCGAAAGCCAGGGCTTGATGATCGATCAGCGGGGCCATGACCTTTTCCCAAACCTTATCGCTATCGGCATTCAGGTGGTGTGGTTTGTGCACCACGACCTTGTTGTCGAAGAAGATTGCCTTGAGCATCTCCAAAGACGACGAATAGTTCCCTGCGCCCAATACGGCGGTGATCCCGGCAGATTTGTCCATCGGATTCACTTGCTTCGGTTCGCCATTGACCCGAATGAAATCCTTCCGGTCGCCGTTCATCAGCTTGTCCTTGGTGTCGATTGGGAAGACCGCAATGTCATAGCGATCATTACCAACTTTGGTGATGCTGATCGGTTCCGGCATCTTTCCATGCACGATGCCTTCATAAACGTCGATGGCAGCAGAAACGGTATTGGCCATCGGAACAATCGTGGCGATCTTTGATAACGGGTCAGTATAAATCTCTTCGCCCATCTGACCATTTTTCATCGCAGTGTCCGAGGCGGCGAGTTCATCGCCAAATTTCTTTAGGTTTTCGCGCACAGCTTCCAGTAGGGCTAACCTCTCAGCGGGTGAGGTGTCGGCCCATTTCTGCGGGTTCAGGTGCATAATGGCGTCGTCGGCTTTCATCTAATTGTCCTTAAGTGTTCGGTCGGAGCGAGTTGGGAAAAGCAGGATCAGCGAGCGATCGACATGACCATCCGGTCGAAAGCACGGTCGCCCAACCATTTGCGGACGCCCATCATCAAGCTTGCGTATTTACCGGCGGCGTAGCGGGTCTTGGGTCTGCGGGCCTTCACCGCCCGGGACACAACATCTGCAATCACTTGTGGAGACGAGCCGCCACCATCCTTGTAGTTTTCGGCGGTTGCCTTGGCGACGGTTTTGGCCATCGGTCCATAGGCCGTATTGCCCGAAAACTTCAGCATCGGGCCTTCAACAACATTTCCGAAAGAGGTTTGAATGATGCCGGGTTGGACCACAACCACGTCAATACCAAACTGTTTCAGCTCAAGGCGCAGGCAGTCAGACAAACCTTCGAGAGCGTGTTTCGAGGCATGATACCAAGCACCCAAGGGCGTATAAATCTTGCCGCCCATCGACGTTATGTTGATGATCTTACCCGCACGTTTCTCGCGCATGTAGGGAAGCAGTTCCTGTATCAACGCGGCCGCACCGAACAGGTTCACGTCCATCTGATAACGTGCTTCGTCGATCGGCACGTCCTCGACCGCACCATAAAGTCCAAAACCCGCATTGTTCACCAGCACATCCGCGCCGCCGAACTTGTTGGTGATCTCAGCGACAGCGGATTTGCGACTGGCCTCATCTGAGACATCCATGGCAACAGGATGCGCGCCGAGCGCTTTCAGATCGTTCATTTGCTCCACCCGTCGGGCGGCAACGACGACAGTCAATCCATCCTTGATCAGTTGCTTAGCGATCACTTTACCCATGCCCGACGATGCACCGGTAACGAGCGCAACTTGCAGTGTGTTTGCCATTATTTTCTCCAATTGTTTTGGACAACTTGTCTTGTTCCGGATCACTTGCTCCGTTTGGCCCAAGTCGATGCGTTCGGAATCTCCGGATACAAACGCAGATTGGAGCTTACGATAGCGCGGCAGTTCACTTGTTTTGTGGGCGCGGACTAAGTTCCCACATATCCCTCGCCTCGGCCGGGGTCATGCCGGTCCAGCCTTGGAACGCGCGATAGAATGAGTTCGGCTCGCGGTATGCCAGCAAATAAGAGATTTCCTCGACGTTCAGCCCCTCCTCACTCAGATAGTGCATCGCCAGTTCTAAACGGGTTGATTCCAGCAGAGTTTGGAAGGTCTCACCTTGCTCCTTCAGTTGGCGTTGCAACGTGCGCTTGGACATGGCCATCCTCTTGCACATCGCCTCAATATTTGCCTCACCGGAAGGCAACATGTCATGTAGAGCCCGCTTGGCGCGCATCACGATGGGCGTGTCCGTTTCATAAGACTCCATCTTGCGACGAAGTTGCTTTTCAAATTCCGGCCAGGCTTCCTCGTTTTCAGTGATCAGGGGCAGGTCCGCGTCTTCGCGACGAAGGGAAATGCTTGCGCCGGGAGTTGGGTGGCGTCCCAGATACGAAAGTAATTCCTCACCCGGATGTTCAATGACTGGAAGCTTCACGTGTGCTGGCACGATATGCTCGGCAGTGTGGCAACGCGCGCACTCCAGCAGGTAAAGTGCTTCGAACCAGAGCATTCGCGGTGGGACTGGAATGGCGGTATCGACAGAGCCGATGGCAACGTGCAGGCAATCATCGTCCTCGGAGAGGTCCAGAGTGATCGGCGCCATCAACGGTTTGAACACTGACAGACGTTGAAGCCCGGTACCTACATCGGGCGAGCAGGAGAAAGAGAATATCGCGGGCGTAAACGGCGCATGAGCAAAGAGTTTGCCCAAGACGAGCGGCAAATCTGGGCGCTTGGCTTCTTCTTCAACTGCCTGCCACAGATCGAAAACTTGTGCGGGCGTGACCCCCTTGCCCTCGTTGCACAGGAAATCACGTGGAAACCCGGCTCGGAGAAACACCTTCTCGGGCGAGATTTTCAACAACTTGGCCAACTGTGTAATAGACTTGGCCATTGGGTAAAGACGGTTTGGCGATTTCGCCTCCTGAAGCGAGTGTATTAGCGCATCCTATATTCGCATGTGATTTCCACCGCGCCAGAGGCTTGAAACCCTTTGGCGTGTTCTGATGGTCCTTTGGCGCAATATGATAGAGCAACAGCGAAGCCCCAGCATCGTGTTCCTCAAAAACTCGACGTTGACCTTTCACGTTACACTATGTTGCTGCTCTGGCTGCTAGGTCCGTGAAGAGCCCATTTCTTCTAGTTACAAATGTGCTAGTTTTTCGAAATGAAACATGCGGAGCCATTCACTTTTCGCAGTGCTACAGTTGCCGATCTTGAACTGCTACTAGACTGGCAATCGCGTCCTCATGTCCGAGAATGGTGGGATTCTACTGAGCCCAGTGAACCCAAGGATTTCGACGACACGCGGGTTGCTAGGTGGATTGTTGGTTTTTCCGATCAACCCTTTGCATATATGCAAGACTACACCGTTCATGGTTGGGATGATCATCATTTCTTTGATCTGCCTAACGGATCGCGCGGCATTGACCAGTTCATTGGCGAATTTGACATGGCTGGAAAGGGGTACGGACCGAACTTCATAACACAAAGGGTCAAAAAACTTTTTGAGGAGGGCGCACCGGTGATCGCCACCGACCCGCACCCAGGAAACGTTCGCGCGATTGCTGCATACAGGAAAGCTGGCTTCAAGGAATTGCGACCTGCTGAGGAAACTCCTTGGGGCCTAGTCCTTCCTATGGCCACTTACCCTCAGACTTTATAGTCCCGACGTCGGTTTCGTCCGAATTGCGGTCGTGGCGGTTTGGCACCACAAATGGCTGGTTTCGCAACCATTGGGTGACTTGCCGCGCCATACCCAACCACTAACGTCGTTGAAGCGGTTTTATGTGAAGCGATCTCTGGTTGAGTGATGGACCTTCAGTGGAACGAGTACGAAAGACTGCCTCGCGGACAAAGTCACTATATGGAAAATCAGGTGGTTTCCAAATTTACTGATATCCGTCTGGGTCGTTAGGTGTGTGTAATAACGTACCTTCAAATGCATCGAGATCATCAGTCATTTGCAGCCAAGGCAACTTGCTTTGCTTGTTAACGTGAAATGTCGGTTCGAAATTTTCCGGGTTTTCGAGCGACGCAGCGTAGAGGTGCATACCACCTGGATAGTGATCGGCTTCAAACCCAATTGGTGACCCGCAAGTTCCACAAAAGTGCCTGAAAACGCCTTTGGAGCTTTCATAAGTGCGGGGTTTAGCACCGGTCCATTCAAAGTTTTCTATCGGCACACCGAACCAAGCAACCACCGGCGCGGCGCAATTCCGACGGCAGTTATCGCAGTGGCAATAGCATGACCATGTTTGGTCACCGTGGTAGCCCAAGATATTGAACCTGAGCACAGCGGCACTTGCCGTTCTGTTTTGCAAACATAGGCAAGTGCCTTACGCGTAGAAGTACGCCCAAATTCTAAACTACGTCAGGTTGCGACGTGCGAAACATCCCTGTCTGGCGAATAGATGTCGAGGATGTTCCAATGCCCGGTAGTTGGCGTCGGATTGTTGATCATCGGGACATCAAGGACAGTTGGTTTGCCGCTGGCGATTGCCGCTTCCAATGCCGGCAACAATTCATCAGCAGCACTGAGCCTGTGCCCTTCAGCACCGTAGGCTCGTGCGATGTCTGCATAACCCGGTCCGTTTGCGGGAGCTTCAGCTGATCCAGGGAACGTAGTCCCGTATGTCAGACCATAATGCGCCTTTTGCAGACCTGCGATAGTTCCGAAGGCGTTGTTGTTCATAACCAGCCAGATGATGCCCAGATCAAGTTCGACGGCCGTTGCCAGCATTGATGGGTTCTGACCGAAACCGCCATCGCCAACCAGACTGATCACCACGCGATCTGGTGCTGCCAGTTTCGCACCGATCGCGCCCGGAGGGCCAAACCCCATAGTCGCGAACCCGCCCGGAGTCAGGATCGAACCGGGCGTCAGGATATCGAACTGTTGCCCAACACCGTTCTTGTTCCAGCCAACGTCCGTAGTGATGATGGCATCCTCAGGCAGTGCCTTGCGGGTATCTGCCAAAATGCGCTCGGGCATCATCGGAAAGGCCGATGAGGTCGCCATTTCCACGTTGCGCGCTTTGAAATCCGTTCGGAAGTCGGCGATCTTCTGTTCCAGCGCGGGGCGTTTGAAGCCGTCCGGATACATCTCGCGGGCGACCCGGTTGAGGACGCGCAATGCGGCCTTGGCGTCAGCAACGACTCCGATCTCGGTGGGATAGTTCCGACCAATCTCCTGCGGTTCGATGTCGATGTGAATGACCTTGGAACCGGGAATATTGAAGGTATAGCCGGGGTACCAGCTAGAGCAATCGGCCTCTTTGAACCGGGTTCCCAGCGCAAAGATGTAGTCCGCATTCAAGCAGGACTGGTTGACCAATTCGGTGCCCCAAAACCCGGTCATTCCCAGTACAAGCGGATGGTCGTCTCGCAACGCGCCTTTACCCATCAGGGAATGCGCGACTGGAAGGCCCATATGTTCAACAAATTCTCGCAACTCCTCGCTGGCCTGTGCCAGAAGAATACCACCCCCGACATAAGCGACTGGGTTTTCGGCTTTAGCCAACGCTTCGACAATCTCTCCCGCTGTTTCATCGTCAATCGACGGTTTCTTGAGCGCGCGCGTGTTGTCGCGGATACGGTCGAAACTGTCCGAGGGGATCACCTCTGAAAAGATGTCCATGGGGACATTGACCAGTACCGGCCCGGGCTGGCCGCTTTCAGCGAGATGAAACGCCTTTTCCAGAATCTCGGCCATCAGGTCGGCGCGATCCACGCGCCAAGCGCGCTTCACGAAGGGTCGGTAAATCTCCCATTGGGCTGCGTCTGCATGCAGGTTCACTTCCTGATGCGGATGTTTACCGTAGTAATGCGTGGGAATGTCACCCGCGATCACGACCATCGGGATACAGTCCAGTGCGGCGTTGGCGACCCCGGTGGCGCAATTGGTCAGCCCCGGGGAGAGATGGGACAGCACCACCGAGGCCTTGCCCGTCACGCGGGCATATGCATCCGCCGCGTGGCTGGCGATTTGTTCGTGTCGTACTGTGACGAAATCGATGGGACTTTCCGCCAGCGCAGCTAGAACCGCAATGTTCGTGTGCCCGCACAGGCCGAAAACGTGCTTGACCTCACGGCGTTCGAGAAAGTCAACGATATGTTCGGCAACGGTTTTGCCGTCCAGTTTCGCTACGTCCATCACGCGACCTCCTGTCCGTAGAACTCACCGAACAGGTCCGGCTCCGAGGGGCGATCCTCAGGGATCGGACGGCTGACCCAAGTGTAGTTCATCATGTGTTTCATGGTGACGTTTTCGTTGGTGATGTTGCCGCCCCAGATGCCGCAGCCCAGGCTGCTGGTCATAGGCATGCCATTTGTCCAGGCACCCGCATTGGCCTTGGATTGAGGCTGTCGCACCATCATACGGCTGACCGGAGCCAGACGCGCCAACCGGTCGATGTGATCGTCATTGTGGCTGTAGATGCCGCAGGAGTGACCTTTGCCCCCGGTGTTGTAGATCTGGCTGACCGTTTCCAGCGCGTCATCGAACGTGTCGAAGTGATAAAGCGCCATCAGAGTGGTCAGTTTCTCCTTAGAGAACTTGTGCTGCGGGCCGATTTGCCCCTGATTTTCAACCATCAGAAACTTGCGATCTTCGGGGATGCTAAAACCGGCGACCTTGGCCGTTTGCTGCGGCGGACAAGCGATGGTCGGAAACGTACGGTTGCCCTTTTCGTCCCACATGGCCGCTTCGAGCATGGCCTTCTCTTCATCCGAACACAGGTAGCCGCCCTCGGCTTGAAGTGCCTTGACCATATCATCGTAAACTGAGCGCTGGATGATGATGTTGCCATCGGCTGAGCAACCGGACCCAAAATCAGAGGTCTTTGAAATACGCGTATTCTGCGCGGCGATGTCCAGATCGGCGGTTTCATCGATGACGATGGACGAATTGCCCGCGCCGACGCCATAGGCCGGGCGCCCAGAACTGTACGCCGCTTTGACCATGGGTTTGCCACCCGTCGCCAAAGTCAGGTCGCAGATCTCCATCAGATGTTGCGTCAATGGGATCGACGGTTTGCGAATGGATTGGAACAAGTCCTCGGGGGCACCGGCAGCACGACAAGCTGCTCGCATAACCTCGACCATTTCGAAGGTGGTATGGGCGGTTCGCGGGTGCGGGCTGAAGATGACCGCATTCCGTGCGTTTGCGGCGGACACGCCGGTCACCGGTGGCGTCATCGCCGGGTTGGTCATCGGGATCAGGGAGGCGATCACACCGGCAGGTTTGGCATATTTCACGAGCCCCTTTTCTTCGTCGACTTCGACGATCCCCGTCGAGGGCGTACGCAAGACGTCTCGCAGCACCATGTGAATCTTGAATCGCTTCGCAGGGCGCCCTGCGCGATCTCCGATGCCGCTCTCGTCCACGCCTTGTTGAGCCAAACGCGTGAAGGTTTTCTCATTACCCGCATACCACGCAATTGCCTGAGACAGGCGGTCCAGCCTGTCCTGATTCCAATCCTCGATCTCGGCCATGGCAGCGCGGGCGCGTGCCAGCATATCGGCCGCCATGTTGCGGTCGTTTTCAGTGAGCTCTTTGCCCATAATGATCCTCTTGGTGTTTTGGAATTGCTGCATCGGGCATACGACGCTGTGACTGCGCCTCGCCGAATGTTCGCTTGGCGTGGCTGAGACAGCGACGCGCGTGTTCTTCATATCCCAACTCGGCAACGCGGCTTTGGTTGGGCAGTTCGATGGAATAGTCGACGGGTGGCATCCGTTCGATGATGCCGGTGAAATCGATCCAACCTTCGCCGGGATACAGCCGCGCATCGCGGGCCAGTTGGATCATGCCCTCTCGCGTATCGGCGATGCCGGGTAGGCAATCGGAGATATGCAGGAAGTGAAACAACTCCGAGGGGACGTGCAGAAGCTCTCCGAGATCAACGCGACTGAGGTGCAGATAAAGCGTATCGACCAGAATTCCGCCATTCGGCTGATCGGAGGCACGGACAATATCCAATGCCTCATCCAGAGTGCGCAAGCGAGAAAAACTTGGGAACTCCAGGTCCACTGTTAGCCCGTAGGGCGCGGCCAGTTCGCAGGTTTCAGAATAGACGTCGATCAGGAAGTCACGATCATCGCGGGTATTGGTCCACGCGCTCATGATTATGCGTTTAGCGCCCAATTCCCCACCGATCTCAAGAGAAGGTTCAAAACTGCGCGGATCGACGTCTTCCGTGATGCGCGCAAGTTCGACATCGAGGACTTTCAAGCCAGTGGTAGAGAGAGCAGTTTTGGTGGCTTGCACCTGTGCCTTGTCGTTTGGAGATTGAGTGAATTCACCGGGCACATGCATCGGAATAAATCGGGGGCTGACGGCATCGTACCCGGCCCGCGCGGCGATATAGACCAGCTCGGGCGGCGTACAGCCAATCAGCGTCAGATGCGCCAAGGAATAGAGAGAGGGGCTTGCGCCAGCCTCTTCGGGTTTCACCATGAACGACAGCTCCACGTGTCTGCGAATCTCAAAATCATCACACGTAGTAAAAAATATCTGATATTTTTTAAAATATCAACTCTCAATACCAGGTAGGAAAGCAAATCGCCCGGGCCATTGCCCGGGCGTGATTTAAATTCGTGTTGGCAGAGCCTTAGAGAGTGACCCATTCCCCTCCGGACTGGTGAGAGCGCACAGAGGCTTCAATGAATCGGACACCGTCTGCACCTTGTTCGACACTGGGATAAGCAAGCCAATCGGCCGGAACGGTAACGCCATCCCGACGCGCGGCTACGGCCATGGCAAATTCCGTATAGAGGTTGGCCCAGGCTTCAATAATCCCTTCGGGGAAGCCGCGCGCGGTCCGGATCAGGCGTTCCGCGTTGGGGCCAACGCCGTGCCCGTGACCTCGGCTGATGATACGATCCGGCTCACTAAACCGATTGAACTTCAGCTGTTCCGAATTCTCCAAGTCCCACTCGAGGCCTCCTTCGCTACCGAATATCCGCAACCGCAACCCACCCCGATTTCCTGGGGCAAGGCGCGTCGCCATCAGGGTTCCTGGAACTTCATTTTGGTAACGGGTGAACATGAAAACTGTGTCTTCCAAAGGCTTTGGCGCACCGCAGACATGAAACTCGGCTCTCAGGTCGGTCATCGGCAGGCCCGAGACAAAACTAGCAAGATGCGCGGCATGGGTGCCGATATCGCCGACACAACTGGTCGGGCCAGAAATCTTTGGATCCAGCCGCCATTTGACATGAGGCGCATCAGCCACATCTTCGGGCGTCATCCAGTCTTGCATGAACTCGACATGGATTTGGTTGATCTTGCCGATGCCGCCTTCCGCCACGATTTGTTTGGCTTGACGGATGACCGGAAAACACGACATCGCATAACCTACGGCAAAAACCTGCCCTGCGCGCGCGGTGATCTCCTCAAGCCCCTCTGCCTCGGCGACTTCATTGGTCAGCGGCTTGTCGCACAGCACATCAATGCCTGCTTCCAGAAATACCTTGGCCGCGTCGAAATGAACGTGGTTCGGAGTAGTGATCATTACGGCATCTACGCAATCCGGGCGCGCCGCCTCGGCCTGTGCCATCTCCTCGAACGAAGCATAACACCTGTCCGCTGGCAGATACCACTCGGCCCCCCGCGCCTTGCTGCGCTCGGCGTTGGAACTGAGCGCGCCAGCCGCGACCTCCCACCGGTCGGTCATCCGCGCAGCCGTTGCTTGCGTGACCGAGATCCGTCCACCTCCAACAACGCCCAGCCGCAAACGGCGAGACAAGCGCGGAAAGGGACCGTCGAAGTTCAGGTTTTCAGGTAGAAGCCTCTCAGCCATTCTGAACCTCCATTTCCAGGACCCGTGCGCCCTCGGGCAGCATTTCCACCGCCATGAATATGCTTGGGGTAATCGTCTCGTACTGATGCCAGGGATAGTTGCCTTCGGCGTCATACATCGGCTTGTGCGTCGTGCCCGGCGCCATAAATTCTTCGAGATAGAGCGTCTCAACGTCCCGTTCACGACATTGCTGCATTTTACCGAAGCCAACAATTTGCGTATGCACTTCGCGGAACCCCGGCACCGGACAGAACGGATGATCCTTGTGCAAACCGACATTCAGCGGAACCGAGCCCGAGTGGTACATCGTCAGTCCGACGTTACCCACGAAAACCTTCGGCGACATGTAATGGCTGACACCGCGCAGACGCTCCTCTTGGCGAACATCAAAAGCAGATGGCCACGTATCTTTCACCCATGCGAACAGCTTATTGTCATCACCATGGGCGTCGAAACCGTAGACAATTACCGCGCGTTCTACGCTGTTAAGCGTGCTGTCTTGCACGATGACAGACGAAAGCGGTGCAACGGTCTGATCCACGACCGAAAGGTCTCGTCCCCCAAGGTTCAAAACAATTGCACGACCCTCGACAGATATTCTGTCTTCATCGGTTATGTGCTGAACGCGAAAGAATGGCTGCGCAAAGTCGAGTGTCTCAATCGGCATGCGCCAACTCCTTTCTCTCATCGTTCAGGAAATCGACCGGCAGAAGTTCCGGTGCTTCGCAACGGCTTTCTATTGTCTGGTAAGCACCAAATTTCGGCGCCCGTTCAATCGCGTCCATGACCTCGAACACATGGTAGGCAACCGCTCCACTCGCGCGGGGTTGGCGTCCTTCTTGTGCCGCCAGAGCCAGGTCCAATAGGCCGAGGCCACGGCTGTCTTCGTTAAACCCATGTTTGTTTTCGACCACCTGCCAGTCTTCGCGACCGGTTGGACGAGGTTGATGAGCCCAGCGCGAGGTCTCCCGTGTCTTCAACCAGACATCTCCTTGAAAGATATTGGCCCCATGAACCGGGTCAGGATCAGGGATGCTGATGGTGCCGTATTCACCATAGATCTCGAACCGCGGCGTTTCGCTGTCCCAAACGTCGAAACTCATAGTCATTGACCCGATGGCACCGGACGAGAACTGCAGCAGGCTCAGGGAGTGCGTGTCGACCTCGACATTCATCCACTCTCCGTTGCGCGGACCGTTTTCGATCATCCGCTGGTCAAATGTCCGCCGCGCCATTCCGGCGACACGGTCAATTGGTCCAAGACAGCAGATCATCGCGGTCAGGTAGTATGGTCCAAGGTCCAGCAAAGGCCCACCACCCGCCTGATAGTAGAAGTCCGGGTTAGGATGGTGGCGCTCCGTCCCGTGGGTACCGACATGGGCAAAAACCCCTGTTGGTTTGCCAATGGTACCCTCGTCGATCAAGCGCCGAACGGTCTGCCAGCGACCGCCCAGAAATGTGTCGGGTGCGCAACCGACCAGCAACCCCTTTTCAGAGGCCATGTGCAGGATCGCCTTGCCATCCGTTCGGTTCATGACCAGTGGCTTTTCGGAATAGACGTGTTTCCCCGACTCCAGCGCGCGCAGGCTGATTTCGGCATGCGCCGCCGGTATTGTCAGATTCAGAACGCAGTCAATCGTCGGATCGTCAAACACTTCATCTGGCGTGCAGGCCTGGGCGACACCGTATTGATCCGCTTTGGCGCGGCTTTCCGAAGGATCAAGGCTTGCACAAGCCACGACTTCGACGCTCGAAAATTTGGATAGTGTCTTTAGGTAAATATCACTGATACGACCACAGCCAATAAGGCCGACCCGGAAGGATTTCGATGTCTCACGTGTCATCATTCCTGTCTTCGTAGAGGGGTAAGTAATTCGGGGGCATCGGCCCTTTGTTGCGGCCACCCTGGTTCATCTGTTCCCAAGCGTGGGCGAGTATTCCGACCGAACGGGACAGGCAGAACAGCCCTCGTGACAAGGGCGCAGGAAAGCCAAGTTCGCAGAAGATCACAGTTGTCGCGCCGTCAATATTCATGGCAATTGGCCGACCGCCTCGTTGACGACCGAGTTCGGCTTGAACCTCTTCTCCGATATCGGCAAACCGGCCAGAAACTGTGCCTTCTGCCGCCGCATCACGAACAAGTTGCAACAATCGTGGCGCGCGTGGGTCGACAGGCTTGTGAAACCTGTGACCAAAGCCCGATACGATCTTGCCGTAGGTCTCGCGCCAAACGTCCAAGCCATCCCGAACAGCGTCATTCAGCGAAGTTCCCGCATCCATGCGGACTGCGATATCATAGTAAAGCTCTGCACACTGCTCTCCTGCCCCGCCGTGCACGTCGCCCAGCATGTTCACCGCAGTCGCCATCGCATTATTGAGACCTACCCCGCAGGTGGCGGCCATACGCGCAGCCGCAATCGAGGGAGCCTGCGGACCGTGATCCACGCCTGCGACCAAAGCAGCCTCGAACAGGCGCGCTTGAGCGTCGCTGGGCAGATCGCCCCGCGCCATCAGCCAGATCATCTGTGGGAAAGATACGTTTCCGATCAGGTCCTCAATAGGATGGCCGCGAAAAGCGATCTTTCCGGGTTTCATGTCGATGATGGATGTGCGCCACCATTGACGGATGACTTGCTCGTCGTTTGTCATGCCGTTGCACCTCTAAACTCGCGCATGCGCTGCTGACGAAGTGAATCGAAAACGCTTTGAAGACGGCTGATTGAGGCGGTGCAGCCGGTGAAGATCTCAAAAGACGCTGCAGCCTGATGAACTGCCATTCCAGCACCATTCATCACTTTTAACCCAGTTGTGCGGGCGCTGCTCAGAAGGTGTGTCTCAAGCGGGAAATATACTATATCTGCCACCCAAGCATCCGGCCGCAACAATGATGGATCAATTACCGACCCTGGGTACTTATCCATCCCGAGCGGTGTCGCGTTGACCACTCCGTCCACAAATTTGACCCGTTCCAACGAAATCGAGGGGGAACCCTGAAGCTTTGAACGAGGGCGCAAGACCTTTAGTCGACTGACCAGCGCCTGCGTTCGTTGGAAGTCAGGATCGATGATCTCCAGATCTCGAACACCTGAATCAAGCAAAGCCAAAGAGACTGCACTGCCCGCGCCACCAGCACCAAACATGAGAACCGTTTCAGTCTTCGATGATCCCAAAAAATCTCCGAAGGCACTGTGGAATCCTATGTAATCGGTGTTGTGGCCAACCATTCGGTCGTCACGAAAAACTACCGCGTTGACAGCTTGAAGTTCCTCAGCAGTCTTGGAAAGCTCATCAAGATGATCAATGACCGACGCTTTGTAGGGGTGTGTCACGTTGACCGCCGCACAGCCTAATTCAATGGAATAATGCAGTAAATCAGCGACCGACATTCCACGAAATGGCTCTTTTTCCGTGTCGATCCTACCGTAGCTCAGATCGATACCCTGCGCCCGGCTCTCCGCCTCGTGCATCTCAGGCGTCATGGAGCCAGAAATCGCTTGTCCGATTAGTGCGGCCTTCATATTAGGTTGTTCCTTCCGCCACGTGGTGTCGCGTTTGCGCCGCTAATCGAAACGCAGCGTTACGCGCGCCATAGCCGGCGTAACCAGTTCGGCGCTCAACAATTTCAAAGAAAAAGCCGTTAAAGATAGGTCGACTGTAGATCTGAAAGTACTCGGCACCCGCCGCCTGATCGTAGAGTATGTTATCCCTGCGCATTTGGGCGATCAGCTCCTCACTTAACCCGAATGTCGCTTGCAGATCAGCGTAGTAGTTTTCTGGGATGGAAAGGCTGGGAAAACCGGACTTCCGCAATTGGGCTGAGGTTTCAAAAATGTCGTCCGACTGGAAGGCGATGTGCTGAACACCGGCACCAAAACCGTCTTCAAGGAATGAAGCCGCCAGTGTTCGACGCCCAACTGCACCATTCAGGTTTAAACGCACTTCGCCTTCGGGGCTTTCGATGGCTTGGCTTTGCACAACACCCGACGGGTCGGCAACGTTCAAGATCGGGGATTTCGCCATCTCAAAAGTCGAAATGTAATAGAGCAGCCAGCTTTGCATCTCATCGTTACGCATCGTCTGTGCCAGATGGTCGATGCGGCGCAGACCGGCGGGCTGGCTTGCTTTGGTCTTGGCGACTGGCTCGAACTCGATGTCCCAAACCCGATGCAGATCGGATTTCTCATCTATGAAATGGACAACATTGCCACCAACACCTCGGATGGCCGGGATGTCCAGTTCCCCGGTCCCTACTGGCTGCGAGAAATTCGGCGCGCCCAACGCGGTCGCCCGCTGAACCGTCTGATCCGCATCCCTGACACGCAACCCCATGTCACAAACGGAGGGGCCGTGACCCAGGAACGCCGAATGGGCAAAACCTTCCTTCTCGGTATTCACAACGATGTTTATCGCGCCCTGCCGCCACAGTTCGACGGATTTGGTAACGTGTTTTCGCTCCATTCGAAAACACATTGCTGACAGCATATCTGCCAGCTGCGCGCCGCTTGTTTCGTCGGCTGTAAATTCGACGAATTCGAAGCCTGACGCATAGACGCGTTCCGGCAGGTCCGGGATGCCGAAATCGGTTCCCGGCTCGGTCCGGGATACCTCATCCAGGAGGTTCACCAGCGACCTGTAGCTGTCTCGAGCCAGTGTCCGGCCACCGGGTTGAGGAGCTGCTTCGTTGACGCGTGCAACCGACCAAGGCCCTTTGTATCCGGCGCGGGCAAGCACGCGCACAAAGCCCGCAAGGTTCAGCGACCCAAGCCCCGGCAGAAGCCCAAAGTGCCGTTTGAGCCGACGTATATCCATCTCAAGCCGGGGCGCATCGGACAGTTGCACATGGAACAGCCGCTCGCCGGGAATGTCCCGAAGGCGGGCGGGTTTGGACCCGTCAGCGAGCGAGAAGAAGGAATTCAAAGCCAACCCCAAATGAGGGCTGTCGATTGCTTCAACGATGCCTAGCGCCTGCTTATCCGAAGGAATAAGGTTCGACCATGGCAAGCCCATATAGGCCAGACGCAACCCCATCTCTTTCGCGATCTCGGTCGCTTCGCCAAGATCTGCGATTACCTGTTCTTCGGTCACGTCGACATCGACCTCGAAGGCAGACCCGATAAGCAGCAATTCCGTACCCAACTCGCTCATCAGGTCGAGTTTGCGTTTCAGCCGATCAAAGGCGCGCTCTCGTCCACCGCCGGACTGGCCTTCAAGGTTATGGAAGGGTTGCAGCAGGCAAATCTGAAGGCCGAGATCTGATGCAATGTTCCGAATTTGCGATGGCGGCCCATCAAAAGCGGTCAAATCCGGTTCGTGTAATTCGACACCTCCGAACCCTGCGTCAGCGATAGCACTCAGTTTTTCGGCCAGATCACCGGGGATCGACGTTGTCGAAACCGAGAGGCACATTATCCCTGATATCCAAACATACGCGGCAACCACAGGACCAGATCCGGCATCAGCATCATGATCATGAGGGCGAAGATGAGCACCGCCAGGAAGGCCCAGATTTCCGAGATGATTTCACGCAGCGGAATGTCCGTCACGGCGTTGATCACAAAGAGCAGAATTCCATAGGGCGGCGTAATCAGACCAATCATCGAGTTCACGACGACCAGCACCCCGAAATGCACCAGATCAATCCCAAGCGCTTCGCAGGTTGGAATGAACAGGGGCACGATCACAAGAATGATCGTTGTCGCGTCCAACACGCAACCCAGCGCGAGGATCAGCAGATTTACGAGGATCAGGAACACAATCGGGCTGACATCCGAACCCTCCAGCAGTGCCGAGATCGTCTGAGGGATTTGCTCCTGAATGACGATGAAGTTCAGAATGAACGCGCCACCAATGACAACCCCAACGGCCGCCGACGAACGGGCACTGTCGACGAAGACCTGATAGAGGCCACGGAAGGTCAGCGCGCGGTAGAACAATGCTGCCAGTAGCAAGGCGTAGAATGCAGCTACGGCGGCAGCCTCGGTCGGGGTGGTGACGCCGCCATATATGCCGTACAGCAGAATTGCGGGCATCAGCAGTGCCGGGAACGCGTTGGCGGTTTTAGCTGGCAACTCGCGCAGCGGAACAGGTTCTTCCAATGCAAAGTTCCGCTTTCCAGCCAGATAGTAGTTCATCGCCATTAGGACGACGCCCATGATCAGGCCTGGCAGAATACCGGCCAGGAAAAGAGACCCGATGGAGGCCTTGGAAACGAGCGCGTACAAAACCATCGGGATGGAGGGCGGAATAATGGGCCCGATCGTTGCCGACGCCGCCGTGATCGCCGCTGCGTAGCCTCGGCTGTAGCGGCCATCCTTGGTCATCATCTCAATGATGATTTTACCGATCCCTGCTGCATCCGCGACGGCCGACCCGGACATACCCGAAAAGATCAGAGACGCTACCACGTTGACGTGCCCGAGGCCGCCCTTGAACCGCCCGACCGCAGCAACACAGAAGTTCAGCAGCCGGTCCGTGATCGACCCCGCGTTCATTATGTTCGCGGCGACGATGAACAAAGGCACGGCAAGCAGAATCGTGCTTTTGTAGAAGCCTTGCAGGATCTTCTCACCCGCGAGGGCGACGTCCAATCCGGCCGTGCCCAGGTACACTAATGAGGCCAAAAGTATGGAATAGCCGATAGGTGTCCCGATGCCTGCCAGAAGAAAAAGAGCGAGCAGGCAGGAAAGAAGTTCAAAACTCATTTGTCTGCGTCCTCGTCGTCTTCACCGTCGACCCGGGGGTGATCGTCGACCACGTTAAATCCCACGACCATTTCAAGTTCGGTTTTGGGCGGGCCGTTGCGCATGATATCGAAGAACAGCCAGCCATAGCGTGCGGCCACGACCAGCATGAAGACAGCATAGATCGAGAACACGGTGCGCAGCGGTATCTTCTCACCAGAGAACGGATTGCGCACAGTCGAGGTTTTGCGGATTTTTATCCAGTCGATGTAGTCCCACGTCGGCAGGAAACTGTAGAGCATCCCGACCACAATCGCCGCAGCCGCCAGCATCGCAAAGACCTGACGAACGCGCATCGGCACCGAAAGATAGATGATGTCGAACTTCACGTGATCTCTCTCGCGCACGATGAACGCGCAGCTAAAAAAGATCACCCAGACCCAGAGGATGCCTATCAGTTCAAGTGTCCAACCGGCGGGGGTAAAGAAGTACCGCAGATGAATTTGCAGAAGGAAGATTAGGAAGATTGCCGCCAGCATCCCACCGGCAATCGCTTCGGTCAGTCGGGAGAACCCCTTTATGAAGCCATTCATCGTGGTTCTCCCTCCCTTCTTCAGACGACTTTAGTTGCCCAGAGCATTGATCTGCTCAAGTACACCGTCGGGCCATGATCCGGCGAATTCACTTTCCAGATACATCGACTGTACCTGATCGCGGAACGCCGCCAGGTCAGGCTCGTAGACCTCCATGCCCTGCTCCTTGAGGAAGCTGACAAGGTCCTCTTCTTTCTGAAGCTGCTTCTGGCGACCGGATTCGGCCGCAGCATCCGCAGCTTCCTGAACCTTAGCCTGCTGTTCCGGTGTCAGCCCGTCCCAAACCTCTTTACCGATGGCGATGTAGTTCAAGTCAACCAGGTGCGATGTCAGGATGATCTGATTGGTCACTTCGTAGAATTTGGCATCTACCACGGTCGGCAATGGGTTGTCCTGACCGTCAACGGCACCGGTCGACAGAGCTGTGTAAACCTCTGAGAACGCCATTGGTGTCGGGGCGGCACCCAGCGCTTTGCCAAGGAACTGCCACGCATCGGTGCCCGGCATCCGCAGGTTCACACCCTCCAGATCAGCCGGAGTGCTGACGGTCAGTTCATCCTTAGGTTGGCGCAGGTTCACCTGACGACGGCCCAGATACATGACCGACAGTAGTTTGACGCCCAGTTCTTCTTCGGCCTTTTGCTTGAAGGCATCCATCAAGGGATCGTTGAAGACAGCCACCTGATGCGCGGCGTCCTGGTGGACATAGCCTGCGGTAAAGATCGAAAACTCGGGGAAGAACTGTGCCAGCTCCTGCGCCGAGGTGATCGACATCTCCAGATTGCCGCGACTGATAGCGTCCAGCTCAGTGCCTTGCGCGAAGATCGTGCCGTTGTAGCTGGGCTCATAACTTGCGAAATCAGCGACCATGGGCGCGAAAACCTCGGCCATGGCGACCGAGCGTTGGTCAGTCTCCGATCCTGATGTTGCGAGGCGAAGTTGGACTTTGTCGTCTGCCAGCGCACCGCTTGTCGCGCTAAACAGAACACCGGTTGCAACCAGGGCTGATACAGCAGCCCGGCGGGTAAGTTTGGTAATCACTTTGCTCCTCCCTGAGACATCATGATGCTTCTTTTTGCGATTCAGAGTTTTGACCTATTTTAGGCATTTTGCAAGATGTTTTACAAAATATCAGATATTTTTTATTACCTGCAATCTCTGCTGCTGCGTTTCCTGAAGGTTTCTTATCCTGACGGTTTCGCCAGTCCTGCAGGATTTCTGAATAGCTTCAATAACTTGAAGCGTTCTAAAACCTTCCCATCCCGACACAATCGGATCTGCTTTGCGCCGAGCAACTTCAACAAAGTGCCTAAGCTGATTGACCAGAGGGTCAGACGCACCCTTTTTCAGCGCGGTTGATGTGATTGGCGTCCACCAATCCCTTTGCTCTCTCTGGTAACTCCACAGGCGAAGATCGGGAACGGATAACGAACCATGAGAGCCACCGATCATGTAACTACTCTCAGTGGTCGACGGATAGATTGGATATTCCTGAGACGTCATCTCCCAGCTCCACGGAGCGACGATGCTGTCGGACACACTTATGGTCCCGATCGCCCCACTTTCAAACGTCAACAGCGCGCCGGCGACATCTTCGTTGTCGTAACCCCGCTGCGATGAAGCCGACTGCGCCTGTACGGTCATGACTTCTCCGGCCAAGTACCGAAGCAGATCAACATCGTGGACAAGATTGACCGAGATGGGCCCTGCACCGGGTTTCTTTCTCCAAGGCGCAGCATCAAAATACTCGTCTGGCTTATAGAACCAGCAATTCGCATGGACAGCGCGCACATTTCCAATCTTCCCATCGACAATGGCTTCCTTAGCCGACCGGATCAGAGGATTGTGTCGACGATGATGTCCGACCATCAGTGGCACATTGGCCTTCTCCGCTGCTTGAACAAGCTCGAGTGCAGCGGTGGCTTCCACGGCGATCGGCTTTTCGACAAGAACGGGACAACCATGTCGAACACACGTGAGGCCTTGCTCGACATGAAGCGTGGTCGGAGTCGCCAGAACAGCTCCGTCTGGCGTCTGATTTGCTAACATTTCCTCGAGGGTTTCGTAACATGCGACCCCATGCTCAACGGCGTAAGCACGGCCTTCATCGCTGGGGTCGACCACCGCGACGAGATCAACATGGCGCAACGCTCGGATAGCGTCTGCGTGGCGGCGTCCAACAAGGCCAATGCCGACAATGGCAATGCGAAAGTTCTTAGACACTTTGCTTCCTTCCGGAGGGTCCGGAAAATCCCGAAACCGATGATTGCGATCGGGCTGCTTTGCCCAACTTGGCCACGACCGTATTGGGGTTTTCGCGATTCCGCAATAATGTATGATATTTTTATTTTTACCATACATCAGTTTGGATTGCTGATGTCTCTGAAAAATGCTAATTGAACGAGGAAACTGATAATATCGGGTGAAACGCATGGCGAAACAGCCGTCTACGATAGGTGCAAGCACCTATCAGCGCATCAAGCGGGACATCATCTTCGGGGAGCTGCAGCCCGGCTCCAAACTGAAGCTGGACGCCTTGAAGGAACGCTACTCGGCAAGCCTTTCGACACTTCGTGAAACGCTAAACAGGCTCGCCAGCGATGGATTTGTCGAAGCTCCCGAGCAACGGGGTTTCCTGGTCACGCCAGTCTCACGAGAAGACCTAACCGAGATTTCAGAGCTGCGGGTCCTGTTGGAATGCCACGCTTTGGAGTTATCCATTGCGAATGGCGACACGGACTGGGAAGGCAACCTTGTTGCCGCACACCACAAACTGCACCTGATGGAACAGCAGCTTCTCAAGGGCGACGAGTCTGAGAAAGAAACCTGGAAACGATATGATTGGGAGTTTCACCAAGCGATGATCGCGGCCTGCAACTCCAATAACCTTCTGTCTCTGCACTCGATCATCTACGACAAGTACCTGCGGTACCAGATGCTCGTACTAACGTATCGCGGCGAAGAGGCCGTCAAGGAGCACAAGGGCATGTTCGATGCAGCACTGGCCAGAGACGCCGACACGGCCAAGAAACTGTTGGAAGATCACATCCGAAACGGTCTCGCACATACGCTGGAAGCTATGTAGCTCGCCGTGGTTACCGCCTGTCTCTAACACCTGGATCAGCGACGCGGGACCTGAAAGGTAAGTTAAATTACTGTGCTTACTAGGCGAATTTCGCAAACTTATCATTCAACACCCGAACCCCGCTGTACCAGGGAGCCGTTTGGACAGAGGTTAAAGCGCTAACCGGCGCCATGAAATTGGCGGGGTTTTGTAACTTAGCAAAAGTAGTTCTATCGACGGCCTTCGCCTCAAATGGCAGGTCTCGTAACCACTGGATGTTAAAGGCCTGATACAGGAGACTGGAAAGCCTCCAGTTGCCGCCAAATGCGCTTTCTATTGGCACAGTGTTCAGATGGCAGGATACTTATGCTTGCTTCAGACCAACCAAATCGGAATAAGAACGCTCACCGCGAGTGATTTGACGTTTGAGGGTGTTCGTTGCTGCTTTTACTTTACTCTCGCCCAATAGCGATGTGATCGCTTGATGTTCCTTGAAAGATTTCTTCGTTCGATTGGAACGCTTGGACAGATGTGTCCGCATAGTTTGGACGATATCACTGACTTTTTGATATCCATCCCGCAGGTAACTGTTTCCGCAGGACCTGAAAAACGCGTCGTGAAACTCGGCGTCAAGTTCCAAGTACTGCTCGAATTCATCCGCTTCCTGCGCTTCTGACATCTTAGAAACAATTGTAGCCAGCTCATTGATCAGAACCGAAGGGTTCTTTTCAAGCGACTGCTCCAAAGCTGCGGATTCTAGGATGAGCCGATACTGGCAAAGCTGCACCACGTCCTCTTGAGAAAGAGAGAATACAAAGGCTCCTCGATGAGGAAATATCTGAACGAGCCCCTGAAGGTTCAATGCCGATAGCGCTTCGCGAATCGGAGTTTTGCTGATGCCCATGGCATTTGAAAGCTTCACTTCCGGCAACGATTCACCCAATTGAAACGTGCCATTGATTATGCCTTTTCGGATATGCTCTTCAGCAGTTTTACTCAACGAATCCGGGCGCTTAATCTGCAAAATCTCGGTCATTTTCACTTCGTCCTATTTCGTCTCTCTAACACAATAGCACATGTAAGCTTGATTTCTATATTATATCTGATATCTCAGATAATAGATCGAAAATAACTAAATCCGTGGGAGGATACCTTGTTCAAGAAATCAACATTGGCGCTTGGCGTCGTCATGTCAGCCGGGCTTGCTTTTGCAGCATCCGCTGAAACAGTCATTAAGGTTGGGCATGGCGCAGCAGAAGCGTTTCATATGCATCGCGCGCTACTGAAATTTGAAGAACTGGTCGAAGCTGGCTCGAATGGTGAGATCGACGTACAGATATTCCATTCGTCGCAGATGGGCCCTGATCGCGAGATGATCGAAGGTGTTCAAACCGGCGTTCTGGAAATGGCCATTCCTCCTTCCTCTTTCTTCGCGGGCTGGGATCCGGCTTTTGCAGTAATTGAACTGCCTTACATGTATTCCTCCAAGGACATCGCCTTTGATGTTCTTGATGGTGATGCTGGTGATGGGATGCTTGCACGGGTCGAAAACCAGGGATTGGTCGGTCTTGGCTGGCTTGAATTGGGTATACGCAATGTGACCAACAATGTCCGTCCGGTTGCAACCCCCGCAGATCTCGAGGGTGTCAAGCTACGTACCATGAAGGTTCCGGCGCATGTGGCGACATTCGAAACGCTCGGAGCCAACCCGACGCCAATGAACTTTGGTGAGGTCTATTCTGCTCTCCAGCAAGGCGTGATCGACGGCCAGGAAAACCCACTGGCGATCATTACCTCACAGCGTTTCTACGAGGTTCAGAAATACCTTTCGACCACGGGCCATGTCTTTGCGGTCTATATGCCCGTCATCTCCAAACCGTTCTTTGAATCGCTGTCCGCAGAGCATCAGCAACTGGTCCGGGACTCGATGGCCGCCGCACGTGAATATCAGGCTGAACTGGTCGCGAGCGAAGATGCGGAACAACTGGAACAGATTCGTGCTGCTGGTGTCGAGGTTCTGGAACTGACTGCAGAGCAGCGACAGGCCTTTGCCGACAAAACCGAAAGCGTCCGCCTGCAGTATCGCGACGAGGTTGGCGCTGAAGCCTATGACGACTGGGTAGCGGCAGTTTCCGCAGCGAGCGGAAGCTGACCCTCAGACTACTCAGCCAATACGGGCACCCGCGCCATGAAAGTTCGGGTGCCCCTTTCGTTCAAGGGGAGGTGAACGGTGTCGGTTATCAAATGGATCGATATGAATGCCGAAAAGGTCTTAGCCAGTGCACTTTTGGCCGCGATTGTCTTGTTGATCTTTGGAAATGTGTTCATGCGCTACATTCTGAATGCCTCTCTTTCATGGGGCGAAGAGCTAACGCTTTGGCTGTTTGTATGGTTTGTCTGGCTAGGCGTCAGCTATGCGTTCCACACAGGCGATCATGTGGGTATCACGGTCCTGCGTGATGTCCTAAGCGAGCGCGCAAGGCTTTACGCGGATGTTGTGATCGCGCTTCTTGTCCTTGGATTTCTGATCGTTCTAACAATTGAATGCATCAAGCTTATCCGACAGCCTTTTGTCGCCAGCCAGACTTCGGTCGTTTTGGGGCTACCGATTCCGATCCTTTATGCTTCGGCGCCGATTGGCGCGGGCCTGTCCGCGATCCGCGTCACTCAACATCTGTTCCGAACCCTGCGTCTGATCGCAGGAACCAAAGCGTGAGGAACCCGGTATGCTTGCAACAACGCTTTTCTTGACGCTCTTTGCCCTGTTGCTCTTCAGCGTGCCTATTGGCATCTGTCTGGGCTTGGCCACTATGATCGTGATGGTCTTTGTAGATGGCACACCACCCATGGTTCTTCTGGCACGGTCGGTGGTAACAGGCGCGGACTCCTTTCCTCTAATTGCCGTCCCTCTGTTCATATTGGCAGGCGACCTGATGCAACACGGCGGAATGTCTCGCCGACTGGTTGGATTTGCCAATGCGCTGATCGGTCATATCCGGGGTGGGCTGGCTTATGTGAACGTGCTCGCCTGTGTGTTTTTTGCCGCCATATCCGGCTCATCTCCTGCGACCGTAGCCGCCATCGGGTCGAACATGATCCCAGAGATGGAAAAGGTCGGCTATACGCGCAAATTCAGCGGCGCATTGACAGCCTCCTCAGGAATGATCGGTGTAATGATCCCGCCAAGTATTCCCTTCATCATCTATGGTGTTACTGCCGAGGTTTCGATCGGCAAACTGTTTCTTGCAGGCGTTGTTCCTGGCATCCTTTTTGCCCTCATGTTCATGTTGGTCGCTCGTGTTCTGCTGCGAAAGGACGAGGTTGTTCAGCAATCGACGACTACGTTCTCAGGCCCAGGCGTCTGGCAGAGCTTCCGGTCTTCCATCTGGGCGCTATTGGTGCCGGTAATTATCCTTGGGGGCATCTACAGCGGTATCTTCACCCCAACCGAAGCCGGTGCCGTGGCCGTAGTCTATGCCGCTTTCATCGGCATATTCGTCTATGGCGACATCACCCTCAAGGACCTGCCAGAGGTTTTGGCGGGCAGTGCAAAGACCAGCGGGACCATTCTGATATTGGTGATCATGGCGACCGCCTTTGGCAGGTTGATCACGCTCGCAAGAATCCCGACAGAGCTCGCAACAACGATCACCAGCCTGTCCGACAACCCAATCATCATCCTGTTGCTGATCAATCTGCTGTTGTTGGTGATCGGAATGTTCATGGAGACGATTTCGTCGATCATCATCATGACGCCGATCCTGCTGCCGGTTGCAACCGCGCTAGGTGTCGATCCGATCGTTTTTGGTGTCATCTTGACGGTCAACCTGGCCATTGGGTTCTGCACACCGCCATTGGGTGTGAACCTGTTCGTGGCCAGTAGCATTTCGAAGGTTTCCATCGAAAGCCTCAGCCGGGCGATCCTGCCATTCT
This sequence comes from Ruegeria sp. C5, assembly GCF_056537605.1. Classification (NCBI taxonomy): domain Bacteria; kingdom Pseudomonadati; phylum Pseudomonadota; class Alphaproteobacteria; order Rhodobacterales; family Roseobacteraceae; genus Ruegeria; species Ruegeria sp. C5. Next base: position 107,729 of record NZ_JBQFRX010000007.1, on the reverse strand, counting down.
TTGTCGGCATGCTGATCTTGTTGATGTTCATCACCTATGTGCCCGTAATTTCCTTGGCCCTGCCATCCCTTTGGTGACCGACTGAGGAGCTTCAAACGTTAGACAACGAACAGAGGACCCGGATGGATCTGGACCTTTCCCACCCGTCGATAGAAGACCTTCGGAAAACCGCACAAAAGCGCATTCCGAAGTTTGCCTTCGAATACCTCGACAGCGCGACCGGCCGGGAGCTGGGGTTGAAGGTCAACCGGGACGCACTTGATGCCATCGGGTTCATGCCGCGTGTACTATGCGGCCGAACAAAGGCCGACCTACAGACTACATTGATGGGTAGAACTTACGATCTGCCATTCGGAATAGCACCGGTAGGTATGTCCGGCCTGATGTGGGCAGGAGCAGAGCGGATGCTTGCAAAGGCTGCGGTTGCTCACAATATTCCGTTTTCGTTGTCCAGCGTGGCGGTTGCTTCACCGGAAGATGTGGCACCTTACATTGGAAAAAACGGATGGTTTCAGCATTACCCGGTGAACTCCGGCGATCTGCGTCGCGCCATGCTGCCGAGGATTAAGGCAGCGGGATTTCATACGCTGATTGTCACGGTGGACGTTCCAGAAGAGAGTCGGCGCGAACGACAACGCCGCGCCAATCTGACGGTGCCTCCAAAAACTGACCTGCGCACGCTGACAGAAATGGCGTCACGACCCGCCTGGTGCCTTGCACATCTTCGCGAGGGCATCATGCCACGTATGCGGTTCTTTGACGATTACGTCCCGACCCGCGGACGAGAAAGTTTTACTCATGCAGGCGCTCTGATCCGTGGGATTCCAGATTGGGACTACCTGCGCGAACTACGGCAGGAATGGGGGGGTCGCCTGATCGTCAAGGGTGTTTTGCGGCCGGAGGACGCGCAAAAAATGGTGGCCGAGGGCGTGGATTGCATCTGGGTCTCAAACCACTCCGGGCGTCAATTCGAAGCCGGACCCGCTGTGATTGACCAACTCCCGAACATCCGCGAGGCGGTCGGAATAGATGTGCCACTGATCTACGACTCTGGCGTTGCCTGGGGATTGGACATCATGCGTGCCCTGGCGAAAGGTGCGGATTTCGTCATGGTCGGGCGTGCCTTTCAATATGCTGTTGCAGCGTTCGGAGCACGAGGGATCGACCATCTCGTTCACATCCTGAAAGCTGACATTGAGGCCAACATGAGCCAGCTTGGCAGCGAAAACCTCGGCAGTCTGGCAGAGCACCTTCTGAGAACTGGCTGATCGGCGCTTGCGGCGCGTGGCGTATCACGCAGACGCGTTGTCATCCTCGTCAATCAGCCCCTTGACGATCAGATCCGCGGTTGAGCGCGAACATGCCATTGGCAGATTATATACCGTTGCGAGACGGGTCAGAGCCTTAACGTCGACGTCATGTGGCATGGGTGAGAGAGGGTCGACAAAGAAAATCAATGCATCCAGTTTCTCTTCGCAGATCATGGCGCCGATCTGTTGGTCGCCTCCGAGTGGTCCGCTTTTCAGGCAGGTCACATCCAGTTCTGGATAGGCTTGCTTAATGCGGCTACCGGTAGTCCCAGTCGAAAAGATTTGTACTCTGGACAGGCGGGCCAATTGCAGACCCACCCATTCAACGATTTCGTCCTTTCGCGCATCATGCGCTACAAGCGCGAAACGCGGCGCATCACCGGATGAATTGTTCAACGTAATCTTCTCCAAGACCGACTTCCCCGAAATGTTTTCGGCACAGATCAATCTTGGTAAAGACATCTTCGTAGCCAGTGACCTTGCCCCACGGATCAACATAGCACATCACGCCATTGACCTGGAAATAGGTGACCATCTCTTCAACATCGTCGGGAACGACCAAAGTATGAGTCTCACCCGGCGGCTCAAAGACATATCCCCCCTCTTCCGCAACCCAATCATGTTCCAGATAATGCCAGCGGCCTTTCAGGACAAAACCGTGGACTGGCTGTGGATGGCGGTGCCGCGAAAGAACACCAGCTTTGCGCACTTTGAGAAGGTTCATCCAATAACCTTGCGAGCGGTTCAAGCAGAGCGGTCGGAACCAGACGTTCTCTGCCTGCGGAACCCATAGCCTGTCGTCTTCGCTCATGGCATTCGGGATCACGATCTCGTCTTGCGCATCCTTGGGAAACGGCAACTGATATGGCATTCGGGCGGTGTCATCGTCATTCATTGATTTTCCTCACATAGCGAGATAGCCGCCATCGACCGGATAGATTGATCCGGTCACAAAGCTGGCGTTTTCACTCAAAAGCCATTGCACAAGCGCACCGACTTCTTCGGGTTTCCCCCAGCGTTTCATAGGCGTACGCGCCATGATCCCCGCTGTTCTTTCAGGGTCTTCCCGAAGGCCCTGGGTCATCTCTGTCTCAATCCAACCCGGCGCGATGGCATTGACCCGGATACCGTCTTCGGCCCAGCGACCTGCGAGCGCCTTGGTCAACTGTGCCACGCCGCCCTTAGAAGCGGAATACGCCGGAACCAAAGGCCCACCAAAGGTACTGAGCATAGAGGCGGTGTTGACGATGGCCCCACTCGCTTCAGCCAACAATGGATGCGCGGCAAGACAGCAGCGCATGGTGCCTGTCAGATTCACATCGAGCACCTTGGCGAAGACGTCGATGTCATATTCTTCGCCACGCAAAAGAATACCTGCGCAGTTCACCAAGGCATCGAGACCCGTGAGTTCGCCGAATACATCATTGATGGACGTCTGGTCGGTGACATCCAAGAGCTGCACCTTTAACCCGTCCTGAGGCTCGAATGCATCCAATTCGGATTGGGAGGCGGATGCGGCAATGACGGACCAACCTGCGTTTGCTAACGACCGTGCAACACCCGCACCAATCCCTCGCGTTCCGCCCGTTACAAGGGCCTGTTTCATCCAAGTTCCTCCAATACACTGGTGAAGGCGCGCGCGCGCCTTCCGATATCATCCAATGTATAGCTCGGTTTGAATAGTGCAGAGCCCAGCCCATATCCATCTGCACCCACGGCATGATACGACGCCATCGTATCCGGCGTTATGCCCCCTACCGCAGCGATGACTGCGTCTGCAGGCAATACGGCACGCATGGCAGCTATGGCAGCTGGTGGCACCATTTCTGCCGGAAAGAATTTGAGGACCGATGCTCCGATATCCAACGCCGTAAAGGCCTCGGAGGGGGTCATGACACCTGGACACCAATACAGATCCCGCGCGACGGCCGCGCGCCCGACGTCCGGGTTCATATTGGGCGACACGATGATCCGCCCGCCTGCATCTGCGACCGCCGCGACCTGATCCGTAGTCAACACTGTGCCAGCGCCGACGATGGTCTGAGCGCCATGATTTACGGCGATCTGCCCTATCGATTCCAGCGGGTCAGGTGAGTTGAGTGGCACTTCGATTATCCGAAACCCGGCATCGAAGAGTACATCAGACACCGGGCGCGCATTTTCTGGTGCCAGCCCCCGCAAAATCGCAATCAGCGGGTTCTCGGCAAGAGCTGCGGTGAGGTCAATCATCCAACCAACCCCGCAGCGCGAGCAATCAGAAAATGCCCTTTCGCAACGATATCATCTGGCGCGCGACGGCTGTCGAAACCAGCAGTTCGAAGCGCTATTTCGTATCGGTCGGACAAGTCGCTACGTCCAACAACAGTGATCGTGCCGACGTCTTTTACTTCGCCGGTCGCGGCAGCAACCTCGGTCCCGATCAACAAGCCCGACAAATAGTCGGCCGTGGCAACCTTTGGGATTTTGCCCATGAGAGGAAGCGTCCGAACATGAAACAGGCTGTGCAGCAGGTTCGACTCGCCACTGAGACCCGCCTTGACGCCCATCACGAATGCGCCTTCGCTGAAGGCGTCCTCCTTCATCAAGGTGCCAAGGATCGTGTGTTCTTTCAGCGCCGAAAAGATCTCACCTGTCATGTAAGTCGAGAAATCCACGATCTTCCCGTCGGCAACCTGAACCCATTTGCTGTGCGTTCCCGGCATCACGAACATACCTTCGCTCAAGCCTAGCGAAGATGCCCCGATGATCTGGGTTTCCTCGCCGCGCATCACGTCCGGTCCTCCAGCATGTTCTGTCGAAGCACCTGTCACAAAATGAATACGCGCTCCGTTGGCCGCTTCATGCGGGACCAACGCTCGCGCAAGACCGCCAGCACCCAGCGGCATTTCAGCATATTGCGTTTCTACCCAGCCATTGCGGCTGGTGATCATGCCAGATGCCAGGATCGGCAGGTTAGCCTTGGCGACCCAAGGGCCGATGAGACGATCAAGGACCGCCTCAAAGGTTTGTCCCGCAACCTGCATGATACCTTCAGGCGACGAGACCCCATCGATCACGTCGCCCTCCGCACCAATTAGAAATGCACGAAACGATGAAGTGCCCCAATCTACGCCGATCAGCGCTGGCTCAGATGCGACCGAATTCATTTAGCAGATCCTCAACGGTTTTGCCTTGGGCCACCCATTTACGGGTTTCCTCCTCACGGTCAGCTTGCTCTTGAGCAAGGCGCACGGTTTCTTCGGCAATTTCCTGTGGAACCACGACGACGCCCATAAGATCAGCTACAATGAAATCTCCGGGGTTTACCACGACGCCCCCACAGGCGATTGGTACATTGATCGAAAGTTCTTCTTTACGTTCCGAGAACATCGTGTGCGTTCCGCGCGGCGTGATCGCGCGCGTCCAAATCGGCCAGTTGATGTCTTCCAACTCATCTGTGTCACGCCCGGTACCATCGACGATCATACCGCGAATGCCACGGTTCTTGGCCAGACCACCCATCAAACCGCCGCAGACCGACGTTTGACGATCTCCACCCGCGTCCACAACGATCACGTCCCCGGGTTGTCCCATTTCAAGCGCTCGCAATGGGTCGACCAGGTCGCCTTTTGAAAGCTGAACCGTCACGGCCTGGCCTGTCACCTTGGCGCGGAAGGCGGGTTTGATGGCGCTGTCCATCACGCCTGTTCGGTACTGCACATCCGCAAAAATGGCAGCGGCAGAGTACGCCTCCAACACCTTGTCGAATTTTTTGAGAAGTTCCGGGTTTCTTTCAAAATCATAGAAAACCCTGAGGTCCGTGCTGACGTCTGGCATTCTTGTCTCCTGTTATGCGGTAGATACGGCCAATGCGTCGGCATTGACGGTATAGTCGGGGTTTTGCCCTGTCAGGACCTTGGCCACCTGAGTGGCCGCGGTGACCCGCGCTGCGTGTATGGATTCCTCGGAATAGTAGGCCGCATGTGGCGTTACGAGGACGTTGGGCAGCGTGAACAACGGGTTGTCATCAGGCGTCCAGTTGGCGCGCTTGGCCGGCTCTTCTTCGGGGTCGTCGAGCCCTGCAGCGGCCAGATGGCCTTCGGTCAGCGCCCGGAATAGGGCTTTGTTGTCGACCGTTGGTCCGCGTCCGGTGTTCACGAGTATCGCACCGGGTTTCATGACCGAGAATTCGGCATCCGACAAAAAGTGATGCGTGTTCGGCGTCATCGGTGCCTGCATCAGGATATAGTCGGACCTTGCCAGCAATTCGGGCTTGCTCACCAGCTCGACCCCAATCTTTGCCGCGACTTCTCTTGGCAAATACGGGTCGTAGGCGATGACCGTAACCCCGAAAGATTGCGCCCGCGCCACGATGGCTTGCCCGATTTTACCCAGCGAGACGACACCCATCGTCCGCCCGCGCAAACGGTAGACCGGCTGCCCGCTTTGCCATTTCCAGATCCCTGCATGAGTGGCCCGATCATAGTCAGGCAACTTGCGCGCCAGGGTCAGCCAAAGGGCAATCGCATGATCGGCGACCTCCTCGGTGCAATAGTTTTGCACATTGGTGACGAGGATACCTTTTTCCGTCGCCGTGCCGACATCCACGATATCCACGCCTACGCCATAGCGCGCGATGACCTCGCAGTTTCGCATCCGCGTGATCGTTTCTTTCCCGATCCGGGCATATTGGTTCATCATCGCTGCGCAATGCGGCGCGACATCGAACAGGTCTTCCTGACGCTTGGCCTGAAGCGCAATCACCTCGGCTCCTGCGGCTTCCAGGATTTCCGTCTCAACGGCAACATCACCAAAGTCGTAATCGGTGATCACGACCTTGGGTTTGTCCGTTCTGGGGGGAAAGGCGGCGCGATCAGTCATAAGCACCCGCCGAATAGGTCAATTCGTACGAGTGGCTGTAGAGCTCGAAAATGTTGCCAAAAGGGTCTTCCATATAGACCATGCGATAGGGCTTTTCACCTGGGTAATACTTGCGCACTTGGCTCATGCGCTGGCGCCCGCCCAGGTCTTCGATAACCTTGACGCGGCCTTCCAGATCCTCGTCCTGTACGCAGAAATGAAACAAGCCACGCCGCCAATATTCAAACGGGCGTTCTTCTTCGACGGTCTTCGGGAACTCAAACAATTCGATGCCAACACCGTCGCCCATCGACAAATGCGCGATGCGGAAGCTTCCCCAACCTTCCCCAAATACATCGTCGCACATCTGACCGATGGCGCTTTCGTCATGCAGGATTTCAGTTGGTTCCATCAGCACGTAGAGGCCGAATGCCTTGGAATAAAACTCCACGGCTTTTTCCAGGTCGGGAACTGTGATGCCGATGTGAGAGAAAGTGAGAGCGGCCATGTAGGGCTCCTCCAGTTAGAAGTTAAAGAATGTTGCGAACGATGCCGCCTTCGATCCGGTGCGCAGATCCATTGGAGGCCGTGCTTGCTGAGATCGTGACGATCATGCGGGCGACTTCGTCTGGTTGGACAAAGCGTTGTATGAGCGATGTGGGCTCATCTGATTTGAAGTAATTGTCGACGATCGTATCGAGCGGCTCACCCTTTTGATCCGCGAGACCGTCAAAATAGGCTTCGACACCTTCGGTCCAGGTCGGACCAGGCAGGATCGAGTTAACCCGGACTTTCGTGCCCTTTGTCAGTTCTGCCATGCCGCGTGTCAGACCTAACATGGCAGTTTTAGTGACAGAATAATGCACCATCTGAGGGAGCGGTTTCACTGCCGCTTCGCTGGCCATGTTGATGATAGATCCCTTATCCCGGCCAAGCATGTCAGGCAGGAAATTTCGGCTCATCCGAACGGCGGACAGGACATTGATGTTGAAGTAATGCATCCAGTCGTCATCCGTGAGATCCTCGAACGGTTTGACCGAGAAGATGCCGACATTATTCACAAGAACATCCACCGCCCCGCGCGCGCGGGCAAAATCCGCCAGTGTTTCTGCATCTGAGGTCTTGGTCAGGTCGGCCGCAATGCCTTCGACCTTGCCCAGAGATGACAGGTCGTCGACGCAGTCGGACACTTCCGTCTGGGTCAGGCCATGCACGATGACCCGCGCGCCTTCTTCAAGATAGACCCGGGCAGTGGCTTTGCCGATGCCGGAACCTGAACCAGTCACCAGGACCAGCTTATCCTTAAGCCCCAGATCCATCTCAGGCCTCCTTCTTTACGTTAGACGACTGCTGCGATGAAGTGCGGCCGAACATTCGACCCATCAAGCCCGAAATCTCTGCACGCCACATGTCTATGCCGACGGCCAACAGAATGATCAGGCCCAACACGATGTTCTGAACCGAAGATGGCGCAGCGTTCAGGTTCAAACCATTCTGGACGATAACGATTGTCATCGCCCCCATCAGCGTGGCGAGGATGTTGCCACGACCGCCTGCAAGGCTGGCTCCGCCGACAACAGCAGCGGCAATGGCCTGCAGTTCCAGCGTCTGGCCATAGTTGGGCGAACCAGAGTTGAGGCGCGCTGACATCAGGATCGCACCAACAGCCGTCATGAAACCAGCGATGACAAATGTCGTCGTCTGAACTTTTCGTACGTTGATACCCGTCAGAACGGCAGCGGCTGGGTTACCACCCACGGCATAGATCTCACGCCCAAGTTTCGTGAAGTTCATGGTGAACGCAGCAAGGACGTAGAAGAATACGAGGTAGAAGAAAGGCATCGGAACGCCGAACAGCTTGCCGTAGAAGATTGGCTCTAACGCGGGATCCAGCGAGAAGATCGGAGACCCATTGTTGAAGGTCAGGGCAAGGCCCCTGAAGGCAATCAACGCCGCCAATGTCGTGATAAACGACGGGATACGCCCGTAGGCTGTTATCAGCCCAATGAACAGACCAAGCAATCCGCCCATGAAGAGTATGAGGGGCAGCGCCAGAACCAGTGGAATGCCGACAAATTTCAACATTTGCGCAAGGATCATGGTCAGCAAAGCCACCATAGACCCGGAACTCAGATCGATGCCCGCAGCGAAGATCACGATAGTAGACCCGATTGCGATCAAGGCCACGATGCTTACCTGTAGCGAAAGGTTAGAAAGGTTGCCCGGGTTCAGGAAGCGTTCGGTCGTAAGGGCCACGATCAGTGCGACAATCACCATTGCTGCGAATGGCCCGATCAACTGGGTGTCAAAGATCCGCTTCATGCGAAAGCCTCCTTAGGCTTGGATTGGGGGGTGTCGGCGGACGCGCGAACAAGATCGTCATGCGTAAGGTCGGATGCATCGACCGTGCGCACTATCGTTCCGTGCTGCACGACGGAAATCCGATCGCTCATCGCAAGCAACTCATCATGGTCTGAACTGATTAGAATGATCGATTTTCCCGCCCGCGTGAGCCTGTTAATCAACTTATAAACAGCGATCTTGGCGCCGATATCGATCCCTTGCGTCGGTTCATCAAGGATCAGGATGTCAGAGGCTGAGAACAGCCAACGTGCAATCACGATCTTCTGCTGATTACCACCAGACAAGAAGTTGACCGTCTTTTCCTCGGCCTGGGTCGAGATTTCCAGATCGCGGATCAGGTCATGGGTGGCTTGCTCTTCCGCCTTAAGATTCAACACGCCGAACCGGCTTAGCCCGCCAAGGGACGCTGCGGTGACGTTCCCGCTTGCGCGGAAATTGAAGAACAACCCGTCAAACTTACGGTTCTCCGGAACAAGGGCCAATCCGGCACGGATCGCATCAATTTCCCGACGAAAGCGAACCGGTTTGCCGTTCAGTGATATCTGCCCGGCGGTTAGCTCATCTGTCCCGAATAGGGCGCGGGCAATCTCTGTGCGGCCACTGCCCAATACACCACCCAAGCCCAGAACTTCACCTCGGTGCAACGAAAACGATACATCTCTCACGCCCGAATTGGTGGCCAGACCCGCCGCCTCTAGCACAATATCCTTGGTCGCGTTCTGCTCCTTGGGATAATGCTCACCAATGTCCTCACCGACCATTGCGCTGACAATCTCAGAAACGTTGATCTTGGTCTCGCCACTTGCACGCACAACACAGCCGTTGCGCAAGATCGTCACTTCATCAACGATCCGTTCAACCTCATCCAGCCTGTGCGACACATAGAGAATAGCGGTGCCGCGCTCGCGCATATTGCGCAGTAGCTGGTGCAGGCGCTCGATTTCATCTTCACCCAATGCCGCCGTCGGCTCATCCAGGATGATCATGCGGGCGTCCATCGCGACAGCTTTCGCGATCTCGACCAGTTGTTGCTCGCCTACCGATAGCGAGCCGGTTATGGTTTCGGGTGAAACATCGACATCCATTTCCACCAGAACCCGAGCGGCTTCGTTGTGGACCTTGGCCCAGTCGATCACGCCAAAGCGGGACCGAGGCATATTGCCAAGGAAGATGTTTTCGCCAACCGACAAGGTGGGCACGATCGAGAATTCCTGAAAAACTGTTGCGACACCAAGTTCACGTGCCGCCTGCGGATCGCTGATCGTGACCGGCTTGCCATTGTGCAGGATTTGACCGCTATCGGGTTGCTGCACGCCGGACAGTGTCTTGATCATAGTCGACTTACCACAGCCGTTTTCACCCAGCAGCCCATGAATGGAACCGGGCATAAGCCGGATGCAGACCTTGTCATTCGCCAAAACCCCAGGATAGGCCTTGGTGATATCGACAAACTCCCAAAGGGGCGTTGCGGGTGTCATTGCGATTGCCTCGATAAAAGGGGATCTCGGTTGAATTGCGACCCGGCAGCACGCGCACGCGCCACCGGGAAGCGGGGAGAAAGTTCAGTACTCTTTGGACGGCTGCGGGAAGAGCTTTTCTGGCTCTTGCAGCACGCTGATCGCACCGTCTTTGTCTTCAATCGATGTGGGCGTTTCGATCCAGCCGCCGGGATAGGACCCGTTGAGCGCATCAATGGTTGCGTGCATGGCGGCTTTACCCATTAAGAATGGCGAGGTGTTGACGGTTGCCGTGATGTTGCCAGCCGCGATTTCTTCAAGGCCAGACGTGTCACCATCATTGCCCAAAAGGACGATATCATTGCGGCCAAGTGCTTTTGCAGCAAATGATGCCCCAATGATCATGTAGTCGTTCGCCGCAAAGATCATGTCGAGATCGGGGTTCGACTGCAGGATATCCATACCAGCAGTGTTGCCGCCTTCAACGTTCCATTTACCATCAATGGATACCACAACGTCGAAGTTATCATTGCCCTCGATACCGTCGAGGAAGCCGCCCACACGTTCGGTCGAGTGATAGCCAGGCTGCCCTTCGATAATGCCGACCTTCATCGGTTGATCACCATAAGTTTCAATGGCCCAATCAGCGATAGCATGCGTGCCGTTACGCTGAGAGTACCCGACAACGCCATGAATTGGTGTCGGGAAGTTCGGGATGTCCGAATTGATCATCAGAACTGCCATGCCCTTGTCTACTGCCTGCTTTAGCAGTGGTGCGGCAGCAAATTCGTCGTGTGTCCCAAAGATGATTGCATCCACATCCTGCGTCAGCACATCTTGGATCATTCCCATTTGGCCGTTGATGTCCGCACCGGACTGGGGCGCAAGCATGAAGACTTCGACCCCGGCCTCAGCAGCAACCGCTTTGATGCCTTCACCGATGGCGATGTAGTAGTTGAACTCGGTCGCCGGCGGCATATACGCGATCCGGAACGTATCGTTCTTGGGTTCTATTGCATCGATTGGCGCTTGTGCCCCGTCCTCAAGTGGAACCGGTGTTGGATAATTTTCCGCCAGAGCGACCGCTGCCAGCGTGGCGAACCCCGCGGCAAGCGTAGTGGTCATAAGCGTTTTCAACATAGTTTTCTCCTCCAGAATTTCGTTTGTTATCCTTTGAATGGCGCGTCGATCACGCCACGAACGCCGGGTTTCGCAGCAAAGAGGCCGCCGGATTCCGGTTCTTTTGTTAAAGCTGCTTCGTCACTCATCAGCCTTGAGGTCGTGATGAACAGCGTGTCGAGATCAGGGCCACCGAAAGCGCAACAGGTGGGCTTCCAGACCGGCACCTCGATCACGCGATCTATCGTGCCATCAGGTGCGACGCGAACAACGCGATGGCCTTCCCATTCGGCGTTCCAGACGCCCCCTTCGGCATCGACACAGGACCCATCAGGCAAGCCGGGCTCATCATTGAAAGAAGCGTGCCGCCGACGGTTCGAAACGGTTCCACTGCGGGTGTCGTAATCAAATGCGACGATTTCCCGATCCGGAGTATCCGCGAAGAACATCGTCTCACCGTCGGATGTAAAGCAAGTCGAATTGGCGCAAGACACTCCTTCGATAATCGTCCGCACACTCAAGTCTTTATCGACGCAGATGACTGACGAATCGGCCTTACCAGTGACTTCGTTCATGCCTCCAACAATCAATCGCCCCTGGCGATCGGTTCGCCCGTCGTTCAGCCGTGTCTCCGGATTGTTCGGCTCGAATCGTGCCACGAGGGTTTCCTCGCTATTGGGCGACTCGAACAAGACAACTCGATCAGCATAAGCAACAATCAGACCGCCAGACGCGCGCGGCGCGAAGCAACACACACGCTCCGGCATCTCATGAGAGGCGGTGTCTGACGTTGCAGCATCAAATGACCAAAGCGCACAACCTTCAATGTCGGTCCACCAGACAAGACCATCGGCGGGATTCCAGAAAATCCCTTCCCCGTGCTGGTTCTTACAATCGACGACCAACTCTGCGCGCACTTTTGGTTCTCCCTAGTACATTCTGATATCTGATATACCAGCTTGCCTAATCTGGTGTATCAGATATCTTGCATCTGGCAACACCTTTTTTTGGAGATATCCTCAGATGGCGCTTGAGAGACCCAAGTCTTTGCGTGAACTCGCACTGGAACATTTGCGGAATAGTATTATCGATGGCTCCCTGAAAATGGGCCAGGTTTTGTCGGAGCGAAAAATCTCCGAAGAGCTGGGCGTATCGAAATCGCCAGTCCGCGAAGCACTCGCTCAACTACGTGACGAAGGGTTGGTCAGTATCGAGCCTCAAAAAGGCGCACGTGTTTTTTCGCTGTCTGAGCCGGAAGTGACTCAGATCTGCGATTTCAGACAGGCTATCGAAACTGCCGCCTTTGAACTTGCGTTGTTGCGGAATCCGGAAGGTCTTGCCGGCGACATGCAGCGTGTCGTGAAGGACATGGAGAAAGAACGCAGGCGAGGTAATGAAAAGGGCTACCTTTCACTGGATACCACATTTCATCAATTGATTTTTGAACATGCAGGTAACGACTACCTGACGGCCAGCTATACACGCTACATCGGTAAGATTGCCGCATTGCGAACCCATTTGGCGAAGCTGCCACAGCATACTGAGCTCTCCTTCGATGAGCATTCGAAAATCGCTATTGCCGTTCGCGAAGGCGACATGGCCAAAATCAAATCTCTTCTCACTGCGCATATTGACCGCACCAGACAAGCCTACAAAAGCGCCGCCATCGTCCTCGAAGGAGCGACCGCATCCTAGCAAAAACGTAGCTTCGTTGTGACGGGGGCCGGCCAAAACGGCGCCGCCCCTTTCTTTTGGGCACCTCACGGTCTTTTCTTTTTCAGTTGACATCTGAGATATCAGATGCCAATCAAAAGGCGGGAGGAAGCTTGTATGACGCCAGCAATGAAACCTGACTCACCGGGGCTACAGCCACTGATCCAGCTGGATCGGGTTGGCAAAAGCTTCGGCACGAACATTGTTTTGGATGGCGTCGACTTTGAATTGAGACCCGGCGAAGTTCACGCGCTATGCGGGGAAAACGGCGCCGGAAAATCCACTTGTCTCGGCCTGTTTTATGGACTTCACCAACCTTCTGCTGGGCGTATCCTGTGCGACGGAAAGGAAAAGCGAGTCGAAAGCCCATCACACGCGCAATCCTTGGGCATCGGCTGTGTTTTTCAAGAACTCAGCCTCGCTGGCGCGCTCTCTGTTGCGGAAAACATCTACGCGGGGCGCGTACCCACCCGGTTTGGCGTAGTTGACTGGCCTGAACTGCGCCGCCGTGCGGAGGCGTTACTGGCGGAATTCGGTCTGGATATCGACGTCTCAACACCCGTGGAAAACTTGCCAATAAGCTCCCGCCAGATTGTTGAAATCGCCAAGGCGCTGTCGTTGAATTCCCGCGTCCTTTTGCTGGATGAACCGACATCAGCATTGGCACCCGACGAAGTAGACGCACTATTCGAAGTCCTAAAGTCCCTGACAAAGAAAGGGATTGGCATCGTCTATGTCAGCCACCATATGGCCGAGATTTTCCAGATCTCGGATCGCATTACCGTTTTGCGAGATGGGCGCCACATCAGCACTTTACCGGTTTCGGAAACTTCTCAGGAACAAGTCGTCGCCGAGATGATCGGCGGCGCTCACCCCGGCGATGTCACGCGGTCAGGTAAGGTTAACGGCGAAGAGGTTTTGCATGTCCAAGAATTAACCCATCCAGATGAATTCGAAGACATTTCTTTCTCCATTAAAGCCGGAGAGATTGTAGGGATGGCAGGGTTGATGGGCGCTCGCCGCAGCGAGATTGTTCGATCGATTGTCGGGTTGATGCATGGCGCGACCGGGGAGATCAGACTGCACGGCAAGCCTGTTAACTTTGCGTCCTTGCGGCAGGCGATGCGTGCTGGGGTCGGGTTTGTTCCCGAGGAACGCAAGACTGAAGGCCTCTTTCTGGAACAATCACTCAGCGACAACCTGATCGCGGCCAGTCTTTCCGATCATGCGTCTGCTGGGTTCATGCGTTCGGGCTCGATCAAAGCAGCCAGCCAAACAGCCATTGACGCATTCAGTGTCAAAACTAGCGGGATTAACGAACTTGTTGGTGATCTCTCAGGGGGCAATCAGCAAAAGATTATGTTGGCCAAGTGGCTCAAACGCGCGCCAGCTCTTCTGATCATTGAGGAGCCCACAAAAGGGGTCGATGTCGGAGCCAAATTCCAAATCCACACGGAACTTTTGCGTCGAGCAGCCGAGGGAATGGCCATCCTCGTAGTGTCATCCGATTTTCCCGAACTGGTCTCTCTCTCGACCCGCATCCTTGTCGTCCACGACGGTCGCCTCATGGGAGACATCGCAGCCGCTGAGGCAACCGAATCCACGCTTCTTCAAATGGCCGCTGGAAATTCCGTTCCAATTGTGGACGCACCCCAAACCAATCAATCAGGAGTCGCGACGTGACCATGACCGCTCAAGCCAACTTGCCCATGAAGCGTCCGCTGCTGCGCCGTGTTCTACAAGCTTTTGTCGATATTCGTGAACTAACGCTGATCGTTCTGATCGCCGCCATCATCATCGTGATGTCCAACGTTAATCCCTATTTCCTCAGCTTCTCGAACTTTCGAGCCGTGGCCGTGGGCATGGCCCCCACCGCGATCATCGTGATCGGTATGGCGATCCTACTTGCATCCGGCGGGTTCGATCTTTCCGTTGGATCGGTTATGGCTTTGTCTTCTACCGTCGTAGCCATGCTGCTTTTGACTGGCATGCCAATTCCGCTCGCTGTGGTATGCGGATTAGTGTTGGGTGGAATTGTCGGGGTAGTGAACGGTTTGCTCGTGACCGGCCTCGGGATCAATCCGCTTATCGCGACCCTCGGCACGATGTCGATCGCGCGAGGCATCGCTCTTGTCCTGACCGAAGGTTTTTCTGTCTCAAGCCTGCCGGCATCATTTGCCTGGATCGGCAAAGCTGACATAGGCGGCTTTCCGGTAATCGTCTTGTTCACCATTCTGCTCGTCGTTCTGTTTGACCTGGCCGTCCGCCATACGCGCTTTTTCCGTCAGGTCTATTTCATCGGCGCCAATGAAAAGGCCGCGATGTTGTCAGGCATCCATGTCACACGCGTACGTATCATTCTGTACGCACTGACCGGTATTCTGGCTGCTTTGGCGGGTGTATTGCTGGCCTCCCGCCTGATGAGCGGCACGCCCACGGCAGGAAACGGTATCGAACTTCAGGTTCTGGCAGCGGCTGTCATCGGTGGCGCATCTCTACGCGGCGGCGAAGGTACTATTCTTGGTGCTTTCCTCGGTGTCGTTTTCGTTGCGTTGATCAACAACACTATGACGATGCTGGCTGTATCAATCTACTGGCAGATGATCGTCATCGGCGGTGTACTCGTTACAGCGGTCGCCTTGGACATGCTGATCCGAAGCAAACGGGGCTAATCCCGAAGCTTTCCAAAACTCAACAACAACCAAAGATCCAAAACAGGGAGACTACGATGACTGAATTGAACGTGAATCGGCGCAGGCTGCTGACAGCGGGCACCACCGCTGGATTGGCCGCAGCGTTCGGACTGCCCATGCTGTCCAAAGAAGCCATGGCGCAAGCGGCCGGCAAGGAGTATGTGTTCCTGTCCATCGTCACGCAGGTGCCGTTCTGGGTGGACTATCGAAATGCAATGGAAGACCTTGAGGAACTGATGGGCATCAAGGCCACATTCACGGGCCCCTTGGATTTCGACACGGCCGCACAAGCACGCCAATTGGATGAACTGATCGCAAGACGTCCCGCAGGCATCCTTATCTTCCCCGGTGATCCGGCCACTCTGGCCCCCGGCGTCGAACGTGCGGTCGAGGCGGGCATTCCGGTCACATGTTGTATTGGCGATATTCCCGACAGTCCCCGGTCCACATTTCTTGGTATCAATGGCGTTCAGGCAGGACGTGTCGGCGGCGAAATGCTCGCGCAAGCGATTGGCGGGAAAGGCAAGGTTATCCTCGGCACTTTCCCTGCCCCCTCCACATTGGAGCGGGTCGAGGGGTACAAACAAATCTTTGCCGAGAAATACCCGGATATCGAAGTGGTCGACGTCGTCAACGATAAGGCCGACCCTTCCTATGCGCCGACAGCCTACCTTCAGGCAATTCAGGCGAACCCGGATATTGTTGGAATTGGCGGCACGGACGGCGACAGCGGAAAAGGCGCTGCAATTGCCGTCAATGAGGCGGGACGCAAGGACATCAAGATCGTCGCGATGGACCGAAATGATGATATGCTTCCCTATATCGAAGACGGCACAATTCACGGCGCTGTGGCTCAGAAATCCTATCTTGAGATCTTTCTAGCCTTCCACATGATGCATTGGCAGAACACAGACGCGCTGAAGGTCTTGCCCGATTGGAAGGCGGCTGGCATCAACCCGTTGCCGGAGCGCGTTGAGACCGGGGTTATGCCGATTACGGCAGAAAACGTCGTCCAGTTCAAACACACCTAAGCGATTGTCCCGGCGCATTCGATCGCGCCGGGAACCCGATAGGAGGGGGTACATGTCGGACAGATGGAGCGTTCTTCACCTGCAGCAAAACGATCTGCAACTGACACTCCTGCCCGGCATCGGGGGCCGCCTATGGGATATATACTTCCAAGGTCGCTCCCTCCTATTTCAGAACGCAGATCTCGACGGTTTGGATGTCGATGACACACGGCTTACTGATCTGCCCACACGCTCTCCACAATTTGGTTTTCCGCTCTGGGGCGGAGAGAAGACGTGGATCGCCCCAGATGCATCCTGGGTAAACGGCGCTCCGTTTCCCGTGTTGGACAGCGGCTCTTACCAGATCACTTCAAGAAGCAGCACTCGTATCGACATGACCAGCGCAGTATGCCCGACCTCGCACTTGTCAGTGTCGCGCCGCATCACGCTGACCTCGGCGGAAAGCTGGGAAATAGAACACATCGTGGTCAACCATGGGACCTCCTCTCGCCTCACCGGCATTTGGTCAGTCATGATGCTTAACACCCCTGCCAAGATCGGTGTCGGGTTGGAAGACCCCGCGTTTTATCCTGTTTTTGGCTCTTCCGAAGGGATGATAGCTACGCACGGCAAAAGCATTGTCGTGGATTGCAACAGACAGCAGGAATTCAAGGTCGGGCTACCGAACCCAAACGGACGTACAGTGGCGCGGTGCGGCGCTGATGGCCCTCTGCTGATGTGTTCAGTACCAGAACCTCAACGGGGCGATCAATTTGCACACGACTATCCGTTTGAGGTCTTTAACTCGGGCGATTACGCCTATTGCGAAGCGGAGTGGCACTCCCCGGCACGCAATCTCGCACCGAATGAAACGCTGAATTTTCGGCAGACGTTCCGCGTCTTGGCGGAGGAAGATGCATCCCAAATGCCATTGGGACTCGCAAACAACAAGGAATTCCTGTCATGCATGTCCTGATTACAGGCGCTGGTGGGCATCTCGGCCGCAAACTTTTTGACGCGCTAGAAAGCGACCCCGACTACACCGTTTCTGGCATCGACATTCGCCCCGTTGATCATCCCGACATTCACACCGCAGACCTGTCCGACGACAGCAGTTGGGTCAGTTTGCTAAAGGGAGTGGACATTATCGTGCATCTAGCTGGTGACCGAGAGCCCTCCGCCACTTGGGCCTCCGCGATCAAACACAATATGGATGCAACGCTTTCTCTCTATCACCATGCGGCAGCCATGGGCGTCAGGCGCGTGGTTCTTGCCAGCTCCAACTGGGTTCACGGCGACAAAAGGTTCACGCATAAGGTGCTCAACAGCGCGACACCACCAGGGCCAGTAAACGCCTACGGCATGTCAAAGTTATTCTGTGAACGGACAGGGGCCTATTTCGCTGAGCATCACGGACTATCGGTCATCTGCTTGCGCATCGGCTGGACGCAATGGACTCACGGCAACCAACCCGGCACACACATGGCGATGGGCCGGTGGGGTCAGGAAATGTGGTTGAGTGATCGGGACTTTCTAAGCGGAATGCGCGCCGCAATAGATGCAAAGGATATTTCCTTCGCAGCCCTAAACCTAATGTCAGATAACCCAGGTATGCGCTGGGATATCACCGAAACACGACAAACGATTGGCTACTCTCCAGAGGATGGAAGCCCCGCAAAAATAACAGTGGGCATTTCCTTGAGATCCATGCTGCAGCGGCTGTTTACAGTCCGACTCCCCAGCTTTTTCGCGACACGTTTCCCGGATTGGTAGAGTACAAGATCCGAGCATTGTTGTTGCGTTGCGCAACCAGTTTACGAAACCTCGCATCGAAGTAAGCGCTGAAAAGGTCAGCTTTGTCTGCTTCGCGGTAGACGGAGAGCGACATAAAGAGCACCAGATTTCGCAACCATTGGATGTTTGATGATTCGATGACGACTTGCGCACATCGTTGAAGCGGTTTTATGTGAAGCGATCTCTGGTTGAGTGATGGCCGTTCATAGGAACGAGTACGAAAGGCTGCCTCTGCGGATTTTGCTGTCATTAGACACTATCTGATTAATGTCTGCTCTCAGCCCGAAACAGAAGGCAAAAAAGCGTTCAGACAAAGTAAAGCTGACCTTCGACGACCCAGAAGCTCTCAAAACTGTCTGACGACGGACACCTAGTCGGCGTACACGAGTACAAAAATTCAATCCCGAGTAAGTGTAGTTGCGACGTAGCCTACAGATTGACCGGTAGATCATGGTCGTGCCGGCGATCTACTCGAACGCATTTTCAATTGCGAATAGTGCTATGGTTGTGTTCCCTTGGCCGGCATAGAGACGAAGCTGAATAACGGAAGAGTGGTGGTGCAGGCACAACTCATAACACTACGATCTGTCATGCTGGCGATGGCGGCCATACAGTTGGTGACGGCGGCTTCCGGTACGCTAGTGGCTCTTTATTTTGCCGAAACAGGAGCTTCACAAGCAAGCGCTGCCATCGCATCCGCTTCATACTCTCTAGGCTTCCTGCTTGGCTGCTTCTTTGCTGCCGGGCCTATCTCCAAAATCGGGTATATCCGATCCTTCTCGGCAGGGGCTGCGATATCTGCCGGGTCCGCGCTTGTGTTTTCGCTCACCGAGTTCGAGCCTGCCTTGTTCTTCGTTCGCCTTATGACCGGCGTGGCGACAGCCGGACTATTTGCGATTGGAGATTCATGGATAAATGAGGCTGCGGATAAGGCGTCACGTGGCCGATTGCTGGCAATCTATGCTGTTGCTAATTCATCTGCAGGCACCTCCGTTATTCGTAACGTTCCGGCCACAGAGTCTCGGGCGTTGTCCCAAGCTTTTCTGCTATGGCTTTCTGGACGTAGTCAGAGCGCCTGTATCCTTGTGACACAGTAGACACTGAGCTGATGGAACGGCCGATATCTCGGCTCAGCTTAGCCAGTGAACTGCCTTTTAGCCGAAGGTCACACTTGATCTGCTCATGTTTCGCGAGATCGACAATCAAATTCCCGGTCATGTCAAATGTTCCGACTGATTCCAGTTAACGAAACCTAACAAATGACTTTACGGGTGTCATTTTTATTGTTTAATTTCTGACGTTTACGTATTTGCGCCTCAAAATTTCAATGCAATGTCGGAAGACAATCAGCTAAGTTGCTGTAACGCCGACGGCTTTGCGCCTAGAGACGCAAATAGAGGTATCTGACGTTGAAGAAACTGGATTAGGCTTGAGCACAATAGTCGAAATAAAATGCGGCAGAGTTCCGACTATTTTCCTGCGAGAGACGCCAAATGCGTGGCAGCCATACCTGCGCCGCAAACTCCTCGCTTTGCTTAGACAAAGTAAAACCCATAAGGAATTTGCCACGCGACTCGGAATTAGCCCGTTGGTTGTGCGACGGCTCTTGGACTTGCTTGGTGTCGATTATGTTCAACGCCTCTATAGGCAATATAAAAAGGGAAAAACCTGCTCAGATATTGCCAACGCAAACGGGATGAAGCCTGCAACACTGTCCAAACTCTTTAGGGAACGAGGCTTTGAGGTACAGCGTGGGGTTCGCAGACCCAAAGTGCCAAAACATAAACTGCGCCGCATCTGGACAGAGACCCAAGTAATCAACAGGGTGGCACGAAAACTCAAAATCCACTGGGAAACGGCGCTACGTCTGCTCGAGGATGAAAAGCTGATCGTGGGTTACAAAGGTCGACCGAGAAAACTCTCAAAATCATCACGGCCGCCTTAGGCTCTTCATATACGCCTCAGGGGCATACTAGCAGACCTAGAAAACTCTTGGTTCGGCCCACAGCAGCCGTTCACCCAACGTCTCGGTCGCTGCGGTGCGGCTCGTCAAACCGGCCGTTCGCTGCGAGCGCAAAATCGAGCTAAGGTTGAACCTATACATCGTTGGCAAATTTGTTGTTGGCTGAGGTGATGAAGTTCAGAATTGGAAAGTTGGTCGCATCGTAAATGAATACGAGCAGCGTGCAGGTGTCGCTTCGATCCTCGAGCCTTCGGTGATCGGAGCCGTCAATCTGGTTCAACTCGCAATAACCCTCCCGGCGCAAGCGCTGTAAGTGGAATGTCCGTCGCTGTTTACGCAACAGCAAATTTCAGTTGTCGTGTTGGTCAACCCGATGAAAATGACACGCAACACTGTGGCCGTCGAACGATGTTTTTAGTTTCGGCTTGTCAGTACTGCAAATATCCTGGGCCATGGGACATCTCGTACGAAATGGGCACCCGGACGGAGGCGCCAGCGGAGAGGGCAACTCTCCGTCGACCATCAATGACGCCCGGTCTGCCGGGGCGGGCTTGTCCAGATCCGGCACGGCTGCAATCAAAGCGCGGGTATATGGGTGTGACGGGTTCCGATATATGGCTTCGCTTTCGGCCAATTCCACCACATTACCCAAATACAGAACCATCACGCGTGTGGAGATGTGTTTTACAACGCTCAGGTCATGGGCGATGAACATCAGGGAGAGGTTCATCTCTTTCTGTAGGTCCATCAGCAGATTTATTACCTGCGCCTGGATCGACACGTCCAGCGCAGAAACCGGCTCGTCACAAATGATCAGCTTGGGTTCTAGTATCAGTGCTCTCGCAATCCCGATCCGCTGACACTGGCCACCGGAAAACTCGTGCGGATAGCGGTTGACCATGCTGGTCAACAGGCCAACTCGCGCCATCATGGCAGCCACCTTCGAGCGGATCTCGGATCGGGGCATCTTGGGGAAATGTGTTTTCAACGGTTCCGCGATGATCTGCCCCAAAGTCATGCGCGGATTCAGCGAGGCTAGCGGATCCTGAAAGATCATTTGAAGGTCCTTGCGCTGGTCGCGCATGGCGTTTCCATCCAATTCAAGCAGGTCTTGACCCATCCACAACACACGCCCGGAATGCGCAGGAACCATCCGTATGACAGCGCGAGCCAGCGTGGATTTACCGCAACCGCTTTCGCCGACGATCCCCAGCGTTTCGCCGCGTCTAATGTCGAAGCTGATCCCGTCAACAGCCTTGATGTACTTTTGTTCCGTTCTCTTCGCGAGGCCGGTTCCGCCGTACTTGAAATAGACCTTGACGCCATCGACCTTGAGTAATGTTTCGGTACTGGTCATACGAGCTCCTCCAAGGACAGATGACAAGTGCGGCTGCGACCCGCTCTGAATTGTTCCAGCTTGGGCTTCTCGGCGATGCAGCGGTCGTTGGCATACCCGCAGCGCGGAGAAAATGCGCAGCCCTTAGGTGGTTGCTGCATGTTGGGCGGATTCCCGGGGATGGTAGCCAGCTTGGCGTCATTTGACTCCAACCTTGGCACCGCATGCAACAATCCACGGGTATAGGGATGGGTGGGCGCCTCAAAGAGCTGATCCGTCGGGCCGCTTTCCATTACACGCCCGCCATAGAGCACCAGCGTGTTCTCGCACGATCCCTTTACGACTCCAAGGTCGTGGGTAATCAACACGATGCTCATACCAAAATCGCTTTGCAGGTCACTTAACAAATCCATAATTTGCGCTTGCACAGTTACGTCCAGCGCAGTTGTCGGCTCGTCGGCGATGACCAACCTGGGGTGGCATAGCAAGGACATCGCAATCATCACCCTCTGTCGCATGCCACCGGAAAACTCGTGCGGGTACATGTGAACACGTCGTGCCGGGTCGGGGATTTTAACGGCGTCCAGCATCTTGGTGCTATCCTTGATGGCGTCCGTTTTACTTAACCCTTTGTGAAGCATCAGCACCTCAGCCATCTGCTTTGACACTCGGACGAAAGGGTTCAAAGATGTCATCGGATCTTGAAAGATCATCGCAATCTGCGCAGCGCGGTAGGTATTCATCACTTTTTCCGACGCATTAAGAATCTCGGTTCCGTCGAATTTGACCGATCCGGTCACCCGCCCGTTGCCGGCGAGCAGCCCCATGATTGAAAACGCCGTCTGGCTCTTCCCTGATCCGCTTTCTCCGACGATGGCCAGAGTCTTCTGCTCTCCGAGCGAAAAGCTGACGTCCTGCACGGCACGTACCGGCCCGTCGGGCGTGTCGAATTCTACAGAGAGGTTTTTGACTTCTAGCAAGCTCATGAATGGTCCCTACCTGTCTTTGGGGTCCAGCGCGTCGCGCAGGCCGTCACCGATGAAGAAGAAGCAAAAGAGCGTCACAATAAAGAAAGCGAGCGGGAAGAAGAGCTGCCAGTAGGTGCCGTATTGCAGGGTCGAGGCACCTTCCGAGATCAACGCTCCCCAGCTTGTGTTGGGCTCCTGAACTCCGAGGCCAAGGAACGAGATAAAGCTCTCGGTCAGGATCATCTGAGGCACCAGCAGGGTGGCGTAGATCACGATCACACCCAGCAAGTTCGGGATGATATGCCGGATGACAATCACATGGTGCTTGACCCCGATAGCCAGTGCCGCCTCGACATATTCTTTGGATTTCAGGGTCAATGTCTGGCCGCGTACGATCCGTGACATTTCCAACCAGGAAATCAATCCGACACCCACGAACAGCAGCCACATCGAGCGGCCAAAGACGACCAGCAGCAGGATAAGCACGAACATGTAAGGGATCGACATCAGGATATCGACTAGCCGCATCATGATGTTGTCGGTGCGCCCGCCTACATATCCAGCTGTCGCGCCATAGAGGGTCCCGAAGGTGACGGCGATCAACGAACCGACGATCCCGACCATGAGTGAAACCTGCGTACCTTGAACGACACGCGCAAAGAGGTCTCGGCCAAGTTCATCGACGCCGAAATAGTGGCCGTTTCCTAGCGACGGCGCGCCCAACGTAGCAATGTCGCCCAAGACGCTCCAGTCCACCTCTTCGTTGTTCCATGCGGTAAAAAACGGGCCAAGAACGGCAACAAGGCATATAAAACTCAGCACGAATAGGCTGATCACAGCGGCCCGGTTTTGCAAGAACCGGCGGCGCGCGTCCTGCCAGAGGGATCGCCCTTTTGTCGGTGTTTCCACGTGGCCGTCAGGAGTTGCAATGGCGGTGTCAGACATGGTGCGGCCTCCTCATAGTTTGATCTTGGGGTCAATCCAGGCGTAGAGGATGTCCACGACCAGATTAAAAAGGATGGTTAGGCAGCCGATCAGGATCGTGATCCCCATCATCACCGAATAGTCCCGGTTCAGCGCCGAGTTTACAAAGGCCTGCCCGATACCGCCGGTGGTGAAATAGAGGTCGATCACAACAGATCCGGTGATCATGATCACGAAGGTCGGCCCGAGGTAGGAAATCACCGGCAGCATCGCCGGCTTCAAGGCGTGCCGGAAAAGGATTGCACGCGCCGACAGGCCTTTGGCGCGCGCGGTTCGTATAAAGTTGCTGTGCATCACTTCCAACAGCGACGACCGCATGATCCGGGCAATCGACGCCATGAAGCTGGTCGACAATGCGATCACCGGCATGACCAGGTAGGGCCATTGCCCACCGTTCCACCCACCGCCGGGCAGCCATCCGAGCCATAGCGTAAAGATCAGCACGAGGATCGGCGCCATGACAAAGTTCGGCAGCACCTGAGCGCCGATAGAAACACCCACGGCAAAATAGTCCAGCCACGAGTTCTGGTTCAGCGCTGCCGTGATGCCCAAGGCGCACCCAAACACAACGGCAACCACAAATGCGATCGACCCATAAGTCAACGTCACCGGAAAACCCTGAGCGATGATCTCGTTTACCGTCCTATCCTTATATTGAAAGGACGGACCGAAATCGAACTGGGTGACGACACCCACAACGTAGTTCCAGATCTGGAGCGGAAGAGGATCGTCGAGATGGTACTTGGCCTCGATGTTGGCCAGCACTTCGGGCGGCAGGGGTCGGTCAGAAGAAAACGGGCCGCCGGGTGCGGAATGCATCAGCAGAAAGGAGAAGATGATCAGAACAAGTAGCGTAGGAATCGCGGATAGCAGACGTCTGAATATGAATTCGGTCATTGGGACCTCCCGCGGAAAGGGAATGTTTGGGGCGAATTCGGGATGAGGTGCCGGACCAGAGACGTGGTGTGCGGTCCGGCGCTGCCCAGTCAGTCAGCCGCGAAATAGAGCTCGCGCGAGTACCATTTCTGCTCGACATTCCCAACGGGCCAGTTCCTAAGATCGTCGTTCATCATGTAAACGCCTGCGTAGTGATAGATCGGAATGATCGGGAAGTCGGTGGCCAGGATTTCCTCGATACGCGTAAAACTTGCAGACGGATCGGGGCTGGTCTTGGCTTTTTCCAGCAGTGCGTCAACCTCGGCATTGGCATAGCCCGCATCGTTATATGCGTGTGTGCTGCTCATCAGGTCCAGGAAGGACGATGCCAGGTTATATGGCCCGCACCATCCGGCGCGGCCTATGTCGAACTGCTGGTTCGAACGCGCTTCGAGGAAGGTTTTCCATTCCATGTTTTGTAGGACGGTATCGACACCCAGCTTCTGTTTCCACATCTGGGACGCAATGATCGCAATCTTCTTGTGCGCCTCGCTGGTATTGTAAAGAAGATCCAGCTCAATCTCTTCGCCAGAGTAGCCAGCCTCGGCCAGCAAAGCCGAAGCGCGCGCGTCTCTTTCGGCTTGCGTCATTCCACGTGCCGAGCTGTCTGGGCTGACGAAGTTAGCTGTCGCCTCGGGCGTGAAGGTGTAGGCCGGAAATTCGCCACCCTGCAGGATCGCATTGGTGATCACCTCTCGGTCAATGGCCAGGTAAAGCGCCTCGCGAACACGCGGGTCCAGCAGTGCGGGATGCGTGTTTTCCGTCATGTTGATGAAGTAATAGTAGGCACAGAGACGCGGAAAACTAACTGCGTCGTCTGGGTGTTTTTTGCTTAGGGCATTGTATTGCCCGGTAGGCACCTCTGTGCGATCCAACTCACCGGCGAGATAGCGCGTCAGGGCACCGTTGTCGTCACTGATGACAAGAGCCTCGACCCTTTCCAAAATCGTGTTCTGGTCGTTCCAGTAAAGCGGATTGCGTTCGCGCACGGATTTTTCTTGGGGGACATGTTCGGTCAGAACATAAGCACCGTTTGATACGATGTTCCCGGGCTTGGTCCAGTCGGACCCATGCGCATCGATCGCCCATTTTGGCGACGGAAATGTCGGTTCGCTCGTCGTCATCAGCGGAAAGTGCCCCATGCTGTTTTCCAGCTGAACTTCCAGTGTGTGGTCATCCAAGGCTTTCACACCAAGCTCGGACGGATCCATATCTCCGGCCATAACAGCTTTGACATTCTTCAGCCCCATTTCTTTAGCGAACCAGGAATAAGGAGAGGCCGTGTTCGGATCGGCAAGTCGCTTCCACGAATACTCAAAATCATGGGCGGTCACAGGTTTGCCATCCGACCATTTGGCGTTGTCACGCAATTGAAATGTGTAGACGGTGTTGTCAGCGTTCGCTTCAAAATGTGTGGCGACACCAGGCACCAGATTGCCATCTGCGTCCTGGTTCATCAGCCCTTCGAAAAGGTCCCGAATGAATTCACCGCCTTGGACATCTTCCGCCAGTTGCGGATCAATCGAGGCAAATTCATCACCGACGCGGTATGTAAACACCTGCTCGTCGGCTAGTTCTTCATTGGTGACAGGATGGACATCCGCGATTGAGGGCGATGCAAGCAGCGCCATGCTGATTACGGAGGACAATGCAAGTGCACGGTTCGAGATCATGTTTGCTCCGAGTATGTACAGTGGCATCAGCAAAAAGAATGCGCAGGACTTCACTTGGTCGCTAGTTTGCCAGGCCTTATCTTGTGCCTTGCTGTGCCTTGTGGTTCATCGTGGTCGGAGTGGTAGCAAACATTTTCCCTTCGGAATCCTGCTGAATCATCAAGGTACTTGACCTTACGTCAGCAATACAAATTTTTCGCATTTATCCTAAGATGTTAAATGGCGGCGAGCGCCGAGCGGTTTCTTTGCGACCACCGCTTATTTGAGCGCCTCCAACTTGCGAAGCGATGGCGTGCACCGTAATCTGACGCCTATCGGAACTTCGCCGGTATTGGTCGGGAATCGCGTTTTTTTACCTGAAGGATCCTCAACGAACTGTTGGCCACACTATATTGGATCATTCCTCGAAGAGGGTTGGACGATGACATTTAGGCAGCTTCAGGCGTTTCTGCTCGTGGTGCGAACTGGGACATTGGCGGCCGCCGCTGAACATATGGGGTTAACACAATCGGGTGTAAGTCGACTTGTCACCGAACTTTCGCGAAATGTAGGGTTCGAACTTTTTACTCGCGTGGGCCGGGGCGTAACACCAACAGTTCAGGGTATGGCCTTTTTTAGGATCGCTGAGGGTGTCTACGATAGCGCCGAATCGCTACAACGCGCTGCTGCTGAAATCCGTGCAGGGATCGAAGATCGGGTTCGCCTAGCCTGCCTACCGACTATCGGCGCCGCGGTATTGCCCTCGGTTCTAGAGTCATTTCATCAGAACTACCCAAATGCCTTCGTCGACATTTATGATCAGGATGCCAAAGAAACTGTGGAAGCTTTCTACGACAAAAAGCTCGACTTTGCCGTAACGCACAAAGTTGGTCATCTTGAAGGGATCCATACCGAAGCCTTTGCAACGGCCGATTATGTGTTCGCTGTGCATCAGGACCATGAGCTAGCCAATCTGAAGGTGATCAAAAATACAGATCTCAGCGGGCATAGTCATGTGGGGTTTGAAAGCGAAACGATGTTCTTACCCAATGATGACGAAACCCGGTTGATTGGCGAAGCGTCTGGCAGCATATCCAAGCGAATCTGGTGCCAATCATCCGTAATGCGGTACGCGCTGTTGGCCAACAAACGAAACGTCAACATTGCGGAACCATTTTCACTGCCGCTATTTGCACCGCATGGCGTTGTTGCACGCAGGTTCGAACCGCGGGTTACCATTGAGATGGAATTTGTGATGCCAATGGAAAACACAAATGTGTCTATGTATGTCGTCCTCAAACGAGCATTTCGCAATGCCACATCTGAATTTGCGGCCCGTCACGATCTGCCGATCTTTGTAGGAGGTGCAGAGAAGCTGTAAGCTAGGCCGGCCCCGGTGTGCTGAAC
Source organism: Ruegeria sp. C5 (assembly GCF_056537605.1). Taxonomy (NCBI): domain Bacteria; kingdom Pseudomonadati; phylum Pseudomonadota; class Alphaproteobacteria; order Rhodobacterales; family Roseobacteraceae; genus Ruegeria; species Ruegeria sp. C5. Next base: position 80,184 of record NZ_JBQFRX010000007.1, on the reverse strand, counting down.
AACAACGTCACTGCTAAAATTAGGATTGGCTGATGCTCGACTTACAGGCGCTGCTGACAAGCATATCAGATCGAATCTATCACGAAGCGGATTGGGGACAGCCTGCGCAGTACATTCCGGATCTTGCTGAAATTGAACCCGCCCAATTTGCTATCAGTGTCTGCTTGGCAGACGGGGCGACGTATTCTGCGGGGCTGGCCAATCAACGGTTCACGATACAAAGCATCTCTAAAGTCTTTGCACTTATTGCAACCTTGGGAAGGATCGGCGACCAATTGTGGGCACGGGTCGATCGCGAACCCTCAGGTACTGCTTTCGACTCGATCGTTCTTTTGGAGAGCGACAAAGGCCACCCCAGAAACCCGTTTGTGAATGCAGGCGCTATTGTTACCACAGACGCCCTCCTGTCTGGCCGTGAGCCCAAACTGGCTTTGGCCGAAGTCTTGAATCTCGTGCGCGCAATGGCCGAGGATGATGACATTCATATCAACGGCGCCGTGGCCAGATCCGAGCAAGAGACTGGGGCCAGAAACAAGGCACTCGCTCATTATCTGGCGTCTTATGAGAACCTTTTTAACCCGCCCGATTTGGTCCTTGGAACGTACTTCCATCAATGCGCAATTGAAATGACAACCATCCAACTTGCACGAGCCGGTCGCGTTCTTGCCGGTTTGAAGGGATCGCCAAGAGTGATGTCCCTAAATCACGCGCGACGTGTCAACGCGTTGATGATGACCTGCGGTCACTACGATGGTTCCGGCGACTTTGCATTTCGCGTTGGATTGCCAGGGAAAAGTGGCGTAGGTGGCGGAATTCTCATTATTGCACCCAACGTTGCTTCCATCGGCATTTGGTCACCGGGATTGAATTTCTACGGCAATTCAAATGCTGGTACACGGGCAGCCGCCTATTTGACTCAAGAAACCGGATGGTCCGTCTTCTGAAATAATCAGTGAGTAACCGTTGCTCCAAGATAGGACAGTTTCGTCCGCGACCCGTAAGTTGCCCGCTCTAATCTCGTTGTGTCCTGAACGAATGGCCGGTTTTCACGCTGCCGCGCAGCGCTTAGAAGGGTGCAAGATCAGCAAGGTAGTTTCTTCGTACGCCCGTAGCACAAACTTAGTTCTTCTCCTTCAGACTCCTTTCAGTCGTCGGATGCAGCGCTGCATCAGCTGGAACTAATCGAGTTGCACTACGACGGGTGGCCCACAGCTGCATTCCATCCACCAGTTCGATGTTGCTAAACAGATCCCAATGCGACCGTTCACGACACAAGAGATAGCTGATCAACAGTAGGCCAACACCGCAGAGCGAAGCTGGCCTCAGCTGTTTTTTCCGTAGCAAAAGAAAGCGTTTTCACAATATCCTGAGCAAGTCAAAGGCACCTTTGTATTACGAAAACCCTTCTTTCGTCGTATATCCCCAACTTAAACCGATTTGTTTGGTTGACCGAACCCACCGCCGCCGGGTGTTTCCATTACAAACTCGTCTCCCGAATGAAGAACTGACTGGTCGTTGCCACAGAGCTTTTGTACGGCTCCGTCGCTACGGACAATTGCGTTCTGTCCCGTCGCGCCGGGGGCGCCGCCTGAAGCACCGTGTGGATGGGTATCCCGGTGGGACGAAAGGATGGTCACGGTTGTTTCTTCTAAGAACCGCAACCGCCTGCGGATACCGTCGCCACCTTGAAACTCACCGTTCCCGCCTGAACCAGAGCGGATCGAAAACTCCTCCAACCGTACCGGGAACCGGCTTTCCAGAACCTCCGGGTCCGTCATGCGGGTGTTTGTCATATGGCTGTGTACCGCGCTCGTACCGTTAAAGCCCTTGCCGGCTCCGGTCCCGCCGCAGATGGTTTCGTAGTTTTGATAGGAGGCATTACCGTAGACAAAGTTGTTCATCGTGCCCTGGCTGCCGGCAATAACCCCAAGCGCGCCATAAAGGGTGTCCGCAATGGCTTGCGAGACTTCTGTATTGCCGGAAATGACTGCCGCGGGTGCGTTGGGATTGATCATCGTGCCAGCCGGAACAATCAGTTTCAAAGGTTTCATACAGCCTTCGTTCATCGGAATGTCGCTGCCGACCAACGTTCGGAACACGTACAAGACAACGGCACGGCAAATTGCCAGCGGTGCATTGTAGTTGAGGGGCGATTGATCGGATGTGCCCGAAAAATCGATAGTGGCGGTTCGGGATTCCCTGTCTACCGAAATTGCCACTTCGATTTTTGCCCCTCCGTCCAATGGGTAGGAAAAACTGCAATCTCGCAGGACGTCGAGAACCTGTCGCACGCTTTCCTCAGCGTTGTGCTGAACGTGCCCCATATAGGCGTGGACTGTTGGCAAACCAAACTGCGCCGATATTTTGCGCAGTTCGGCTGCGCCGGTCTCGTTCGCTGCAATCTGTGCCGCAAGATCCGCCATGTTCTGATCGACATTGCGACACGGGTAACGCCCTGAACCCAACAGGTCGCGCGCCGCGCCGTCTCGTAATTTACCCTGATCGACCAACAAGAAATTGTCGATCAACACGCCTTCTTCTTCAATGTGGCGACTGTCGGGCGGAGCCGAGCCAGGGGTCTTACCTCCGATGTCAGCGTGATGGCCGCGCGAGGCGACGGTGAACACGATTTTCTCACCTGCTTCGTCAAAAACTGGGGTGACGACGGTAACATCGGGAAGGTGGGTGCCGCCATTATAGGGGTTGTTCATCATAAACACGTCACCTGGACGGATTTTGCCCTTGTTTTGACGTAGGATCGTACGAACACTTTCCGACATCGAGCCCAAGTGCACGGGCACATGCGGTGCGTTGGCAACCAGATCACCGTTTTGGTCAAATATCGCGCAGGAAAAGTCGTACCGTTCTTTGATATTCACTGAATACGCCGTATTCGCGAGCGTTGCCCCCATCTGTTCGGCTATAGACATGAAAAGGTTGTTAAACACTTCCAGCATAACCGGATCGACATTTGTGCCGACTGCTTCAACCCGCTGCAGCGGTGTTTCACGCGTCAGGACCAGGTTGCCACCGCTCAGACAGGTGGCAGTCCAACCGTCTTCGACGACATTTGTTCCAGTTGGTTCGGTCAAGATCGCCGGGCCTTTGATCGATTGACCAATGCCAAGCTGCGTCCGATCAACAAGGGGAACCTGTTGGTGGTGCCCGCTGCAATAAAGCGTCACCGGAATCCGAGCGGCGTTGGTTGCGTCACTATCGGGCAAAGTGACCTGCTCACCCGTCTTTCCAATAGCCTCTGTCACCAGCATTTCGATGATCAGATCGCTGGTATCCGGCGCGAATCCAAAGCGCTGCTTGTGCGACACGACAAATGCGTCGCGCATCGAAATCGGGTCGGAAAATGGCACCGACAGACTTTGCTGAGCGTCCGCGGGACGGATATGGGCAGTTGCTGAGATCGAGATATCTACCTCTGCCACGCCCTGCGCCGCAACCTCGGCCCTGGCGGACTTCGCCAGAGCATCGCAGATATTCTGTGCCTCTGGATCCAGAATAAAGGACTGGAACTGATGTTCCCGGATCGCTGTGATGTCCGCCAAACCCATACCAAAGGCTGACAAAACGCCCGCATACGGGTGGATGAAAATCCGTTCCATCCCCAACGCGTCGGCGACCAGGCAGGCGTGCTGTCCCCCGGCACCGCCAAAGCAATTCATGGTATATTTGGTAACGTCGTAACCGCGTTGCACACTGATTTTCTTGATCGCATTTGCCATGTTCTCAACAGCGATGCGCAAGAACCCTTGGGCAAGTTCTTCAATCGACTTATCCGTACCCATTTCAGCCGCCAGCGCTTCAAATTTTCTGCGCACAATTTCCTTATCCAACGGTTCGTTGCCTTCATGGCCGAAAACCGACGGAAAATGATTGGGCTGCAGTTTGCCAAGCAAAACATTGCAGTCGGTGACGGTTAGCGGGCCACCGCGTCTATAGGCAGCAGGTCCGGGGTTGGCGCCAGCACTTTCCGGCCCGACCTGCATCCTGCCATCACGAAAGGACAGGATAGATCCGCCACCTGCGGCGACCGTATGGATCGACATCATCGGCGCACGCATCCGGACGCCGGCAACCTCGGTTTCAAAGAATCGTTCATATTCACCGGCATAGTGACACACGTCCGTAGACGTGCCGCCCATGTCGAAACCAATCAGTTTGTCAAAGCCGTGATCGGCAGCGGTGCGTACCATTCCGACGACACCGCCCGCCGGCCCGGACAAGATGGCATCACGACCCTGGAAAAGATCGGCGTCGGTCAAGCCGCCGTTAGACTGCATGAACATCAATTGATCGCACCCGCCTTCATCGGCGCCCAGAGCTGTCGCTACCTGCTCTACGTATCGACGAAGAATGGGTGACAAATAGGCATCAACCACTGCGGTGTCTCCGCGGCCCACCAGTTTGATCAGCGGGCTCACCTCGTGGCTAAGCGAGATTTGTGGAAACCCAACGGCACGCGCCAGCTCACCAATCAGTTTTTCATGAGCGGGATACTGAAAGCTGTGCATCAACGCGACAGCGACGGATCGGTACCCGTCCGAATAGGCCTTTTCCAACGCGGTTTTCGTTTTGTCGATATCCAGCTGTGTCACGACCTCGCCATCTGCCGCGACACGTTCCTCGACTTCGACTACGTCTTCGTACAGAAGCTCGGGCAGCTGGATGTTCAGGTCGAACAGGCGCGGACGGTTCTGATACCCGATCCGCAAAAGATCGCGCAGCCCCTTCGTTATGAACAGAATGGTTCGTTCGCCTTTCCGTTCCAGCAGCGCGTTGGTCGCGACCGTGGTTCCCATCTTTACCGCACGAATTGACCCTTTTGGGATGTCCTGATCGCTTTCCAGACCCAGCAATTCACGAACACCTTGTACAGCGGCGTCGGCATAGCGTTCAGGATTCTCGGACAGCAACTTATGTGTCTGCAAACTTCCATCCGGCTTGCGTGCAACGATGTCGGTGAACGTGCCACCCCGATCTACCCAAAACTGCCACATGGACATAACTCCTCTGCTTGCCGGCCAAACCGGCATTGAATTTCATGAAGGGGGAAGGAAGCCTCGGCGGTTTAGTACACCAAGGAAGGCAACCAGGTTGCGAGCTTCGGAAAAACCAAAAGAAGCCCGAGCATGACGAACATGGTAACAACAAATGGCAATGCGCCGCGGATCACATCCATCATCGGTCCTGCTTTCCTGATCCCTTGCACCACATAAAGGTTGATCCCTATCGGCGGTGTGATCAGAGCGGTTTCCAGAAGTACCATCAACAAGATGCCAAACCACACCGGATCAAAACCCAGCGCCACAACGATCGGGGTAACCAGCGGCGCCATGGTCAACAGCATGGACAACGTCTCCATGAAGCAGCCGATCAGGATCAGCACCGCGACGATCATCAACATGGTTTGCATTGGGCTCCAGCCCAGCCCTGTGACAAAATCGGTCAAAGCCTGGGTCAGGCCGATTATTGAAAGGACAAAGTTCAGGAACACCGCAGCTATAATGATCAGCATGATCATGGCGGTCGTGCGCATTGTGCCTTCGATTGCGTGACGCATGGTTTCCATCGACATCTTGCCGTTGAACGCCGCAAGCGCCATCGAGGCAACAACGCCCAATGCTGCGGCTTCGGTAGGCGTAGCCAGACCTGCGTAAATCGAGCCGACGACCACCATGAAGATGCCAAGAGGGGGGATCAGTGCAGGAAGCGCAGCAAGCCGCTCTGCCCAGCTGTGGCGTAATTGGTCCCCGCCCCATTCCGGCCTGATCATGCATGCCACAACGACGGTTGCCATGAACAACAGTGCCAGCAGAAATCCAGGCAGAAAGCCCGCCAGATACAGTTCCGGCACCGAAGTATTGGTCAACAAACCATATAGGATCAGGTTGATCGAAGGCGGGATGAGAATGCCGAGCGTTCCTCCGGCAGCCACGGTGCCGAGAAACAGCCGCTCGTTGTAACCCCGTTTTTTGATCTGCGGCACAGCCACCGTTCCGATGGTTGCGGCTGTGGCTACGGATGACCCAGACGTGGCCGCGAACAGGGCCGAGGATCCGATATTGGAATGCATCAACCCACCCGGCAACCATCCAAGCCATTTGACAATACCGTCGTACATCCGTTCGGTGATGCCAGCACGCAAAAGGATCTCTCCCATCATTACGAACATCGGGATTGCCACCAGCAGAAAGTCCGTGCTGGTCTGCCATGCCATATCCGATATTGCGCGGTGCAACGGCATCGGGCTGTCGGTCCATTGCAGGATCAGGCCCAGCCAACCCAACGAGGCGGCAATAGGAACGGCCAAACCGATGAGGGCAAGTAGGATCAGGAGTGTCTTGATCAGCATCGGTCTATACCGTCTCGTCTTCTATTTGTTCGTCCAGGGATTTCACGCCGATCAGGTCCTGCACTCCGGCCAGATCGCCTCGTAAGTATTGTCTGATCGCGGCCAGAGCGATCAGAACGCCCGAGCCTACAAAGAACATCCAACCCAAGAGCCACGGTATCTGGGGAATGGCCAACGGTACGCGCATCGGAGTAATCGACCGGGAACCGTTAGCCAGCGTGTCGGCCACCATACCCCACACCATCACAACGATGACCAAGGCAAATCCTGTCAAAAGCACGAGGCCAAACAGGTTGATAATTGGGTGCAGCACCTTGGGAATTGCTCCGAGCAGGGCGTCAACCCGGATATGCGCGCGTTCAAACAGCGCAAAAGACATCGCCAACGCGGTTGCCACACCGAAGGCATAGCCCGAGATTTCGTCCGCCCCGCCCAGCGAGATGTTGAAAACTTTGCGTAGAAAGACTTCGAGAGTGATGAGGAAGGCCGAAAACACGATCAGTGTACCACCCAGCCACGTCATCCAAAGGCTCAGCCTTCGCGCGCCGCCTAAGAGCTTGTCTAACATTTTGATTACCTGATGTTTTGTGGTGGGTCGGCGGGAGTTTGACCGCCCCACTGAATCGGCCGGATTACTTGGCTTCGGCTTTCAGGCCAAGGATCGGGCCAACGGTTTCATTCCAGTTTGCAGCACAATCGGCGCCGCAGCGTTCCGCCCAACGGGCCAGCACGACATCGGTCGCGATCTTGTCCCGTGCGGTCAAATCGTCTGCCGTGGGTTCGACGAGCGTCATGGATCCGGCTTCACCGATTTCACATGTGCCGCCGGTGATGCAGGAAATCGCAATATCATCTTCGGTTGCCGTCTCGGCCCACATGGAGTCCGTCAGAACCGCGAGTTCGGTTTCCAAGAGTGCCTGTTGTTCTGGCGTCAGGCTGTTCCATTTGTCCAGGTTCATGGCTCCGAATGCCAGACCCCAGCCAACACGCAAGGTATAGGCATGAGTGGCCACCTGGTTCCACTTGGCCGTATAGGCTGACATGGTGCCGGTGATCGCGCAGTCTACGACACCTTTTTCCAGCGCCGGAATAACCTCGGAGAAGGCGACAGTTACGGATGTGCCCCCGACACCTTCTACAAAATCACCCAAAGTCGTCGAGTAGACGCGGATCTTTTTGCCTTCCAGATCGGAAATTCCGTTCACTTCAGCGTTGCACCAAAGGGTTTGGCTTGGGAACGGGTACAGCATAAGCAGCTTGGCGTTGTAGATCTCTTCGAACGCCGAGGACAACGTGTCGAAATAGGCGTCGGCCACCTTACGCTGCGTGTCGATGTCCTGTGTCAAAGTGGACAGATCAGCGCCTTCGAAAATCGCATTTTCGGCGGCGACGTAGCCGGGCAAGCCAAAGGCAAAGTCGAAGACACCGTTCTTGACCATGCGCATGATCTCGAAGCCCTTTAGCCCCAAACCGGATTGCGACTGGATTTTTCCGACTATTTCGCCGCCCGATGCCTCGTTGAGCCGTTGGTTAAAGAATGGCTCTTCGTGTTTTTGGTAGTTGGTCAGGCTGGACCACGTTCCTACTGCGTTCAAAACCACGGGATTGTCGGCAAACGCTGCGGTTGTTGAGACAGCGAGCGCGCCGAGAGTTGTTGCGAGTTTCTTCATCTGGTTTCTCTCCTGTTGTATTATTTTGATTGATAGATGGGTGTTTCAGCGTCATCCGCGATGTCGGTGATCAGCATGTGCCCCGGCTTGTGCGTGATCGCGATTGAAGGTTTGGCATTCTTGATCGCAGCCTGTGGTGTGACGCCACAAGCCCAGAACATTGGCGTGGTGCCGTCTGAGACCGGAGCCGGATCGCCCCAGTCCGGGCTATTTATTTCGGCGATACCAATTTTCTCTGGCTCGCCCCAATGCACCGGCGCTCCGTGCGCCAGAGGAAATTTGCGTGAGATATCGACAACTTCGTCTACCCTGGCATCAGGGATCGCCCGCATACTGACAACCATTGGCCCCTCGAAAGGACCAGATTTGATCGTTTGGATATTGGTCACGAACATCGGCACTGTGCGGTCGTTTTCGATGTGCCAGAGCGGTACGCCGGCCTGTTGCAATGCATGTTCGAAAGTGAATGAGCACCCCAAAGCGAACGCCACAAAATCATCGCGCCACAGTTGCTTGAGATCATGAACCGTGTCGACGTGGATGCCGTCGCGATATACGTAGTAAGCCGGAGTATCGGTGCGGATATCAATATCAACTCCCAAGGTGTCCATGTTTGGATTGCCCGTATCGGAAACGCCGACAATCGGGCAGGGTTTTGGATTTCGCTGGCAGTAGCGCATGAAATCCAACGCATAATGTTCGGGCAAAATCGCCAGATTGGCCTGCAGGGTATTCCCGCCCAATCCGGCTGTGTGACCGCGATAGGCCCGTGACCTGATCTGCGCGCGCACAGACGCTGTTGTCGCAGATTTCAACGGCTCAAACAGATCGCTCATTACGACCCTCCCTAGTTTGGAATACGTTCGTGCGACTAGGGCATAAAATCAAATTGTATTATTTTTGTCTTCTACATAATATATTTTTATACCTGTTGAAGCGCTACATCTCGGGCGATGACCGCTGCGGCCTCAAGCAGATGATTGCGCGGATCACCCAGGTAAGAGGCAGAAAATTGAAGAGGTTCGGGAACCCAGCCCGGGTCGAATTCGACCAGCTTTCCCTCTTGCACCAGCTTCTTCGCTAGCGAGATCGGCAGCGCGCCAACACATAGCCCGGCCTCGACCATCCGAAAACAAGAAGACAAAGAAGAGGACGGGAACAGGGAGATTTCGGAACCGAATCGTTCGAAAAGTGCGGCCCTCAGTTCCCGGTACGGCCGGGTGTTCTTGGCGTAGGTCGCGATTGGGATGCCAGCCAGATCGACGTTTTGCCCTAGAGTTCCGCCTGCTGCCTGAAACCAGGCCAGTGGTACATCCGGAAGCACCACGTTGTCGACCGTGTAATCTGAGACCGGCCCAAGCAGAATACCCAGATCGATTTCACGCCCCAGCAACTGATCCCGGAGGTTCAATGAAATGTCGACGCTGATCTCGATCTTGAGAGACGGGTACTTTGCTCGCAATGCGCCGACAAATTCGGGCAGCCAACTTTGAGCGATAGTCTCGGACACGCCCAGGCGGATCAACCTGTCAACGGCGCTCGTATCCACAACGTGCTCTTCGACCAGATCTGAAAGGTGCTGAAATTGCTCGGCATAGTGGACAAGCATATCGCCACGCTTGGTGAGGCGCATGCCAGCGCTTTCACGTTTGAACAACGACGTTCCCAAACCATCTTCCAAGGACTTGATGCGAGTAGTCACGGCAGGCTGCGTCAGGTTAAGTACTTCGGCTGCCTTGCTGACACTGCCGAAGCGCACAACAGAAAGAAATGTTTGTAGATGTTCGAGTTTGAGCCGAGCCAAGTTGATCGCTTTCTGCTAAGAACGGTCCTGATCTTACTATCGTATTGTCTACGTTTGAATTGTCAGAGGCTATTGATGATGAACTTGTTGAATATTTATAGGAAACCAGACTTCCATTGAAGGTAATACGGCAATGGGATCAGATAATTACGGCCCTGAACTGCCGTTCACCGACACATGTCGCCGCTGCGGTGCGGCCCGTAGAACCGGCCATTCGCTGCAGGCGCAAATTCTCAGGACGCACGGACTCACAGTCAGCGGACAAAGCTGACTCTGCAGGTCTGGCTACGAGTTCCCTTCCTAGCAATAAATTCCGTAGGCTCTATCATGCTGGCTTTGCCCCACTGTCGAAGGAAACAACATGTTGCGTTCAATGCTAATCCCCGCAGTTCTTATTGCACCTCATTGTCTGACTGCTGCAGAGAAAGTGTCGGTAACGAACTTCTATGTCGTCAACCAAGAGCAAATTTCCGCGGGCGAGGACGTGTTCTGGAAAGAGGACAACTATGGGACTTATACCGTTGACGAGGGACCAATCGATCCTGGGTTTGTCCGGTGCGTTGGCTCGGGTTTCGGCGGACCCAGCGGTGTCAGTGGCGGTGGCGTCTGCGTTTATGGTGAAGAAGAAGACACGTTCACCATGAGATGGGAGGTTGTTGCCTTCGGCGTCAACAACTGGCGGATCGTTTCCTCGACCGGCAAATACTCGGGGATGACTGGAAGTGGAACGACCAAAACACGTGTGGCGTCAAAATTCCTGGCGCTACCGCACCGTATTTCTGACTGGGAAGGCGAGGTTGCCTTGCCCGCTAGGGATTGAAACTCGAACTGAAAAGGTCGGGGATGATGGTGATTTGAAAGGTTGGCAAAGCCCGCATTGGGCTCTCGCCGGACCTACACCGCCAGACGTTTGGGAGGACGTAGCGCAGCGCTTTTCGACAGTTTGTCAAAGCTCCGCATTTGGAGCACTGGTGATAGTTTGATGTCTCAACTGCTTTCACCATCTTTGTGGCAGACAACCTCGAGCTTAATGCCGTGTGGGTCGAGCCAATAGGCCGCATAGTGGATCCCGTATTGAGGAAACTCCTGGGGTTCGTCCAGAATATGTGACTTCCGCGAGAGTGCCCAATTGTACGCCTCATGCACGATCTCACGCTTTTCCACCGAGAATGCCAAGTGCTGTAGCCCGGTAGCGTGGCGCAAATAGTGCCCATCGTCCCTCGCCTGGTAGAAGAACAGCTGCGTCCCGAGTTTCCCATCCGGTCCGTAGTTGAATGCCGGTTCGGTTTTGAACCACTCCTTGAGGCCAAGGATCGGCATTAGCTCATCATAGTAGGCCTTCGCCGCCGCAAGATCCGGCACCGCGATGCCGATATGATCTATGAATCCCGTTCTGGGCATGACTGCTCTCCAGTTCTTAGAGCCTCATGGCCCCTACCTTAGCTGTGATCAGCCAGCAGATTTGTGCTCTTGGTTTCGACATCGAGGCTACATTGAGTATCGGCTAAGATGCAAAATTCGAAAAGCTTGTGCTCATTCTCGACCCTGGTTGCGTGGCTGCTATTGTGTTGCAATTCGTTTATTATGCCAGCTTGTTGCTTACCTCGACCAGATTGTCATCTGGATCACGGAAGTACACGGACATAAGCCTGCCGACGGCGCCCAGTTTCTCGGAAGGACCTTCCACGATAGTGACGTCATGCGCGCGAAGCTTCGCGGTGATTTCCTCGATTGGTGTGTCGGTCAGTAGACAGAAATTACCGCTTCCCGGAACGGTTTTTATCGCCAGATCCGGTGCTGTGCCTGCACCTTGAAGACTGATTTTGTTTGAACCGAAATGTAGGGACCATTTGCCGGGGCGTTCCTCTCGCGGAGTCATGCCTAGCAGGTGTTGATAGAACTCAAGCGTTACGTCGACATTATTGACGCAGAGAACGATGTGATCGAAGCCGTGGATGTTCATGGACAAAGCATACATTTGGTCAGTTTCGCTGCAAGAGGTGAGCAACGCGATTTCGATCAGACCAAACTATCCGCCCAAGCGGTTCTGAATTTGCGCACCTGTCAGAGTTTCAGTCGTCTTGCTCAGAATCCACGCATGCCCGAATGGGTCGAGAACGCGGCCCGCTCGCTTGCCAAAGGGACGATCCGCGAACTCGATAACAACTGCCCCGCAGAAGCCCACCATTGCCATGGCGATTTCATTCCGGATTTGCGAACCTCGGAGCTGACGCAGCATAAGCCCCTGCCCTGTTTTTCGAGACATTTTCAACGGCCCGTTGCCGACTTTGAGCGAGGCCATCAGGTGTTGCAGCAGAGCCCGCTTTGCCGACATTCGCTGCGGCAGTAAAATCTGGGCGAGCCTGAATTCACAGATCGCGGAAAAAACCGACTTTTGCAGCCACGACTTTTGCTCATGCTGAAAGTGCTCGCATCCGCAGCGGTAGACTTTTCGGTCGTGCAGTGATTTCCCGTTTGCGGCCATTCTACTGGGCGAATCCAGCCCGAGTTCAAGCTATGCTTTCGCTGGAATCAGCGCTTAAAATTGAACGCCAGCGAAGCGGGTTCCCAAAAAAGAAAAAACGAAATTCAGTTATGGAATTTTTGTAACTTACACGATTAGCAAAAACGACATCGGGTCGCTGCCAGGAGAGAAAAAATGAGGAAACAGGTTTGACTGATTCCCAGTCTATTGAGTACTTCTCATGCATGAACGCCGAATACCAGAATGGCTTCGCCATGCGCCAGCACCCAGCGTGCGGGGATTCGCCATTCTGGCGGGATCAGAGGCGATTGCCAGGGGTATTTTGATCTCTGTTTTTCCGGTAGCGATATACAACGCGCTGAAGGATGCGCGATTTGTATCCGAAATTTATTTCGCCATTGGCACAGTTTCACTCTTGATCGGTCTTCTGGTTCCCTACCTGATCCGGTTTGTCCCAAGGAGATGGGTCTATGTATTCGGCACTCTTTCGTACGTCGCGGGTGCGGTTGTGACGACCGTTGCGACCCCTGCTACCGTTATTGCGGGGCTTGCACTCACGACTTTCGCCGTTGTGACGACATTTGTGTGCTTCAACGCCTATGTGCTCGACCATGTTGCCAGGATTGAACTGGGACGTTTTGAGACATCTCGGCTTTTCTACAGTGCGCTGGGTTGGACGGCTGGCCCTGCACTTGGCGCGATATTGTACGAGTGGTGGCAACCTGCACCGTTCCTGATTGCAGCCGGTGCAGCGATTGTCATGCTTCTCATCTTTCTTGTTATGCGCCTCGGAAACGGCAGGCTCATCACCAGAAGCCAATGCGCTCCCGCAAATCCGTTCGCCTATTTCGGGAGGTTTTTTGCGCAACCGCGATTGGTTGCCGGATGGGTATTCGCAGTCGTTCGTTCCTGCGGGTGGTGGATTTATGTCGTATATCTGCCCATCTATGCGGTTCAGAACGGGCTAGGCAGCCAGCTTGGAGGGATTGCTTTATCGATTTCCAATGCCGCCCTGTTTTGCACCCCGCTGATGCTTAGGTTTATGCAGCGCAGTTCGGTGCGCGCAGCAGTCAGAACCGGATTCCTCATGTCCGGGCTGCTATTTCTTTTTGCTGGAGTTCCATTCGGAATCCCTGAAGTCACAATCGCGTTCTTAATGATGGGCTCGATTTTCCTGATCTTGCTCGATGTTTCCGCAGGTTTGCCGTTCCTTCTCGCAGTCAAACCTTCCGAACGAACTGAGATGTCAGCAATTTACGCGAGCTTTCGCGATGTTTCGGGTATTATTACACCTGGTGCCGCCTGGCTGGTTCTTCTCGTAGCACCGCTCTCTGGCGTGTTCGCCGCGGGTGGCGCAGGTTTGCTTTGGACGTGGATTTTGGCTCGTAAGCTGCACCCCCGGTTGGGTCAGACACGCATATCTGTCGAAAGTACTTCAAAGGCAGCTGGCAAAGTTGCTTCTGATATGGTGAGCCTGCCAAACTTAGTCCATGAGAAATCAGTCGCCAGTCGCTTACCGGCGGATACATAATAGAGGTCAGCCAATGAGTGACCAAAGCAACTCAGGCGTCAGTACCGTGCGGATTCCAGGATTTAGCAGATACGTTGGACTACAGGAAATGCCATTTCAGCGCATATGTTAAAGGCAAGCCTAACACTTTCGACTCTGTTTCCTACACGAAAGGAATCGTTAGCCTTGTAGTCTCGGATTCTTAATCAAACGAGTACGGAAATCATCACCGAAATGCCGGGCCATGCGCCCAGACCGTCAACGAATACCGATCACCATTCTCAACCGGTGTCACCTGATGCAACAAGAAGCTAGGAAAGATGGTCGCGCTGCCCTGATACCGGCTGGCCGTTACAGCATAAGCCCCCGGCATTATCTCCAAGTCTCCGCCGTCGTACATTCCGGGTTTGCTGAGTTGAACGACCAGCGACAGCTTTCTTTTTCGGGCGACTGGCCCGTCGCCGATATCGGAATGCCACGCAAAATGACCACCATCTGATGCTTTATAGCAGGCAATCTGCGGACTTTCGGCGAACTCGCTCAGATCGAAGCCAAACTTGTCGGTGTTGGAGCGACGGACAACATTGATCAGGCGTGACATCACCCAATCAGAGCCTTCAACGTCGTCCAGCCAAGTCACATCCGCTCTGCGCAGATTGTGATCCTTGTTTTGCCCGACAAGCAGAGCCTCGTTTGCCGGGGCTTTTTGTGATGCAGCAACAATCTGCTCACATTCCCGCGCGGTAAATGCACCGGGAATCGAATGAACTTCCAGCATTCTGTACACCATTTTTGATTGGTACTGAATTTTGCCAAGATGCACAGATGGCGCTGCGCTGTTTTCGACCTAAGAGGCTGAAAGCGACGTAATTTTTCTGCAATCTCAATTGTTTTGGGTCCAGCAATCCGGATTTGGAATTCACCCTAGACGTTCTCGGATCCCAAACGGTATGCGATGCGGGATCAGGGGACGCGAGCTTTGTGTCACCTGTGACTGAAATATCCAATATTCAGGCCTTGGGTTCCCCTCAGCCTCCTTTGAACCGGTGATTGTGTCCGCGCCAAGGAAGTTCGCCGGTTGTGTCCCATTCGTAGTCGCTCGGGCGCAAACGTCGTTCCCGGTTTTCTTTTTCCGGGTCGAATTCGGACGGGTCCCATATCTCGGCGGCTTCGTCCCAATCTTGTGGGATTTGCAAATCCTGCTGTTTTGCTGCCGAGCGCTTCGCAATCCCGAACCGTTGTGACGCAATGAAACGACTTATGTGTTCGGTAACGCGATTTACCCAGCGCCTATCCATCGATTTCTCCTTTCCCTCCACTTCGTTAGTTTAGGAGATCAATGTTCGTTTTCGGAGTGCAAAACCTTATGATTTTTTCTCAACCATGTTATCGACGATCTGAATAGATGTTTTTTTCAGTATATTGTCTCTTTGAGTGTCAATCCTTTCGATTTGGCAGACTTTTATTCCTCCTTATACTGATCTGGTCTCGATGGATGGCCGTGGAGAGAGAAATGCGTTTGCAAAGGTCTTTTGGTTGGAGGTACTGGGCCGTCATGGGCGGCGTTTTGATGGTCGTGATTACCGCTGGTTTAATTTTCGAATCTGGCAAAGAGCAGCCCGCAGCAACCGAAGCCCTGGAGGCTTCCGAGAACTAACAATTCGCCTTCTACATGGTAAGCCGCGAGTAGCTCGCCATCTCAGACCGTGACGGGAAACTGTTCTTTTGCAAAGGCACTCAATAGCTGGGCGGCCTTGCAGGGGAGGCTTTCAGGATCATCTTCTGCAAAAACGGCATAGGCGGCATAGGCAAACCGAGGAGCATCCTCAATTACCCTCAACCAACCGGTTTCGACTTCCTGCGCAACTACCCGCCAGGGGAAATATCCGGCGCTAGGCTGGGCTTTCAAATAGTTCAGGCCGAGAGTTCCAATGCCAAGCTGCAACATTGGCGTTGGTATTTCCGGGAAGTTCAGCAGGTGATCGGCACGGAATTCCGGTCCCCAGTCGATCAGAACATAGTTTTGTTCAAATGGGCTTCGCGAGGTATCGAAATCGCTGCTTACGAGTACGAAATCATCTTCGAACAACTGCATTGCGGTCAGCCCGACAGTGTTCCGCGGATCATACATCACAGCCAAATCCAGCGCGCCCGCAGTCGTTAGGCTCAGCAATGTTTCAGTTGAAACCGTAGACCCGTGAACCGCCACATTCGGCAACGCTTGCTTAAATTCTGGCATCGCGTCGATCAGGAACCCGTCCCACAAGCTGGGCACAGCTCCGATTTCCAGAGCAGCTTCCACCGCATCAGGCAGGGAGGCGTCGATCCGGGCCTGTGTCCAGCACCTGACAAGTGCCTGCGCGTGTTTATGAAAGCGGTGCCCGGCCGGAGTAAGTGTAGCACCCGATTTTCCGCGCTCGAACACTGGTCGTCCGAGCTGTTGTTCGAGTGACCGAATACGCATGCTCACTGTTGATTGTGTAACGTAAACCTTGTTGGCAGCCTCCAGAAAACTGCCCGTCTCGACAATCGCCAGAAATGTTCGCGCGAGTTCAATATCCATGGGGCATCTATTCGATTTTCAAATATAATGCATGAAACAATTTCGCTATTCAACTAAAACAGTATGTGGCAGATTTGGCTCGTAGCATGAAACTGCTGCCGCTGTTCGGTTGCGACCCCAGGGTCTCAGAGTCCCCCATCTCGAAGTGAGTGTCGAAGAACGGCTTCCGGCAGCGCGAAGCATCTTTCATGCTACACGACCTGCCTCAGCTGATCGGGAACGTATTGGCCTGCGTTCCCGATCCACACAATGTTTAGACCGTACCTAAGCGCAGAGCTGGTACAGTTCTGAGCTATCTCTCTTGACGGTAACAGCCAGCGGGAATTTCGCCCCAGTGGCTGCTACCGGATTTCCTCCAGCAGCACTTTTAGGTGCGATACAGGAACCCCTATGTTGGAGCCGCCAAATTCGGGTAAGATCGCGGCGTTGATCGCGACCACCTTACCGCTTCGGTTCAAGGCGGGCCCACCGCTTCCACCGGTTGTGGTTTCAGCATCATAAACGACGGCACCGGGACTGGTCTGGGCGACGATCCCCCGGCTGGCCAGAGGCCTGATCTTGTTCTGCTCTGAAAGGTTTTTTGCAATTGTCCAGAAATCGACGGTGCCATCGGATTCAAGTGAATTCAGAAAGTTCGGCCCGGCCTGCACAATCAAGGCCTTAAGGCCGGTCGGATACCCAAGCAGGAAAACTTCTTCACCTGCACGCGGCGGGTCTGGTGCCAGTGAAAGCCCGAGCCCTTGAACACGGTTCGCATCAACGGACAGAAGCGCCAGATCGGCCGTTTTGCTTGCCCTAAGCAATACCGCTTCCATTGGCTTGGATTGTTCTGGCAGATAAGCCAGCAGATTAAGTATCTCGGCTTCAAGCCCTGCTGCCTTCAGGGCCTGTGCCCGATCCCCGGTCGTCCAGGGCAAGGCGACATGACGGTTGGTCACCAACAGAGAGGTGTCCTGCAACAGAAACCCGGTTCCGGTGAACTGAAACTCCGCCGGCGCGCCTGCCGCATCTGGTTCAATCCATGGTTTTCCGAATGGAGTTTTTAGGTTCTCCCCGTCCGGGCCAAGCACATGCCGCAGTAATTTGCCGCTTTCGGTTTGACGCAATCCGTAGGCCCCTTGGATAAAGGCAATAGAGCGCGTCGAGGCTGTGATAACTCGCCTTGACGCACCAGCGCGTTCTTCCAAAGTGCCAAGGCGCTGCTCGGTGGAAATTACCTGGTTGTCAAACGCTTCTCTGAGCGCGACCAGATCATCCGCCGTCAGTGCATCTTCTCGCGTCTGCGTAAGCATGACAGCAACCGCCTCGATCTTGAGAGATTCCTGTTTCAGGCTATCCGCCAGCTTCCGATCGTTCTGAAAAAGCAAATAGCCAAAGGCTGTAATCAGTAGAAGTAGACCGATAACGGTAAACCGGAACAAAACCGTGGTTTGTGATGTCAGTCGACGTCCGCCTTCGCGCAGCGCACTGGACATTTTGCTGGCGAAGGGTCGTCGGCTGGAGCGCGCATACACATAAGCGTCACTTATTATGTCTTCGACCGTGTGATGTGCAGGGAATGAGTGGTCACACATCCTGTAGCGCGACATGGGACCCTTTTCACCAAACTCGATCATGTCGCCATGCCTAAGAACTGCCGAAGCAGTCTTTTGACCATTGACCCAGATTTCCCGGCCGGGCAGCGCGTTTAGCGTGTAACCGCCTTGCGACCATTGAAAGGTCGCCACATCTTCGTCATGTGGGGGTACATCCTCTTTCCGCCTTATCTTCAGGATACGGTCTTGACCTAGTGAAGCGGACAAAGCGGTGCCGACAAGCCAGGTTACGGTTCCGCGAGACGGACCGGTCAAGCTTTCCAGAAATGCCCGGACATTGCCCGCTCCATATTCCGTATCGCTTTCATCCGGTAACCGCATGGTTCATCTCTGATCTTATGCGTTGCAAGCAGTTTATCATGCGCAATTGTGAAGCCGCCACAGCTTCCACGGAAAATGTTTGGATCGCGAGAACGGATCGTCAAGTTATAGATGACAACCCCATTTGTCCGGCTCAACTCCGGCTTGATAGACGTTCCCTCTACACGAGCAGCAGTGACCATACTTAACGTTTGCAACACTTCTGGTACTGCGGCTGCACCAAGCGAGAAATTCGAATTCACAGGCTAGGCTCACAGTTGACCTAGGGTGCATCACAGTATCAGCGACAGGGCCAGCAGACGGCCCATTGCGGACATTTAGGACGGAATTCAAATGCTGCAGTGGCATACCGGTCTGCGGACATCCGCAACAGTAGCGCAAGCTCTTCATTGTTCACTGAATTCCGCCAAGCCACGTTCGTGTCGCTTCAAGCCCTTTGCGCAAGATAGAAAACATCTGCTCAATTTCACTTTCGCTGATGATAAGGGGCGGTGAAAGAACACACATGTTGATAATAGGTCGAACTAATAACCCACGTTTTTGGCATTCTATATCGATCTGGCCGCCAATCTCGTAGTCGCATCCCAGATCGCTCCTGGGATCACCATCGACTGAGCATTGTACGCATCCCATCAACCCCATCCCACGCACATCGGCAACGATGTCAATCTGTCGCAAATGCTGCAGCTGATCCTGAAAAACCGGAGCGACCTTTTGAACGTGTTCGAGAAGTTTTTCCCGCTCAATGATCTCAATGCCCTTCAAACCCGCAGCCGCGCTAACTGGATGACCAGAATAGGTGTAACCATTTGAGAAGTTAGCATCTTTTCCCGAAACGTCGGCGATCAATCGGTCAGAGATAATCGCGGCACCCATCGGCGCGTACCCAGATGTCATTCCTTTAGCACAAGTTATTATGTCCGGCTGAATGCCGAAAACAGCCTCTGACGAAAACCAATGGCCCAATCGCCCAAAAGCTGTCACCACTTCGTCGGAGATGTATAGAACATCATACTTCTTGCAGATGTTTAGGCAGCCTTGGTGATATCCTTTTGGCGGCACGATCACGCCACCAGATGCCAGAACAGGTTCGGCGATAAAAGCGGCAACATTTTCCGGGCCAAGCGCCAAAATGGCGTTTTCAAGATCGGAAACTTTCTCCTTCAGAAAGCTCTCTTCGCTTTGACCAGGTGAACGGTAGAGCGGATTCACGTCTGGCAGGAAATGTGCGAGGTCATCGGCTTTGTCGAGCCAAAGCCGGTCACGCTCTTTTCCACTCACGCTGGCCGCCAAGTAGGTGCTTCCATGATAGGCTTTTTGCCTAGAAATGATTTTCTTTTTCTCGGGTCGACCCAAAAGGTTGTTTCTAAAATGGACAAATCGGATAGCCGTATCCACCGCAGTGGAGCCGCCCGTGGTAAAGAAGACATTGTTCAAATCTCCAGGCGCTCGTTTGGCTATTTCGCGCGCGAACCGCGCAGCAGTCGAGTTGGTGTTGTTGAAAGGCGAGAAATAGGCAAGACTCCTAGCTTGCTCAGCCATGGCCTCGGCCATCTCTTCGCGCCCATAACCGATCTGGGTGCACCACATGCCTCCCGGTCCGTCGATCAAGCGTTCACCCTTTTCGTTCACTACATGGATGCCGCTGGCACTTTCGACAAAAGTACGGCTATTTTTACCTAAAGCTTCCATCCCTTCCCACGGGTGCAGGAAGTGATCGTTGTCCCATTGTTTGGCATTAGAGTTATCCATGATGGGTCATGCTTTCCGCGCTCATTTCAATGGGAAATTCTTCACGCACCTGGGTGTCCAAAGCGCCGAAATAGTTGGGGAAATGACTGTTTAGAATAGAGTTGGCTTTGTCACGGGCGCGGTCCAGCAAATCTGTTTTGCCTTCGTTTTCCCATGTGTCTGTACGCTCACGATCCATAAGTCGCGGATAGACGAATTCGCTGTTCATATAGTTCAGCGTGTGCGGGTTGCCGAGGAAATGGCCGGGGTCGATGGCGCAATCGTGGATCACATCCACAGCCATGGTTTCATCCGTGACCTCTATCCCGCGCAACGACCGCAGGATCATTCCACCCGCTTCGTCATCGATGACCATACTTTCAAAACTACATCCCATGAGGCTACCGATCATACCGCCAAACTCGCAAAGGCGATTGGCACCGGCATGAGCAGCAAGCGTGAAGGTCAGCGCCTTTTCTAACCCGTATTGCGCATCGGGCAATTTGGCATCGGTCATGCCTGCGCCAACGGATGTGGGCAGACCATAGAAGTTGCCCATTTGAATGGCAGCCGCGCCGATCAGGGCTTGTTCGCCGCTGCCACCGGTGAACGAGCCGCTGCGCAAATCAGTGATGAAGGGCCAGGCGGCAAAGCAAACCGGACAGCCTGGAGTGATGAGGTTTACGATGGCAACGCAGGCCAGCGTTTCGGCCACGGTTTGTACCAACGTTCCCGCAAGCGTCGCGGGGGCTGTGGCCCCGGCTTGCGGAGGCACAGCCAGATCGACGGTGAGGCCAAGTTTGGCGGTATCAATCAGGATCTCCATGTTTTCCTTGCCGATCCGCAGCGGCGAAACCATTGGACAGCCGCCAAAAATGACGCTTGGCTTCTTCATGAAAGCCCCTTCGCCACCCTGAGCCAAATCAAACATGCGGATGGCATGCGGGATATGGCTGCGGTCGCGAAAGGTCAGACAGGCAGGCTTTTGGCTGCCTGCGAGCATTGCATATATGGTGTTCATATCGTGAGCGAAATCATCGGTCACATCGGTAGCCAAAACTGTGTCGCCCAGCATATGGATGTTGTCCAAGCGGTCCACTAGTCGGGTGAAATCATAAACGTCGCGCAGAACCGATGGACGATAGGACTTGGTCTCGGAATCGAAGGTTGTGACGGCCGTGCCAGAGTTGGCGAAATAGACACTCTCGGCCGAGCAATGCATGTCGTCTTTGCCTTCACGCTCACCGCGGGCATAGACGTAAAACTCTCTGGCGGCAGCCGCCAGGATGTCTTCCATAAGGGCGCGGGGGAAGCACAACCTATTGAGGTCATTCAAAACTGCGCCTTTGGGAAGCACCAGATCAAGCAATTCCGGAAAATGGTCGGTAACGCCCGTGTTTTCCAGAACGGTTAAGGCCGCTTGATGGATGTTCTCCATATCTGCTTGGGTCAGCGGTTTATAGCGGCCGCCACTTAGGCCTCCACGTACGGCCTCATTGCCCGTGGTAGCCTGTTGAACCTTTATGCGCGCGGCGCGTCCGCCGCCGCCGCGACGGCGTGATTTTGCCTCAGTCATGACCGGACATCCTTTGTTCTGGTTCCGGGCTGATCATGTTGAAATAGAAATCGTAGAAGTCCTGGATCGAGGTTTCCATCTCGCCCAAGGGGCCCGGTTGGAAGTATTGAGAGTTTACGCCGGACTGGTTGTGGCGAATGATGCGTTCGTCATCCAAAGATGTGACATGCCAAAGCCAGGTCAGGTCTTCTTTGTCGTAGTCGTCGCCTTCTTCGGCGTCAGCGCGAACCAGCCAGACGACCTGAATGTCAGTTTCCTGTAAGCCTCGTGGAATGAAGCGGTAGCCGACCATGTGATCCGAATAAATCAGGAACCAATTCAATGGACCAATATCAAAGTCAGTTGCGCCACCGTCGAAGCCTTTGAGCGTTCCAAGCAATGGTGCAAGTGCCTCGCCCGATTGGCTGCCGGTTTTGTAGCCTTGGTAAAGCGGATAGCGACGATAGTACCCGCTGGTAAATGGGGTCAGCGCAGCGTCGCCGACAAGAGTCAATTCATTGGGTGACAACCCGGCTTCTACAGCCCTAGCCTTTAGCGGCTCGACCAAACCAGCCATGTCTTGCGGTGATTTCAAGCTATGGGAGCGAGAATACTCTTTGTGCGCTGGCCCGCAGTGGTAGCATTCAAGGTAGTTCTCAACCGCTAGTTTCCAATTCGCGGGAACAGGGAATGACGCGGTATGCGCTACTTTCAAATCGTTCAGGCCATAGGGTTCGACGAGTGGCTCAAGTTTGCTGAGGACAGGATCAAGTGATGGGGTGTTTGCATCGGCACAGACAAAGATCAGGCCCTTGAAGACACTCACCTGAACGGGAAGAAGCCCAAACTTTGACGGGTCGAATTGTTCCCCCATATTGTGACTTGCACGAAGTTTTCCTGATAGCTCATATGTCCATGCGTGGTAGGGGCAAACAAGAACGCGGGCGTTGCCGGACTGTTCAGTGCAGACGCGAGATCCGCGATGGCGGCAGACATTCAAATGAGCACGAAAATCTCCATCGCGGTCGCGAACAATGATAATGCTCTCCGGGCCATAGTCGAACAGGAAGTAGTCACCGGGGCTTGGGATTTGACTGACATGCCCTGCCCAAAGCCAGTTGCGGTTCCAGACCCGGGCAATGTCATAGTTATAGATGTCTTGGGAGGTATAGAATTCGCGCGGCAGGGCGTGGCCGTACTGGTGCGAGGCTATCAGCGCATCCAACTCAAACGGTCGGCTGTTCATCTCGTTTCCTCCAAATCGATTATCTCGCGGCGAAACCAATCCTGATCTGCTTCTGCCTTGGGGCGTTCAAAATCACGGGCCGCGCGGTGGCCCGCGAAGACTGCGTCGACGATCAGCCCTGGAGAAGCGGCATCGCCAATAAGTTCGACGGTTTTCAACCTGAGCCCGCGCAAGCTGTCATATAGCATCGTCTCACGCTGACGTTCAGTGACCAGAATTGTCGAGGCACATGGAATATCCATTTCGCGACCAGTAAAGGCACAACCGATGCGGGCCATGTCACCTTGAACCGCCGTCAGCACCTGATTGCAATGAATGTCGATACCAAGCTCCATCAGGCGGGCCTGAATGCGAGGCTGCTCCAAAGTATTGATGGAGTAAGCTGAAACCAAACTCTCCGGCGTGACAAAGACAACCTGGTATCCTGCAGTCGCAAGTTTTTCGGCGATCACTCCTGCCAGATAGATATGATCGTCATCATAGATCATGACCGGGCCATCCGGCGGTAGAACACCATTCATGATGTCATCAGGCGTCAGCACATTGGCGCTTTGCTCGATCTGTGGCACATGGCGCTGGGTGTTACGGCCCATGCCGTCGGTTCGCCAAAGGCTGCCGGTGGCCACAAAGACGTGTTCGACGCCCAGCTCTGCCACTTGATCGCCATCAAGCCTGCTGTCAGTGAACAGCTGAACGTTGCCGCGTTGCTTTAAATCATGCAGACGATAGTCGACGACGCGGGACCAAGCTGCGAGGCCGGGAAGTTTGCTTTCCTTCGTAACCCGCCCGCCCAATTCGGCTGACGCCTCTGCCAACGTCACCTGATATCCTCGCCTTGCCAACTGCATGGCGCATTCAAGACCGGCAGGGCCACCGCCAACAACCAAAGTGTCCGCGTTGCTCTTTTTCGGCGCGATGATCTCGGGGTGCCAACCGCGTCGCCATTCCTCACCCATGGTGGGGTTTTGAGTGCAGCGGATCGGGATGCCCAGATTGTCGGATGAGACACAGATATTGCAGCCGATACATTCGCGGATTTCGTCAATGCGACCGTTCTCAATCTTTTTCGGAATGAACGGGTCCGCTATGGAAGGTCGCGCGGCTCCGATAAGGTCGACAATTCCCTTACTGACCATCGACAACATCATGTCAGGCGACGTCAGGCGACCGACACCAACCACAGGTTTGCGGGTGATCTGCTTAACGTGGGACAGAAACGCGTTCTGATATCCGTCCTCTGGCTGAAAACGAGTCGTGGCACTGTCGTTGGACCAGTCAGCCACATTCACATCCCATAGGTCAGGAAGATCAGCCAAGAGCTCGACAATGGCGCGGCCTTCTTCTGCTGCCTGCATGCCCCCGGCACCCATCATCTCATCAATAGCAAAACGTAACGCCACAGCGCAGCTGTTGCCCACGGCTTCGTGAGTGTCTTCCAGCAGTTCACGTGTCAGACGCACGCGATTTTCGAGCGACCCACCATATTCATCGCTACGCTGGTTCATATGTGGCAGCATGAAATGCTGCGCCAATGTCATGTTGTGCCCGGCATACACATAAATGATGTCAAACCCGGCATCTTTCGCGCGCAACGCGGCCTCGCGGTGCCAACGGCGGAATTCCCGAATGTCGGCCTTATCCATAGCCTGCGCCTGCTTGGGGTGTGTCGTGTCGACGGACATTTCGGAAGGTGCAAGAACCGGGGCGCGGGTTAGCAGGTTTTGCGCATGATTGCCGTTATGAACCAGCTGGATAGCCGCTAGTGCACCATGTTCATGTACTGCGTCTGTCATCAGCCGCAACGCGGGCACATCGCGCGCGTCCCATAGCCGCCCTTCGGCGTAAGGAGAAAGGTCAGAAGTCGGGTGAATCTCGGTCTCCTGATTGGAAACCACCGCCCACCCGCCTTCGGCCTTCATTCCACGAACGGCAGCATCCGCCCTTGGTCGGAGGTGCCCCAACCCGGTGCAATGAGGCACCTGATAGAAGCGGTTCCTGGCAGTGACTGGCCCGATCTGAACCGGTTCCAAGAGCATAGCATATGGGTTCGCGTCTGACATGTTCACGCGTTTTCCTGTGTTTGTGTTCCGGGGCTGGTTGGCCCCGGAGATATTGTTGAATCAGAAGCCGGCTTTGATCCGTTCAAACTCCGCCAGCATTTTTGCCTCAAGCTCGGGGTTCACCGCATCAAAGAACAAACTGCCCTCGAAGAAGCTTTTTGGATCGGAGAAACCATAGGCTTCGATGTTGGCCTGATCGGCAACTTCGAACGCTTTTGCGTTGGAATGCGGGTAGCCCCAGTTGTCGATGATGTACTGACCGCTGGCCGGGTCGGTAAGCGCGTTCAACAGATCATAGACCTGATCGACCGGTGTCGTGGATGATTTCAGATGCACATAGCCGCACGCCCAGGTCGCGATACCCTTGTCGACGTCTCGCATCATCGCGGCCGGCACCTCATTCCAGATCAGGTTTAGTTCTGACTGGTTCCAGGCCCAACCCAATTCGATCTCGCCGCTGGTCATTGCCTGGTCAAACTGACCTGCGTCGGACCAGTAAAAGCGCATGTTCGGGTGGATCGAGCGCAGGAAGTCAGACGCTTCCTTGAACTGCTCATCGCTCAAGTTGGTGTAGTCGTCAGCATTTCCAGTAGCCAGCGCCGCTAACGCATACGCAGATGATGCGGCATCCGGGATAGCAATCTTACCGGCATAGGCCGGGTCGGCCAGCACTTGCAGTGAGATATCGTCGCCCGAGACCTTGTCGGTGCGATAGATAAGGCCCGTGTTCCCCCATTCGAACGGCAACATGTAAAGCTGGCCGTCCAGAACGATGGCGTCGACCTCCTTGATCTCGGGCAGTACGTCGGCCCAATTGGTCAGTTTGCTTTCATCCAGCGGCTGAATCAGATCTGCTGCGACCCATTTTCTGACCGCGTCGGAACAAGGATGTGCCAGATCAGCAGTAAAACCGGAACTCAGCTTGGTAAAGGCTTCTTCCTGGCTTCCGAAATAGGAATAGCTCGGTGCCTCATTCCCGTATTTTTCCATGTAGCTGGCAAAGAAGCCCGGGTCTTCATATCCCGACCAGTCAAAAACCGTCAGATCAGCTCCACCGGCGCTGGCGCTTCCTGCACTTATCGCCGTCGCACATGCGAAAGCCGCAATTCCCTGAAGTTTCATTTTTTCCTCCCATTGTCTTATTCTGTGTCTGTGCCAAGATCGATCACGCTGGCGCTTTGGACTCCCAGCCAAACTGCGTCGCCGCGACTGAAATCAACCGTGTGAAAGTAGTTCGGAACCGAGACCGCGATCGGCACGTCGGCTTCCGCAACCTGAATGTGGTAGTGAATGTTCTCGCCATAGAAGGCCACATTGCTGACTTTGCCCTGAACGGTTGATGGATAGTCTTCGGGTTTTTCAGCGGTGATTTCTAATTGTTCGGGTCGAATACCGATGTTCATATCTCGGGCGCTGGTTGCAACGTTGGGGTTTCTTCCAATTTCCATTTGGCCAAAGGCCTTCGCGTGGATTGAAAGCGTATCGCCATTTTCCTTTAGCAACTGGGCAGGCAGAATGTTCATCTCACCGATGAAACTGGCAACCTGCTGATCGCAAGGCCGGGCGTAAAGCGTTGTTGGCGTATCCACCTGCTTGAGGCGCCCATTGAACATCACGCCAATGCGGTCAGACATTGTCATCGCCTCGTATTGGTCGTGTGTGACCATCACAAAGGTAATACCCAGCGATTGCTGCAGATTGCGCATTTCAAATTGCATCTGCTCGCGCAGCTTCTTGTCCAAGGCCGACAAGGGCTCATCCAGCAACAATACTTTGGGTCGCATGATCAGCGCGCGGGCGAGCGCCACCCTTTGCCGTTGCCCGCCTGACAACTCACTTGCGCCGCGATCCTCAAGCCCCCCCAACTCGACCATTTCCAAGGCTTCGGCTACGCGCTGATCGATTTCGGCTTTGGGGGCCTTGCCGCGTAATCCGTAGGCCACGTTGTTCCCGACATTCAGGTGCGGGAAGATAGCATAGCTCTGAAATACCATGTTGGTCGGCCGGTTATTGGCAGGCACACCATCCATATCCTGACCGTCGATCAGCACAGTGCCTTTGGTCGGCTCTTGGAATCCCGCGATCATCCTCAATACCGTGGTTTTGCCACATCCCGATGGGCCGAGGAGTGAGAAAAACTCGCCTTCTTTAAGATCGAGATTGATCCCGCTAGCCGCCAGGAATGTACCATAGCGCTTTTCGACGCCCCTGAGTTCTATGATGTTTTTGTCTGTCATCTGACCTCTGATGCGGATGAGCGGCGCCGGAAATACTCAGCCAGCACCAAAAGCAGGACCGATGTAAGCAGCAGGATAGAGCCTAGGGCCAAAACGTTTGGAAGCTTGGCGGGGAAACGAATCTGGCTCCAGATGTATACTGGCAAGGTTGGTTGGTTGCCGGACAGGAAAAAGGCGAGGACGAATTCGTCGAAGCTGACTGTGAAAGTGACCAACAAACTGGCTACGATACCCGGGGAAACGACCGGAAGCGTCACGCGGCGGAAGGTGTCGAACACGCCGACGCCCAGATCGTAAGATGCTTCCTCCAGCGACGCATCGAAGTCATCGAAAGCAGACTTCAGGATCGAGACGGAAAACGGCAGCGCAAGAAACGTATGGCCCAGAACGACGGTCAGCAAAGACGGCTTGAGTCCGACAAACAGAAACAGAACCAGCATTGAAGAAGCAACTATAATGCCGGGAATAACCAAAGGCAGCATCACCAGACCTTCGGCAGCACGCTGACCCCGAAAACGGTACCGAATAAAGGCGCGAGCGGCGAACAACCCCATTGCGGTAGACAGAAGTGCCACGACGGTGCCGACGCCAAGCGAATTCCAAAGGGCCTGGATCAAGGTATCCTGTTCGCCCAGCTTCCGATACCAGTCCAGCGTCCAGCCCTTGATCGGAAAGGCAACTATTGTGCCGCTATTGAATGAAAACAAGGGCAGAAAAAGGACGGGCAGGTAAAGAAAAACCAAATACAGAAAAGCGTAGGCTGTCAGGGTCGAAGGGCGTCTCATCTTATACGCCTCCCTAGCCGGGTGGCGGTAATTACAAACACTATAGCGACAAAGCCAACCGATAGCATCGCGATCAGTGAAAGGGTGGCGCCCAGTGGCCAGTTGTTGGCGGCC
The DNA here is from genome assembly GCF_056537605.1 of Ruegeria sp. C5. Lineage (NCBI taxonomy): Bacteria > Pseudomonadati > Pseudomonadota > Alphaproteobacteria > Rhodobacterales > Roseobacteraceae > Ruegeria > Ruegeria sp. C5. Next base: position 52,141 of record NZ_JBQFRX010000007.1, on the reverse strand, counting down.
CCGAACTGCACCTGAATTAGGTTGGCGATCATCTTCCCGTCCGACCCTCCAACCAGTGCCGGGGTCACATAGTCACCTACCGTGGGGATAAATATGATCAGACAAGCAGCAATAATCCCCGGGATGGTTAGTGGCAGCGTCACCCGCATGAAGCGTTGAAAAGGGCTGTTACCGAGGTCGGTGGCGGCTTCTAGTAAGCTTGGATCGATCTTCTGCAATGAGACATAGATCGGCAGGATCGCAAATGGCGCCCAGGCATGAGCAAGCGTCAGCACGACTGCAAATTCATTGTAGAGAAGGAAGTCCAGCGGTTCGTCAATCAAGCCAAGCATCAACAGTGCGGAGTTCATCACTCCATTGAACCCTAGAATGAGTTTCCAGGCAAAAACGCGCAGGAGGTAGCTAGACCAGAATGGAATGGTGATGAGCAGAAGCCAGATGGTCTTTTTCCGGGCCTTCATCGCGATGAAATAAGCGATGGGATATGCCAGTGCGACGGTAACTGCTGTTACTGCTCCGGCAATCCAGATCGACCTTAGCATCAAGTGTCGGACCAGAGGATCTGCAAACGCGTCGCTATAATTTTTTAGTGTCGGCGTCTTGTCGAGCGTTACGTAAGATTGCGTCCAGAACGAATAGGCGATCAGGATCAACAATGGAGCCGTCACCAGAAAACCCACATAAGCCGTGGCTGGTGCGCTGAGGGTATAGCCCCGGGATGCTTCGCTACGAAAGATTACCCAACCTCCTTTCCGGATTTTCACGAGTCACTAATGGACGATCGTCCATTAAATGTTGCGCCAGAACGGTCTTTCGTGTCAATCTTCCTGTGAGATAGACTTGAGGGATACCATCAAGAGGATGGAATTATTGAATAAAGTGGAAAACGTCAGAGGAAGAAAACGTGGCTCGAAACGTGCTCCGGATGCCAATAAGCAACTTCTGATCAAGGCGACTCTGGACTCTATCGCGGATATTGGAGTCACCGATACGACGGTCAGCCGCATCTGCGAGCGTTCTGGTTTATCGCGCGGAATGATCCATTTGCATTTCGGCGGGAAGGACAATTTGCTGACGGCAGCAGCCCAGCATTTCAGTGCTCAATATTATGCCGAAATGGATAAATTGACCGACCTGGGTTCGGATGCATCGCCCGAAGACCGTGTGATGGCCGTGATCGAGGCGGACCTATCAGAAGCTCTGCTCAATCCAAGAAGTACGAAAATCTGGCATGCATTCCGCGGCATCGCGAGCTCACACCCAGGTATTGCCCGCTACAGCAGCACCCAAGATCAAAAACTTGTCGAGACCTTGCGGCTTGCGTTTAAGGAGATAGCTCAAAAAAACGAGCGTGACCCAAACTTGGTGGACGATGCCACCGCCGGAACGCTGGCTTTGCTGGAAGGTATGTGGGTCAATTACCTAACAGATATGCAGGGTTTTTCACGACGACGCTCTGTTGATCTTATCAGACGTTTCTTGTGCGGACTTTTCCCCGGAAAATTCAAATTGTGAGATTTCGGGACGCTCAGATTTGAGACAGAAAAACAGCATGTTCTTGGAAAGCCGACTGCTGGTATTGGCGAATTCCCTGGCGTCTAAATGCAACACCCCGTGCATTGGACGAAATCCAACATCCGCTTTCCCCTGAAGAAAGGTTTCCATTGCACGTGCAGCGAAAGACCGCTTTCCGCCCGATTCATTAGAATAACAACGCGTTCTGGCACAATAAGTACCGGCGAGGCCTACACCGCCGTGCTTTTTTTGGGGGCCGCGGGATTTGGACAAGCCAAACGCCCCCTGCCATCAGAGGTAAGACGCTGCCTTCCCCCTCGGGCAACCCTATTAGACAACACCGTGTCCTCGGCTACGCCTGCGGGCCGCACCACTATTGTCGAATAGCATTGCCTCGCCCCCATCCGCGTTCGCCACGTGGCAGATCAGCAGGAACACGCGCCTTCGGCGTCTGATCTGCAAATCAGCCCTGATTTTCCCAAAAGCGAAGTCAGGATCATTGAAATCGGTCTAGGTGCTGGATGAAGGAAGTGAGGCGAAAATGGCAAGGTTCTGTCGCTGGTGGCAGAACTATGTGTCGCCTGACAAGGGTTTAAGTGGCGGACCGAGGAGGATTCGAACCCCCGACCCCTTGATTCGTAGTCAAGTACTCTATCCAGCTGAGCTATCGGTCCGCGTTGGTGAGGCGGTGTTTAGACCTGAGGCCGAGGGCGCGCAAGTCGATTCTTCAAAAAAACTTCAAAAAGTCATATCGCCGCGTGGAAGCCTTATTTCAAAGGTGGTTCCATCAGGCCCTGTGTCTTTCAGAAACAGGTCTCCGCCGTGACCCCGCACCAATTCTTGCGAAATCGCAAGCCCAAGTCCCGAGCCGCCTTTGCGAACACCACCCTGAAATGGTGTAAACAGATTCTCTCGGGCCTTAGGGGGCAGGCCTGGACCCGTATCGCTGATTTCGATGCACCAGTCGGTTTCAAGCTCAGATGCAGACACCGTTACGCGCCCCGCCTTACCCGAGACCAGAAGTGCTTGCCGGGCATTGCGCACAAGATTCATGACAACCCTGAAAATCTGTTCCGGGTCGGCACGGATAACAAGATCTTCGGGTACGTCGTTCACAATCTCAACGCAGGCATCGGCAATGGCGAGTTGTTCGCTGGCGACAACATCTGCGGTAACGTCCCGCAAGCGCACCATGGTCAGGGTTGGGGCTGGTTCTTCGGCGCGTCCGAACGCCAAGGTGCTTTCGCACAAAGAAACCGCCCGCGTGATCGAATTGACAAGTTTGGGTGCCATTCGCGCCACCAGGGGGTCATTGCTTGCTTCAATTCGATCGGTAAACAGCTGAGCAGACGTCAGAATGTTGCGCAGATCGTGGCTGACCTTGGCCACCGCCCCGCCCAACTGGGCCAGACGTTCACGTTGTTTCAGGGCCTGGGTCAGATCGGTTTGAAGCATCTGCAGGGCCTCTTCGGCCTCGCGCAGTTCGGTCACCTTTGAATTGGGGGAGATGATGCCGCGCGCATCCTCAGGTGCGCTGGCATAGCGCTGCATGTAGCCAACAACGCTTTTGATCGGACGCACCAGTACTACGCGCACAGCCAGAAACAGGAACGAGGCCGTTATGATTGAGATCACAAAGGACAGCCCAAGGATGCGGAGCCCATAATCCGTCATGGCCATGCGCAAGGGCTCACTGTCCATTGTCACCTCGATCAACAATCCTGCGTCTTTGACCGGCGCGCCAATCACACGAATGACCTCGTTTTCGGGGGTAAACAGCCTCGAGACCGCATCACGGATCAGCACCCAAGCGCTGGCATTACGCAAATCAAAGGTTTTGGTGATCTGGGTCGGGATCGGTGAAGACAGCATGAGCTGACGCACCTCGTCGCGGCGCAATACGACGTTATAGACCCCCGCATTTGACAGCAGTTCCGCTTCAAGCTCATCAGCCAGCATATCGTCGGCCAACAAAGCAAGCGAGGCGATCTGGGCGCGTTCCAGCCGGTTCAGCAGAAAATCTTCTCGGAAGCGCGCGATCGAGGGCACAAAGATCAGTACTTCGGCCAACATGACGAAGACCGTCGTCAGGATCAGAAATCGGCCCGACAGCGAGTTCACTTTGCGCTCCTCCTTGGGTCAGGGAATCCAGCGCTGGACGAACCTGACCACTCTTTTAACCATTTGATTCTCAAACAGCCTTGGAGAGAAATAGGCCCCTGCCACACGTTTGTTAAGCTCTCCGACCGTTGGGTAAGGCGAAACCATCGCTGCGATCTGACCCATCTTGAGATTATTGGCCAGCGCCAGCGACCACAAGTTGATCAATTCTCCGGCCTGATATCCGACGATTGTCGCGCCCACTGGTCGGCCCTTTACGACCATCACCTTGATGAACCCCTTGGTCTTGCGCTCGGAAACTGCGCGGTCATTGTGGTGATAGTCGAACCGGGCAACCTCCACCGCGTCGCCATGCTGTTCACGGACTTGTGCCTCGGTCAGGCCGACCTGTGCCAGTTCGGGATCTGTATAGGTGGCCCATGGGATATGAGCGGTCTTCGCTTTCGACGGAAGCCCAAATAAGGCAGAGCGGATTATGATCCCCGCATGATATCCGGCGACATGGGTAAATTGCAGCCCACCTGCAACATCACCAATGGCATAGACCTTGCGATTGCTCGTGCGTAAAGAGTCGTCCACCTTGATGCCTGCCCGCGTGCTGTCGATCCCGGCAGCGTCGAGGTTCAGACGGTCGATATTGGCCTTGCGTCCGACGGCCAGCAACAGATGAGAGCCCGCGTAGACCTCATCATTCTCAGTGACCACCTCAATGGTGCCTGCATTTTCTCGGATCTGGGACACCATGGCGTTTTCATGGATTTCGACACCTTCAGTCCGAAGGCTGTACTGCACGACGGCTGCAGCTTCAGGGTCGTCTTTGCCCAGCGCACTAAGGCCCTCGATCACGGTCACTTTGCAGCCCAGCCGGATATGCGCCTGCGCCATTTCCATGCCGATAGGACCTCCGCCGATGATCAAAAGGTGTTCGGGCTTGTCGCGCAGGTCGAATATTGTCTCGTTGGTGTAATACGGCACCTGATCCAACCCGGGCAGTGGCGGTACCAAGGGCGATGAACCGGTGGCCACCACGACGCGTCGGGCGGTGATCAGATGATCTCCGGCCTGTACCTGCGTGGGTGAGATGAAACGACCGTACTCCCGGATTACCTTGACGCCAAAGCCCTCAAAACGCTCCTGACTGTCCATGGGTTCGATTTGAGCGATGACGTTTTGCACGTGTTCTTTGGCGGCTGCATAATCCACCCGTGGCGTCACATCCGCGACACCAAAAGCCGACGCGTGGGCCTGAGCATATGCAGCCTTGCCGCTGGCGATCAGAGCTTTGGATGGGACACAGCCGAAGTTCAGGCAATCCCCACCCATCTTGTGGCCTTCCAGCAGGATGACATCCGCACCCATCTGGCTGGCCCCGGCGGCTACAGACAACCCGCCTGACCCGGCCCCGATCACCAGGATATCGGTTTTCAACTCTTGCATGGATCAGGAGCCCTTTCGACCACGGAGGGATTTGATGACAATCGGCAGCGCTGCCAGCGCGCACAAGCCAATAATTGGCCCGATCACGAAGGGTTCCCATAACAGCGAGACATCCGGGGTTTCGCCGCGATCAAAAACACCACCCAGCCCAACACCGATCCAGGTATAGACAATCCCACCAGGGATGATGCCCAGCGCCGTCGTAATCAGGAAGTTTCGGAACTTTACCCCAACCAATGCGGGCACCAGATTGGCAACGAAGAAGGGCACCACAGGTACAAGACGCAGCAGGAACAAAACCGAGATTTCATTCTCACGTAGCCCGTCCTTCAGTTTCTTGACCGTCCCTTCCGAGGCTTCAAGCTTGGCGGTCAGAGATTCACCCAAACCCCAGCGTGCGGCTAGAAAGATCGTCGAAGCGCCTATGGTTGCGGCAAAAACATTAAAAACCGTTCCTGCAAGCAACCCGAACAGGAACCCACCGGTCATCGAAGCAACCGCAGCACCGGGTAACGAGAAGGCAACAATAATGATGTAAATCCCCACGAAAGCCGCAGCCATCGCCCAGTAGTTTGAATCGCGCCAGGCCAGCAAAGCCTCGCGATTGTCGCGCAGGGTTTCAAAGGTCAGATAGTCGCCCAGCGCAAAGAACCCCACGGCGGCAACGGCGAGAATCACCGCCAAAGGGATATGACGTGCCAGCCCTTTGCGCGGGATCTTGGTGGTTTCGTTCATCTGGGTAGCAGGTTCTTGTTCATTCATCTTGCCCACAACATGCGCCGCCCGCGCGCGCTGCAACAGAGGCCTCACGGGGCCTTGATGTTTATGGCACTTAATGTGAGGGATACGCGCTCTGAACCCGGTTTTTGAAATCTTTTGCCCGGGCAGATTACAGATTTGTTGCAAAACGCACCAAAACCCCCACCTAGGGGTTTGACTTACCCCCCGCTACCCAGTAGAGGACGGGCTTCGAACACTAGGGCCAGGCGAATCCGCGCCGCACCCACCGCTATAGATTGGAGACGGAGCGATGAAACGCACCTATCAGCCTTCGAACCTGGTTCGCAAACGCCGCCACGGTTTCCGCGCGCGCATGGCTACCAAAGCCGGCCGCAAAATCCTGAACGCACGTCGCGCACGCGGCCGCAAGTCGCTGAGCGCATAAGCCGCTCGACCTTTCAGGTTATGAACATGACGCCGCCGGAGGCCCCTGAGGATGGTAACAACCAGCCGAGGGTGATGCCCCCGGCGGCGTCCGTTTGCGCATCTGAATCATTGACCGTACTGCAGAATCGCTCGGACTTTCTGAAAGCCGCGCGGGCCAAACGGCAAGGCACTGCATCGATGATGGTGCAGGCGCGTAAACGTGGCGCTGATGAGGCTGCGGGCATTCGCATCGGGTTCACCTGCTCAAAGAAGGTCGGCAATGCCGTCGCCCGCAACCGCGCCAAACGCCGCCTGCGTGAAGCCGCGCGAGCCGTATTACCTATTCATGGGCATGCGGGCTGGGACTACGTGTTGATCGGCCGCGCCGAGGTTACCGCTGCACGGCCCTTTGATGCGCTGAAAGACGATCTGCGCTATGCCCTGCGCAAAATTCATGGGGGTGGCAAGTGAACATATTTGCCCATCTCCTCGCCCTGCCCGTCCGGGCCTACCGGTTGATCTTCAGCCCCTGGGTCGGATTCAACTGCCGCTATCAGCCGACTTGTTCCGCCTATGCACTGGAAGCGCTTGAAAAACACGGCGCCATCAAGGGCGCATGGCTGGCAGCGCGCCGGATCGGGCGCTGCCATCCGTGGGGTGGCGATGGCTATGACCCTGTGCCCGACGACGAACGACCCTGACCCTTGCCCGGTTCACCCAACTGCGATAGGCCCCGCCCATGTTTGATGAAGCCGACGATATCCATCCGCTTTTTACCGGTGCGCCTTCAACCACCGAGTTCAAGAAGCTGCGCAAGCGCATCGTGCGCCAGACGCGCGAGGCCATTGAGCAGTACGGCATGGTGGACCGCACCGCCGAAGGTAAAACACCCCGCTGGTTGGTCTGCCTATCGGGCGGCAAGGACAGCTATACCCTTCTGGCGGTGCTCTACGAACTGAAATGGCGCGGTCTGCTGCCCGTGGATCTTCTGGCCTGCAATCTGGATCAGGGGCAACCGGGGTTCCCGGCAACAGTCCTGCCAGAATTCCTAGACCGTATGGGGGTGCCACATCGGATTGAGTATCAGGACACCTATTCCGTTGTGATGAACAAAGTTCCGCAGGGCCGCACCTATTGTGCGCTGTGTTCACGCCTGCGTCGTGGCAACCTCTATCGTATCGCGCGCGAGGAAGGCTGTTCCGCAGTTGTGCTTGGCCATCACCGCGATGACATCCTTGAAACCTTTTTCATGAACCTGTTCCATGGCGGTCGTCTTGCAACCATGCCACCAAAACTGGTGAATGAAGAAGGTGATCTGTTCGTCTATCGCCCGCTGGCCCATGTGGCCGAGGCGGATTGCGAGAAATTCGCCAAGGCGATGAACTATCCCATCATACCCTGCGATCTGTGTGGCAGTCAGGACGGGCTGCAGCGTCAGCAGGTCAAGCAGATCCTCGATCAGTGGGAAAAGAACAGCCCCGGTCGGCGGCAAGTGATGTTTCGGGCATTGACCAACGCGCGGCCTTCGCATCTTCTGGACCCAAAACTGTTTGATTTCGCAAATCTTTCGATCGATCCGATTCAAAAAGACGAAAATTCAGACGAAATTCCCCAGTTACGTTAACGCCTGACTCAGATTGATTTCCTACGGTTGGCTTGCGCGATCCTAGCCCAAGCTGAAGGCCGTAAAACCTATGCGGAAATTCCTCTTTGTCGACCGTTGTTCCGAAACGCTGCGGATACTTCTCACCGGACCGCAGGTTCTGGCATTTATTCCCGCGGCGTGTTTAGCCGCCTTCTGGTTGGGCGGTGAACGTGCACTTGTTACCACGGCTTTGGGTTTGCCCCTTGCTTTTGCCGTCATCGGAAATTGGGGAAGCCGTTCTTATACAGCCCGTAGTTCAGGTATGCGCCCCAGCGGCCTGGTTCCCTATGACGTTTTTCAATCAGAGTTGGAGGCGTTGAGTGAATCGGTCAGCAAATCAGGTGAGAATGCCGCCTGTATTGCAATTGCTTTGGACGGCTATGCCGACCTTCAGGATCTGCACGGTCAGGCTGCCGCCACTCATGTAAAGCAGCAATTCAGTGATCGTATCCTGTCGATCATCCGAAATCAGGACATCTTTTCGCAGATCGATCAGAACCGGTTTCTCATTGGCCTGCATCCCTCCCCACATCTTGATCTGGAAGCCTGCATTCAAATGTCTGGCCGCATCCAAAGCGCAGTCGAAGAGCCGCTTTTGTTGAATGGCACAGGAGTTTACCAATCCTGCTCGATCGGGTTTTGCCTGCATTCAGACCTGCGACAGGCCGAGGCTGATGAGTGGATTGGCGCCGCCACCGCTGCACTGTCCGACGCGCAAAGAAGCGGTCCCTCGACCATACGCGCCTATTCAACCGCGACCCGTCGGCGATCCCTGGTCCGAGCCAATTTGAGAAAAGAGTTCGAGGCGGCATTGGACAATGGAGAGATTCGGCCCTGGTTTCAGCCTCAGGTTTCAACGGATAATGGGAACATCACAGGGTTCGAGGCTTTGGCAAGGTGGGAGCATCCAATAAAAGGTGTTCTCAGCCCGCAGGTATTCCTGCCCTTCGCCGAGCAAGCCGAACTGATGGAGCGGCTAGGCCAAATCATGCGTCACCATGCTTTTGAAGCGATGCAAGCTTGGGATCGTGCAGCATGCGTTGTGCCCCGGATCGGTATCAATTTCTCATCCGATGAGTTGCGCAATCCCGGCTTGATCGACCGCCTGAAATGGGAGTTGGATCAGTTTGATTTGACACCGGATCGGCTGGCGGTTGAGATTCTGGAAACCGTGTTCTCTCGCAGGCCGGATGACGTGATCACCCGGAATGTAACCGGCATGGCTGCGCTTGGATGTTGTATCGACCTGGATGACTTTGGCACCGGACATGCTTCAATCGCCTCTATCAAGCGGTTTGACGTCTCGAGGATCAAGATTGATCGGACGTTTGTCACCAAATCGGATCAGGATCCCAGCCAGCAGCAACTGGTCAGCGCCATTCTGACCATGGCTGAACGCCTGAATCTCGAAACGCTCGCTGAAGGTGTGGAAACGCCCGGCGAACACGCGTTGATGGCGCAATTGGGCAGTAACCACGTTCAGGGGTTCGGAATTGCAAAGCCAATGCCATTTGAGCAGACCCTGGATTGGATCGCGGCGCATCGTGCCAAGATCAGGGGTGCATCCAAGATCGGTCGCAAAATGGGATGAAATCAGCAATTACGGTGCGCCAAATCCAGCGCCGGAGCGATTTGATGGGCGATTCCGCTTGACCTTTGGGGCTGCACTCTGTTGAACCCACCGGGTGTGTTTCACTGCTCAAGGTGGCTGTCCCCGATGGACGATCAGAACAAAAATCTCATCCTTGCAACCGCGCTCAGCTTTCTGGTGATCCTTGTCTGGTTCGTGCTGTTCCCACCGCCGGAATCAACCACGACGCAGGACGCTGCAGAAATTGCAGCTCTGGAAGGCGACGAGGTGCAAACACCCAGCGCGACCAGCACCGTGGGTGAAGCCACAGCGACCGCCGAGGAAACACTGCCAGAGGAACAGGCCCCTCGCGTCAACATCGACACCCCCCGTCTGAAAGGCAGCCTGTCCCTGTCCGGCGGGCGGATCGATGAGCTGTTTCTGAAAGATTACAAAGTCTCGATCGAAGAAGGCGCGCCTATTGTTGAGCTGCTGTCTCCGGTTGGTTCGGAATCGGCTTATTATGCCCTTTACGGCTGGGCACCGGGTTCAGGGGTTGCAGGTGCGGATGTCCCGGGCCCCAACACGCTCTGGACATTGGAAGAGGGTGAGACGCTTGGCGTGGACAACCCCATCACGCTGGCCTGGGACAATGGCAATGGCCTGACTTTCCGCCGCACCATCGCGGTCGACCAGGACTACATGTTCACAGTTACCCAATCGGTTGAAAACGCGACCCAATCCGAGGTGGGCATGGCCCCCTATGGCATTCTTGCACGCCACGGTATTGGTGAAGATGGCGACCTTCCGGGCCTGAAAAACTTCTTCATCCTGCATGAGGGTGTGATCGGCATGGCGGACGGCACGCTGTCAGAAGTTGACTATGGTGATGTCCGCGATTTTGACATCGACCCGAACGAACGGGCGCAGGCCGAGGTCTATCAGGTCAAGGAAGACGGCTGGATCGGCTTCACGGATCACTACTGGATGACCACGCTGATCCCAGAGCCGGGCTCGACCTTCAAAGCAGCCGCAAAATATGACTCGCGCCGCAAAATCTATCAAACCGAAACGGTGCTGCCGACGCTGACCGTAGCGCCGGGTGAGACTGCTGAAGTGACCACACGCCTGTTCGCTGGTGCCAAGGAATGGGAAGCCATTCGGGAATACCAGGCAGAAGGCGTACAGAAATTCATCGACAGCATCGACTGGGGCTGGTTCTTCTTCCTGACCAAGCCGATCTTCTGGCTGCTGCACAACATCAATCTGCTGATCGGCAACATGGGCTGGTCGATCATCGGCCTGACCCTGATCATCAAGGCGATCCTGTTCCCGCTGGCGTTCAAATCCTACGTTTCGATGGCCAAGATGAAGGAACTGCAGCCCCAGATGGAGGCCTTGAAAGAGGCCGCAGGGGATGACCGCCAGAAGATGCAGCAAGGCATGATGGAGCTGTACAAGAAGGAAAAGGTTAACCCGGCCGCAGGCTGTTTGCCGATCCTGATGCAGATCCCCATCTTCTTCTCGCTGTACAAGGTGATTTTTGTCACCATCGAACTGCGTCAAGCCCCATGGTTTGGCCCGTTCCAGGACCTCAGCGCTCCGGATCCGACCTCAATCTTCAACTTCTTTGGCTGGCTGCCTTGGGCGGCACCGCAGCCTGAAAGCTTCATGGCGCTGATCTTTATCGGTATCCTGCCACTGCTGCTGGGTATCTCGATGTGGCTGCAGCAGAAACTGAACCCGGCACCGACCGATGCAACACAGGCGATGATCTTTGCCTGGATGCCATGGGTGTTCATGTTCATGCTGGGCGGATTTGCCAGCGGTTTGGTGGTCTACTGGATCGCGAACAACACGATCACATTTACCCAGCAATACCTGATCATGCGGAGTCAGGGCTATACGCCCGATGTATTCGGCAACATCAAATCAGGCTTCAAACGAACGCCAAAGACGGACGACAAATGAGCGGTTCGGTCACCAGCATTTGGCGGCACCCGATCAAAAGTCACGGGCGTGAACGCCTTGATCGCATTACCATGATCCCCGGGCATACCATGCCCGGGGATCGTGTTTGGGCGGTTGCACATGAGGCGTCGAAAGCGGATGGATCGGAATGGGCACCCTGCGCCAATTTCAGCCGAGGCGCGAAGGCCCCTCAGTTGATGGCAATCTCGGCGCAGCTGCAAGGCGACTCGGTCACGCTGAGCCATCCCAATCGCCCCGATCTAAGCTTTGAGCCCGACGTGCAACAGGATACCTTTCTGGACTGGGTCAAACCGCTGATGCCTGCAGATCGCGCTGCGTCTGCCCGCATTGTCCGCGCCGCTAATCGCGGCATGACGGACAGCGATTTTCCTTCGATCAGTTTGTGCAACATGTCGTCGCATCGGGCGGTCGAACAGAAGCTAGGCAGGGATCTTTCTATCGCTCGCTGGCGCGGAAATATCTGGTTCGATGGCCTGCCGCTGTGGAATGAGTTCGACTGGATTGGCCGCGACATCCGGATCGGCGAGGCCGTTTTTCATGTGCGCGAACGCATCACGCGGTGTTTGGCGACAACCGCCAACCCTGAAACGGGTGAGCGGGATGCCGACACACTGGGTGCGCTGAGCAGCTGGGATCATCAGGATTTTGGCGTTTATGCCGAAGTTCTGGAAGGCGCCACCATTCACACCGGTGACGAGGTTCAGGTTCTATGACCACACTTCCCTTTCCACTAGCTGAAACTCCAGATGAATTCGCAACGGAAACCGGTCGAAAGCTGTTTGCCGGGCCATCCGAATTCGTCAAAGGCGTCGTTGCCATGGATGGCCTGCCTGCCCCCGATCGGCTGGAGGTATGTTTCGCCGGGCGTTCGAATGTCGGTAAATCCAGCTTGATCAACGCGCTAACGGGCACCAAGGGGTTAGCACGTGCCTCGAACACGCCGGGGCGTACACAAGAGATCAACTTTTTCACGCAAGGGCCTGAACTCTATTTGGTCGACCTGCCAGGGTACGGCTATGCGAACGCGCCGGTGAAGGTCGTGGAAAAATGGCAACGTCTGCTGAAACAGTATCTGAGTGGACGTCAGACCCTGCGCCGTGCCTTCGTCCTGATCGACTCGCGCCACGGGGTGAAACCTGTGGACGCCGAGATCATGAAGCTGCTGGATACCAGCGCAGTGACCTTTCAATGCGTTCTGACAAAGGCCGACAAGGTCAAAGCAAAAGACCGGGAAAAGGTGCTGGACCAGGTACGCGCCGCGCTTTCAAAACATCCTGCGGCATTCCCGGAGATCGTGTTGACCTCATCCGAGAAGGGCGACGGCATTCCGACCCTGCGTTCGATCATTGCGCATCTGGAGTGACGCTGTTCAGCAATATACAAGTCATGAGCTAAGGAAGCCGGGTCGCGCCCATCGGGTACGGCCCGTTCAGATTGGCTGTTTCCGCGATCCGGTCTTGGCACCATCCTCCAAACGCCCTAACACAGGGTCCCAGAGGGACAATCAGCCATGAAGACACGAGATATGAACCGGGATTGGATCGCCACCGCCGCCACATTGAACAGCGCCCTGCCCTATCTGCAGCGATACGACGGTGCGATTGTCGTCATCAAGCTAGGTGGCCACGCCATGGGCAGCGACGAAGCCATGGAAAGCTTTGCGCGCGATGTGGTGCTTATGCGTCAGGTTGGCGTAAACCCGGTCGTCGTGCACGGCGGTGGCCCAATGATCAATGCGATGCTCGACAAACTGGACATCCAGTCCGAGTTTGTGGGTGGTAAACGCGTGACGGACAAAGCCACAGTCGAAGTGGTCGAAATGGTCCTGTCGGGCCTTGTGAACAAGCGGATCGTGCAGGCGATCAATGCGCAGGGTGGCATGGCTGTGGGTCTGTCGGGCAAGGATGCCCATTTGATGATGTGCGAACAGACCGACGCCTCGCTCGGGTTTGTCGGCACACCGTCCGAGATGAACCCCAAAGTCCTGCATGACCTGTTTGCGCATGATGTTATCCCTGTGATCGCGCCGCTGGGCGCAGGTCGGAATGGCGAAACCTTCAATGTGAATGGCGACACTGCAGCCGGGGCGATCGCCTCAGCTCTTAAGGCAGACCGCCTGCTGCTGCTGACCGATGTAGCGGGCGTCAAGAACGCAGCGGGCGATGTCGTGACCGAGCTCAAAGCCGGCCAGATTCGTGAGATGACGCGTGAAGGCACTATTGCGGGTGGGATGATTCCAAAAACCGAAACTGCGCTGGACGCGCTGCATAATGGCGTTCGGGCGGTCGTTATTCTGGACGGGCGCGCACCAAATGCGGTGTTGCTCGAACTGTTTACGGAACACGGTGCCGGATCCTTGATCCGTCCTGATTAACGCCATAGTGATCTTCAACATCTTGCACCGGGCATTAACATGCTCGATTGTGAATGTATGGAGAACGAGCCCCTATTTCGCCTAAGCGTGTTTTTGATCCTGTTTGTTGTGTTTGCGGCGGCAGAGACAATTGCACCAAAACGCTTACGAACCTGTCCGCGAAAAAATCGGTGGCTAACCAATCTATCAATCACTGTTTTGAACACACTGATGCTCAGGACTATGGCGATTGGGTTGCCCTTATTGGCAGTTGGCGCTGCCATTGATGCCGGGAAAAATGGATTGGGCGTTTTTAATTGGCTCGCCTGGCCAGGGTGGGTTGAGCTTATTCTATGTGTGCTGATTCTGGACTTTGCAATCTGGCTACAGCATCTGATTACCCACAAGGTGCCAATCCTTTGGCGGCTACATCGTGTGCATCACGCCGACCGAGACATGGACGTCACTACTGCAGTCCGCTTTCACCCTGTTGAAATCGCGTTGTCCATGATCCTGAAAATCGGGCTAATCTATCTGCTCGGCGCCAGCGCCCTGGCTGTGATCCTGTTCGAGATCCTTCTTAATGGAACAGCGTTGTTCAATCATTCAAACTTGAAGCTCCCCCTTGCCGTTGACGCTGTGGTACGTAGGATTCTTGTGACACCCGATATGCATCGCGTACATCATTCGGTATTCCGAACAGAGCATGACAGCAATTATGGCTTTGCACTGTCTATCTGGGACCGAATGCTGGGGACTTACATTGCACAACCTCGGGACGGGCACGAACAAATGAGCGTGGGATTGGAATGGCAGGACGATCGACCAACAAAACTGGGCTGGAGCCTGGCTCTGCCCTTCCGCCGTTGATGACCTACGCCAATGTCGAACGAGCAGCCACTCAGGTTGGGCTGATAGTTATGGGTGCACTTCATCCAAGGCCCAGTGAAGCAAAGCAACTTAATGACGGAACCCTGATCCTTCTGGGGGCTGCAGGGGCATTCTGGCCTGCTCTGAAGGCCTCGGCTGAATGGCAGGATGGCCAACCCGACCCGGTTGATCGCTGGTCCAGACGGGTGATCGGCCAGCTTGCGCGGGACTTGAGGGGCACCGCCTACTATCCGTTCGGCGGCCCACCATACGCACCCTTCATTGACTGGGCACTTAAGTCCGGTCGCACCTTCAGCAGTCCGGTCGGGGCCCTGGTGCACGATACGGTAGGGATGATGATATCATTCCGTGGTGCGTTGCATTTTGCGGATGAGTTCTCAATTCCATCCGTGTCTCAATCGTCACCCTGCACAGAATGCCCCGCGCCTTGTGCAACAACCTGTCCGGTTGGGGCATTGAACACCCACAGCTTCTATGACGTGGCAGCCTGTCATGACCATCTCGATACCAAGGCGGGACACAGCTGCATGAACAAAGGCTGCCTCGCCCGGCTCGCCTGCCCTCTCAGCGCCGGCGCAGAGCGCCAGCCAGAGCAATCTGCGCATCACATGAAAGCATTTCACCGATCATGACCCGCACACTGATCCTAATGCGCCATGCCAAGTCCAGTTGGGGCGATCCCTTTGCCGAAGATCACGACCGCCCGTTGAACAATCGAGGACGCAAATCGGCCCCCGCGATTGGGGCGTGGCTGCAAAGCAATGGCTGGCTGCCGGATGACGTTATCTGCTCAAGCGCCAAACGCACCCGGGAAACGTGGGACAGATTGGGGCTGAGCACCCCGGAATTCCGCTTTACCCCCGCCTTGTATCTGACAGGCCCCGATGAGATGTTCGCCGAATTGGCCACAGCCACCGGCAATACCGTACTCATGCTGGGGCATAATCCCGGCATCGCTGCTTTTGCAAATCGGCTGGTACGCAACCAGCCCGATCATTCGAGATTCTACGACTATCCGACTTGTGCAACGACTGTAGTCCGGTTCGATATCCCCGACTGGAATGCGCTCGAATGGCATCAGGGTGAGGTTCTGGGCTTCACGATCCCACGCGAGCTGCTGGAATAGAAAAAGGCGAGGTCGACACCCCGCCTTCTTGGTTTTCTGATCCGAATTTAGTGTCCCAGAATCTGGCTGAGGAACAACTTGGTCCGTTCGCTCTGCGGGTTGTTGAAGAACTCTTCCGGTTCGTTCTGCTCCACAATCTGACCCGCATCCATAAAGATCACGCGGTTGGCGACCTGGCGGGCAAAGCCCATCTCGTGGGTCACACACAGCATCGTCATGCCTTCCTCGGCCAGTTCAATCATGGTGTCGAGCACCTCTTTGATCATCTCGGGGTCCAGCGCCGATGTCGGTTCATCGAACAGCATGATCCGTGGCATCATGCACAGCGAGCGGGCAATCGCCACACGCTGCTGCTGACCACCCGATAGCTGACCGGGATACTTGTCGGCCTGCTCAGGGATCTTCACCTTTTCCAGGAAATGCATCGCGCGCTCTTCGGCCTCTTTCTTGGGCGTCTTGCGCACCCAGATCGGGGCCAGCGTGCAGTTTTCCAGAATGGTCAGGTGCGGGAACAGGTTGAAGTGCTGGAACACCATGCCAACCTCGGACCGGATTTTGTCGATGTTTTTCAGGTCATTCGACAGCTCGGTCCCATCCACAATGATCGTGCCCTGCTGGTGTTCCTCCAGCGCGTTCAGGCAGCGGATCAGGGTAGACTTGCCCGACCCCGACGGCCCCGCGATCACGATCCGCTCGCCCTGATTGACGGTCAGATTGATATCGCGCAGCACGTGGAAGGCCCCGTACCACTTGTTCATGTTGGTGATTTCGATGGCGATTTCGTCGCTCACCTGCATTTTGGAGCGGTCGATTTCGCGTTCAATTGCAAGTTCAGACATGTGTTGAACTCCTTAACGGTGGCCAGTCTGAAGCTTGCGCTCCAGGTACATGGAATAACGGGACATGGAGAAGCAAACCACGAAGAACAGAACGCCGATAAAGGCAAACAGTTCCCAGTAGACGCCGTTCCAGGCGGTATCGGCGCGGATGCCGTTGGTCAGGCCAATCACGTCGAACAGACCGATGATCGAGACCAAAGTCGTATCCTTGAAGATACCGATGAACGTGCTCACGATGCCCGGGATCGAGATTTTCAGCGCCTGTGGCATGATGATCAGCCGCTGCGCCTGCCAGTAGTTCAGGCCCAGACTGTCTGCGCCTTCGTACTGACCACGCGGCAGGGCGGCCAGACCACCCCGGATCACCTCGGCCATATAGGCGGCCGAGAACAGGGTCATCATGATCATCACCCGCAGGATGATGTCAAAATTAGTGCCCGGCGGCAGGAACAGGTTCAGCAACAGCGATGCCACAAACAGCAGGGTAATCAGCGGCACGCCCCGAATGAACTCGATAAAGCCCACGCACAGGTATTTGACGATCATCAGATCGGACTGACGACCCAGCGCCAGCACGATACCGATAGGCAGCGAAACACCAATGGCCACGACACCCAACAGGATCGCTAGCATAAAGCCACCAAAGTCGCGGCTTTCCACCGGCGCGATACCGATCGGAATGATTGCATTGATTGCGTCAGCCACGGAACCGGCAGCAAACAGCCACCATAGTATGGGCAGCGCAATCGCAAGGATAATCGCGGCAAGAGACCCGGCAACCGGAAGCGCAAACTTGTACGCGAAATACCCGATGGCAAATCCGGCGGCGACCATGAGCGGCCCCCAGATCGAGCCACCCCACATCAGCCAAGGCAGCAGGAACGGATAAGCCGCCGTTACAATCAACAGCTTACGCGGCACCTTAGTGAACAACACCGGCGCAATAGCAACCAACAACAGGATGAAGGTCAGGTTCGGACGGAAATAGGCCGGCCATGCCCCTGTTTCAGGCGGATTCGACCATGTGGCATCCGGATGCGCCGGATACGGCGGATAGAACCCATATAGCAGCTGTAGCCAACGATCCTTGATCACACCCCAGCAGGCATGACCATGCGTATCGCCCCACGTAGCCATCATGATCTCACGACATTCCGACAGGGAATTGGCGTTCCAAACGGATTCGAACGTCCAGGACAGGATGTTGGAGAGCACATAGTAGATGAAGACCAGCGAGACGATTGTCAGGATGGCGTTCAGCCAGCTTGAAAACAGGTTATGCTTGATCCAGCCCAGTACACCGACCTCGGAGGCGGGTGGTGCCTGTTCCGGCAACATTTCCGTGCGGACAAATGAAACATCACTCATATTACCGCTCCACCAGTTTGACACGGTTGTTGTACCAGTTCATCACCGCCGAAATGCTCAGCGAGATGGACAGGTAGACCAGCATCAGCAGCAGAACGCATTCCAGCTCGCGACCGGTCTGGTTCATTGTGA
Source organism: Ruegeria sp. C5 (assembly GCF_056537605.1). Lineage (NCBI taxonomy): Bacteria > Pseudomonadati > Pseudomonadota > Alphaproteobacteria > Rhodobacterales > Roseobacteraceae > Ruegeria > Ruegeria sp. C5. Next base: position 34,006 of record NZ_JBQFRX010000007.1, on the reverse strand, counting down.
TGCCACCCAGCGTACCCGTGATGTCCATATATCCGACCGCGATCGCCAGCGACGAGTTCTTGGTCAGGTTCAGATAGTTCGAGATCATTGGCGGGATGATCACCCGCAACGCCTGCGGCAAGATCACCAGACGCATGGTCCGGCCCGGGCGCAGGCCCAGTGCGGATGCGGCCTCGGTCTGACCCTTGGAAATGGCCAGAATACCGGCGCGCACGATCTCGGCGATGAATGCCGCAGTGTACAGCGACAGGGCCAGCCACAAGGCAATCAGCGAGTTACGAAGGTGGGTACCGCCGCTGAAGTTGAAGCCTTTCAGCTCAGGGTAGCCCAGGTGAAAACCCAGAACGCCCAGCAGGATGGCTGATGGCACGAACAAAAGGCCCAGTTGGATGTGCCAGATGGTCGGGCGATCGCCGGTCTTTTCTTGCGTTGAATTGGCCCAGGCCGAAACCTTGCGCATCGCAAAGATGCTGCCGCCAAACACGATCAGGAAGGCGATCAGGTCAAGCGAAACATCAAAGCGCAGGCTTGAGGTACCGAAAAGGTGGATATCGCCCAATCCGCGCGAGAACAGAAACTCGGGGATATAGACCCCGCGATTTGTGACCGCGACCGTGCCAAAAAGATCCATCGTGGCTTCTGGGTTTTCACCTCGGAAGGCGCGCGGTGCTGGCAGGCTTTCAATCAGGATCGCCATGGCGAACACGATCCAAAGCAGCACTGGAACGTTACGGAACATCTCGACATAGACTGTCATGATCCGCGCGATCAGCCAGTTATTCGACAGGCGCAAAACACCGACCATGACACCGATGATCGTTGCTGTGATACAGCCCAGAACTGCAACAACCAGAGTGTTTAGCAGGCCTATAAACGCCGCGCGCAGATGTGTATCGCGCGAGTCGTATTCCAGCAGGCGTTGGTTGATGTCATAGCTGGCCGGTTCGGCAAAAAAGTCGAACCCGACTGTTCTGCCCAGCGTTTCAAGGTTCTGAATGGTGTTGTTGATAATCCAGGCTGCCAGAAGCATGAAACCGATCATCGCTATGACCTGAATGGTCGCAGATCGGTACCGCGTATCATAAAGGAGCATGGACAGCCGGAAGTGCTCCTTCGGCGGGTCAGTGAGTGTCGTCATGACCTATGTATATCCCCGTGCATCCCGGATGTTGGCAGAGTTTGCCTCTGCTCAGATCGTTCCGGGCGTGTTTCTTATGGAAGGAAAAAGGGCGCGGGTTCCCCCGCGCCCTTTTCCGTGGATCTTAGCGGAAAGGCGGTGCGTACAGCAGGCCACCATCGGTCCACTGTGCGTTCAGGCCGCGTGCCAGACCGATCGGGGTTTCCTCGCCGATGTTCTTGGCAAACACTTCGCCGTAGTTACCGCCGACTTTGATCGCGCGCTGTGCCCAGTTCGCGTCCAGACCCAGCATCTCACCCAGCGTACCTTCGGTACCCAACAGGCGGTTTACCTCTGGGTTGTCGGTGGCACCGCTGGACATCTCGTCGATGTTCGCCGAGGTTACACCCAGCTCTTCCGCTGCGATCAGTGCGTTCAGGGTCCAGCGGACCACATCGCCCCACTCGTGATCGCCATGACGGACAAGCGGGCCCAGCGGCTCTTTCGAGATGATTTCGGGCAGGATCACGTGGTCGCCTGCGTTTTCAAAGGTGGCGCGCGTAGCAGCCAGACCCGATGCGTCGGTGGTGTAAACGTCACAGGCACCAGCCAGATACTGCTGCTGCGCTTCGGCGTTGGTTTCGATCGGAACCGGCTCGTAGCTCATGTTGTTGATGCGGAAGAAATCCGCCAGGTTAAGCTCAGTTGTGGTGCCGGTCTGGATGCAAACGGTTGCACCGTCCAGTTCCTTGGCCGAGCTGACGCCCAGTGCCTTGGGAACCATGAAGCCCTGACCATCGTAGTAGTTGATGCCGACGAATTCGAACTTCAGGTCGACGTCGCGGCTGAAGGTCCACGTGGTGTTACGGGCCAGCATGTCAATCTCGCCCGAAGCCAGCGCGGTGAAACGTGTTTTACCGGTGGTCGGGATGAACTCAACGGCGCTTGGGTCGTCCAGAACGGCAGCGGCTACCGCGCGGCATACGGCCACGTCAAAACCCTGCCACTCACCATTGGCATCGGGGCTGGCAAAGCCGGGTACGCCGGTTGCAACGCCGCAGTTCAGCTTGCCGCGGGCTTTCACGTCGTCAACGGTACCCGCTGCAGCCGCGCCAGCAGCCAGGCCGGCAATGGTTGCCACGCCCAAAATTACGGATTTTTTCATTTTTACCTCTTCCTGATTTTCCATCCCTGAATAGAACGGTTCGATCCGGCGCATAGGCGCCAGAAAGGTTACCCAAAAGGTGTCTCCCCTTTAGTGGCCCGAGTTTGGGCGTATTCATCAACAAACGTCAAGGGCTGGATCAGGGAAAACGATAGGTCTTTTCGGGCAGAATCGGACACAAATTCACGATTTGACGAGAATCCGTCTCAGAACGAGAGGTCAAAGAACTGCTTTGCGTGCAGAAAGGCGGCCCGTTTCACTTCGGCGGCGGCATGTGCCTCATCGTCGTGGCCCCATTGTTCGATCTGCCAAAGCTCGTCCAGTCGAGAAATGCGCCATATCTCGTCCGGTTTGCGCCAATTCTGGGCTGCCGCGAAACCAAGAATCAATGATCCCGACAGGCTGACGAGGTCATGAAACGCCGCCAGCTGGAACGCATTCAGTCCATGCACCCGGTCACGCAGGCCGTGCAGCACCTCGGCAGCTTGCGGTTGATGCACCACCCCTGCACGCGGGATCAACCGCGCGCCCAGCACGTCCGCAGCCCAATCCAATGCAGGATCCCAGGCCTCGGACTGCCGCTGCTGCAACGTTTCGGGATGGGTCGCCCGATAACACAACAGATCCGAGTCGCCGTAATCGGCCAGCATATCGGCAACCTCACCATGCTGGTGCCGCACCTTGTCGATCGCCGCATTGGCCGAACGGGTGAATGGCATCGTGGTCGGATCAATTTCCTTTTCCTGTGCATCCCATTCCCGGGCAACAGCCTCGGCCATAGGGCGCGTGGGCAGGTCCAGCGCAGCCTTGGCGGGCGTTTTGACCCGCCGACCATCCAGTTCAACCGTATAGCCCCCGTCGGTCTCAACGACCGTGCTTGTCGTCCAGAAGCGTTTGGGTTTCCAGTCGCTCATCTCTTTAGCCCCAGATCTTGGCCAGTGCGCCTGGCAATTCTTCGAATGTTTCGATCACATGTGTTGCGGTCGTCAGTGCCCGACGATCGTGATAACCCCAGCTGACACCGATCCCGGCAACTTGCGCGGCTGCGGCCATATCCATGTCAAAGCTGGTGTCGCCCACCATGACGGCTTGCGCAGCCGGCACGCCCGTTTCAGCCAAAGCTGTTTCTATCATCGACGGGTGCGGCTTGGACGGGTGGTGATCTGCAACCTGACGAGTAATGAAATGCTGCTGCAACCCATGCCCTTCAAGCAGCGCATCAAGCCCGCGCTGAGATTTGCCTGTGGCCACTCCCAAAAGAACCTCGGGCTGAGCGTGAAGAGCCTCAATCACTTGGCGCGCACCGGGATAAAGCGGCGAGCTTGCGGCGCCCTGCTCCAACCTTTGCGCGTGATAGGCCTGCTTATATCCGTCAACCAATGCGCTTTGTATCCGCTCGGACTGATCTGCTGCCAGACGCGCCATTGCATGGGGCAGAGATAAACCGACGATGGACAGGATGGCGTCACGGTCCGGGACCGGTAGTGACTGCGCCTGAAAACAGGCGGTCATTGCCGAAACAATGGCACCCTGACTATCGACCAGAGTGCCATCCACATCAAACAGGACTAGCCGCAATGGGGCGTTCATCGCAACTCCTCAAACGGATCATCTGCAGCGAGGTCTTCGGTCCAGCCCAGCGTATCCCAGCTGTGTTTCATATGATCCGGTAAAGGCGCCGTAAGCGAGATGGGTTTGCGGGTCATCGGGTGTTCAAAGGACAGGCTGCGGGCGTGGAGGTGCAGCTTTTTGCTGATGATACCTCCCAACTGCGCGCCCCAGCCATCGCCGAGGTTTTCCTGCCCCGAGCCGCCATATTTCCCATCGCCAATGATCGGGTGACCGATCGCCGCCATATGTGCGCGCAGCTGATGGGTCCGCCCCGTCACCGGCTCCATCGCGACCCAGGCTGCCCGCCCTGCAACGCGATACAGCGTTGCATAGAGCGTATGCGCACGTTTCGCGCCGGGCGTATCGTTCACTTCGCTCGGATGAACAGCGATCATCTTCTCGCCTTCACCCTGTTTGCCATGTCCCGGAGCCTTGACCAGCCCGGTCTTGATCTCTCCCAAATAAGGCGTCGGCACCCCGGCAACGAGCGCCCAATAGATTTTCTGGGTGTTACGATGCCGGAACGCAGCGGTCAGCCCCTTGGCAGCCTCGCGCGTGCGGGCCAACAGCAGTACGCCCGAGGTGTCTTTGTCCAGCCGATGCACAAGGCGCGGGTTCTCGTCATACCCAAAGCGCAATGCCTCAGACAGGCTATCCACATGGCGGGTCTGACCACTGCCACCTTGAACCGGCAGCCCATGCGGCTTGTTCAGCGCCAGCACGTGATCGTCTTTATAAATCACGCAAGACTGGATCATCTTTGCGTCAGCGTCCGAAACACGATGCTTTACGACAGCGGGCTTATGGTCGGCGTCTGGCAGCGGCGGCACACGCACGGACTGCCCGACCTCTAACCGCGTCGAAGCTTTGACCCGACTGCCATCTACGCGCAGTTCACCCTTGCGGCACATCTTCTCGATCCGGCCCTGGCTGACATGAGGAAACAGGCGGCGCAGCCAACGATCCAGCCGCTGGTCGCCATCCCCCTCTGCTACGGTGATCACCTGTACGCCGCTCATGCCATTGCCCCTTGTTCCGCACGGCTGATCCGCCCGGATTGTGCTTGTTTCAGTGCCTTAGAAATCATGCGCGTCTGTCGCGCGCATCGGGTGCAGAGTCAAGTCTAGCCCTGATTGCGTTGCGTTCTCAGCTTGGCGAAGTATTCCAGCCGTTTTTTCAGCTCGCGCTCAAAACCACGCTCTACCGGCTGATAGAGAACCGGGCGCTTCATATCATCCGGGAAATAGTTCTGACCCGAGAACCCATCTTCGGCATCGTGGTCATAGGCATACCCTGCACCATATCCCTGATCCTTCATCAGCGATGTCGGAGCGTTCAGGATATGTTTGGGCGGCGGTTCACTGCCCGATTGCTTGGCCAGACGCATCGCCGCTTTATAGCCCACATAAGCGCCGTTCGATTTCGGAGCGAGCGCGAGATAGACCACCGCCTGAGCCAGCGCCAATTCGCCCTCGGGCGAGCCCAGCCGTTCATAGGTCTCCCAACTGTGCAAACAGATCGATTGCGCCTGCGGATCGGCCAAACCGATATCTTCAACCGCCATCCGTGTGATCCTGCGCGCCAGATAGCGCGGGTCTTCGCCGCCGGTCAGCATCCGCGCAAACCAATAGAGCGCCGCGTCGGGATCCGATCCGCGCACCGATTTGTGCAGGGCCGAGATCAGATTGTAATGCTCATCCCCCGATTTGTCGTATTTCGCAGCCCGGCGCATCAGGCGCGTCGACAATGCATCCGAGTCCAGAGCAGTATCGACTTTCCAAGCAGCGACCTGCTCAATCAGGTTCAACAGCGCCCGGCCGTCACCATCTGCCATCTCCTGCAACGCTTCTCGGGCTGCAGGTGTCAGGGGCAAAGCTCGGTCCAGCTCTTTCTCGGCGCGTTGGGTCAGCCGCTCAAGATCGGCGAGGCTGAGACGCTCCAGTACCAGCACCTGAGACCGGCTGAGAACAGCAGCATTCAGTTCGAATGAGGGGTTTTCGGTGGTTGCGCCAACCAGCAGGATCGTACCGTCCTCCATATGCGGCAAGAACCCGTCTTGCTGCGCTTTGTTGAAACGGTGGATCTCGTCAACGAACAGCAAAGTGCCCTGTCCGTTTTGCCGACGGATTTTGGCAGCCTCGAACACCTTCTTCAGATCCGGGACACCGGTGAAGATCGCGCTGATCTGTACGAAATGCAGATCGGTTTCCTGCGCCAGCAACCGGGCAATGGTTGTCTTTCCCACACCCGGCGGGCCCCAGAAGATCAGGCTGGACAAGCTACCCGAGGCCAGCATCACCCCCAGCGGCGCATCCGGCCCCAACACCTGCTCTTGCCCGATCACCTCAGACAGGGATTGAGGGCGCAAGCGATCGGCAAGCGGCCTGTGCGGCGACGCGGTTGGTTCGGCAGAACCGGTATCGAACAGATCACTCACGTCTTACAGCCTGAACCGCACTGAGATTGACCGGCCTCCCCGTTCAATCTCGACCTGCACCCGGCGACCTGGATCGGTCAGGGCCTGAACGACATCCTCCGGTGTCTCGGTTCTGGCTCCGTTGATACCTTTTATGACATCGCCCACACGCAATCCTGAGCGCCCGCCATAGCGGTTCGGATCAACCACCACGACGCCGGTCTGAGACAGCGACAAGCCAAGCTTAACAATCACCGCCGGATTTACGCCCGAGACGATCAGACCCGGCATCACCGTATCTTCGTCCAACGTGGTCTCATCCGCAGCAGGCGTTTCAGGCGGCCGGATCAGCGCCACTTCGATGTCCGAGCGGTCTTCACCGCGCAGCCGGGTCAGGACCGACTTTCCACCCACCCCGGCAACCGCCATGCGAAATTTCATCTCGGCCGGAGAATTCACCTCGTCCCCGTCGACATGGGTGACGACATCGCCAACCCGAAGGCCCGCTTCGGCAAGCGGGCTCAGTTCATGCAAGTCGGAAATCACGACACCCAAAGGAATGACCATGCCCAGAGACTCGGCAATATCCGCGCTCATGTGCTGACCGGCCATACCCGCCCAAGGGCTGACAAAGTTCTCATTGCCCGCCTGCGCCTGACGCAGGAATTCGGCTACCAAATTGGCCGGAATGGCAAAGCCGATACCGTTCGACCCGCCCGAGCGGGTCAGGATTGAAGTATTGATACCAATCAGATCACCATTCACATCGATCAGCGCGCCACCGGAATTGCCCGGGTTGATCGCCGCATCGGTTTGAATGAAGTACCCTCTTGCGTTTCCGGTTGCGGTTCCTGTGCGCGCCAGCCCTGAAATAATACCTGACGAAACAGTTTGGCCGACGCCGAACGGATTGCCGATCGCCAGCGTCAATTCTCCGACCTCGACCTGATCGGAATCGCGCATCTGCAGGAACGGCAGATCGCTTGCCTCATTCAGCCGCAAGATTGCAATGTCGCTTTCTTTGTCGCCCAAAACCACTTCGGCAGTGAATTCACGACGGTCGGTAGTCACGACCTGAATTTCCGATGCCATCCCCACAACGTGGTAGTTTGACACTACATACCCATCACCAGTGAGGATCACGCCAGAGCCCAGCGAATTCTGCACACGGGGGCGTGGCGTCCCAAATCCACGGCCAAAGAAGTCCTGAAAGAACGGGTCAGAGAACAGCGGATTTGCCCGCCCTTCGCGCACAATCTTGGCGTAGATGTTCACAACCGCCGGGGCAGCCTGCTTTACGACAGGGGCGAACCCGAGGCTGATTTCGGTCTGGCTTTTTGGTACCTGAGTCTCTGCGGCTGCCGGTATTGCGCCCATCAGCAATACTAGGAAACACAATAGTCTTAGCATCATCGGCCCTCCGGCAATATCGCCAACCGGATATGCGGGGCCGATGCAAAGATTGCAAGCGACATAACCCGCTGCCTTCGACAATGCTGAGGACCTACCGCTTTCTTTTGAGCTATTCGCTCAAATATCCTGCTTGAGCATTATGGCTTCGCAAAGCGTTGGAAAAGTTTCACAGGGAATTGTGCTATGTGTTGGACTTGGCGCTGAATCCAATCAGAGGGAACGACCATGCACAAAGACCGGGAGTTGACCTTTGCAACGGCCCTTGCCTCTCATCATCAAAAAAAGAGCTTTGTGCGGGAAGAGCACGCCCACGAGTATTACCAGGCCTCACTACTGAGTGCCGTCATGCAGGGCGTCTATGACGGGACTGTTTCCATCGGTCAGCTGCTGGAACACGGAGATTTCGGTCTCGGCACGTTCAACGCCCTGGACGGAGAAATGGTGGTGCTGGATGGTGTCGCTTATCGCCTGGATGGGGAAGGCAAAGCGACAATTGCGGATAACGGCGCGCTAACACCATACGCAGCCGTCATTGACTTTGAACCAACGATTTCGCTTGCGTTGGATTCTCGGGTTAACAAATACGGTTTCGAGGAGGGTTTGGATGACATGGCCGATGCAAAGAACCTGTTTTATGCGGTTCGTTTCACCGGATTGATCAAACACATTAGGTATCGAAACGTTTTGAAACAGGAACGGCCATACAAACCTTTGCTGGAAGTGGTCAAAACGCAGGCCGAGTTTGAATTGGAAAACGTGGAGGGAACTATTCTCGGGTTCCGCTGCCCTGACTACGCAGTCGGGATCGGCGTACCGGGTTACCACTTGCATTTCATCTCTGACGACCGGACCACCGGTGGGCACGTACTTGATTACACATTGACCCGGGGAAAGATCGAAATCGATCACACCTCGTCTCTTCATCTGGAACTGCCAGAGACAGAGGATTTCTCTGACGCCAATTTGTCCGCGGGAGCGTCAGCGGATGGTATCCTGAAAGCCGAAAGCAATTAAATTTAGGCCGACTTGGATTTTCACACGGAGCAAAAGAAAACCCCCGCGTCTGCGACGCGGGGGCTGAGACTCAGATATAGCCAAGGCTTATTCTTCGTCTGCGGCCTCTTCGGCGGCAACACGAGCTTTGTCAGCTGCGCCTTTGGCGTCGATGTCGCGGTCAACGAATTCGATGATCGCCATCGGTGCCATGTCACCATAGCGGAAGCCTGCTTTTAGGATACGGACATAACCGCCCTGACGCTCGGCGTAACGAGGGCCCAGAACTTCGAACAGCTTGGCGACGTCTTTGTCTTCTTTCAGCTGTGCTGCGGCCTGACGGCGGGCGTGCAGGTCGCCGCGCTTGCCCAGAGTGATCAGTTTTTCAACGATCGGGCGCAGTTCTTTTGCCTTGGGCAGAGTTGTTTTGATTTGCTCATGCTCGATGAGCGAGCCAGCCATGTTTGCAAACAGAGCTTTGCGGTGCTCATGAGTACGGTTCAGGCGGCGATAACCACGTGCGTGACGCATTTTCTAGTTCCTTCTTTCGCGTTTTGCTTTGTCTGGCCGGCGATGCGTGTCACCGGCTCTCCTTGGGGCGGAAGTGCCCATATGGTCCCCGGCAGCCCGGGCATTTGTGAAGACGCGCTTAGAACGCGTCTTCGAATTTCTTGGCCAGATCTTCGATGTTGTCGGGCGGCCAGTCCTCGACATCCATGCCGAGGTGCAGACCCATGCCGGATAGCACTTCCTTGATCTCGTTCAGCGACTTGCGGCCGAAGTTCGGAGTGCGCAGCATCTCGGCTTCGGTCTTCTGGATCAGATCGCCGATGTAAACGATGTTGTCGTTCTTCAGGCAGTTTGCCGAACGGACCGACAGTTCCAGCTCGTCCACTTTCTTCAGCAGCAGCGGGTTGAACTCCAGACCATCGTCCTCGTCCTGGCGGCCAGCCGATTCCGGCTCGTCGAAGTTGACGAAGATTGACAGCTGATCCTGCAGGATGCGTGCGGCGAATGCCAGCGCGTCTTCCGGCGTGATCGAACCGTCGGTGTCGATCTTCAGGGTCAGCTTGTCATAGTCCAGAACCTGACCTTCGCGGGTCGGCTGAACGTCATAAGCAACCTTTTTGACCGGCGAATAGATCGCGTCGATCGGGATCAGGCCGATGGGTGCGTCTTCGGGCTTGTTCTTCTCAGCCGAGACATAGCCCTTGCCGGTGTTGACGGTCAGCTCCATGAACAGGTCTGCGCCATCATCCAGGTGGCAGATGACGTGATCACGGTTCAGAACCTCGATGCCAGCGCTTTCGCTGATGTCGCCAGCGGTAACTACTGCGGGGCCTTTGGCATTGATCGACAGGCGCTTGGGGCCTTCGACTTCCATGCGCAGCGACACGCCTTTGAGGTTCAGGATGATGTCGGTGACGTCTTCACGTACGCCCGCGACCGAGGAGAACTCGTGCAGTACGTTATCGATCTGAACGCTGGTGATGGCCGCGCCTTGCAGCGAGCTCATCAGAACGCGGCGCAGCGCGTTACCCAGGGTCAGACCAAAGCCACGCTCCAGCGGCTCGGCAACCAGGGTTGCCTGACGTGCAGGGTCGTTGCCCGGCTTGCCGTCAAGCTGGGTCGGCTTGATCAATTCTGCCCAATTCTTATGGATCATGTAATCCCTCCATTCCTGTCCGCGCCCCATGACCAACAAGGTGCAGACGCCCGAGGTTCAAAATGACGTGCTGGGGCCGTGCAAAAACACAGCCCCAGCTTAATTCAAAATCGCTTAGACGCGACGACGCTTCGGCGGACGGCAGCCGTTATGAGCGATCGGGGTCACGTCGCGGATCGACGTGATGTTGAAGCCCACTGCAGCCAGCGCACGCAGAGCCGATTCACGACCCGAACCGGGGCCCTGAACTTCGACTTCCAGCGTCTTGACGCCATGTTCCTGCGCCTTTTTGCCTGCATCTTCTGCAGCCATCTGAGCGGCGTAGGGGGTCGATTTCCGCGATCCCTTGAAGCCCATGGTACCGGCAGACGACCACGAGATGGCGTTGCCCTGTACGTCCGAGATCAGGATCTTGGTGTTGTTGAAGGTCGAGTTCACATGGGCAACGCCCGATGCGATGTTCTTACGCTCTTTGCGCTTAACGCGAGTCTTGTCACGTGCCATCGGTCAGACCCTCCCTTATTTCTTCTTACCGGCAATGGCCTTTGCGGGGCCTTTGCGGGTACGAGCATTGGTGTGGGTACGCTGACCGCGAACCGGCAGGTTGCGGCGGTGACGCAGTCCGCGATAGCAGCCCAGGTCCATCAGGCGCTTGACGTTCATCTGAACTTCACGACGCAGGTCACCTTCAACGGTGAAGTTTGCATCGATGTGCTCGCGGATGGCCAGAACTTCGGCGTCGGACAGTTCGTTGACGCGACGGTGCGCTTCAATGCCTACGGCTTCGCAGATCGCTTTGGCCGAAGTGTTTCCGATACCGGTGATATATGTGAGGGCGATTGGTACCCGCTTTGCAGTCGGGATGTTTACGCCGGCAATACGTGCCACGTGTCACTTTCCTTTTTGTTGCGGTTCCGTAACTCCGGAACCTTTTTTCACAACACTTGACCGTGGCAGTGACGCCAGAGGGTCCAGTATTATTCGAGGTGGTCGGGGCAATTGGGACGAATCCCGCATGCGATCTTGATTCCCTTTAGGGATGGGGGTCGATATGGGCTTTTGGCGGTGCCGTCAAGCCCATATTGATATCAGCCTAGAACGGCCTCGATCGACGCGGTGACTTCCTTGATATCCGCCAGCCCGTTCACCGGGCGCAGATCGCCTTTGGCGTAGTAATAGCCAATCAGCGGCGAGGTCTTCTTGTAGTATTCCATCAGGCGCGTACGAAGGCTGTCTTCGTTATCGTCGGCGCGACGGACGAAGTCATTTTCCTTGCCGCAATTGGTGCATTTTCCATCCGCCGGGATCGGCTTGGTGTTGTCATTATATACCTCACCACACCCGCCGCAGGTTGACCGCGCCGTGATCCGGTCCACCAGCGCGTCATCGTCCACACGCATCTCGATCACCGTATGCAGCGACTGGCCCAGCTTGGTCAGCAGAGCCGACAGCGCGTCTGCCTGTGCCAGCGTCCGGGGGAAGCCGTCAAAGATGAAACCGGCACCTTTTTCGGTGGTCAGTTTCTCTTCAATCAGGCCGATCACGATCTCATCGGTGACCAGCTTGCCCGCGTCCATGATCGCAGCAACCTTCTGGCCCATTTCCGTGCCCGAGGTTTTCGCCTCGCGCAGCATGTCTCCGGTGCTGAGTTGCACCATACCGCGGGTTTCAACCAGGTGACGCGCCTGCGTTCCTTTGCCTGCCCCCGGGGGGCCGAGAAGAATGATGTTCATCGACGAGCAGCTCCCTTTCTGCCGCGTTTCTTGCCTTTGCCGCGCAGCTGGGACTTTTCAATCAGCCCTTCGTATTGATGCGCCAGCAGGTGGCTCTGGACTTGTTGGATCGTGTCCATGGTCACAGAGACGATAATCAGAACCGAGGTACCACCGAAATAGAACGGGATAGCAAACTGGCCCCGCAGGATTTCAGGCAGCAGACAAACGGCCGCCAGATAGGCCGAACCCAGAACCAGCACGCGGTTGACCACGTATTCCAGATATTCGGCGGTCTTCTTGCCGGGACGGATACCCGGCACAAAACCGTTCTGCTTTTTCAGGTTGTCCGCCACATCGTCCGGCTTGAACGACACGTTGAACGTGTAGAAATAGGCGAAGAACACGATCATCGAAGCGAAGAACAGCAGATAAAGCGGCTGTCCGGGGCCGAAGTTGGCCAGCAGCCACGACATCACCGGGCCATTTGTGGCGCCCGACGAGAAGGTCGAGATCGTTACCGGCAGCAACAGCAGCGAGCTTGCAAAGATCGCAGGGATCACACCCGCCGGGTTCACTTTGACCGGCAGGTGGCTGGAGCCGCCTTCGTAGACTTTCATACCAGCCTGACGGCGCGGGTATTGGATATGGATCTTGCGCAGGGCCCGCTCCATGAACACCACAAAGGTGATCACGGCAATGACCATGATGATCACACCCACGATCACGGCGGGGCTGATCGCACCGCTGCGGCCCGAAGCGAAGAACTGCGCCAGAGCTGCGGGAACCTCGGCGATAATGCCGACGAAGATGATCAGAGAGATACCGTTGCCGATGCCGCGTGCGGTGATCTGCTCGCCCAGCCACATCAAGAACATGGTGCCGCCGACCAAAGTGATCATGGTCGACATACGGAAGAACATGCCCGGATCGGTCGCAAGATCGCCCGATTCCAACGAAACCGCCAGACCATAAGCCTGAACGGTAGCCAGAGCCACGGTACCGAAACGGGTGTATTGGTTGATCTTCTTGCGCCCTTGCTCGCCCTCTTTCTTAAGCTGTTCGAGCGCGGGAACCATCGATGTCAGCAGCTGCACGATGATCGAGGCCGAGATATAGGGCATGATGCCGAGGGCAAAGATACCCATCCGCCCCAGCGCCCCGCCGGTGAACATCGAAACCATGCCGCCGATGCCTTGCCCCGCTTGCTCCATGAACTCGCGCAGTGCTTGCCCGTCGATACCTGGGACCGGAATGAAGGTGCCCAGACGATAGACGATCAACAAACCCAGCGTGAACAGGATGCGGTTGCGCAGATCGGTGGCTTTGCCCAAAGCAGCCCAGCTTGTGTTGGCTGCCATTTGTTCTGCTGCTGATACCATAAATCGGTCTCTCTTATGAAAACACCGCCCGGAACCGTTTTCCGGCTCGGGCGGCGTCTTGGAAAACTCTGAGGTCTATGTAAGCGGGTCTGCGCCCGCTCACAAGCGCTTACTCTGCCGCAGCAGCTTTTGTGACCGTCAGTGAGCCGCCCGCTTTCTCAACCGCTTCAACAGCAGATTTCGAAGCACCGGTGACTTCCAGGTTCACTTTGGCGGTGATTTCACCTTTGGCCAGAACGCGGACACCGTCCAGCTTGCGGCGGACCAGACCGGACGCAACCAGAGCGTCCTCGGTGATCGCAGCTTTGGCGTCCAGCTTGCCGGCGTCGACGAATTTCTGGATCAGGCCCAGATTGATAACGGCGAATGCCTTGCGGTTCGGCTTATTGAAGCCACGCTTGGGCAGGCGCTGGTACAGCGGCATCTGGCCGCCTTCGTAGCCATTGATGGCCACACCCGAACGGGATTTCTGGCCTTTGATACCACGGCCACCCATTTTACCTTTGCCAGAACCGGGACCACGGCCAACGCGGGTGCGTTTAGGTGCGGCGCCAAGATTGTCGCGCAATTCGTTCAGTTTCATTTCGCTTCTCCTAAGCCGGATGTGACCCCCGAAGCGTGATGGGCCAAACACGGCATTTCTTGATTTTGATTCTTGTGGACGGAAATCCACCGGAGCGCTCTACAGCGTTGCGGCCTCGGTTGCAAGCATTGTTCAATCACATCCCCAATACCAAAAGAGGCGCCGTATAGGCGCCTCTTCAACGGTGAGTGGTTGGGGTGTTACCCACAGTAGGCGTGTTCGCGCGCGATATCCGCGATATCGCAGCGACGAATACCGATATCATCCAGTTCGCGGTTGGTCAGGCGCTGAAGCTCGGTATAGGTGCGGTTATATTCCGTCGCCCGGGCGCGGTTTTCTTTCACGCGCTCAAACAGGTTCGCAATACGGGCGCTCAGATTGAAGCCGCCATGTGTCAGTGTAACTGTATGTGCCATATCTTTGATCCTTTCGAATGTCGGGGCGCATTCCCCGATGTCACTTGATTTGTTCCTTCATTGGACAGGCGTGAGATAGGCGCAGACGATAACGCTAACAACGCGTGTTTCGGTCTAGCCGGTATGCGTTTTGTGAATGGCAATACAGGGTCCACCTGCTACTCTGAATGCACCGAGTGTCCGCTCAGCAGGCAAAGCCGCTGTTTGATTTCGCGGTATACGAGACTAAGCTGCGGCGACGGATTCGGGTAGTTACACACAAATTCAATCAAGCACAGATGCTCCTCGCGGAAACAAAAACGAAGTTGACAGCAAGCATATGAGAATGGTCGCATAAGCTATAGTCTGATTAGCAGGGAATATAGCCATGAAAATTCCTTTCAGTGCGACCTTATTTATTTGGCTTTGTATGTCATCTACCTCTGCGTGGGCACAAGAAACCGCCGAGGGTGGGCAAGTTGGTGAAATGACCATCTCGGAGGCCGACATGCATGCCCCTGCATCAGATGCGTTTTCGCCTTATGCGGGACGTGACTTTCCAACTAGACCTCTTTGGGGCGACACCCACTTGCATACATCGCTCTCACTTGACGCGCGTGCGTTTGGTGTACTTCTTTCGCCTTCAGACGCGTTTCGGTTTGCACGTGGAGAAGAAGTAACTACTTCTCACGGCCTACGGGCGAAGTTGTCTCGCCCGCTCGATTGGCTCGTTGTTTCAGACCATTCAGACGCGATGGGGGCGATGAACGAGATCGTCGCGGGGAACGCAACTTTGATGGGCGACCCAACTTTACGCGATTGGAACGACAGGTTGAACCAAGGAGGCAATGTGGCCCTTGGAGCGACAATGGAGGTTATCGAAACTTTCGCCGGAATTACCGGTGAAGCTTTGCCAGAGGCTATTGCGGACCGTCGTTTTGTACAGTCGGTTTGGGATGACTTTACGGAAACTGCAGATGCCTATGATCAACCGGGATCGTTCACAGCGTTTATCGGCTACGAATGGACGTCGACAGAGGGTGGTAACAACTTGCACCGTAATGTCATCTATAGGGACGACAAAATTCGGGCGCGGCAAATGTTGCCGTTTACGACTGCCGAGACTTTCAATCCTGAAGATCTGTGGGATTGGATGGAAAGATACGAAGAAACGACAGGCGGGCGCGTCCTTGCATTGGCGCACAACGGAAATGTTTCCAATGGTTTGATGTTTCCTGTCGAGACAAACCCCGATACCGGCGAACCGCTCACAGGAGATTACGCGGAAAGACGCGCCAAATGGGAGCCACTGTATGAGATTACTCAGATCAAAGGCGACGGCGAGGCCCACCCGTTCCTGAGCCCAAATGACGAGTTTGCAGATTACGAAACATGGGACGTCGCAAACCTTGGCCCTGTCCCCAAAGAAGACTGGATGTTGCAGTACGAGTATGCTCGCGAGGCTTTAAAAAATGGATTGAAGCTTGAGACGCAGCTTGGGACCAACCCTTACAAGTTCGGTGTCGTGGGATCCACAGACAGTCACACGGCCTTGGCGACAGCCCAGGAAGATAACTTTTTTGGTAAGCACTCAGGCGTGGAACCTGAGCCTGGGCGCTGGCAGCATGTTGTCGGCGAGTTTGAAGCGACCAGAATTCTGGGCTGGCAGATGGCTGCCTCTGGTTATGCGGCGGTTTGGGCCAAGGAAAATACGCGAGCATCTATTTTCGACGCGATGGAACGCAAGGAAGTATATGGCACAACGGGTAGTCGGATCACGGTACGTTTCTTCGGGGGATGGGATTTCGAAGAACACGATGCTCAATCGCGGCTTCCTGCGGAGATTGGGTATGGCAAAGGCGTACCGATGGGGGCAGATCTACCGGAAGCGCCCGGTGATGCCTTTGCGCCGAATTTTCTCGTCGCTGCACTCAAGGATCCGTACTCGGGTAATCTGGATCGTATTCAGATAGTCAAGGGCTGGCTAACAGAAGCCGGTGAGACACAAGAAAAGGTTTTTGATGTCGTCTGGTCCGGCGATCGGGATATCGGTGCCGATGGCAAGCTACCGCCTGTCGGCAATACCATGGACGTCGAAACCGGCACGTTCACGAATTCAATCGGATCGCCGGAATTGATAACCGTCTGGTCTGATCCCGAGTTTGATCCGGGACAAAAAGCCTTTTACTACGCGCGCGTGCTGGAAATCCCCACGCCGCGATGGACGGTTTACGAAGCTATTCGGTTCGGCGACGAACTACCTGAAGAAGTACCTACATCCACACAAGAACGGGCTTATACTTCGCCCATTTGGTACACTCCGGAGGGGTAACACTTCACCGCAAACGCGCTCATGTTTTATAGCTGCGTTGGGCTCGCAGCAGACAAACATAATCGCAAACACGAAAAAAGGCCCCCGAGTTTTCGAGGGCCTTTCAATTCTCAAAAAAAGACTGCGCTTAGCCGCGCTCTTCGATGATCTCAACCAGATGCGGGATCTTGTTGACCATGCCGCGGACCGAAGGAGTGTCCTCCAGCTCGCGGGTGCGGTTCATCTTGTTCAGGCCCAGGCCGATCAGGGTTGCGCGCTGTTCGGCGGGGCGGCGGATCGGGGAACCGATCTGCTTGACGACGATGGTTTTTGCCATTGTTCGCTCTCCTTACGCTTCTGCTTCGGCAGCAGCCGGTGCTTCGTCCCGCTTGGGCAGGATGTCGGCGACCTTTTTACCGCGACGTGCGGCAACCGAACGCGGGCTCTGCTCTTTTTGCAGGCCGTTGATGGTGGCACGGATCATGTTGTACGGGTTCTGCGAGCCCAGCGACTTGGAAACAACGTCCTTAACGCCCAGCATTTCGAACACAGCACGCATCGGACCACCGGCGATGATACCGGTACCTTCAGGTGCGGTGCGCATAACCACT
Organism: Ruegeria sp. C5; assembly: GCF_056537605.1. Classification (NCBI taxonomy): domain Bacteria; kingdom Pseudomonadati; phylum Pseudomonadota; class Alphaproteobacteria; order Rhodobacterales; family Roseobacteraceae; genus Ruegeria; species Ruegeria sp. C5. The sequence continues at coordinate 16,631 of NZ_JBQFRX010000007.1, read as the reverse complement.
TTACCGGCGCCGTGACGGCCCTCGATGTCGTGGTGCAGCGTACGACCTTCGCGCAGTTGCACGCGGATCATCTGACGCTTGGCTTGTTCGGTTGCCTTACGAATGGCCTCAGGTACTTCTTTTGCTTTACCCTTGCCAAAGCCGACGCGGCCTTTCTGATCGCCGACAACCACCAGAGCGGCGAAGCCAAAGCGCTTACCACCTTTTACGGTTTTCGACACGCGGTTGATTGCGACCAGACGATCTGCAAATTCCGGCGCTTCTTCACGATCGCGGCCACGGCCCCGACGGTTTTCACGTTCTGCCATTTGGCATCCCTTTTCTCATGTGGCGCATGCGGCGCCGTTTAGTTCAATCCAAGTGAGCCCCGACTGTCGCCGAGGCCCCCGGATCATCGGGGCAGCCGCAAAGCTGCCCGCAAGTCTTAGATCTTCAGACCACCTTCACGCGCGGCGTCGGCCAGAGCCTTCACCTTGCCGTGGAACAGGAAGCCGCCACGATCGAAATAGGCCTCTTCGACGCCTGCCTTTTTGGCGCGCTCGGCGATGGCCGCGCCCACTTTGGTGGCCGCTTCGACGTTGTTCTTGCCCACAACGCCCAGATCCTTTTCCAGGGTCGAGGCTGCGGCCAGAGTCACGCCACGTACGTCGTCGATCAGCTGAACAGAGATGTTCTTGTTCGAACGGTGTACGGACAGACGCGGACGACCCGCGTTGACCTTGCGAAGTTTGTTCCGAACGCGCAGGCGGCGCTTCAGAAACAGGGTTCTTTTGCTGTTTGCCATTGTCTGCGTCCTTACTTCTTCTTGCCTTCCTTGCGGAAGATGAACTCGCCCTTATAGCGGATGCCCTTGCCTTTGTACGGCTCGGGACGGCGCCATTCGCGGATTTTGGCCGCGACTTCGCCCACCTGCTGCTGGTCGATACCTTCCACAACGATCTCGGTCTGCTTCGGCGCGGTGATGGTGACACCTTCCGGAGCAGTGAAATCAACATCATGGCTGTAGCCCAGGTTCAGCTTCAGGGTATTACCCTGCATCTGAGCCCGGTAACCAACACCCTGGATCTCCAGCTCTTTTTTGAAGCCGTTTGTTACGCCTTCAACAAGATTAGCGACCATGGTGCGGCTCATGCCCCACTGCTGTCGCGCACGCTTGGACATGCCACGGGGATCGATCTTGACCACGTTGTCTTCAACCGACAACGTAACGTCGTCGGTGGCGGTGAAGCTACGAGTGCCTTTCGGACCTTTCACTTCGATGGTCTGACCCGACACAGAGGCGGTAACGCCGCTGGGCAGCTCGACCGGTTTTTTACCAATACGAGACATTGCAGACCTCCTTAGAAGACGGTGCAGAGCACTTCGCCGCCAACATTGTTGGAGCGAGCGTTTGCGTCCGACATCACACCTTTCGGAGTGCTGACAATCGACACGCCCAGACCCTGACGGACCTGCGGGATGTCATTGACGCCCATGTAGACGCGACGGCCAGGCTTGGAAACCCGCTTGAGTTCGCGAATAACAGGGGTGCCTTCGTAGTATTTCAGGCTGATTTCGATGGCCGGATGACCGTTTTCACCGGTCGTCGCTTCGTAGCCACGGATGTAACCTTCGTCCGCCAGCACGTCCAGAACCCAGCCGCGCAGCTTGGAAGCCGGGGTGGAAACGGTGGACTTGCCGCGCATTTGCGCGTTGCGGATACGGGTGAGCATATCGCCGATAGGATCATTCATATCTATGTCTCCCTTACCAGCTCGATTTCACCATGCCGGGGATCTGACCAGCAGAACCCAGCTCGCGCAGCGCGATACGGCTGACCTTCAGCTTACGGTAGTAAGCGTGGGGACGACCGGTCAGCTGACAACGGTTGTGCAGACGGGTAGCCGAGCTGTTGCGCGGCAGTTTCGCCAGTTTCAGACGCGCTTTGAAACGCTCTTCCATCGGCTTGCTCTCGTCATTCGCGATTTCTTTCAGCTCGGCACGCTTTGCGGCATATTTGGCCACCAGGCGTTCGCGCTTCTTCTCGCGTTCGATCATTGCTTTTTTAGCCATGTCTCAATCCTCCCGGCGCTTACGCGTTGAACGGCATGTTGAATGCTTTCAACAATGCCTTTGCTTCAGCGTCGGTTTTCGCTGTGGTGGCAATTACGATATCCAGGCCCCAGACCTCGTCGACCTTGTCGAAGTCGATTTCCGGGAACACGATGTGCTCTTTCATGCCCATGGCAAAGTTGCCACGACCATCGAAAGACGGCTTCACACCGCGGAAGTCACGAACGCGAGGCATCGCGATGGTGATCAGACGATCCAGGAATTCGTACATCCGGTCGCCGCGCAGGGTCACTTTCGCACCCAGCGGCATGTCTTCACGGACGCGGAAACCCGCGATCGACTTCTTCGCCTTGGTTGCAACGGCCTTCTGGCCAGCAATCGCAGTCAGATCCTCGACAGCAGCTTTCGCTTTTTTCGAGTCTTTGACGGCCTCAGCACCACAACCGATGTTCAAAACGATTTTTTCCAGCTTGGGCAGCTGCATGTCGTTCTTGTAGCCGAACTCTTCTTTCAGAGCGGCACGGATGGTTTCGGCGTACTGAGCTTTCAGACGCGGGGTGTAGGTTGCGTTATCAAGCATCGATCACGTCCCCTGTGGTCTTGGCGAAGCGCACCTTCTTGTCGCCTTCCATGCGGAAGCCAACGCGGGTTGCTTTGCCGTTTTTGTCCAGCAGTGCCAGGTTCGACAGCTCGATCGGGTTTGCCTGAGGCAGGCGACCACCTTGCGAGGTTTGCGACTGACGGGTGTGGCGGATGGCGATGTTGATGCCATCGACAACAGCTTTACCGGCTTTAGGATCAACCGAGGTGATAGTTCCCTCTTTGCCCTTGTCCTTGCCGGCCAGCACGACGACCTTGTCGCCTTTGCGGAGTTTAGCAGCCATGATTACAGCACCTCCGGAGCCAGCGAGATGATTTTCATGAAGTTCTTGCCGCGCAGTTCACGAACAACGGGGCCAAAGATACGGGTACCCACGGGCTCGTTGTTGTTGTTCAGGATGACGGCGGCGTTGCGATCGAAACGGATCGCGGTGCCGTCTTCGCGACGGACTTCCTTGGCGGTGCGTACGACGACGGCCTTGCGGACGTCCCCTTTCTTCACGCGGCCGCGCGGGATGGCTTCCTTCACCGAGACGACAATGATGTCGCCTACGGAGGCGTATTTACGCTTGGAACCACCCAGGACCTTGATGCACTGAACTCGGCGTGCGCCGGAGTTGTCAGCGACATCCAGATTGGTCTGCATCTGGATCATGTGGTTTCTCCCGACCTGTGGGGGCTGGTCTCGTTAAATCCCCCAGGGTTTCGACAAATGAAAAGTCCTGGGGGCTTACGCCTCCAGAACCTCCCAACGTTTCGTCTTCGATTTCGGCGCGCATTCGATGATGCGTACGGTGTCACCGACCTTGAAGGCGTTCTTTTCATCGTGAGCCCGGTATTTCTTGGACTTACGGATGGTTTTCTTCAGAACCGGATGCGTAAAGCGACGCTCGACGGATACGGTTACGGTCTGTTCGTTGGCGTCGCTGGTTACGGTGCCTTGCAGGATACGCTTGGGCATCTGATTACTCCTCGGATGCCGCTGCAGCGGCCTTTTCGTTCAGAATGGTTTTGACACGGGCAGCATTGCGGCGGGCCGCTTTGATGCCGGCTGTGTTTTCCAGCTGACCGGTTGCCTGTTGAAAGCGCAGGTTAAAGCTTTCTTTCTTCAGGTTGGCCAGTTCCTCGCGGAGCTGGTCCGGGGTCTTGTCACGCAGTTCTTGGGCGTTCATCGCCTTTTTCCTTTGCTCAAAACACCAGAAGGCCCCCTTACAGGGTCACCTTTGACCTGGTGGATGAATGATAGACATACGAATCGCCCGACAACGCCGGGAGATCGCAGGATGCCGCCGTATAAGGGTTTGGGGGGTGGGTGGCAAGGGAAAGTTTCAAACCGTTTTCGAGCAGATGAAACTACCTGTTTCCAAATTACCGCTGCCCTCTGAAACCGGGCAGCAGATCACTACCGCGACCTTTCTGGATCCCGACAAACGCGGCCGAGTGCTCAGGTACCCTTCTCCTGCATTTTCCGAACCATTTTCAGGCGCGCGCGTCGCGGCAGCAGCGGCATGACCCAACCCAGCACAAACGCGAGCGACTTATCGTTGATCACCGTGAGCTTTCCATCGATCATGGCGTCATAGCCGACTTTGGCCACGGCCTCAGCGGTCGCCCCTTTTTGGGCAACAAGCTTCGTTCCCTCAAGATTTGCAGCAGCAGCAAATTCGGTCACGACATAGCCCGGCTCCAGCGCCGTCACAGTGACGCCCTTACCTTTCAGCTCCTCCGCGAGCGCCTGACTGAAACTCGAAACATAGGCCTTGGTGGCAAAATAGGTCGCCTGCAATGGACCCGGCATATGCGCCGCAGTCGAACTGACATTCAGTATCTTTCCGCCACCGCTACTGATCATATCCGTGCCGAACAGATGACACAGAGAGACAAGGGCTTCGACGTTCAGCCGGATCATATTCAGATCGTCCGAAAGGCGGCGATCCAAAAAAGCCCCATGCCCTCCGAATCCAGCATTGTTGATCAGGTAGTCGACCGTCAGGTCTTTGCACTTGACGGCCTCATAAAGTTTTTCCGCGCCTCCAACAGCACCCAGATCAAGCGGAATGGCAGTGACAGTAACATAGTGGGCTGCCTCAAGCTCTGATCTGAGGGCATCTAACGCATCTCCGCGTCGCGCACTGATGATCAGATTGCCGCCTCGCGACGCATGATAACGTGCCAATTCCCGACCAATTCCGGATGATGCGCCTGTGACGAGAGCTGTTTTGGTCATAGTATCCTCCGACGAAGTAACTGGAGCGCTTTCACCTTGACGCTTTAAGACGCTTCACTCCCATTTATAGTTGAAGCTAACAGAAATCCGCTCGTCCTCGGCCATATTCATCGGCACCTCGTGGCGCAGCCAGCTTTCCCACAGCAGGACGTCGCCCACCTGCGGCTTCATGTAGATGAAAGGCTGTAATTCCCGACGCCCGCCTTTCAGCCTCGTCGGGGCGGCCATCATACGGCCCGAACGTGGGTCTTCCAGTTTCAGTGCACTGGCCCCTTCCGGCATGGACACATAGGTCGTGCCCGAAATGACACTGTGCGGATGCAGGTGACTGGCATGCATTCCGCCCTCGGGCAGGATATTGATCCACAGATCCTCAAGCTTCAACGCGCGGTCGTCCAGATCAAACTCCAAATCCTTGGCGAAAGCCGCGACGTGCTGATCCAGCACTTTGACAAGATCGGCAAATATCGGAAATCGCCAAGGCAAATCGGTCAGCGAAGCATAACTGGTGTAGCCGGGATACGCGTTCGCTTCACACCAGTCCTGCCCGGCCTCATCATCTTCAGCAATAACAAGGCATGAACTTTCCAATTCCTCCGCGTCGATCCTGGGATCGAATTCGGACAAGTTTGCGCGATAGAGACGGGTGACGAAGAGTGATTCAATCTGTGCCATGGGCTGGGCATACCCCAGCCCTCTCGGCAAGACCAGCCGCTTAGGTCTTGATGGGCCCTTTGCCACAGCGTGGTATCGGGCGACCTCCGTCGGCATAGGCGAGGCACAGCACGATCTCATCCGGTTTCGGCGCATCTGGGATGTTCAGCGTCATCGTGTCGAAATGATCGAACGACCACGGATTGTCCTTGTGCCCCAGCGGAAGATCAATCGCGCAACCCGGCGCGCCCAGCTTGGCGTTGGACGGTATCACCGCCTCACCTCCGCCCACCACAGCGCGCATGGGCGCACCGAGTTTGGGGTGGATCACCGCCCCGCCCTGCTCAAGATCGCCGTTCATGCCGACAAGCGCGGCTTTGCCGTACGAAACCGGCGGCCCATCAAGCTGAGAAACTGCCTCAGCGGCGAGTTCCGGGCCCAGAATGGCGCCGATCTCGAACAACTCTGAAAGATCGTCCGAGAAGTGCCCGGCCAAAGGGTTCTGCATCACCGCCATCGCTGCGACTCGACTGATCGGATCACAAGGTTGGCCCAACTGGTCGTTGGTTATGACTTCCTTAATGAGCATCTTTTTGCGTAGCTGAACCATAGGGCCCTCCCATTCCTGCAAGCTAGCCTAGTGGTGCGGCAGAGGGAGGTCGACGTTTTTCACGATCCACGAAGCACGGGCTGCCGAACCAAAAGAAAACCCCCGCCGGTTTCCCGACGAGGGTCATTCTTGTAACGAGTGGGATCAAAGCCCCAATCGCTTACCAGTCTTCGCGGACCACAACGCGGGTCTTGATCGGCAGCTTCATCGCGGCCAGGCGCAGGGCCTCGCGGGCGATGTCGTCATTGACGCCGTCAATTTCGAACATCACACGACCGGGCTTTACTTTCGCGGCCCAGAAGTCAACGGAGCCTTTACCTTTACCCATACGGACTTCGGTCGGCTTCGAGGTCACGGGAGTATCCGGGAAGATCCGGATCCAGACGCGGCCTTGACGTTTCATGTGACGGGTCATGGCACGACGTGCAGCTTCGATCTGACGCGCGGTGACGCGCTCGGGCTGCAGTGCTTTCAGACCGTAGGTGCCAAAGTTCAGATCGGAACCGCCTTTGGCGAGCCCCTTGATCCGGCCTTTGTGCATCTTGCGGAATTTAGTACGCTTTGGTTGAAGCATATCTTTCCCTCCTTAGCGACGACCGCCACCAGCACCACGAGGTGCAGGGCCGTCCTGGAGTTCCTGTGCTTTACGGTCACGTGCCTGCGGATCGTGCTCCATGATCTCACCTTTGAAGATCCAGACCTTGATCCCGATGATCCCGTAAGGAGTCATCGCTTCGGCATGTGCGTAATCGATGTCGGCACGCAGGGTGTGCAGAGGCACGCGGCCTTCACGGTACCACTCGGTCCGTGCGATTTCGGCGCCGCCCAGACGACCAGCGACGTTCACCCGGATACCCAGGGCGCCCATGCGCATGGCGTTCTGAACCGAGCGCTTCATGGCGCGACGGAACGAAACACGACGTTCCAGCTGCTGAGCGATGGACTCGGCAACCAGCTGCGCGTCAAGCTCGGGCTTGCGCACTTCGACGATGTTCAGGTGCAGTTCGCTGTCGGTCATACGAGCAAGCTTTTTGCGCAGAACTTCAATGTCTGCACCTTTCTTGCCGATGATGACACCGGGACGTGCAGTGTGGATCGTAACGCGGCACTTCTTGTGCGGACGTTCGATGATCACACGGGCAACACCGGCCTGCTTGCACTCTTTGTTGATGAACTCACGGATCTTGAGGTCTTCCAGCAGAAGATCACCGTAGTCCTTGGTGTCGGCGTACCAGCGGCTGTCCCAGGTGCGGTTGACCTGAAGGCGCATGCCGATCGGATTGACTTTATGTCCCATTAGGCTTGCTCCTCAACTTGACGCACCTTGATGGTGATCTCCGAGAACGGCTTCATGATCTTGCCGAAACGGCCACGGGCACGCGGACGACCGCGCTTCATGACCAGGTTCTTGCCAACCCAGGCTTCGGCGACGATCAGTTCGTCGACATCCAGGTTGTGGTTGTTCTCGGCGTTGGCGATTGCAGACTGCAGGCACTTCTTGACGTCCTGCGCGACACGCTTGTTCGAGAAAGTCAGGTCAGTCAGAGCCTTCTCAACTTTCTTGCCACGGATCATCTGCGCAACCAGGTTCAGTTTCTGCGGGCTAGTACGGAGCATGCGCGTTTTCGCCATTGCTTCGTTTTCAGCCACGCGGCGGGGGTTCTTTTCCTTGCCCATGACTTACTTCCGCTTCGCTTTTTTGTCAGCGGCGTGACCGTAATAGGTACGAGTCGGAGAGTATTCACCGAACTTCTGACCGATCATGTCTTCCGAGACGTTGACGGGGATATGCTTATGGCCGTTGTACACACCAAAGGTCAGACCCACGAACTGGGGCAGAATGGTGGAACGACGCGACCAAATCTTGATGACTTCGTTGCGGCCCGACTCGCGCGCTGCTTCGGCTTTTTTCAGCACGTAAGCATCGACGAAAGGACCCTTCCAAACAGAGCGAGACATAGATTAACGTCCCTTCTTCTTGGCGTGCCGCGAGCGGATGATCAGCTTCTGGGACGCTTTGTTCTTGTTGCGGGTACGCTTACCCTTGGTGTCCTTACCCCACGGAGTAACCGGCGTACGGCCACCCGAGGTACGACCTTCACCACCACCGTGCGGGTGGTCGATCGGGTTCATTGCAACACCACGAACCGACGGACGAACGCCCTTGTGGCGCATACGACCGGCTTTACCGAGGTTTTGGTTGCTGTTGTCGGGGTTGGACACGGCACCAACGGTGGCCATGCATTCCTGACGGACCATGCGCAGCTCGCCCGAGCTCAGACGGATCTGAGCGTAGCCGCCATCGCGACCAACGAACTGAGCGTAAGTACCGGCCGCACGTGCGATCTGACCGCCTTTACCAGGCTTCATCTCGATGTTGTGGACGATGGTACCAATGGGCATGCCCGAGAAGGGCATTGCGTTGCCCGGCTTGATGTCGGCCTTGGCGGATGCCACGACTTTGTCACCAACAGCCAGACGCTGCGGAGCCAGGATATATGCCTGCTCGCCGTCTTCGTATTTTACCAGTGCGATGAATGCGGTCCGGTTCGGGTCATATTCGATCCGCTCGACGGTTGCCGCGACATCAAATTTGTTCCGTTTGAAGTCAACGATCCGGTAGAGACGCTTTGCGCCACCGCCGCGGCGGCGTGAAGTGATCCGTCCGGTGTTGTTCCGGCCGCCCGATTTGGTCAAACCCTCTGTGAGAGACTTGACCGGACGTCCTTTCCAAAGCTCCGAACGGTCGATCAGCACCAGCCCGCGCTGGCCCGGCGTCGTCGGCTTGTACGACTTGAGTGCCATGCTTTCTGTCTTCCGTTTAGCAAGTGCAGGGATTTCCCCGCTATGTGATAGGCCCCCGTAGGTGCCAAGGGTATAGGGCCCCGAAGGTCCCCGGTTACAAATATCAGAGGCCCCGGAACGAATCCGAGGCCGCAAGATTGGGAGCGTGTAGCAGTGTTGGGGATGGGTGTCTATAGGGTGCGGCCCAAGATTCTTATGGAGACCAAAGAAAAAGTCACCGCAACATTTGCCCCAGGTTTCAATTTCGCAAGTCGCGCGATCAGTGGGTATTACTTATTCGGCCGGAAGAACTCAGGTAACTTGCCACTCACTGATACAATGCGCGAACCTCGGCGAAGGACAACAGGCGGCGGTGTTTTTCGTCCCACAGGTGCAACCGCGCGTTGGCAATGCTCTCACGAATGGTCATCCTGTTGCTGTTTGCCAACTCGTCGTGATCGCGCAGCACTTCGGTCAGGCGGTAGAACGGAATGCGGTTGTACAGATGGTGCACGTGGTGGATGCCGATATTGGCACTGAACCACTGTAGCACCGGCGGCAGAATATAATGCGAGCTTCCGTGCAGGGCCGCCTCGTGCAACTGCCAATCCTTGTCCGATTCCCAATGCGTTTCTTCGAATTGGTGCTGAACATAAAACAGCCATACTCCTGCAGTTGCCGCAATCAGGGTTGAGGGCAGAAAAATCAATAGGACCGGCATCAAGCCGCCATAGTAGTAGACAGCAAAAAGGGCGGTCAGAATAGCTATATTGGTACCCATCGCGCTGACCCAGAACCGAGCGCTACCAGTTAAACCCAAGGGCAGACGGTTTTGGAGCAGGAACAAATAGCCGGGACCAAGTACGAACAGTGTGACCGGATTGCGGTAAACGCGATACCAGAACCGGTTCATGGGAGACTTGGATTGGTACTCAGCCACTGTCAGCGTGTGGATATCCCCCATTCCCCGCTTGTCCAAGTTACCCGAACTGTTGTGATGGTAAGAATGAGTGCGGCGCCAGACATCATAGGGTGTAAGGGTCAGCACCCCGATCACCCGTCCAACCCAGTCGCTGACTGTCCGGTTCTTGAAGAACGCCCCGTGCCCGCAATCGTGTTGGATCGCAAACAGGCGCAGCAGGAAGGCCGCATTCAGGACCGCAATGGCAAATGCCAGCCAGTAGCTGATGGATAATGCCATCCAGGACAGCGCCCAAAGCACAAAGAATGGGATAATGCTGACACCCAGCTCAAAGGAACTGCGCCATTGATTAGGTTCGCGGTATTTGGCAAGCGTCGAAACCCAATCCCGCGCGGCAGTTCTATCCGGGTTTTCCCGGGTCGAGAGAGAGGTTTCGGTCATGCGCCTGCCATGTCTTTTGCTTGTTGGAAGCCGGATAGACTACCCGCGCGACATAGCAAGCGAATTGTGCAAAATATGAGAGTTTAGTGCTCAAATTTTTGTGTCGCCGCGTAAGAACAACCCCCATGAGCACGCCACTTACCTCTCCCCAAAGACGCGTCCAATCACGGACCGCCGGATATATCGATGTGTGGTCTCTCTTCCAGGGTTGCACGTGCTTCTGACGCGTTTCTGATGAGTCAACGCAACTCTTACCCCAACGACCGCCTTCTGCAGAGCGGCTCAGACTCTACCGCGATACGTTGCTTGAGTTTGATATGACCCAAAACCTCGCGAAATGCGCGGTGCTTGGGTTTCCCTTCCAGATAATCCGCCAGTTTGAGCAGGTTGATAGGGTGCTTCGTAATTAACGCCTCGATCCGCTGCACCGCTTCGTCCAGCACGTAGTGATCCACGTACTGGCAGGCCACCTGTGTGGGCGTAAGGAGACAGTAATCCTGCGGACGTTTCTCGGTATAGCGCGTGATGTCGAAGGGCGACGCACCGAGGGCGTGGAACTTGGGGATGTGCACACGCATCTCGGCCTCGACGTGTTCCAACACCGTACCCGAGGTCTGGCGAAACCCCAGCGGACCAAGCTTATCGACCACATGATTGCGCATCGCCGGAGAGATCATGTCCACATCCGCCCGGTCGTATTTCAGATCGTCGAAAACCGACAAAAGCCCCAGCTTTTCATCGGCGATCTGAAAATAGGGCTCGGCGCTGAAAGCCCGCATCTTCTCCAACACCTGCGCACGGGCAGTTTCAGGGTCTGAAACGAAATCGGCCCCGGCGGGTTGAACCGCCGGGGCCGTGAATAGTCGCAGTAAGCGTCGGATCAAAGACCGGTGCTCACGTCGATGGTGTTCCCCTCTTCCAGGGTCACATATGCTTTTTTGACGTCTTTGCGACGGCCCAGCTGGCCGCGGAACCGCTTGACCTTGCCTTTGGTCACGGTGGTGTTCACCGCTTTGACCTTCACACCAAACAGAGCCTCAACGGCCTCTTTGATTTGCGGCTTGTTGCTATCGATCGCCACTTCAAAGACAACCGCGCCGTTTTCGGACGCCATGGTCGACTTTTCGGTGATGACCGGCTTGCGGATCACGTCGTAGTGTTCTGCCTTCGCGCTCATTTCAGACGAGCCTCCAGTGCTTCGACAGCCGCTTTGGTGAGCACCAGAGTGTCACGCTTGAGGATGTCATAGACGTTTGCGCCCATCGACGGCAGGATATCCAGACCTTCGATGTTCTTGGACGCTTTCAGGAACCCTTCGTTCACGGTCGCGCCATCGATGACCAGAGCGCGTTTCCAGCCCAGGTTTGCAACCTGTTTGGCCAGAGCGGCGGTCTTGCCTTCGGCTTCGGCGTTCTCGATTACGACCAGTTCACCTGCCTTGGCTTTTGCCGACAGAGCGTGGCGCAGGCCAAGCTTGCGGAACTTCTTCGGCAGGTCGTGGCCGTGCGAACGCACGACGGGGCCTTTGTAGATACCACCACCACGGAAGATCGGTGCGTTACGGTCACCATGGCGTGCGCCACCGGTGCCCTTCTGGCGATAGATCTTCTTGGTCGAGTAGCTGGTTTCCGAGCGGGTCTTGACCTTGTGGGTGCCGGCCTGCGCGTTGTTGCGCTGCCAACGGACCACACGGTGCAGGATGTCCGCGCGCGGCTCGAGGCCGAACAGGTCCGCATCCAGCTCGATGTTGCCGGCTTTGCCGCCGTCCAGTTTGATTACATCAAGTTTCATGCTTCACCACCTTCCGCGGGGGCTTCTTCCGCAGGTGCTTCGGTTGCAGCCGATTTCACAGCAGCCGGGAAAGGCAGGCCTTCCGGTGCTTTCTTCTTGACGGCGTCCTTGACAGTGACCCAGCCCGATTTCGGTCCGGGAACGGCGCCTTTGATGAAGACCAGACCACGGTCGGCGTCGGTTTTGACAACCTCCAGGTTCTGAGTGGTAACACGGGCAGCACCCATGTGACCGGCCATCTTCTTGCCTTTGAACACCTTGCCCGGATCCTGACACTGACCGGTCGAACCGTGCGAACGGTGGCTGATCGAAACACCGTGCGAGGCGCGCAGACCACCAAAGTTCCAGCGCTTCATTGCACCGGCAAAGCCTTTACCGATCGAGGTGCCCGAAACGTCAACCTTCTGACCTTCCAGGAAGTGTTCCGCCGAAATCTCGGCGCCCACATCGATCAGGCCATCTTCGGAGACGCGGAACTCGGCCAGCTTACGCTTGGGCTCGACCTTGGCAGCGGCATAGTGACCGCGCATGGCCTTCGAGGTGCGTTTTGCTTTGGCAGCACCGGCGCCCAGCTGAACGGCAGTGTAGCCGTCTTTGTCAGCGGTGCGCTGTGCAACGACCTGCAGGTTGTCCAGGTGGAGAACGGTCACAGGGATCTGCTTGCCGTCTTCCATGAACAGGCGGGTCATGCCAACTTTTTTTGCGATAATACCAGAGCGCATAATCTATACCCTCCGATCTTACGACTGCAGCTTGATCTCGACGTCCACACCAGCAGCGAGGTCGAGCTTCATCAGCGCGTCAACGGTCTGGGGGGTCGGATCAACGATGTCCAAGAGACGCTTGTGCGTACGGATCTCGAACTGGTCGCGGGATTTCTTGTCAACGTGAGGGCCACGGAGAACCGTGAACTTCTCAATCTTGTTCGGCAGCGGGATCGGGCCGCGCACGTTCGCGCCGGTCCGCTTGGCAGTGTTGACGATCTCTTGCGTGCTGGCATCCAGAACGCGATAGTCAAATGCCTTCAGCCGAATACGGATGTTTTGGCTTTGCATAGATACAGCCTTTTATCAGGCGTTGAGGTTGAGAGGAGGACAGACGCGCATCGCCAACCCTCATCGAACCCAAAAGGCGGGAATCACCCCGCCTTGATGTTCTTGTTGAGAACTCGCGCGTATTAGTGGGGTTGGTGGGGTTTGGCAAGGGCAATTCTACTGTCTCCAATAAATAGACTGTCACACCTGAAGAAATTCCAATACTTCATTGCTTTGAAGAGTTATCAGCTGCTGAACAAAATCATCGGGTACTTTTCTACCTGTAGCCTGCTCAGTTTCGTTCACTCCTACCATTCTCAAAAGACGTTTAACTTTGCGCTCTTTTTTGGGGCTGTTCCAAGTCTTGTGAATACCATTTGCTGGGCTCGATACACCAGCGCTCAAAAATTGTAGAAGTGCAGTTTTCAGGTAGCTCTCGATTGGAACATGTCGAAGCAAATACTGATCGTAATGTTCAACTGCTTCGTGAACCATTCGGATTATCGATGCTGCCTCTTTAAAGGTTGGAGGTGAACCAGCTTTGAAATGAGAAACAAATTCTTCAATTTTCAAGCCACTATACTCACTTGAAAACGTTTTTGAGTTACCCAAAAGTAGTCTGGCTGTGCGCTTATCCAACGAAGGCGTTGAAAGGCTGTGAACCCGTCTATTTCGCCAATCAATGGCAACTGAAAGTGCCGCTTTTTGGTAGCGCGGCAAAGGAGCAAGTCGTTCGTCGAAAACTTCAAGCCGCCTCGCTACGCTTTGGCCAGTCGCATTCATTTTAGTTAGAAAATCAGATTCTGAAAGCGCGCACGGTTTGCGAACAGTCGTCATCATATATGTATCAAACGCGTCAATTGCGCGAACCAAGGCAAGGTCTAAGACGAACTCTCTACTTCGATCCGCTGATCGCGGGACAGATTGTGGATTCCAGCTTGTGTGGAACTCTTTCTCAATACCCGCACGGCCCGATCTAACTCCGTTCAAACCGACCAAAATTGTGATCAGGAAATGGTTAGCTTGACCCAGCATTTCTTTGAACGCCCGCCGCGCCAGTGTTCTGTTCAGTTCGTACATAGCGTTCTCGCGAAAAACATGATGCCGCGTGCGACTCGAACGCACCCGTCCACTTTAAAGGAGCATTTAGAGCTACTTGAAGGCGGGGCTCAACCCTGAGCTTACGGCAACTCTCTCTTGAGTAGATCATCAAAATGTTCTTAGCAATGTAAAAAAGGCCGCCCCTTTTGGAGCGGCCTACTTAGGCTCACCGATGTGCCGGGCTGAACCCCGACCTACCGTGATTACTCGATGACTTTCGACACAACACCGGCGCCGACAGTGCGACCGCCTTCGCGGATCGCGAAGCGCAGACCGTCTTCCATCGCGATCGGCGCGATCAGCTCAACGGTGAAGCCAAAGCTGTCGCCGGATAAAACCAATTCGGTGACGTCTCAGTTCCCAAAACCCACAGGCTAGTTCCTAACAAGCCACGGGGCTTCAACCTTCATGCCTTGATAGACCGCGTGCATGAAAAGGTGTGCAATCACAGGGTCATTTGAAAATGGCGAGAATTGCAGATTTCCCTCTCTGACATCGCCTTCCGCTTCATAGACCACCTCGTCGCCTTTAATCGTTACACGCACTTCAAGCTCCGCCAGTGTTTCCGGATCGACGGCAGTAGGATCGTCCGACAAAATCACAAAGTCCGCGACTTTTCCAACTTCGATAGACCCCTTCTCGTCTTCTTCAAAATGCTGCCAGGCGGGCCAGATTGTCATGGCTTTCAAGGCGGTCATAACGTCGACTCTTTGATGGGGGCCCAAAATGTCACCAGACCGTGTGCGGCGGGTTACCGTCGCGGCGAGAACACGCATGCTGTTCGGAAAGGCGACCGGCGCATCGTGATGCGTGCCGAACATCATGCCACGCTCGTGCAGCCATCCTGTAGGCGAAATATTTTCCGCATTTATCGGCCCGACAGTATGATCCCGGTGCCAATCGCCCCAATAGAACGTATGCATCGGAAAGAGCGACGGAAACACACCAAGGCGCTTAAGGCTTGCGACCTGATCCTCTCGAAGGAACTGACCGTGAATCAGAACGGGGCGGTTGCCGGGATCGCCATACTTGATCTGTGCCTCTTCTAGTGCAGCAATCAGCATGTCAGATGCCCCTTCACCGTTGGAATGCACGAGGATTTGGAAATCGTTGTCGTAACACCAATTCACCGCGTCCTGGAGTTGCTCAATCGTGATGGCTGCGTATCCTGCGTAGCCGGCAGCATAGTTCCCAACCGGATCATAATAGGGCCGATCCCTTAAAGCGGTGAAACCTTGCGGCGAGCCATCAATTGTAAGTTTACAGCCCCCGACCCGAACCCTGTTTTCGTAGCTTTTCGAAGTGTTCGCACCAATAAACTCTTTCGACTCAAGAACATCCGGGAAGGCTACTACATCGATTGGAAGAGCTTCTTCCGCAGCAACTTTCCTGAGAACCTCGACAATCTGACCTGATGATCGGCCTTCCTGCCCGGTCGTATATCCAAACTTTGCCCAAAGGTCGGTTCCAGCTCGGGCAAATGCTGCCAGACCCTCTTCACCCAGATTTCCCAGCAAGGGAACGAGAACAGAAAAGAACGCGTACTCCTCCAGAACACCGTTTGGCTCTCCGGCCTCATCGCGTTGGATCACCCCGCCCGGAGGTGCTTCGGAAGCCGCCGTTATACCAGCCAATTCCAAAGCTTTCGAGTTTGCGACACCTATATGTCCAGACTGATGAATAATGACGACCGGCAAGTCTTCAGACACAATGTCCAGCTCTTGTCGTGTTGGGTGACGGAGTTCCCTTAATTGAGCATTGTCGTAACCAAAGCCGATGATCATTTTGACCTGCTCAACGGCTTGCGCATTCTCCTCGGCCCAGTCAGTCAGCGTGGATTGCAGACTGGCGATATCAATGACATCCCCATCCGGTGGCGCAAGAAGGTTAGCGGACAGTGCCTGCAAGCCGCCCATGACGACATGTCCGTGGCTATCAACGAAACCCGGAAGCATCGCGCGCCCTTCCAGATCATAGGTTTCGGTTTCCTCACCCTGATGCACCGACAAGTCAGATAGCGACCCAACCGCAAGAATGCGCCCGTCTTTGACTGCGACAGCTTCGGCGGACGGAGCCGTATCGTTCATCGTTACAATTGGTCCGCCCAAATAGATCCGATCCGCGATCTGTTGTGAGGACGCAGAAGTAGATGAGAAAGCAACCGCTGCGACAAGACAAACTGAACGCGCCCAAAAGTGCATCTTATGACCTCTTTCTAATTGCAATGTCTCAATACTAAAGAAGTTAGCATTACTGTTGGCTTAGGCAAAAACGAAAAAGGGCGCCCCGAGGGACGCCCTTTCTTTGTATATTCGCTTACGCGAATTACTCGATGATTTTCGAGACGACGCCGGCGCCGACGGTGCGGCCGCCTTCGCGGATCGCAAAGCGCAGGCCGTCTTCCATCGCGATCGG
>NZ_JBQFRX010000006.1:0-230761 GCF_056537605.1 Ruegeria sp. C5 | reverse complement strand
AAAAACCTCAGATGCCCCCAGTCTCTCCCGAGCGTCTCCGCAGCTTCCACCGCGTCCCAGCACCTCAGCAGCGCCGGTGAAGGGCGTTCTAAGTATATCGCCCAGAAGCCGCAAGTGGAAAAATCAAAAAAACACAAAAAAACGCAAAAACAGTATTTTATCTTACTAAAACAAATGGTTACGAAGAGTATCCAGCCATTTAACCCGGAAGTCGCGGACACAGACCATCGCAAATCAGCGCCATGGATATGTTATTCACACTGTTACCCACAGACTCGCCTGCGAGTCAGGCTGAATCGGCTTGCCTAAACCGGATCAGGAATGATGTGACCGGCAGGCGCATGACCAGAAGGCCCAGAATAATAGCCAGGTAGACCAATGGCTCGATCTGAAACCCCTTCGCCAGCATCACATAATGAAGCGCGCCCAGAATTGCTGCTGGATAGACCAGACGATGCAATTTGCGCCAACGAGGCCCCAAACGGCGAACCGCCCAGTTGTTAGACGTGATTGCAAGCGGCAGTAACAATACAAAAGCAGCCATGCCCACCGTGATATAGGGCCGCTTGATAATGTCCGCCCAGATTTGGCTGGGAATCTGAACATCCAGAACCAGCCAGATCAACAGGTGCAATGCGACATAGGAAAATGTCAGTACACCTATCGCGCGGCGGAACTTCATCAGATTTAGGCCAGCGAAGCGACGCAAGGGCGAAATCGCGAGACCCAAAATCAGAAGCTGCAGCGCCAGTTCGCCAAACTCATGCTCGAGCGCCTCGATCGGCTCGACCCCGAGACCACCGGTCATGCCCTGATAAAACAACCAGGGCGCAGGCAGCGCGCCCAGCAGATAAACGGCCCAATTGGGAAGCCGCCGCAAGAGGTCGTTGAGCCGCCGCATCATCTCAGTAGTTCTTCGCCAGATCCATGCCTTCGTAAAGGCTGGCGACCTCATTTTCATATCCGTTGAACATCAGCGTCGGGATTCGCTTGGCAAACAGACCTCCGCCGATTTGACGTTCCGAAGCCTGCGACCAGCGGGGGTGATCCACATTGGGGTTCACATTGCTGTAGAACCCATATTCCCTAGGACCTGCCATGTTCCAACTTGTCGGAGGCTGGGTATCCGTCAAGGTAATCCGCACGATCGATTTGATCGATTTGAAGCCGTATTTCCACGGTACCACCAATCGCAAAGGCGCGCCGTTCTGGTTCGGGATGTCCCTGCCATAGATCCCAGTAGCCATAATGGTCAGCGGATGCATCGCCTCATCCAAACGCAGCCCTTCGCGATACGGCCAGTCGAGCACCGGATATGCGACACCCGGCATCTCATCGGGACGATAGGCGGTCTCAAACGCCACGTATTTCGCGCCGTCTTGAACGCCAGCCATGCCGAGTAGATCTGCCAGTTCAAACCCGTTCCAAGGTATCACCATTGACCAGGCCTCGACACAGCGGAACCGATAGATTCGCTCCTCGACCGTCATTTCAGACATGATGTCTTTGAAATCATAGTCACCGGGGCGTTCGACCAGACCGTCGATGGTGACACTCCAGGGCTCGGTCACCAGCGTGTGTGCATATTTCGCCGGATCATCCTTGCGAGTCCCGAACTCATAATAATTGTTGTAGGAAGTAATCTCTTCCCATGTATTCGGTTCAAGCGCCTCGGCCGCCGCTGGCCGCGCCAGACTCGCCAGCCCGACACCCGCCAAACCTGCCATGACCTGTCGCCGGTTCAGAAACGCCGCCCTTGGGGTGACGTCCGCATGCGTCAGTTTGTTGGTCCAGCGATGCGCCATTTGGTTCTCCGTTATCCATTAACCTCGAAACTGAGGTAAGGTCTGATAGCACAGAGCCAAGGAAACAGGCGTCACGATTGAGCGAACAGATTGTAACGAAAATTAGGTGGCTTGGGCGCGAGGATAACGGTCACCCGATGTTCAAGCCGACAACACGGTTTATTTCGCACCCAAGATTGACCGCCTGATAGGTCGGAAAGGGCAGCCGGGCCGAAGTTTCAATATCGCGCCGCACCCAGTCCTGCTCCTCTAATTGCTTGAGCGAGGACGACAATGCGCGATCCGTGATCACCCGAAGATCCGACCTGAGCCCGGAAAAGCGCCGAGGTTGGCGGGTCAGCGCCAGAATAGGAACCGTCCAGCTGCGGCGCAGTAGCTTCAATTCAGTATCATCCGGCACCAAGGCCATGATTTCTGCCGCTACTGTCGCCGCCTGAACCCCAGCTTTGGTCAAACGGAACTCAGGTCTTAAAGGGTGGCCGTGGCCCGGGTTCCGTTCAAGCAAACCAAGGCTGACCAGATGTTCAAGACTTGCCACAAATGCCGTCCGGCTTGCCCCGGTCGCGGCGAGCAATGGGGCCTGCCTGCCCGGAACCCCCTGGTGTAGCTGCGCAAGAATGTTCAGCGACCAGGCCCGAGAGGTGAGCTTGACAAGTGTCTTAATGTTCATAAAGTATAGTTACTTTATTTTAGGACAAAAGGAAAGTTCCATGGCCCTCGTTTCCTTAGAAAACACCATCACTCTTGCCATTTCGGTCAAAGATCGCCACGCCAGTGCGCGCTGGTATAATGACAAGCTCGGGTTTGAGTTGATCCATCATATTGATGAGGCGGGTTGGAGCGAGATGCTCACCAAAACCGAAGGCGTCACCCTTGGTTTGGGCGAGCAGGCAGAACCAGCGCCCGGAAACACCGTTCCGGTCTTTGGTGTTGCTGATATCGCAAGCGCACGCGATGCTTTGGAAGGGGCTGGAGTTCGGTTTGACGGCGAAACCGAGACGATTGAGGGGATGGTCAGCACTGCCACATTTTACGACCCGGACGGCAACGCAATGATGCTGGCGCAGGATCTGACCGGGCAGGTCTGAACGCTCTTAGTCGCAATACAAGCCACCAAAAAAAGACCCGCCTGGATGGCGGGTCTCTTCATTACCTGAGATTTAATGCACGACTGCATCATCCGGGCGCGGACGCTCGGACGTTCCCAGCCGGTCGCCGATGATCAAACCATCGGTTCCGGCGGTCACCGGAACGGTCTCACCATCCTTTATCTCACCGGCCAGCAGTGCCTCGGCCAGCGGGTTCTGCAAGGCACGTTGGATCACGCGTTTCAGCGGGCGGGCACCGAAGACCGGATCATAGCCTTCATTGGCCAGCCATTCCTTCGCGCCATCATCCAGTGCCAGCTCGATCTTGCGGGCGGCCAGACGTTTCTGCAGGCGCGCCATCTGGATATCGACGATGCCATCCATATCGGCCCGTTTGAGCCGGTCGAAGATGATGGTCTCATCCAGACGGTTCAGGAACTCGGGCCGGAAATGCGCCCGGACCGCATCCATCACGTCGCGCCGCGCCTGCGCGCTGTCCGCTCCTTCGGGCAACTGGCTGAGTGCCTGAGACCCAAGGTTCGACGTCAGGATGATCAGCGTCTGCTTGAAGTCGACGGTACGACCCTGACCATCGGTCAGGACGCCATCGTCCAGGACCTGCAGCAGCACGTTGAACACATCCGGGTGTGCCTTTTCGACCTCGTCAAACAGCACGACCTGATAGGGTCTGCGCCGCACGGCTTCGGTCAGCACACCACCTTCGTCATAGCCGACATAGCCCGGAGGGGCACCGATCAGACGGGCGACCGCGTGTTTCTCCATGAACTCGGACATGTCGATGCGCACCATCGCGTTGTCGTCGTCGAACAGGAAGTTCGCCACGGCCTTGGTCAGCTCGGTCTTGCCCACGCCGGTCGGGCCGAGGAACAGGAACGAGCCCAATGGGCGGTTCTCGTCATTCAGACCGGCACGCGCACGGCGCACGGCGTTGGCAACGGCAGTGACCGCCGCATCCTGACCGATCACGCGGGAATGCAGATCGTCTTCCATCCGCAGCAGTTTCTCGCGCTCGCCTTCCAGCATTTTCGAGGTCGGGATACCGGTCCAGCGTTCGACCACCGAAGCGATCTGTTCCGGGCGCACCGTTTCCTCGGCCATCATGGCGTTGCTTTCGGCGTTTTCAGCCTCGGTCAGCTTTTTCTCAAGCTCGGGGATGACGCCATAGGACAGCTCACCCGCCTTGGCGAGGTTGCCCTCACGCTTGGCGATCTCCAGATCAGCGCGCGCTTTGTCGAGTTGTTCCTTCAGATCACGCGCGCCAGCCAGCTTGTCGCGTTCTGCCTGCCACTGAGCAGTCATCTCGGCGGATTTCTCCTGCAGATCAGCCAGATCCTTTTGCAAGGTTTCCAGACGATCTTTTGATGCCGCATCATCCTCAAGCTTCAGCGCCTCTTCCTCGATCTGCATCTGCAAGATCTGACGATCCAGTTGATCGAGTTCCTCGGGCTTGGAATCCACCTCCATCCGCAAACGCGACGCCGCTTCATCGACAAGGTCTATGGCTTTGTCAGGCAGGAAGCGGTCGGTGATGTAGCGATGCGACAGGGTCGCCGCCGACACGAGCGCTGAGTCCGAGATGCGCACACCGTGGTGCAGCTCGTATTTTTCCTTGATACCGCGAAGGATGCTGATCGTGTCCTCAACTGTCGGCTCAGTGACCATAACCGGCTGGAACCGGCGGGCGAGGGCTGCGTCTTTCTCGACGTATTTGCGGTACTCATCCAGCGTCGTCGCGCCGATACAATGCAACTCACCCCGGGCAAGCGCAGGCTTGATCAGGTTGGCGGCATCCATCGCGCCGTCGGATTTACCGGCACCTACCAGCGTGTGCATCTCGTCGATGAACAGTATGATCTCACCGGCGGCTTCGGTCACCTCGGTCAGAACAGCCTTCAGTCGTTCTTCGAACTCACCGCGATATTTAGCACCGGCGATCAGCGCACCCATGTCGAGCGCGAGAAGCTTCTTGTCCTTCAATGATTCCGGCACATCACCATTGACGATGCGCAGGGCCATGCCCTCGGCAATCGCGGTCTTACCGACGCCGGGTTCACCAATCAGTACCGGATTGTTCTTGGTGCGGCGCGACAAAACCTGCATCGAACGGCGGATTTCCTCATCCCGCCCGATGATCGGGTCGATCTTGCCTTCGGCTGCAGCCTCGGTCAGGTCGCGCGCATATTTCTTAAGCGCGTCGTAGCCTTCTTCCGCCGATGCGGTGTCAGCAGTGCGGCCCTTGCGGATATCGTTGATCGCTTCGTTCAGTTTCTGGGCCGATACAGCACCGGCCTCCAAAGCCTCTTTGGCTTTGGATTTCACCATACACAGCGCCATCAGAACGCGTTCGACCGGCACAAAGCTGTCGCCCGCCTTGGTGGCGAGCTTCTCTGCCTCGTCCAAAACCTTGGCGGTCTGGCCGTCCATATAGATCTGGCTGGCGTCGCCGCTGACCTTCGGGATTTTGCCCATGGCCGCGTCCAACGCCTCAACCACGCGGTTCGGTGCGCCGCCAGCGCGTGTGATCAGGTTGCTGGCCAGCCCCTGATCGTCGTCCATCAATGCTTTCAAGATATGTGTGGGCTCCAGCCTTTGGTGCCCCTCGCGCAGCGCAATGGTCTGCGCGGCTTGCACGAAACCCCGTGCCCGCTCGGTGAACTTGTTCAAGTCCATAGCATTCTCCTTTTCTTAAGCGCCCCGTATTGATGCGCCCGCTTGGCGGCACGCGTCGGTCTGGGCCTCACATTCAATTTGGGAAATGTCTTTTCCCATTCAAGAGGCTAGAGCATATAAAACGGCGTCATCCGCGCGGAATCGAGTAGACGGAATAACCGCCAGTTTCTCCCATCAATTCAGCGTTGTACATTTCGACCAAAGACTGCTCGGCACTGCTGCCTGTAGGGCATGAAACCAGATCTGCTGTATGATCGAGGAAGTTGCCGGTATAGGCTGTTTCCCCGGTCAATTGACACCAGTCGTCTTCCGATCGGTACCCGCGCACTAACAGAAGATTGTCATTGATTGGAGCCGGCGCGACACCGGTTTCGGGCGGATCGCTTTGAGGCGCGTCTTCGCATGCGGCCAACATCAGTGCCACGCCAAGTACTATTACCTTTTTCATCATTTCTATCCCTGTTCTGAACGTCGGTACTTTAGCACATTGCGCAAAATAGTGAGTGATCTGCGTCACCTCGGGCTTCACACATGGACAGATCGCCCTGAACCCGTTAGGACGCAAACGTTTGCCAAAAAGGAGCGCCCCATGTCCGATGACCGCCTTATCGTAGCCCTCGACGTCCCAAACGCCCTGCAGGGTCTAGCCATGGCCGAGCGGCTGGGCGACTCGGTTTCGTTCTATAAGATCGGGCTGGGTATGTTGACTGGCGGCGGTCTGGCA
This sequence comes from Ruegeria sp. C5, assembly GCF_056537605.1. Classification (NCBI taxonomy): domain Bacteria; kingdom Pseudomonadati; phylum Pseudomonadota; class Alphaproteobacteria; order Rhodobacterales; family Roseobacteraceae; genus Ruegeria; species Ruegeria sp. C5. The sequence goes on along the minus strand of NZ_JBQFRX010000006.1, from coordinate 224,453 downwards.
TTGGCCAACGAGTTGAAACAGGATCACGGAAAGCGCATTTTCTTGGACATGAAGCTGTTCGATATCGGCAACACTGTAGAAAATGCAGTGCGTGGGTTGGCTCAGTTCGATCTGGACTTCTTGACGGTGCATGGTGATCCGCATGTCGTACGCGCCGCAAAGGAGGGCGCTGCAGGCAAGGACATGAAAATTCTGGCGGTAACAGTCCTGACATCACTGAACAGGGACGATCTGGATGCAAGCCTTCTGAAAGCGGGTGACGTACAGGACCTCGTTGTAGAACGCGCGGCCAAGGCTTTCGAGGCCGGAGCTGATGGCGTCATCGCCAGTCCTCAGGAAGCCGCGCTAATCCGCGCCCTGCCCCAATCCGAAGGTCGTTTGATTGTAACCCCTGGGGTACGCCCTGCTGGTGCAGCTTTGGGCGACCAAAAGCGGGTCGCAACCCCGGCCAGTGCAATCGGCGATGGGGCCGATCATATCGTCGTGGGCCGCCCGATTTATCAGGCGGATGACCCCAAAGCCGCCGCACAAGCAGTTTTGAGCGAGTTAAATTCATTGACTCACCATTAGGCGAAAAGCCAAAAATTGCGGAAGGAACGGTGCTCAAGCAATTGACGTTAGGTCAATTTTTCGCGCCGCCGCGCCAAATCGTCCCTGTGCCCGAAAACACACATGAAAAACATGAGTTTTATGGCGTTCGGCTTGTGGCTATCGAAAAACGCCATTTTCGGCGATTCTACACACAAGACACTCCCCAACGGGCCATCTCTTCCTGAGGCTCGTTACCTCCCCCCGCAGGCGCGGGGGGTTTTCTTTCGAAGTCCCGTTCAAAGCTGCGCCGTTTCCGACAAATAATCCCGAAGGCGATCTGCAAAATTTGGAATGGCCAACGGATTCGACAGATAATCCTGCGGACAAATCAGCCTCCACCCCTGCCCTTCGTCCCCAAAACGGATCAGACCAACATCTTCCGGCGGGCGCAGGGCGACGTAGAACCAGCTTTGACCATATTGCCGTGACCAGACAAGATCGGTTGCGCACAGGCGCAGCCCAACCTCTTCATCTGTTTCACGCAACGCGCATTCGATCGGTGTTTCGCCTGACTTTTTCCCGCCGCCTGGAAAATCGAGATGACCTGGAAACGGGATATCAGATCGATCATCTCTTAGAATGACCAGCAGCTTGCGCCCCAGAAACAACGCTATTTTTGCCCCGGCGAAGTCCATCGGTCCTCTTTTTATCCTTATCCATTCGCGATACTTATTAACCTATCGAATGTCTTGATCAATCCGCCGCTGGCCGGAAAGAAACTACATCATGCCCGCCATCTGTCGCGACTGCCTGAAGGAAATTAAGCAAGGGCCGCGCTGCCCAACTTGCAGCAGCCCGAGGGTCAAATCGCACCCAGAGCTGTTTGACCTGACGATCGCGCATATGGATTGCGATGCTTTTTATGCTTCGGTCGAAAAGCGCGACAATCCCGAACTTGCCGACAAGCCTGTGATCATTGGCGGCGGCAAGCGCGGGGTGGTATCAACTGCATGTTACGTGGCCCGCGTTCGCGGGGTACGTTCAGCCATGCCAATGTTCAAGGCGCTTCAACTATGCCCAGAAGCGGTGGTGATCAAACCGCGTATGTCACTCTATGCCAGCGTCTCGCGCGAGATACGCACCATGATGGACGAGTTGACACCTGATGTTGAACCACTGTCGCTGGATGAGGCGTTCATGGACCTATCCGGCACCGAGCGGCTGCATGGTGCACCGCCAGCGGTCATGCTTGCGCGTCTGGTCAAGAGGATGAAAGATGAGCTGGGCCTGACGGGATCGATTGGCTTGAGCCATAACAAGTTTCTGGCCAAGGTGGCCTCGGATCTCGACAAGCCTCGGGGTTTTTCAGTGATCGGCAAGGCCGAGACGGCTGATTTCCTGCATGACCGGCCGGTGCGATTAATCTGGGGAATTGGTCCGGCGGCGCAGGAATCTCTGGATCGCGCGGGGATTCGCACATTTGCTGATCTTCTGCGCTGGGATCAGGAGGCGCTGACCGCGCGGTTCGGATCAATGGGCTACCGTCTGTGGCATCTGGCGCGAGGGCAGGACAAACGGCGCGTATCGGCCCATGAGCCGATGAAGTCGATCAGTAATGAGACCACTTTTTTCGAGGATACCGCCAGTCTTGAAATTCTGGACGGGCATCTGTGGCGTATGTCTGAAAAGGTAGCCGACCGGGCCAAAGCCAAGGGATTGGCTGGGCGAGTGGTGACGCTGAAGCTTAAACAGGCCAACCACAAGATCATCACCCGGCGGATATCACTACGCGATGCGACTCAGATAGCGGATCGGATTTATCGCACCGCTCGTGGGCTATTTGATCAGGTTGGCGATCAGGGTCCCTATCGCCTTTTGGGATGCGGCCTGTCTGACCTATGCTCTGAGGATCAGGCCGATATCTCGGGCGACCTTCTGGATCCCGGTGCAGAACGCCGATCACAGGCCGAACGTGCGACGGACGAAATCCGGCGCCGTTTCGGCAGTGATGCAATCGTAAAAGGTCGTGCGCTGCGCTAGGTCTATTCGGCGGCAAGTGACATTGGATCGGACCCGATACTGGTGATCTGCGCGGTGACCTGCCGCAACACATCACGCAACGCCTCAAAGTTGCCGTTCGGCTGGATCGTTTCCTCGTTCATATAAAGTGAACGATCGATCTCGATTTGAACCGCATGCTGATGGCGGGCAGGTCGACCATAGGTCTGGGTGACGTAGGCCCCTGCAAAAGGCGTGTTGCGCGCCACATTCAGACCCGCGTCGGCAAAAGCGGCCTCGATCTGATCAACGATCACACCGGAAGCGGCCGCACCGAACCGATCGCCCAAAACGATTTCCGGTCGGGCCCGGCGCGAGCCGCCGGCCAGCGCCACCGCCTCGTGCGGCATCGAGTGGCAATCAATCAGAATGGCCTGCCCAAACAACTGATGCGATTCCGCCAGCAGAGATTTCAGACGAGTATGGTATGGACGCCAATAGGTATCGATCCGCAGGCGCGCCTCATCCATAGTCAGCTTGCCGCTGTAGATCGCCCTGCCGTTGGCGACCACGCGGGGAATCACCCCGAGGCCCGAGGTAACCCGCGGATTATGTCCGTGACGACGCGCACCCTGTATCAAAGCGGGGTCCAATTCATCCGAATTGCGATTCAGGTCCAGATAGGCGCGCGGCATGGCCGCGGCGAGCAGCGGTGCACCGAATTCAGCGACTGAGGAAAAAAGCTGATCGACATACGCATCCTCGGAGGACCGAATCATATTGCGGTTCAAAACAGACCGCTTCAACAAAGACTCGGGATAGGTCCGACCGCTATGGGGCGAGGCAAATACCACGCAGGACGTACGCGTTGCGGGCATATCCAGAATATAGGCTGCATTGGTGGCGGCGTCGGGCATGGGCTCTCCGTTGTTCGCACTCAACATAGACCGTAAAATAGTTCTGCCAAACCCCTTGATCCCCCCAACGACTCCTTTTATAGACCCCGCTACCGGCGCGGGGTTCCGCGCCCCATTTCGTTATGGGGCAGGTCACGCAACGGTTTCATGGGCGGTTAGCTCAGCGGTAGAGCACTTCGTTGACATCGAAGGGGTCACAAGTTCGATCCTTGTACCGCCCACCATGAATTCATTGCTCTGGTCTTTCCGGGGCACCCGATTAACCCAGGCGCTGGCCACGTCTTTGATGAAGGCGCCGCAGATTGGAGACAGACCCATGAAGGTCAAGAACTCGCTCCGCTCGCTCAAGAACCGGCACCGTGATTGCCGGGTTGTGCGTCGCAAAGGCCGCGTCTACGTGATCAACAAGACGCAGCGCAAGTTCAAAGCTCGCCAGGGCTAAGGGCTACACGAACTTAATTCAAAAACCGCGCTTTCGAGCGCGGTTTTTTTATGCCCTGCTTCTAGCGCCCTTTCGTGTCGGCGGAAGTGCCGGAAATCGCTCCGAAAGTCCGGTTCTGAGATTTAGTATTGTTATGAGACGGTCTCGTGATACGCTTTCACTGTTTTTTATGACGGGAGGTCGGGTTGGCCAACGATGATCTGGATACGCTATTAGGAACAACCCTGACCGAGATGGTGGCCGATATAGGCCGAAGCGTGGCCCAAGCCGCCGAACAGCTTAGCCTGGATCAGTTGAACGCGCTGAAGAACTATCCTCAGGAACTGCGCGAGATGGGCATTCCGCCAGTCTTTTACCACATGCAGGATGTCGATGTAGAATTGAAGGTCGTCATGGAGATGACCAGCACCACAGAAGAAGGCAAACGCGGGATCATTGGCGCGTTTCTGTGTGGGCCAAAACTGACGCAAACAGATACGCTCGATGCGAGCAGCGCGTCGACCATGCGGATGCGGTTCGCGCCGGGACCGGTGGATGAAGGTGGTTCCGGTGGAGGGGTCGATGGCGACTAAAAAGGACAAGACCCCCAAAAAACATCCTATAGATGTGCGCATCACCGAACTGCCCGAGGCGTTCACCACACTGCTTCAGTCATTGGAAAACCGCCTGACCGCGCTGGAGGCGCGCGAGGTCGTGTTGCTGGAGACTATCCAAGACCTGCAAGACCAGATCGACGATCTGGAAGAAGGAGGCAGTGGCATGCTGATGGGCTCGGGTTCTCCGGTGGTGAACCCAATGGCCGGAGGCCAGAGCGGAATGGAGGTTGAAGACAAAGATACGCAGATCGTGGATGCGCAGGTTTTTTCGCAGGCCCTGGGCGAACAGATCCTTGCAGGATCCGACGGCAGCGACGATTTCACCATCGACAATGTCCAGGTCGAAGCCTTTGTTGGGCTTGGTCGGGATGGCAATAAAGCCCAGTTCGCTACAAACGCGAAGAAACAGGCGGTCAGCCAGAACGCAGCGAAGGTCTCGTTCTCGGTCAAAAGACGGTCCGCAACGAAGATTATTGATAGAGACTGAATTCACAAAGGAGATTGGAAATGAGTATCGGGCAGGAACTGCTAAACGTCCCTTTCGCGGAAATGGTTCAGAAACTGGCGATTTCCGTGGCAGAGTCGCAAACTGAATTGGATAGACATTCGACTGATATCGCCAAATACATGGCGGATCAGAAGATCCAGCTTCCCGATCTATCCAACCCCGATGGTCCCCCAAAGGAATTCAGCCTCGTGTCGATGGGTTTCCTGCCCGCGTTCTATGCGGTGCAAGAGGCCGAGATCGAGGTAAAGATGGCGATCTCGATGACCAAACAGACCGAGAAATCAGGCAGCGCATCGGTCAAAGGTGGCTGGGGCCCCGTGGCGGCGCAGGTCAACGCAAGTTATTCCTCGCGCTATGCCTATAATCAGGAAGGCGCAAGTAGGCTGTCAATCAAGCTGGCCCCAGCTGATCCGCCGGTCATGCTGCAGAAATACATGGAAGCGGTAACACAGGCGATGCTGACCAAAGAACCGGTGCTCAGCGACGATCCGGACCCCGAGCCGGCACCGTCACCCGTCCCACGGCAACCCGAAAGAAAACAAAATAGGCGGCGTCAATCCTGAAGGGGCCGTCCGGCAAGGTAAGTTCAGCGACGCTTTGACCAACTAATTTTGTCGGATTTCCTTGCATCCCACCGAGAATCGTTTAATTGACCAAATCAGTCGGGTTAATCCCCGTCACGATTTTCAATGTTGGGACAAATGATGCTGAAATCCTCTACCTGCTTTGCCGCCACCCTGACGGCCCTGATCGCCACCTCTGCCGCAGCCGAGGGCGAGCTGAACCTGTATTCCTCGCGCCACTACGACACCGACGAACGCCTGTATTCCGACTTCGAAGAGGCCACCGGCATCACCATCAACCGCATCGAAGGCAAGGCCGACGAACTGATCGCGCGGATGGAAGCCGAAGGCGCAAACTCGCCCGCTGATATCTTGCTGACGGTCGACACTTCGCGTCTGGCGCGCGCCAAAAACGCAGGCATCCTGCAACCAGTCGAAAGTACGGTATTGGAGGAGCGTATCCCTTCGAACCTACAGGACGAAGACAATCAGTGGTACGGCTTTTCGCAGCGCGCGCGGATCATCTTCTTTGACAAAGCTGATGTCGCTAACCCGCCTGCAACTTATCTGGATCTGGCAAAGCCTGAGTATCAGGGGCTGGTTTGCATTCGCTCGTCCAGCAATACCTATAATCAGACGCTTTTGGCATCGATCATCACCAATCACGGTGTGGAAGAAGCCAGGAAATGGGCCGAAGGTATCGTTGCCAATATGGCACGCAAACCTCAGGGCGGTGACACCGACCAACTGCGCGGCATCGTATCGGGTGAGTGCGAGATTGCAGTTTCGAACTCATACTATTTCGCCCGCGCCATACGCAAAGACGTCAAAGACCTGAGCGCGGATATCGAGATGATCGGCGTGCAGTTCCCGGCACAGGACGCCGAAGGCGCGCATATGAACCTTTCGGGTGCGGGCGTCGCAGCTAACGCGCCGAACAAAGAGAACGCGATTAAGTTCCTAGAGTATCTCGCAAGCGATCAGGCACAGGTCTACTTCTCGAACGGAAACGATGAATTCCCCGCTGTCGAAGGCGTTGCGCTGGCTGAGAACGTGGCCGCTTTGGGGGAATTCAAAGCGGATAAGGTGAACCTATCAGAAGTCGCCAAAAACATCCCCGAGGCACAGAAGATCTTTAACGAAGTTGGTTGGAAGTAATCCAGTCCGATACCCGAGCAGCAAAAGGGCGCAGATTTCTGCGCCCTTTTTCTATTGTGTTTGAAGTAAAGCAAGGCAATAATCCCATATTCGTAACTGATTCCCATATGTGAGCCATGCTCGATACACTATCAAACCGCCTCGCTAAGCGTCTGAACGAGCTGCGCCAGGGTCATGGCTGGTCGCTTGAGCAGCTGGCAGACCAAAGTGGGATCAGCCGGGCGACTCTGTCGCGAATGGAAAACGGTGATGTCAGCCCTACCGCTGAAACGCTTGGCCGTTTATGCGCAGCATACGGCCTGCCCATGTCACGCCTGCTGATGATGGTCGAAGACAGTTTCGATCCCAAAGTACCTTTCGAGAAACAGCCTGAATGGCATGACCCCGAAAGCGGGTTTACCCGCCGTTCGGTTTCACCACCGGCGACTGGCCTCAGTGGGGAAGTAATGGAAGGTCATTTGCCCCCAGGTACTGTCATCACCTACGATACTCCGCCCAAGCCGGGACAGGAGCACCACCTGATCCTACTTGATGGAGGGCTATCGTTGACAGTGGACGGGATTGCCCATGCGCTCAGCGGCGGCGACTGCCTTCGCTATCACCTGTCGGGGCCAACGGAGTTCGAAACCGGGCCCAAACGCGGTGCGCGCTATCTGTTGGTGCTGATATGATTACGCGATTGCCACAGGAATATTTCGACGAAGCGCTTGAGGATCTGACCGATATCCTGCACCGCTGTGTCCATACCGGTGCCAGTATCGGGTTCATCCTGCCTTTTTCGCGGGACGATGCCCGCGCCTATTGGCGGGACCGGGTGCAGCCCGAACTCCGCGCGGAGACACTCGATCTGTTTGTCGCATATGGTGACGGACGCATTCTGGGCACGGTGCAACTGATCCCCGCCGCAATGCCAAACCAGCCACATCGCGCGGATGTGGCAAAGCTGCTGGTTCATCCGCAGGCTCGCCGTCGCGGTTTGGGTCGGTCGCTGATGGAGGCATTGCATGAGCGTGCTCGGGAATCGAAACGCACGATGCTGGTGCTGGACACCCGTAGCAGCGATCCTTCACGCTTGCTGTATCAGTCGATGGGTTTTCAGATTGCCGGAGAGATCCCGAACTATTGCCGAAACCCGTTTGAGGATCGGCTGGAGCCGACCACTTACATGTTCAAGGACGTCACCTAGCTGCCCGTCGCGCGCGCATTCGCGACAGAGCATTCGGCGATCCCCAAAGGTCCCGACATAGGTCTGCACCAAAGGCCTACAGCCGCGCGCCATCGACAGCAAAGGGCGCTCGTTGACCAAAGAATTTGATACCTCAAGCGCATCGGGATCCATCTAGAATCGAAGGAACTCCAGAGCTTCTCCGGCTGGCAGCTTCTCAGTTTCTGCCGGAATAATTACCAGACCATCGGCCTGTGCAAGAAGGGCAACGCGCCCGCTGTAAGACTCGGCCATCAGGCGCAATCGCGGTGCGCCATTCGGTGTACATCCGTCGATGCTTACCGGGCGGTACTCACGCCGCCCCGCGCGGCGTTGAAGAGGTTCTGCCAAAACCGCCTGCTCGGGGGTGCGTTTGTTCCGATGCAGACCGGCACGGCGTTCCATCATCCGCGCACCAATGATCTGCCACGTCACAAAGGCCGAAACCGGATTTCCCGGCAGGCCCACATAAAGCGCATCACCCCGACAACCGAACATGATCGGCTTGCCGGGTTTCATCGCCACTTTCATCACCTCGGTTTCGCCACCGATTTCACTGAACAGGCGCGGCATGTGGTCTTCGTCCCCGACCGAAACACCGCCCGTGGTGATGATCAGGTCCGAGCTATTACAGGCATCCCTCAAGACCTGCTTCAGCAGCACCGGATCATCTTCGACCGGGCCTCGGTCGGCTAGTTCGATCCAGGGTTTATCCAGCAAAGCCAACAGCATGTAGCGGTTCGAGTTGTAGATCTGTCCGGGGCCAAGCGCTTCACCCGGCTGGCGAAGCTCGCTACCGGTCGAGAAGATCGTGACCTTGAGCTTGCGATAAACCTTCACCTCGCCATAACCAGCCGAGGCCAACGCGGCGGCCTCACGCGCATTAATTTCACACCCGCGCCGCAGGATCGGGGCACCAGCTTTCAAATCCTCGCCCGCGCGACGGATATGCTGACCGGATTTTGGACGGCGGTTGAACCGGATGCGATCGGACTGAAACTCACAGTCTTCCTGCATTAATACCGCATCGAACTCGGACGGCACCGGCGCTCCTGTGAATATACGCAAGGCACTGCCATCCGGCGCATCGTGTGCGCCGCTATCGCCGGCGGCTATGCGACCGCCAACTAGCAGTTCGAACACAGGCCCCTCGCCCAGATCGGCGCTGCGAACGGCATAGCCGTCCATAGCCGAGTTATCGAAGGCGGGCATGTCTACCTTGCTGTCGCAATTCTCGGCCAGTATCCGGCCAATAGCCTGCACCAGCGGTAGTGTTTCGGTATCCGTGATGGGGTTGGTCACGGACAAACCGCGCCTTAGGGCGTCATCTACGGTCAGGTACATATGCGCATGGTGGTCGCAGGCACATCCATCAGCCATTTTGGGCCTCCATATACGCAAAGAGCTCTTCGAAACCGACCCGCTCGGCCTCTCCAAGTTTAGGTAGGTAGGCCTTGGCTTCTTCGAGATTCGAGCTTGGATCACCAACTACCAGCAGCATGACCATTCCATGACGCCCATGAACGCGGCAGCGGATGCCGTAGACTCCCTCTTTCTCGAAAGTCAGATCCAGTTCGGGTTTGCCCCGGATCTCGAAGACGCGCGCGCCCACGGGTATCATTCGAGGAATGGCAGTGACCGTGTGCCGCCCGGTCGAGCCTTTGAAACGCACAGTCTTCCCAGCGGGAACCTGCAGGAATTTGGGTTCGAACCGAAATGCATGCGCCGGAGTGTCGGCGTTCAGGTCGATGACCTGATGAACTACGGCAACCTCGGGGATCTCCTCGGCCAGTGCGACAGTACCAAAGGCCATTGCCCCCGTTAGAATCGCCGCGCCTAGTTTCAGCGAAATCGCCATCTATCCCTCCGGTTTCAGACCGCCCGGTGGGGGTCTCCCAACAGGTCGGCCAAAGCGCTGATCAACACCGGCCACTGGGCGCGGCGGTTCTCGTCGCGCAATCCGGCCAACAATTCGCGCCCAATGGACACCAAGGCAGGGGTGCTGTCATTGACATAGGTCACGATCCGTTGCTCAGGATTGGCCAGAAGGAAGGGTACGATGGCCGCACCTGCCTGATCCGGGGCCGTTTCAGACAAAAGCCGCATCGCCGCCTGCCGTACCGGGGCCGAGACATCGTCCAGCAAGCTGCGCGCCACATCGGCCGTCCCGTCCCAGCGGGTCAGAATCTGCATGGCGTCGATACGAAAGGCAGTATCTCCGGTTTTCAGCATTGCCCGCAATTTGCCCCGCAGCGCATCCTGCGGTGGCAGGTCAGCCCGTTGCAGCAGGTTCAGCGCCTGCAGGGACAGATTGGCATCGGTATGCGAAAGCCCCTGTGTGATCAGCTCGATCAAATGCGACTGGTTCAGTTCGGACCCGTTGCGCGCGACCGACAAGCCCAGTGCCGCCAGCGCCTGCGCAGCGATCTCGGTCTCGGGGTCCTGCGCGATCTGCGCCAGCATGATCTGCATACCTGTGACGTCGCCCAGCAGGCGGATGGCCGAAATGCGGGTCTCACGCTCCAAGGCTTCGGCATTGTCATCCAACGCCACGCGGCGGCGTTTGGGATGGCGGGTGGCCTTGACCAACAATGCCTGCTCGCGTGGCGTCAGGGGGTGCAGGTCATCATCCTCGGCCTCTTTCTTCATCTCTGCCGCGATAGCGTCATGGCCAAGGATCGCGCCGAGGCTGGAGGTAGGGCCGTTTTCACCACCGTCGGATACATCCAGCCCTGCCTCTTCCAGCGCGGCGATGTCGGTTTGCAGGGCCTCTTCCTCGTGCGCGTCTTCGACCACGCTCATCGGGGCGAGCGCGAAGGACAGCAGCAATTCGCGGCCCTGCTGCTGGTTCACATGCGGGCGGTCGGTGTCAGTAACAATCATCGCCAGCGAGGCCACGGCCTTCAGCCGCACCGACCGAAAAGGCGAGCGGCAGGCGCGCTGCAACCACTCTGCCGCCTCGAGCAAGGGCGAGGTCGCCAGCGCGTCTACGATCGCCCATTGCAGACGCTCGGCCTTGAGGTCATCGGTATCGACCGAAAACAGCGCGTTCAGCCGATCTGCCACCAGTTGCGGGGCCAACGCCGCCAGCAGGCCCAGCGCCTGCGCCGAGACCTCGGGCTGTTGTCCGGTTGCGAGGAAATCCAGCACCTGCCAGCGCAGGTCGTCTTGATCAACGATAGGCTGGCTGCGGTCCAGCCGGTCGATCAGCGCCAGTTGCACCTTGGCGCCGGGGTCGCGCATCATGCGGTCCAGCAGTTCGGGTTCGGAAAGGCCGGACTGGTTCAGCGCTGCGATGCGGATATCCTCGACCGCATCTGTCAGGGCGTGTTCGACAAGCACCGGGTCGTTCGGCATCAGCGCCTCATATGCGATCAGACGCACGGCCCCGTCCTTGTCGTTGGTGGCTTTGCACAAGATGGCTTCGGCCTCGGGTCCTCCGATGGTGGCCAGTGTGCGCAGAGCGCGGTGACGCAGACGGCGGTTCGAGGATTGGGCGAACACACCCAAGGTCGGCACGGACGGCGTACCGATCTGGCCCAGCGCTTCGCAGGCCACATCCCCCAGTTCCTGCCCGTCTTCGTCCATCAGGGCCATGACAATGGGTTCAATCGCAGCCGCATCGCCCATGCGACCCAACGCTTTGATCGCCGCGATCTGAGTATCCAGCCAGTCGTCCCATTCATCCTGATGCAGCTCGTCCTCGTCCCACGTGATATCCTCGCCGCGTCCAGTGACGAGGGTGCGCAGGTACGGCATGGCCTCCTTGGCGTTCAGCTGTGCTAAGGCGGTGACGCAGGCCAGTTTCACCTCACCGCAGGGATCGTGGATCAAGTTTTCCAGCAGTTGCGGCGCGGCCTCCGTTACGCCCAGCGCGCCCAGCGCTTGGGCTGCGTCTTGACGGACGTCTTCGTCATCATCCAGCAGCGCCTCGACCAAGGCCGGGCGGTTGGCCGCCCCAATGGCGGCCAGAGCCTGAATGGCGCGCAGGCGGATCACGTCATAATCGGATTTTGCATAGTCGGAGAACAGGCTGGTGGCCTCGTCACGCAGGGCGGTATCGGAATGCATGTTCATATCAGGTCTGCCAGGTTTTGCGTTGGGACGGGTTGGGTGAATGTGGAAGACAGGTTTCCCAACCGAAGCCTGCCTTCCAGGTGGTCCCTTCTGCAGTGGGACCGGACCCGAGGGGCGGCATGGCGTCCGCCCCCCGGAAAAGCGTCAGGCGATATCGCGCGGCGCGAAGGACATCGTGCGGAACGAGGTCTTGTAGGGGCTCGGCCCCAGCTTGCGGACCTTGGCAACGCCCATCTTGTAGTTGTAGTTGCCGCTGATCCAGTCGACGATCCGGCCCTCAAGCGCGTTGGCGGGCTGCTGCATGTGCAGGAAGTCCATGTAAACGACGCTTTTCTTTATGGCGGGCGTGACCATTGCCACGGCTGTGATCGCCGCTTTGGTCAGTTCGATGTGCCCGTTCTCCATCAGTTTCGAGAACTGGAAGTCATCGCCTTCCACACCAAGCAGCGTGGTCTTGTTGCCCGGAACGCGTTCCGAATAGACCATCACATAGTCGCCGCTTTCGATGCCACGCTCGGCCGCATCGTCGGGGTGAATCTCGACCCAGTTCTCCGGCCAGCGTTGCACGATATACGGGCGGCGGCGGTCGTCGAAACCGGACTGCCAGCGTTCATTGATCCGACCGGATGTGGCCCACAACTCGCCTTCGTCCTTGTTGGGTTTCAGCCATTCCCAATAATCCGAGAACAGGCCCCACGGCGATTTCTGGATGTTGCACTTGCCGGTCTGGCTGTTGAAGTGCGTCAGCTTCTTGTTGAATACATCCGCACCAGCCGCACCGGTATCAGGCAGCGTGCGGGTTGTGTCATGCAGACGCTTGGTTTCAATCAGCGTGACACCGTCGGCATCCAGCATGACCGGGCATTGCACACCATCGGTGCCGAATTCTCGGACCTTCTGGTGCAGACCCTTACCCTCTTTCTTTGCCAGACGGTGGACCGCGTGGAAGTCCTTGCGCGACCCACGCGTAAAGCGCACGGCCTCTTCGGCGACCTCGTTCGAGTTCTGCCAGTCGAACCCGTCAAAGCCCATCCGCTGTGCCAGTTGCGCAATGATCCACCAGTCGGGCTTGGCCGCACCGGGCGCATCATAGAACTTCTGGTACAGGCGCAGGCGGCGTTCGCCGTTGGCGCGCAGAAAGTCCTCTTCGCCCCAGGTCGCTGCAGGGAACACGATGTCGGCATAGCGGTTGCCGATCGGATCCTGCAGATAGATGTCCTGGTTGATGACCACCATACCGCCGCTGTCGGCGCGGGCCTTCAGCGTGTCGATCATTTCTTGCTTGTCGAAAGACGCAATCTGATGCGGGTTGCGGACGGTCAGTTCCTCGAACTTGTCAGCTAACTGTTGCGAACCACACATCGCCTGAATCCATGTGGTGCCGATCACATGGGCCATACGGGTATGACCTGCAATCAGATACCGGTCCGTATCCATGGCGCGGCGACGGCGACCCGGCAGTTTCTCGGGCGACTTGTTGCGCGGGTATTTCCCGCCCTTCACGCCGCCCCGCTGGTGACCACCGGCCCGGCCAATCACCTGACCCGGACGACCGCCACAGCCACAGATGATGCCCAGCGCGGATATCGCCTGTGTGTTGCCGGTGTTGTTCGACCAGTAGAACCCTTTCTCGATCATGACCGAGGTCTTGGGCCGGGTGCCATCCGCCTTGGGTTTGGCCAGCCATTCAGCAGCCGTATAGATCTTCTGCACGTCGATCTCGGCCATAGCGGCGGCGGTCTCAGGCGCGAATTCGTCCTGCGACAGCAGCCATTCTTTCCAATCCTCGAAGCCTTTGGTCTGGAACTTGCCCCACGTAGTGCGCCACTGCCATGGCGTGTTCCGGGTGCCCTGACCGAAGCCCGACGAGCTTTCCCACTTGTTGTTGACCCATTTCTTGATCCAGTCGCTGTCTTCCCAGCCATTTTCCACGATGACGCGGGCGATGGCGTTGACGACCAGCAGGTCGGTACCGGGCAGAACGTCGATATGCAGGCCACCCATCTTTTCAGCATGGGCCACACCGGCAGACCGGCGCGGGATCAAATAGATCTCTTTCTGACCGTTCTGCATCCCCTTCATCATCCACTGAGTATAGAGGATGGTCTTGGTCTCATAGGGGTCGGTACCGCAGACGAGCAGCGTTTCCGCATCCCGCCAGTCCTCATACGACGGGCCGAAATTGTCGAAACCCGCATCCCGGAAACCGGGGGTCGAGGTCACGTCGGACGGCGTGTCGTGGAAGGTGAAATTTGCGGTGTTGATATGGCGCAGCGCGTATTTCGAGATCGCATACGTGTTCTCGATATACTGATAGCTGAAGGTTTTTACGCCATAGGCATTGGTACCGTGCTTGGCGATCACGTGGTTGCCCACCTCAGCCGCAACATCCAGCGCCAGATCCCACGGAACCGGCATCAAGGTGCCATAGATCCGCATCAGCGGCGTCTTAAGGCGGTCGCGTGTTGGCGTCTGAGGGTTATAGCATTTCTGCGCGATACATCCGCCCCGCAAGGAACTGTCGCCGTCGGTGTTGACGTATTGCGTGTCCTTGTCAGGGATGATCACCACGTGGTGCGGCTGACCTTTGTGCAGTACGATATTGTGCTGGTTCGGCGCGACCCAGGCACCCAACGGTGCAACGGGGAAATCCTCGCCAAAGGCGTTCTCGTCCGCAGTTGGGCCACCGGGTTTGGCCGTCACGGGCCAGCGGTAGACTTTGTAACCACAAGCCACGATGCAGTAGTCGCAGGCGGTCGAGATGACCTCGGCCCCTTTGGGCGGCAGCGGGACGTTGGTTTCGGGTACGTAATACGGGGTTGCCATGATTCCGCTTCCCTTATGCAATGAGGTTGTCGTAACGGCCGTAGATCAGGCCGAACATGCCAACGGCGTAGATATCGTCACCATCCAGTTCCAAAAGGACCTGTGGCAACGATTGGTAGGCCTGCCCCGAGACGAGGATGCCGTGCCGTGTCACGTCATAGGTGGACAGGTGCAACGGGCACGGGCCCAGCACCTTATGTTCAGGCTTGTAGCTGTCATACATCGACCCGCCCTGATGGGTGCAGGTGAGGTTGAAGGCCACAACATCCTTTTGCGGACCAATGCCGCCGCCGCTTTCCACGCCGGTTTTCACAAGGATCGAGTCCGAATAGTCGCCCTCGTCCGGGTAGTAGAACTCGACCGGCACATCCTGTTCCAACTCGGAAAGTTTGCCGATCAGCTTGCGCGGATAGGTCGATACCAAAGCGGGCACCTGTTCCGCCTGGCCATGGCGGGTGGGCATGGTCACCATCACGGCAAAGGTGGTGGCACCCGAGGCGAACAGGAACTGGCGGCGGTTCACTGTGCAGGCCTTTTTGGCGTCGCCCGAACAGCTGCATCCGGTTGCGTTATGATCTTTCATGACGCTTACTCCTCTGCTGCCGCGGGAAGCGGCTGGTAATCCGGCAGATCAGGTTCTTCGACCAGAATCTCGTCACCGGACAGGGATTTCAGGAAGGCCACCAGATCCGCTTTTTCCTGATCATTCAGGCCAAGGGGTTGGATCAGCGGAGATTTATTGGCCGAGAACTCATTCTCGCCGCCGCCCTGGTTGTAGAACTCGACCACATCCTCAAGCGTCTCCAACATGCCGTTGTGCATGTAGGGTTCGGTATAGAGGGTATAGCGCAGGCTTGGCGTGCGGAACTTCCCCTTGTCGGCCTTTTCCTTGGTACGGAAATAGAAGCCGGGGTCGTCCTTGGTGTGGCGGTACATCTCTTCGGTCGAGCCTTTGGCATAAAGCTCATACCGGAAGGTGACTTGCGCCAGACCATCGTCCTGCCAACCGTCATAGGCGGGCACACCGGTGTTGTAGTATTTTTCATCCGACAGCAACGCACCGTTATGGCATTCGGAACACTGCGCCTTGCCGGTGAACAATTCCAGCCCGCGTTTCTGCTCGTCGGTCAGCGCCGCGTCATCCCCACGCAGATAATTGTCGAAGGGCGTGTCGGTCTGAACTATGGTCCGTTCAAACGCGGCGATGGCCCGCCATGCATTGCTGATACGCGGCCACTGATCGCCGAAGACATCGTTGAAGCGTTCGACATATTCGGGGACGAAGGCCAGGCGCGCCTCCATCATGTCGGCCTCACCGTTGCCGGCGACCGCACCGCCTGCGGCGGATTTGGCCTGGTTCTCAAGGCTTTTCGAGGAACCTGCCCAGAACAGCTTGCCGTAATAGGCCGAGTTCACGATGGTCTGGCTGTTGCGCCAGTGGGTCGTGCCCGGATAGCCGAACGAGATCGGTGCCTCGACGTCCCAGCCGACATCTGGCATGTGACAGGCCGAACAGGGCGTCGACGGATTCCCGCCAAGACGGGCATCAAAGAACAGCATCTTGCCCAGTTCGATCTTGGCGTCGGTTTGCGGGTTGTCCAGCGGGATCGGCGGCTCGCCCAGCGCCACCAGCGGCGAGTCTACATCGGGGTCTGCGCCACCGATGCCGGCCTCAATCTCCATGCTGGTTTCCGCAATCGCCTGTGCACCTAGGACGGCAAACAGGGCAGCGGTGGCGATTGTGCCTGAAAGGTAAGACTTTAGGTCTTTCATGGGTCCACTCCTCAGTTTGTCGCGTCTTGCCAGTTTTCGATCGGCGCATAATCCGTATCGATGTCCTCGGCGACGAAGTCCGGGCCGGTCAGCGGCTCACCAGACAGCGCCTTAAGGAAGGCCACCAGCTGTGCTTGTTCGGTCTCGCTGAGGCCAAGCGGCTTGATGCGCGGATCCTTGTTTTCATCTTCGCCACCACCGGCGTTGTAGAAGGCCACCACATCCTCGAGCGTCGCAATCGAGCCGTTATGCATAAATGGCGCGGTATAGATCAGCTCACGCAGCGTGGGGGTCATAAACGTGCCGAAGGTATCGGCGGTGTGAGTGCGGATATACGCACCGGGGTCGGCGCGCAGGTTCATGTAATTCTCGACGCCGAGGAACTTCATCATGGTCACAAAGGTGATGTGACGTTCCGGGGTCGCCCAGATATCGGGGTTGTCGCCCACGCCGATATTGTGCGGCAGATCATCCGTGAACCGCTCGCCCGAGTGGCAGGAATTGCAGCCGCTGGCATTGAACAGCTCATAGCCCGCCTTGGCGTCTTCCGACATCTCGCCGGTATCGAATGGCGCACCGCGCGAAATCAACGTTTTCAGATATTCCGGGATGGCGTTACGGACCCCGCCGTTCGACGGCTCGCCAAATCCGGCGGCTTCGAACATCTCGACATAAACCGGATCTTGCTTGATGCGTTCCTGCATCAAACGCATATCCATGTTCATCGAATATGTCTCGGTGATGCTTTCGCGGGCCGCGTCGTTGAGGTTGGTGCCAATGCGCCCGTCATGGAACCACGCGGCGCGCTTGGCGCTGTTAATCAGCGTCGGCACGTTGCGGAAATGCAGGCTGCCGGCATAGGCATCCGATAGGGCCTGCCCGTCGGTAAAGCCGTTTTCCGGCTGGTGGCAGCTGGCGCAAGACAGTTCGGTGTCGCCAGACAGGCGCGGGTCAAAAAACAAACGTTTGCCAAGTGCCGCCTTGGCTTGGTCGAACTCAATGGCTTCTACCGGGCCCGGCTGTTCCGCCTGAGCATGGTGAACCGGGAACGCAACACCCACCGACAGCAATGAAACTGTCGACAGTGCCGAGAACCACGTTCTGGCTTTGGTCATCATTTAAAAAGCCCTCATTATCCGCAAATCTGATCGCTCCGGTTAACCGGAGATCGACGAGGCGAATATTAGAGGGTCATGTATCGCGATGCCTTGATCGAGGTTAAATCCGCAGAGAATTGGCGACGTAATCGTCGCTTATCTGAACCAAGGCCGCGACTGTCAGACGTCGATATCCAGAGCAAGCGCATGGATACGGGGGACTATATCCCCCAATGCCGTATGTACTGCGCGATGGCGGGCAACGCGGGATTGCCCCTCGAAAGCCGCAGAACGAATAAGGACGTTGAAATGACTCTCACCGCCCTCCTGATATCCAGCGTGACCACGATGGCTCTCGCTGTCGTCAACCACCTCCAGCTCACGCGGGTTAAATGCTGCCTGCAATCGTTCACGGATTTCGTCGGTCACGCTCATTTTTATGCTCAACGGCAAATAAATTGCCGTCCCCCTCTTCTACTTTCGGCTGCTTAGATTAAACTGCTGCCTCCGAGTCGAAAAGATGCCTTCGTGAGGTTGTGCAGATGGTAAAGTCAGATCCCTTCGGATTCGATATGTCCGTGTCGAGCGCTAAGAAAAAGAAGCCGCGCGGCCGTCGGGGTATGTCAGGTGCGTCCGAAACTTCGGTGCGAATCTGTGATCATGAGGGCTGTGAAGAACCCGGTAAGTTTCGCGCGCCCAAAGCTCCGGACGTGCTGGATGATTTTTTCTGGTTCTGCCAGCAACATGTGCGCGAATATAACCAGAAATGGAATTTCTTCGACGGCACCACCGAGGCCGAACTAAACGCGCAGCGTTCGAAGGACAAAGTGTGGGAGCGTGAGACCAAACCGATGGGCGATCCCGAGGCCCGTGCCTGGGCACGTCTGGGGATCGAGGACCCGCATCAGGTTCTAGGCGAAAACGCCACCAAAAATCCCGGCCGCGCCAATTCCGGCGGTCGACGCCTGCCACCGACCGAGCGCCGCGCGATTGAGATCCTCGAAGCGCAAGATAGCTGGTCGAAGGCAGAGATTCGCAAAGCCTACAAGAAGCTGATCAAGGTGCTGCACCCGGATATGAACGGTGGTGACCGATCTCAGGAAGAGCAGTTGCAAGAGGTCGTCTGGGCCTGGGATCAGATCAAGGACAGCCGCAGCTTCAAGTAGTATCCAACGGATACGGGTCAGCGGCGTTCCGTCTCACGAATAGTGCTTGTTGCGGGACATCTTTCCGATTCCCGGGTTCATACTGTTCGTGGGATCGATCGACTTGTAGAAAGCTGCCAGATCGGGTTTGGCTGCATAGAGATGGCCAACATTATGTTCGGCCGGGTATTCAGCGCCGCGTTTGTCCAGCAACTTTAGCATTGCGGCCTTCAACGCGTTCGGGTCTGCGTCTTTCTTGACGATGTAATCCTGATGCAGAACATGACACATGAAGTGGCCATAGTAGAGTTTGCCGACCAGTTGATCCGCGATCTCAGCTGGCAAGTCTTCGAACCAGTTGACGTCATTGCGGCGCAGCGCGATATCTAGGGCGATGATATCTTCCACTTCGGCTGCATGAACCTTCATATAACGAATGGCTGCACCTGCGGCAGCAAAACGATGTAGCCCAGCGATTTTTGCCTCACGCAGGTCGCATTCAAAGAAATCCAGCTTGTCTTCGGCAGTCATGTCATTGAGTAGATCGCGCGCTTCATCGATACCGCCATCGCGCATTTTGAGTATCAGGTGATGCGGATACCGATCCCGATAGGCCCGCATCCGGCGCGGCAGGATATCGGGCCAAAGTCGCATCGCGAACTGCATGAAACGATCGGTAAAATTGCCGAGAACCGGTATGCCTTCCAAACGCGCGTCCACCGCGCCCTTCAGCGCAAAGAAAGTGGGCAAACGGTCGGTTCCCAACTTGTCAATCATCACCATGGTGTCTTTGCCATAGCGGTCAGAGATATCGAATACCTCCTCATGCATGTATTCAGCGCTGACCGGCAGGGTTTTGAAGTCGGACAGGATGCTACGGCGCAATTCCGTGAATGCCTCGGTGTCGTGCGCCCCGACGTAGAAAGTACGTTCTGCTTCGTTCTTGGCATATGTATCCAGCCGAACCGCAAAAACCGCCAGTTTACCCGCGCAGCCCGCTGCTTCGTATAGACGCGACTTATCAGCGTTAAAGCGTGCTGGCGTTTCAGCATCTACATTACGCACCCGACGGGCGTAATCGGTGTCAGAGGCTTTGCGATTGTCGGTCTCTATATCAGTTGCTGAGAAATCACCGTTCTGCAGTCGGGTCAGGATTTCTTCGGGTGTATCACCCAACTGCATGCCCAGATGATTGACCAACTCAAGCTCGCCGTCCTGAGTGATCCGCGCGTACAGTGACAGCTCGGTATAGGAGGGGCCGCGCTCGACCAGCGAACCGCCCGAGTTGTTGCACACCCCGCCAACGACTGAGGCACCGATGCACGAAGATCCGATCACCGAATGCGGCTGGCGGCCAATCGGGTCCAGCAGCTTTTCCAGCGCAAACAGTGTGCTGCCCGGAAAGCTGATGACCTGCTTGCCATCATTGATCAGATGCAGATCGTCCATCCGCCGCGTGTTGATCAACACTACATCACGATCGTAGCTACCCTTGGGCGTAGACCCTTCGGTCAGGCCGGTATTGGCGGCTTGCATGATGACAATTTTGTCAGCGGCAACACAGGCCTGCAGCACCTGCCATTGTTCCAGCAGCGTAGCGGGCTGAACCACCGCGAGCGCGTCCCCTTCACCCGATCTGAACCCCCGGCGAAAGCGGCGGGTGCTGCGCGACGAAGTCAAAACGCGCCGCCGCCCACAAATGGCCTGAAGACGCTTGATCAGATCGGCATCGTTCATCCCGCTACCCTCCGTTAATACGCGACCGAGGGCAACCACGTGGCCAGTTGCGGCCACAAGAAGACAAAGAACAGGCCGGTCAGCTGCAGGATCACGAATGGGATAATCCCTTTGTAGATGTCAGTCAGCTTGATCTCGGGCGGGCAGACCCCTTTCAGATAGAAAAGCGCAAATCCAACCGGAGGTGTCAGGAAAGAGGTCTGCAACGTCACCGCCACAAGGATTACGAACCACACCAGCGCAGGTTCATCGATGACACCGAAGCCGTCGATATCCAGGCCCAGCCCGTTCACGATGGGGCGCATCAAGGGCAGAACGATGAGCGTGATCTCGATCCAGTCCAGCACGAAGCCCAGCAGGAAGACGATGAACAGGATCATGAAGACAGTGCCATTTGGGCCGAGCCCGGTACCGTGGATCATATCCTCGATCAGCGCGTCGCCGCCCAGTTCGCGCAAGACATAGGAGAACACCGTCGCACCAAGGAAGATCGCGAAGATATAGGCGGTGGTGTTGAACGTTGCTTTCAGCACATTCACCAGCTTGGCCAGCGTCAGCT
This sequence comes from Ruegeria sp. C5, assembly GCF_056537605.1. Taxonomy (NCBI): domain Bacteria; kingdom Pseudomonadati; phylum Pseudomonadota; class Alphaproteobacteria; order Rhodobacterales; family Roseobacteraceae; genus Ruegeria; species Ruegeria sp. C5. The sequence goes on along the minus strand of NZ_JBQFRX010000006.1, from coordinate 203,322 downwards.
TGCGATATCCCAGCGCCAGCAGAGTGGCTCCCAACGCGCCCACGCCCGAGGCTTCGGTCGGTGTGGTCAAACCCGCGAAGATCGAGCCCAGCACGGCGAGGATCAGGGCCAGCGTCGGCAAGACTGCAATCAGCACGTCCTTGACTGCGTTCCAGTCAGGACGGGTTGCGCCTTCGGGTACTGGGGCCACGTCGCGTTTGATCAGGGCGATGACAAAAATATAGGACAGGTAGAGCCCGCCAATGATCACGCCGGGGAACACTGCAGCCATAAATAGGTCGCCGACCGATAGCGCCATCTGGTCCGCCATGATGACAAGCATGATCGACGGCGGGATGAGGATGCCCAGCGTGCCTGAAGCGCTGACCACACCGGCGGCCAATGAGGGGCTGTATTTCTGCTCCATCATCGACGGTAGCGAAAGCACGCCCAACAGAACCACAGACGCCCCGATGATACCTGTCGAAGCAGCCAGAATGATGCCGATCATCGTTACCGTGATCGCCAGCCCGCCGCGCACCGTGCCGAACAGGCGCTGCATCGAAGACATCAAACGCTCGGCCACACCGGATTCGTCCAACATCAGGCCCATGAAGATGAACATTGGCAGCGCCACCAGAACCGCATTTGACATGGTGGCATAGACCCGGTTCACCACCGCGCCCAGCGTCAGATAGTCCAGACCGGTCAGCGTTTCCTCAAGCCCGGTCCAGTTCATCATGCCATTGTCGAACAGATAGGCCAGACCGCAATAGGCAACGCCAACCCCGGCCAGCGTCCACGCCACCGGGAATCCGGTGAACAGCAACGCGATGAAGGTCAGGAACATGGCGATGACCAGTTTTTCCTCGGTTGTTTCAACCAGGAAGGTCAGCGCTGTTGCGACCACAGCAAAGCCCAGAAGGGCCCAGATGATCAGGCGCAGGCCCTTGCCCTGACGCTCTTCATCCAAATTCATGAATAGCGCGTGCACGTCGTGAATCAGCCGCGCCGCTGCAGCCAATGCTAGCAATACAAAACTGGCCGGGATCACACCTTTCAAGGCCCAACGCGCGGGCAGGCCGGTGGGGCTGTCCGAGGATTCGTTGACCCTCCAGCTTTCGTAGAAATAGTCATAGCCCTGATCGATCATCAGATAGATGAACGGCACGAGCAGGGTGAAAATTCCGATGATCTCGATAATCCGCCGCGCACGCTGGCTGAGTTGCATATGCAGCAAGTCCACTCGCACATGGCTGTCGGTGACCAGCGCATACGAGATGCCGACCATCGTCACCAACCCGTAGAAATGCCACTGGATCTCGTCTAGTTTGGGATAGTTCTGGTTCAGTAGATAGCGCATCGCCACCTGTGAAACGATGGCCCCAACCAGCAACAGGTTGGCCCACATGACCACATGACCTACCGCTTTGACGCCGTTGTCGATCGCTACTGCCAGCTTTTGACGGTCGGGCTCACCATGCTCAAGGATACTTTCATAGACTTCAATCGGGTCGTCCTGATGACGCTGTGTCTCGGCCATGGTCTCCTCCTCAAGAGTTTGGCAGTGGGGACGTGAATGCGTCCGGGTCGTTGGGGAAAATAAAGAAAATCAGAAGGGTCCGAGGGCGGCGGAAGGAAGCCGCCCCCGGATAATCGCAAGTGGCAAATTTACTTGCGGGGGAGGAATGCGTTCTCTTTCCAGACCGCATAACCGTCACGGAATTCGTTCATGTCGGCCAGAACCTTGGCAAAGAATTCGTCGTTGGCGGCCTGTTCTGCGGCAACCTCTTCCCAGGTCGCGCGGAAGGTCGACAGCATCTCGTCGTTCCACTGCTTGATCTGAACACCATTGTTTTCAACGTTGTCCAGCAGCGCAGCGTGTTGGATCGCCTCACCTTCGGCAAAGCTGTCAGCCATCGAAGCCTTACAGGCATTTTCGATGATCGCTTTGTGCTGATCGCTGGCTTCGTTCCAGACGTCCTTGTTGATCATCAGTTCAAACACTGTCGCTTGCTGGTGCCAGCCGGGGAAGTAGTTGTACTTGACCAACTTGTGGAAACCGAGGCGTGCGTCGATGGCAGGCATCGAGAATTCGGTCGCGTCGATCGCGCCTTTTTCCAGTGCCGGGAAGATTTCACCTCCGGGCAGGAGCGAGGTGGCCACACCCAGCTTCTGCATCACTTCGCCACCCAAACCGAAAAAGCGCATCTTCAGGCCGTTCAGGTCCTCGGGGCTGTTGATCTCATTCGCGAACCAGCCCGAGGTTTCGGGAGCGATAATGGCGCAGGGAATGACATGGACGTTGAAACCGGCCTGATCATACATCTCCTGATACAAGCTCATGCCGTTGCCATAGTAGAGCCACGCCATGTATTCGCCCGCCTCGGGGCCAAACGGAACGGCCGAGAACAACGGTGCAGCCGGGATCTTACCCGCCCAGTAGCCGGCGGTGGTATAGCCCGAATTGATCTTGCCTGAAGACACCGCATCCAGAATTTCAAACGGCGGGACCAGCTTGCCCGGTTCGTAAACCTTCATCTTCAGCGTGCCGCCGGACATCAGGTCCAGCTGTTCGGCCACGCGCGGGATCGGCGAGCCGAGGCCCGGTAGTGCGGTTGAAAACGCGATTGGGGTTTTTAGCAGCATCTTATCCGCCGCGTGGGCAACCGGGGCTGCCAGCAGCGAGGCCGCAACGGCAAGCGATGTCAGGGTGGTCTTCATGGGTTCTCCTCCAAGGTAAAGATCAGCCGGTGGTCTGGCTGTCACTCTCGCCGCGAGCACGGCTTAAGTGGTAAATATTGTTTACCTTATCATTCGGTCAACAATTTTATTTACCAATTTGGTTACACCGCGGTGGTGTGGCTCATAACCAAGATTGACCTTTCATAACCCGAAATTTTCGAATAATTTTGCGACACTCAATAAAAACAAACGCTTATATGCGCGGCGAGCATCCGTATTTTTGGGTAGTTTTTCTTGCAATGCCGAAAGCTAGTGGTAAATATTATAAACAACCTCGACGACCTTTAATCTAACTACCGGACAGGAATTATGAGCACGAACAGCCTCTTTGATCCCGTTGGTCACGAATCAATTGCCGATGCGGTCGTCGCACAAATCGAGACAATGATTGTTGATGGAATCCTGAAAGAGGGTCGCAAAATCCCGTCTGAACGGGAGCTTGCGGAAGCCCTAGGCGTTTCACGCCCCAAGCTGCGCGAAGCACTCCAAATCCTCGAAAATCGCGGCTTGGTGACCGTGCGACATGGCGAGGGCACCTTTATCGCCCCACTGACCGGTCGTGCCATGTCGCCCGCCCTTCTGTCTCTCTATGCCCGGCACGGCAGTGCTTTCTACGATTATCTTGAATACCGGCGCGAGCAAGAGGCCTTTGCCAGCCGCCTCGCCGCACAGCGCGCCACACAGTCCGACAAGGAACGGATCGCAGAAATCATCGATGAAATGCAGCGAGCCTGGGAGAATGACGATCAGGATGCCAGTGAAGAGGCTGATTTTCGACTGCACGCCGCCGTTGTCGATGCGAGCCAAAACACGACCCTTATCCACATGATGGCATCCATCTATGACCTCACGCGCCAAGGCGTGTTCTACAACCGCCGCTTCCTGCGCTCGATGGACGGCACGGGTGAAGCGTTGCTTGAACAGCACAAGGCAATCGCGCAGGCCATCATCGACGGCGACCCGGACCACGCAGAAACCGCTGCACGCACGCATATGGATTTCGTCGAGGATTCATTTCGCGTTGGTCAAGAACAACAAGCTCGCGAGATCCGCGCAGCAAAACGGCGGCAGTTTTCGGATTGAGGTCAAAAACAGAGGCGTATCTTTTGTACCACGGAAAAGTCTCCCGCACGACGTACTAAGTCTTGGCTTTGCCTTTCTCGACCGGTTCTCGCCTCAGGCACTTTTCCAAGTCTACTTCCAATGCACTGAGGTTTATGTCTCCAGCTCGCAGAGCGTCCACCTCATTGGCTCCTTGCCTCGTCAAACCAAGGTTTTTGAGCAACGTGTTCCAGTCCGGTACGTCCCGCTTCAATCCCGCGCGCAGCAAAACCTCAATTTTTCGAATGTACCAAAGGGCCAGAGAAGACACACGAATGTCTGGTGGAGTGTCCACAGGTACATGGGCGGCAATCGCAGCGCTTGCGCACGCCATTGACTCGGATGCCACGTAGAAAGCCTGCGCCGCGCTGTTAGGGTTTACGTACTTGACGCCTTCATTGATCAAAGCTCCACCGGCCAAGACCAAAGCCAGGTCTTTCCCTGAGATCGAGGCCGCACTTCCAAGCGCGGCACCGCCTGCTACAGTGATCAGTGCCGCCGCTGTCAGGTCCCGATTGCGCGCTGCTTCGTCGCCCAGCCTTTTGTAGGCATCTGAAAGTTGCAGCGCATAATACGACGTACGAATAGGACCGCGTTCAAGCAACAGGCTTGTGGACTGAAATGTTTTTGGTGCCGTTTCAAACGCACCCCCGATCCCAACAGCGTGCTGGATAACGTCTCCCGATGTATTCGACAGCACGGTTTGCTCGGCATTAAAGGCCCTGTTCTCATAGGCACAACCGGTGATCAAAGTCACCGGCACCAAGGCCGGAATCAGGCGATTGAAAACGGACTTCATCAAATTTCCCCATGAAAACGCGCAATTGAATAAGTGAAACTATACAATCACAGGGTGTTTCAGGCAAATTCGGCCGCACATGTCATCGCCAACTCACAATGCCACAACCCGTTTCAAATACCCGGCGCGACGCGCATGGATGGCTTATAAATCCCGAATCCAGAATTGAAGCGGCTTTTGGGTTTCGCAATCGTCGCCTCGATCCTTCCACGAGAATTGCGCCACGACGCCAGGAAGCGGCGCATAACCCCGCGCGCGCCAGAAGGCATCCAACGGGCGGTAATGATCTGGTCGCATGGGGTGGTCGTCAGGGCGTACTACACTGCAGAAGGCGCTTTTGGTGAATCCCATCGCATGGGCGTGGGCTTCGCGCAGATCAAAGAACGTATGGCCTACGCCCTGCCCGCGATACTCCGGCAGCAGAACCGATTCTGCGCAATAGAAGACATCGCCCAGCGACAGGCCCGAGCCTTCGAACGCGGCCGCGAAATCGTCGGCGTGATCCGTCAAGGGTGCACCCGTCGAAGCACCCACCAAAGTTTCACCGTCGAACGCTCCGACAACGATGGCCCTGGCGCTGTCGACATAAGACTGCAGGTATTTCCGCTCATACTCCAGATCGCCATCATAGAGATATGGCCAGGCGTGAAATACGTCGATCCGCAGGCGCGCGACTTCATCCAACGCGTCGACCAATGTCGATCCGGTCATTGCGCGGACCTGCGAAATCTCAGCCATTCGAGACCTGTTTGGTCCAGTCCGCAAGGTTGTAGAAAGTGGTCACGCGGGTGATCTTCCCGTCGTTAAGGTCAAAAAACGAACCCGCAGGCAAGCGGTAAGTCTGCCCATACGCTTCTGGCAGACCTTCATCAGTTTCCAGATAGGTTCCGTTGACGATGAACTCAGCCGCAGCACGGGTACCGCCTTCGGCTTCAAAGATCACGATATCCGTCAGGTTCTCGCGGTAACAGCGGTTCATATGCGCGCAGAAGGCGGCAAATTTCTCTTTGCCGACGCGAATCTGACCTTCGTTGACATGATGGGCCACGTCATCCGACAGGCAGGCCAGCATGCCATCTACATCACCGGCATTGAAGGCATCAAAATAAGTTTTCACGGTCGGGTTCATGGTCACTCCGTCGGTTCGCCCCAGCGGTCTTTCAGATGCGCGATGATCTGATCTCGGGTTTGTCGATAATGACGTAGCTTGTCCTCGCGGGTTTCACCTAGTCCGGTAGGGTCCATAATTGGCCAATAATCGACATCGAGGTGAAAAAAACGCGTCAGTTCCAGCGCTTTTCGCTGGCTGGCGGGTGACAGGGCCACGATCAGATCAAATGAACTGAGGTCATCGCCCCATTGCTCCATTTCGTCAAAAGAACGCGAGCGGTGACGGGACAGCTCAACGCCAATCTCCTGACAGGCTGCGATGCAGAACCCATCGATCTCAAGATCGTTATGCACACCGGCGGATTGCACATAGGTGCCGGTGCCGTAAAACTTCTTCATGATGCCTTCGGCCATGGGTGACCGAACCGAATTGTGGTCGCAACAGAACAGAATGGACTGCGGCAGAGGCGTCACCCGTTAGCCTCCAAAATGAAGGACGCAGATGAGCGTAAAGAGGCGGCGGGCAGTATCAGTGTCAACCTCAGCTTTGCCTTCCAGCCTTTCCTGTAACACGCGGCTGCCTTCGTTGTGGATGCCGCGCCGAGCCATATCGATCGTTTCGATCTGGCTGGGCGGCAGTGTTTTCACCGCATCGAAATAGCTCTCGCAGATCTGAAAATAGTCTTTTACGACCTGCCGGAATGGACCAAGCGACAGATGAAACTCAGCCGCCTTCTCGCTGGCTTCGGTGGCGATATCGAAAACCAGTCGCTTGTCACGGATTGATAGCTGCACATGGTAGGGCCCGTCGGGGATCATCCGATCGTCGCGCGCTGGCAGCGTGAACGAGTTATCTTCAAGCAAATCATATATGGCGACCTTCCGCTCCTGCTCGATCTCCGGTGTCGGCGGGGGCAGATTTCGGTCGTCCAGTTCGATATGCGAAATACGGGTCATCTTAACGGTCACAATCCTTGCGTCTGCACAGACCTATAACAACGATTTTCATTGAGCAACGTACAGAAGCGCCATGCGTGCCAAGTCATTGCGTCACTTCAGCCATTCAGCCGGTTAAGGCGCGCCGAAACGGACAGGCCATGCGCTTCGAGGCTTTCGGATTGCGCAAGCGTTTCAGCCGCCGGGCCGATGGCGCGCAAAGCTTCGGGTGTCATCTGGCTGAGCGTTGTGCGTTTGAGAAAATCCATCACGCTAAGGCCAGACGAAAAGCGCGCCGAACGCGCTGTGGGCAGCACGTGATTGGGGCCGCCGACATAATCGCCAATGGCTTCGGGCGTGTACTGGCCAAGGAAAATGGCACCGGCATGGATCGTTTGCTGGCTTAACGCCACCGGGTCGGCCACGCAGAGTTCCAGATGTTCGGGCGCGATGCGGTTGGACAACGCGGCAGCCTCGTCCAGATCGCGCGCAGTGATTACGGCACCAAAGTCGCGCCAGCTGGCCCGGGCGATGGCGCGGCGTTGCAGGGTCTCAAGACGTTTTTCCACCGCTTGCGTCACGGCTTGACCAAATTCTGCGTCATCCGTGATCAAAATGGATTGGGCGCTTTCGTCATGCTCGGCCTGGCTGAGCAGGTCCAGCGCGATCCAGTCGGGGTCGTTGTCCTTGTCTGCAATGACCAGAATTTCCGAGGGGCCCGCGATCATGTCGATGCCGACTTTGCCGAATACACGGCGTTTCGCGGCGGCCACGAAGGCGTTGCCCGGGCCGGTGATCTTATCGACCGGCGCAATGGTTTCGGTGCCATAAGCCAGCGAGGCCACAGCTTGCGCGCCGCCGATGCGATAAATCTCATCCACGCCCGACAGTTGTGCCGCCAGCAGGACCAGCGGGTTTGCCTGACCCTCAGGTGTGGGGACGACAATGGCCAACCGGTCTACGCCCGCCACCTTCGCAGGTATTGCGTTCATCAAAACCGACGACGGGTATGAAGCCAATCCGCCCGGCACATAAAGCCCCGCTGCCGACACCGCCGACCAGCGCCAGCCGAGTGTAGCGCCTGCCTCATCGGTCCACTGATGATCCTCGGGCATCTGCTTTTCGTGATATGCACGAATGCGTTCTGCTGCCAGTTCCAACGCGGCGCGGTCCTGGGGCGTGACCTGCGCGACGGCCTCGGCGATCTCATTGGATGAAAAGGCCATGGTCTCGGGCGTCAGCTCCAGCCGGTCGAATTTCGCGGTAAGTTCGATCACCGAAGCATCACCACGGGTCCGCACATCATCGATGATCTGCGCCACAACCGCATCCACATCGGGGCTGTCCTCGCGCTTGGCGGACAACAGCGTCTGAAATGCAGTTTCGAAATCGGCGGAGGTCGTATCGAGGAAAGCGGGCATGTGAGAGACTCCGGAAGCGTTTCAACGGGTCTTATCGCCCGGGCCGGGTGGCCTCAACCCTTAGGCCGCTGGGTGCAGCGATTTGCGCATCGGGAATTGGGGGATGCCGTGCCATTCCGTCGGGTCGCCGACATCATGCCAGCCGTGCGCCAGATAGAACGAATGTGCCGTTTTGGTCGCGTGCAGATGCGCCTCAGAGGCGCCACGTGCTTGCAGTTCCTCTTCCAACCGGTGCAGCAGCGCTGCTCCGAGCCCGCGCCCTGCGTGATCGGGATCGACATAGAGCAGAGATATCTCACCCTCGCCACTTAAACCGCCCACTGCAGTAACCACTCCCACTTGCGTAGCGACCCAAAGGATTGCTCCACTATCGATCCAGTTTCGGACCGAAGCCGGATCCTTATTGGCAGACCAGCGGGAAAGGTTTTCGGGATTATCCAGATGATCCGCCCGACAGAGGTCACGGATCGATCGGATCAGAACACGGCTGATGTCGAATACATCAAACACGGCTGCCCGCCGCACCGCGATGCCGCGTGGCGGATTCGGGAAGGCCTGAGCGATGCCACGTTTATTCTTCACTCGGGGTGATGGGGCGCTTGTCCAGAAGGCGCCTTGTAGGGACGCGTCACATCCTTGAGCGTTGCATCGATGGCCTCAACCGACAGGCGGATCGCGCCGTCGCCTGCCAAGGTCAACAGGATTTGCCCCGCACCATCCTCGCTTGGCTCGAATTCGACCGAGAGCAGTGACAGGATCATGTCCTTGTCGCTGCGGTCGATGCCCTGACTGGCTACCGACAGAACCGAGCCGAACATCAAAACGGCCTGCACCCGCTCGTAGGCGCGACCGCGCCGGGCAGCGGCATCCTTGTCTTCCCAGCGAAAGCGATTGAGCAACAGCGCAAAGCGGCGCTGGCCGGGTTGCCATGTCATCTCGGTCGCCGGGAAAACCGCATCCTGCGTCAGGGTCGCAATCACCCGCAGGTCATCGGCATCCTCGGCTCCAAGGTTCAGCGGTGCCTCGCGGCCATCTTTGAAACTTGCGTCTGTCATTGACCCTTAATCCGTTCGATCTTTGCGCCCACGCCTTCCAGCTTGCGCACCACATGTTCATATCCACGGTCCAGATGATAGACCCGGCTGACAACCGTCTCACCTTCCGCCGCCATTCCGGCAAGGATCAGCGAGACCGAGGCCCTCAGGTCTGTCGCCATCACCGGAGCACCTTTCAATCGTTCGACCCCGGTTACGGTGGCCGTGCCACCATGGACCTCGATATTCGCGCCCATGCGCACCAGTTCGGGCGCATGCATAAAGCGATTCTCGAAAATACGCTCTTCAAGCACGGACACACCTTCGGCAGTGCACATCAGCGCCATCATCTGCGCCTGCAGATCGGTCGGGAAGCCGGGGAACGGTTCGGTGACCACATCGACCGAGGTCACACGCCCGTTCTTACGAGAAACCTTCAGCCCCTTGTCGGTTTCAGAAACACTGATCCCCGCCGCATCCAGCTTGGCGGCGAAGGATTCGACCAGCGACATGCGCCCGCCCAGCAGCTCAACCTCGCCCCCGCAGATCGCCGGGGCCAGCATATAGGTGCCCAGCTCAATCCGATCGGTCACCACCTGATGGGTCGCGCCGTGCAGACGATCGACACCCTGAATTTCGATGGTCGAGGTCCCCTCACCCGAAATCTGAGCGCCCATCTTGCGCAAGCATTCGACCAGATCGACAATCTCGGGCTCGCGCGCGGCGTTTTTCAGCACCGTGGTGCCCTTGGCCAGCGTGGCGGCCATGACGATGTTCTCGGTCGCACCAACCGAGGCAAAGCGCATCTCATGCACAGCACCTTTCAGCCCGCCCGACACCTTCGCGTGCAGATAGCCATCTTTAAGCTCGATCTCGGCGCCCAGCGCCTCAAGCCCTTCGACATGCAAATCCATCGGTCGCGCGCCAATGGCACATCCACCAGGTAGCGACACCACGGCCTGCCCCAGCCGCGCCAGCATCGGCCCCAACACCAGGTTCGAAGCGCGCATTTTTCGCACGATGTCATAATCCGCCGTGTGGCTGTTCAGGTCATGGCTGGACATCGCAATGACCTGACCATCCTGCAGCGAAGACACCTCGGCCCCCAGCGACCGCAGCAGCGCCGTCATGGTCTTGATGTCACTCAAACGCGGCGCATTGGTCAACGTCAGCGGTTCTTCGCTGAGCAAGGTCGCGGGCATCAGCGTCAGACACGCATTCTTGGCCCCCGCAATGGGAATCTGCCCGTTCAGCGGGCCATTGCCCGTTACCAGAATCGAATCCATTTGCTCTTATCCCTCGTCCTTGCCGGATTTGTCCCCGGAGGTGGCCCGCGCCTTGGCCTGAGCCTTGCGCCGCGCCATATTCGCTTTTAGCGCCGCCTTTAGACGTTCTTCGCGCGTTTCCCCGGACTTGCCGTGTTTTTTAGGTGAATTTTTGTCTGCCATTGCCTTTCTCTACAGGAGTAGAAAAAAACCGTCCAGACACCCTTGCGCCGCGTTTCGTTTGAGTCTAATCACCCGCCCACAGCGCTGCTGTAGCTCAGAGGTAGAGCACTCCCTTGGTAAGGGAGAGGTCGAGAGTTCAATTCTCTCCAGCAGCACCATCTTCACGTCCGACATAATGCTTCGAGTGGTGCACGATCACGTGGCGTCTCTGCCACTGGCATTTTCATTGAATTGGGTTGAAGTTGACGCGCGCACAAGCGCCTGATGACAGCGGGCGGTTGCATCACAACCGCCCGTGCCTAGGTTTATTCCGCAGGTGCTGTGGTCTGCTTTTGCCTCAGACCATCGCGATAAAGCGCCTTGGCGAGCGCTATGCACATCAGGCCCATGACCATCGTAAAGGGTAGCGCACCGATGATCATCGCATTTCGCAAGGCGTCCATCGGATTGTTTTCACCCGCAGCGAGGATCAGAGCGCCAATCACCGCTGTCAGGATAAGGCCCCAGACGATCTTGTGCTTGTTGCCGATGTTCTGATCTCCGCCAGACATGATGGTGTTCATCACCAGAATGCCCGAGTCCGCCGAGGTGACCAGGAAGGTCATGATCAGGATGACGCACATCACGGTGATGCCGGATAACAGCCCACCGGTGATCATCTCTTGCAAGGTGACAAACAGCTTGGCGGTGTTCGACGCCCCGATGATGGCGCCTTCGGCGGTGCCATTCAGTTCGAGATCGATCGCGGTGCCACCCAGAATGGTCATCCACGCAAAGCAGACCAGCGCAGGGGCAAAGACACAACCGATGATGAACTCACGCACAGAGCGTCCCTTGGAAATGCGCGCCAGGAACAGGCCAACGAACGGCGAAAACGCGATCCACCAGGCCCAGTAGAACGTGGTCCAGCCCGCTTGCCAGCCAAACTGCCGACCCGGATCACCTGCGGCGTAGACCGAAGCCAGAACAGATTCCGGCAGCGCGGCGGCGTCGCCTTCCAGGCCAGATTTAAACCCGTCAAACGATCCCCAAGGATTGGTCGCACCGGCATAAAGCGCATCGGCAAACGGCGCTGCTTCACTCGGCAGGGCAGCATCAAACGCCGCCGCCGATTGCGGATTGAAAGCACCAAAGCTGAGCGAAATGAAGTGCTGGATGTAATCGACAAATGCAGTTGCGTAAGTCGTCATCGCGAACAGGAACGACCCAAAGACAACAAAGACCAGCAACAGGATCAGCGACAACACCAGGTTCAGGTTAGACAGGTACTTGACGCCACGACCAACACCAGAGACAGCCGAGATTATCGAGAGGCCCATGATCACAATGAGGCCAGCCAGCAGACCAACAGTGCTGGGGGCCGGTGCGTCACCGGTCAGATCCATCATCCATTCCATACCCGAAATGGCGTATAGGCCGTCGATGAACTGCGAAACCCCGTACCCGATGGTAACTGAAACACCCAGAATGGTTGCTACCACGCCCAGCACATCCACGACGTGGCCCAGGAAGCCGTTCATCAGCTTGCCGAACAGAGGTGTCAGCGCGGTGCGAATAGTCAGGGGCATGTTGCGCGTGTAGGCGTAATAGGCCAGCGACAGGCCGGTCACCACATAGATCGCCCAGGCGTGAAACCCGTAATGCAGGAAAGTGTAGCGATATCCCGACTGCAATGCGTCTTCGCTATTGCCGACGACATCGCCCGCGATGACAACCGGGTTCGATCCCCACAGCCCTAAAGGCTCAGCGGTAGCGAACACCATGAGACCGACGCCCAAGCCCGCGCCAAACATCATCGAAAACCATGAGAAATCCGAGAATTCTGGTTTTTCGCCCTCTGGGCCCATAAGCCGCTTACCGGTTTGCGGCAGCGCCGCCACGACAAACAGGAAAAAGACAAAAATGCCGACAATAATGATATAGAAGGCGTTGAAATCTTCCAGCAGACGCGAGTTTAGGCTTCCAAGAACTCCGTTTGCATTTGCGGGCCAGACAAGCGCCCAGATAACCAGCGCGACCATGATTGACTTGCTCAGCAAGGCAATCTCAACACTGTGCCCTTCATAAAACCCGCCCGAAGATCGCTTGATCTCCAGATCGGTAAAAGGTTCCTTCATAGACATGTGTTTCCTCCCTATTCGCACGTGTCCTGATTTCCAGAAAGATCTTCATGAGCGTCCCGGAGCTTCGCCATCGAGCCCTACGTCAGCAGAGCTTCTATTTTGTCGAGGGTCGCTACACTGACAGCCACACCATCGTTCTTGGCCACCAAACGCTTTGCCTGGCGGCCGTCTCCGGGCAAATGTGCGCCGTTCTGAGATCGGATCGCTTCGACAAGATCGACAATTCTGGAAGAAAATGCGTCATCCGCAGTCGCAGAAGCGTCAATTGCAATAAAGAACTGGCCTGTTTTCGGAGGCCCACCGGCGGTTCCCGAAAAAGGTGAGGCGTGTATCCCAAGCGTGGCACCGGTCAGCGCTGCAGCCAAAACCTCGGTCATCAGGGCAACGCCAACCCCTTTGTACCCACCCGATGGGGCCATGGAACCCTTAAGCCCAACATTCGGGTCGGTCGTTGGGTTGCCATCTGCGTCCAACGCCCAGCCAACCGGGATTGGTTTGCCTTCGCGTGCGTGTTTCATGACCTCGCTTTTTGCGATGGTGCTGGCACTTTGATCAATCAGCAATGCGGGTTGGCCATCGTTTCCGGGGACTGCGATTGAGAACGGATTGGTCCCGACCACGGGCTTGGCACCTCCGGACGGCGCGATGGAGGCGGGCGCGTTGGTGAACCCAAGCCCCACAAAACCAGCCTGTGCCAGCCGGTAGGTGTGATACCCCAGCACGCCGCAGTTATAGCTGTTGCGGATCGCCAACACCGCAACGCCTTGCGTGCGCGCCGTATTGGTCAACACCTCAAATCCCGTGTCGATCGCCGTGTGGGCGAACCCGGTCGCGGCGTCGACCGTCACTACGCCGGGGCGCGGCTGGGACAGCTGAGGGGTGGCCTGCCCATCTACCTTGCCGCACTGAACATGTTCGCAATAGATCGGGATATAGGCCAGACCATGGCTCGCCACCCCGTCCGCCTCGGTTGCGGCGGTTGCAATTGCCAATGGGCGCGCGTTTTCTTCGCTGGTGCCCGCGGACACCAATGCACGGAAAGAAATATCCTCGATTTCAGCAAGGCTAAGGGTACGGGTTTCGATCATGTCGCTCTCTCATTCAGTCATTGTCGGACAGGCCAGCGCCGGCACCCAACAGTCGGGATTCTTCGGTAGCAGGCGCGTAGGTGCGATGGGCGAATCGGTTGAGGGTGTCCCAGCAAACCGGGTCCGGGGATGCGCGGGTCACGTGCGGTCGAGGGTTGGTAAGTTGGCCGCCCAGCGTGATCTGGGTGTGATCAGAAAACGATGGCCAATCCTGCCCCGCCTCCAGACGATCGCCATCCGTTGCGGCCCTGAACAGATCGCACGTATGCGTGATCACGTTATTCTGGGCGCGTGCCGCCGAGGCTACGAAGGGCAGCAGAAAAACAGGTACTGCGAGCTTCTGAATACGTATGGGACCTGCGTGCAGCAGGTCAGACCGATCAGAAAGCAACGCGCCCGTGATGATCGGGCAAAGCACGCCTTGCCCCGCCCAAGCCGACTGCATCTCAACCGGGCGGTGATTCTTGAGCGAGGCCGCCAGACCTTGCTCCAACAATTGCGCAAGGGAATTCGTGCCATCAATCCCGTGCGCGCATAGCCAACGTGTGGCTTTGCCGACCTCTTCCGCCAGTCCCCAGGGGTATCCGGCTCCGCGCGCGGCGCGTTTGGCCGTGGCTTCGACCTCATTCAGCGATACGTTCACGGTCCAAGCTCCGGATAGACCCACAGATCGGCAGTCTTGCTGCTTAACTCTTCGGGATAAGGCGCGCCAGCATACATGCAGATACGTACCCAGCGGTCTGAACGAGGATCGAAATGCGTGGCACCAAAGAACGAGAGTTTGGCACGCAGCATGTCGATCGGCAGAACATCCGCGCTGATCGTGTTGTCGCGAATTTCGCCGTAAGGCGCGACGCGGCTCATTTGCGCGCGACGGATCGTGTGGCGGTGTTCAGGGTGTTCAAGTAGGAACTCGGCGATGGGTGCACCATCCGCCCATTCCGAAAGCGCGCTTTCGGCCAGAGCCGCGTCGCGCGCCGGGGCAAGCGGCTGTTCGTAGTCTGCAATCGGTTCGTCAAACCGCTCACCCAGCCGGGGCTCGAGCTTTTCCTCGGACACATACCAAGCGCGCGCGCAGTGTTCGGGCGCGTTCCAGTCCAGATCCATTGCCCAGCCAAAGCTGGCGCGGATCAGGTCGCGCACCGCGCCAACGGTCATCGTGCCATCAATCACATGCGCCGCACCGTTGCTGTCTGCCATACAGCTGGTCAGCCCATCGACCAGTTCTCCGTAGGGTTCAAGGATCAGCGAGGCCAGCAACTCCTGCCCTTCTTCGCTGAGCGCAGCCTGAGACCACTTTATCAAGCGGTCCCAGGGCTGATTGCCCGTCAGATCGGTCTTGTCGAGATGGTCCGATATTGCGCACAAGTCAGCATTCAGCGCCGCGAGCTTTTCGATCTGGATTGGATGTTCGGACTTCCACCACGAGATCGACAATTTGCTACGGGCGAAGATGTTGCGAAACTTGGCCGCTTCTGCCTCTGTTGCGGTCTCAATGGACCGAACCCGCGAGATCGCCTCTTCCCGGACCATGATCCAGTTGTTGAACAGGATCGGGTGATTGACGATGAAAGGCGCCATACCTAGCCCGGTCGAATTGCCGATGCCCAGCCAACGCGCGATTTCCGGGTTCAACTCTGCGGTCTGGTCGCCACCCTTGGTGCGGGCCATATGTTGCACCAGATCGCGCACGAAGGTCCGCGTCAGGTAGACCGAAAGCATCTCGGCCTGAAATGGCGCGCTGACTTCGTCTCGGTCTGCAATCCTCTCACGATCTGCCGCGCCGAACTTGCCCGAGCCATACACGGCGGTTGTCCGCATCAGGTAACCGACCTTGTAAATCTGTTCGAGGTCGGGCTGCTGACCGGTGGCAAGACGATCCACGACATGTGCCCACAGACGCACCGAGCGGTTGGCCCGTGACAAGGACAGCTCGCTTTCGCTTACACGCCCGGCCTCTTGCAGAGGTACGTTTTGCGAAAGCCGCTCAATGTCTTCCGGGTCAGGAATTCCGTCAAACAACGCAAAGGTCGCGTCCCATGCCTCGGCTATCACACGATCCGAGCGTTGCTCGGGTGGCAAATCATGGGCAAACGCCACCAACGAATAAGCGCGTTCGGGACCTTGTGCGGTGTAGACCGCGTGACCGACGCCCTTTTCATCAATCTGGAAGACCGGGCGGGTGAATGTCCAGTTTTCGGCAGCCATCCGACGGGTCAATTGCCGCATAAAACTAAGACGGCATTGATGCAACGATCCCAAACGGGACAGGCGCATCACAGTGGCCGGGTCGCGGCGTGCGATATGCGGGCTTTGGTCCATCATATGCCTTGTGGCCCAAAATTATCGGCAAAGAAGCGGTACCAGTTGCCGCCCATGATCCCCGCGACCTCGTCGGAGTTCATGCCAGTGGCGTGCAAGCCGGACTCGATGTTGCCGAAGTCGCGATTGTCCCGAAACCAGCCCGGCATTGGCGGGAAACCGGGGGCCGAGGCCGAACCCTCGCCATAGTCGATCTGTTTTGTCCAGCGCCCCACGCGCATCCATTCAACCACACTGTCGGGCTGATCTTGACACAGGTCGGTGCCAATCCCCAGATGCTGGGCACCGTATTTCTCAGCCGTTCGGGCGATCATCTCACAGAAACTCTCCAACGTGCAGTCGGACTTGTCCTTGAGGTGATGAGGATAGACCGAAAAGCCCAGCATCCCACCATTTTCCGTCACCGCCCGGATCACCGCATCGCGCTTGTTGCGCAAAGCAGGTGACCATTCGTGCGGATTGGCATGGGTGATGGCAATGGGGCGCTCGGACAATTCCGCCGCTTCGATGGTCGACCGATCCGCCGAATGGCTCATGTCTACAACAAGGCCCACGCGGTTCATCTCTTTGATCACCTGCTTGCCCATGCGGGTGATGCCGGTGTCTTCGGCCTCGTAACAGCCGGTCGCCAGCAGCGACTGGTTGTTATAGGTCAGCTGCATGAAGCGGGCACCCAAATCATGCAGAATCTCGACCAGCCCGATATCGTCCTCGATGGGGCTGGGGTTCTGGAACCCGAAGAACACCGCCGTCCGCCCGGTTTTGCGCGCGATGTCGATGTCGCTGGCCCAACGGCCTTTCATGATCAGGTCCGGGTATTGCTCGAACCAGCGATTCCACTTCTCAAAGTTCAGAACGGTTTCACGGAAATTCTCATGATAAGCGATGGTGACGTGGATCGCATCCACGCCGCCTTCGCGCAGTTGGCGGAAAATCTTCTCCGACCAGTTGGCATATTGCAGCGCGTCGATACGCATCAGACGGGGCCTGCGCTGATATAGGCGGTCTTGACGGTGGTATAGAACTCTGCCGCTGCTTTGCCTTGTTCGCGCGGCCCGTACGAGCTGTCGCCGCGACCGCCAAAGGGTACGTGATAATCGGTGCCTGCCGTAGGCAGGTTCACGGTCACCACGCCGGTGCGGGCATTGCGGCGGAAGTGGGTGGCCCGTGCCAGCGATCTAGTCACAATGCCCGAGGTCAGGCCGAAATTGGTGTCGTTCACCACACTCAGCGCCTCGTCATAGCTGCCAACCTTGATGACGCTGGTCAGCGGCGCGAACATTTCCTCGCGGTTTATGCGCATGTCGTTGGTGGTGTTCAGGAACACGCCCGGCGACATGTAGAAGCCCTCATACGGCATCTCTAAGCGCTGTCCACCGTAGACCAGTTCGGCCCCTTCAGATTTACCCAGATCGACATAGGCGAGGTTCTCGCCTAGTTGCTGCTGGCTTACGACAGGGCCCATCTGAACACCCTCTTCCAGCGCGTGGCCAACTTTCATCGCCTGCGCGCCTGCGACGAGTTTCTCGACAAAAGCATCATGGATGCCTGCATGCACCACCAGCCGCGACGAGGCGGTGCATTTCTGGCCGGTGCCGCCAAACGCGCCGCCCAATGCCAGCGAAACCGCCAGATCCAAATCCGCGTCGTCCATCACGGCCAGCGCGTTCTTGGACCCCATCTCCATCTGAACTTTGGTCAGGTTCTGGATCGCCGCCGCCGCGATGCCCTTGCCGACCGGAACCGAACCGGTGAAGGAAATCGCGTTGACCTTGGGGCTTTTGACCAGACGTTGGCCAATCGAACGGCCCGAGCCCATCACCAGGCTGAACAGACCCTTGGGAATGTCCTGACGTTCGATGATCTCGGTCAGGGCCACAGCCGAGGCAGGCGTGATGTTGGCCGGTTTCCACACAACAGCGTTGCCATAGCACAGCGCGGGCGCAATCTTCCACGAAGCGGTCGCGGTTGGAAAGTTCCACGGGCTGATAATGGCGACAACACCCACCGCTTCGCGGCGCACGTCAATCTCGATGTCGGGGCGAACGGAGTCGGCGTTTTCCCCAATCTGACGAAGACATTCAGCGGCGTAGTAGGTAAAGAACTGACCCGCTCGATAGACCTCGCCCTTACCTTCGGCCAGCGGCTTGCCCTCTTCCCGGCTGAGCAACGTGCCCAGTTCCTCGGCGCGGGTCATCAGCTCGTTACCGATGGCGTTCAGAACGGCCTGCTTACGTTCCAGCCCATAGGCAGCCCATTCAGCTTGCGCGATACGCGCCTGATCCAGCGTCGCTTCAAGTTGGTCGCTGCTGGCTTGCGCGAACATACCAACCAGGTCAGTCAAATCAGAAGGGTTGCGGTTTTCGATTTCGCTTTCGCCTGCCAGCCATTCGCCAGCGATCAGGTTCAGTTTGGTCACAATGCGCCCCAGAGTCAGAATTCGTTTGTCACAGGATGGATTTTCCGATGCACATCAGTCAAACTCAAATAACTTAAACAAACTTCAAGGAAACTGAAGTTGGCAATCAAGATTGAGATGCTGCGTTGCTTTTGCACGGTGGCCCAGACCGGGAACCTGTCCGAGGCCGCCGACCGCCTTGGTCGAACGCAATCAGCCGTCTCGATGACATTGAAGCAGCTCGAAGACCATCTGGGCAAAAAGCTGTTCGAAGGCGAGCGCAAGAACCAGCTTTCCCCGCTGGGTGAGCAGGTACTCGATCTGGGCTTGCGGCAAGTGCGCCAATTCGATCAGACCGTCCAGAATATCGAGGCCGCCGCGCTGGCTGAACAGGGATTGATCCGGATCGTATCCGTCCCGTCGGTTGGCGCGTTGATCTTTCCACCACTATTGCACCACATGAGCAGCGAATCCCCCGGGGTGAAGATCGAGCTGCGCGACACCGACACGCAGCAGGTGTTGGATGCCATCGCTCAGGATCAGGCAGATATCGGAATCGCATCCGGGTATCACGCCCTGAACGGCATCCAAACCATTCCACTATTTCAGGACTCCTTTGGATTGGTCGCGGCCTCGGATCATCCTCTGATCACACGCGCAGAACCGCTGAATATCCCCGACATCGCCACCGCACCCTTTGTCCGAAACACGTTGTGCGATCTGATTCAAACGCCGGCTTTCCATACGGCAATCAAAAACGCCGAGATCACAATTCACAACACGCATTCATTGATCACGCTGGTGCGATCGGGCGAGTGGATCACGGTGCTTCCTCAAACCGTTGCCGAATTCTTGCCGGAGGCGGTGTCTTACCGCCCGATCACGGACCTTCACGACAAAAGGCAAGTGTATCTCTATGTCCGCGAGCGTTCGCGCTTCCAAGATCTGACCGAGCAGTGTTGCGCGTTCATCCTGTCCCGTGATTTCGCGTGAGGGAGGGGGTCGATTAGACCTTTCGCCTTCAACCGCCCCTGAGGCGCTGCATCAGATAAACCTCGGCACCTTCCGGAATCGGCTCGGACAGTCCGGTCGCGATGATGCGCCCGTCCAACGCCACCGAGACCCCAGCATCGATCGGTGCCTGCAGCCGGGGATGTATACGCACCAGTTCCTGCAGCAATTCGCCCGTGGTGGCGGCCTCAACCTCGACCACCTCGCGACCCCCGGTCAAAGACCGGAGGCTAGACCAGAGGTGGACCTCAACCATTGTCCTTGAGCGCGGCAAGAATGCGCGGCGGGGACATTGGCAGTTGCTTAAGGCGTACCCCGGCCGCGTTGGAGACCGCGTTGGCGATGGCGGCCAAGGGCGGCACGATGCCGGTCTCTCCCACACCACGCACACCGAACGGGTGGCCGGGGTTGGGCACTTCGACAATCACCGTGTCGATCATCGGCAGATCGCTGGCGACCGGGATGCGGTAATCGAGGAAAATCGAGTTCTGCAAGCGGCCATCCTCACCATAGATATATTCCTCGTTCAGCGCCCAGCCGATGCCCTGCGCAGCTCCGCCCTGATACTGGCCTTCGACATAGGTCGGGTGGATCGCCTTGCCCGCGTCCTGAATGACCGTGTAGCGGGTGATGCTGGTCTTGCCGGTTTCCGGGTCGACCTCGGCATCCACGATATGGGTGCCAAAGGATACACCCGCGCCTTCCGGCGTGGCCTCGAAATGGCCCGAGATCGGGCCGCCGGTCGCGCCCATATGGGCGGTGATATCGGCCAGCGGGCGCGGATCGAAGTCACCGGCATTGGGGCCTGAGGGCACGGCACAGCCGTTCTCCCATTTCACCGCATCAACCGGGATTCCCCAACTGGCCGCTGCGCGGGCGCATAGCTGCTCGACCGCGTGGCGCGCCGCCTTGATTGTCGCCAGACCCGAGGCATAGGTCACGCGACTGCCATGGCTTACATCATTGTAACCCAGCGTTGCCGTATCGGCGACGGTCACGCGGATATTCTCGTAAGGGATACCCAGAACTTCAGCTGCCATCAGAGCCATCGACGCACGTGATCCGCCGATATCCGGCGTACCGACCATGACTTGGGCCGAGCCGTCCTCGGACAGTGCTAGAGATACTGAGGTCTCACCACCATGGTTGAACCAGAACCCACAGGAAATCCCGCGCCCTTGCCCCGGCTTCAACGGGGCCGAGTAATGCGGATGCGCCTTGGCGGCCTCAAGCGTTTCGACAAGACCTATGCGCTCATAGGTCGGGCCATAGCTGGCTTTGGTGCCTTCATGCGCGGCGTTTTTTAGGCGCACATCCACCGGGTCGAGGCCGAGTTGATTGCACAGCTCATCCAACACAGATTCGACCGCAAACGCACCCATCGGAGCGCCCGGCGCGCGATAAGCGGCCTGTTTCGGGCGGTTGGCCATTACGTCATAACCGACCTGGCGAACGTTGGTCAGGTTGTAGGGCGCAAAGGCACACATGGCGGTCATGTCGCCGGGTGCACCCGGGAAGGCACCACCCTGCAGGCGGAAGATGCCTTCGGCTGCTGTGATGGTGCCGTCCTTTTTCATGCCGATCTTGATGTCCATCGACGCCGATGAGGTCGGGCCGGTCGCACGGAACACCTCGGACCGGGTCATCACGATCTTTACGGGGCGGTTGGCCTTGCGGCTGAGCGCCAACGCAACCGGTTCGATGAACACAGTGGTCTTACCACCAAAGCCGCCGCCGATCTCAGACGCGATCACACGCAGTTGTGAGGTTTCGATGCCCAGCAACGCCGCGCAGGTTTTCTGTGCGATCCAATGGCCCTGGGTGGTGCACCAAAGTTCACCTTTGCCGTCAGTACCCAGAGACCCCATGCAGGCATGAGGTTCAATGTAACCCTGATGGGTTGCCTCGGTAACGAAGCTGTCCTCAATTACCAGATCCGCCTCGGCAAATCCGGCTTCGACATCTCCGTGGCCGCTTTCGTGATAGCGCACCACGTTGGGGTGCATCCCCTCAGGCACCGAATAATCTGCCGCACCTTCGCGGATGACAGGCGCGTCCGGTGCCATCGCCTTGTCCACATCTGTGACGTGGGGCAAAACTTCATATTCAACCTCGATCAGCTTCAGCGCATCGCGCGCCGCCAAGGCTGATGTCGCTGCAACTGCTGCAATCGCGTGGCCGTCATACAGAGCCTTTTCGCCCGCCATGACATTTTCCAGCACGTTCCAGAATTCGCCTTCCAGCCCCGGCTTGAAGGGGACATCGGCGAAATCGGCGCGGGTAACAACGGCTTTGACGTCTTTGTGGGCCTCGGCCTTTGAAGCATCAATCTTGACGATCCGCGCATGGGCATGGGGTGAACGCAGGATAGCGCCATGCAACATGCCGGGGGCTGAGATATCCGCACCGAACTTGGCGCGGCCCGTCACCTTGTCCAGACCGTCAGGGCGGTCAGGGCGGGTGCCGACAAACGTGAAGTCAGATTTGCGATCGTCCAGTGCCATTACGAAGCCTCCCGCATCTCAGCCGCCGTATCCATCACGGCGCGAATGATTTTGTCATAGCCGGTGCAGCGGCAGAGGTTGCCCGCCAGCCAGTACCGGGTTTCCTCTTCGGTGGGGTTGGGGTTCTTTTCCAGCAGCGACTTGGCCGCCACCAGAATGCCCGGGGTACAGATGCCGCATTGCAGGGCGGCATATTCGATCATCTTCTTCTGCAGCGGATGCAGGACGTCGCCGTCCGCGATCCCTTCAACTGTTTCGATCTGCTTGCCCTCAGCCTCGACGCCCAGCATCAGGCACGAACACACCAAACGGCCATCGACGCTGACCGAACAAGCACCGCAATCGCCGGTGCCGCAGCCCTCTTTCGCGCCGGTCAGGTTCAGCTTGTCGCGCAGACAGTCCAGCAGAGTTTCGCGTGGGTCGCAGAGGTATTCAACCGCGTCCCCATTTACGGTGGTGGATACGTGGAACTTACTCATACGTCTTCTCCCTTTGCGCGGGCATAGGCGATTTTTGCGGCGCGCTTGGCCAGAACGCCAGCAACTTCGGTGCGGAATGCAATAGTGCCGCGTTTGTCATCGATGGGATTGCAGGCAGCCGAGGCCGCTGCAGCCAGCGCGTCCAGCGCCGCGTCATCCAACGCGCTGCCAATCAGCGCTTTGGCGCAGTCTTCAACCAGCAAGACGGTTGGTGCGACAGCCCCCAGTGAGACGCGCGCCTCGGTGATGGTATCGCCATCCAGTCGTAAGTTTACGCCCACACCAACCACCGCGATATCCATCTCGGTGCGCGGGATAAAGCGCAGATAGGCGTCACCGGCGTTGTCGCCACGCGCTGGAATGTTGACCGCCGAGATCAGTTCGCCTTTGGCCAGTGAGGTCTTGCCGGGTCCCGTCGGGATGTCTTCGACCGCCACCTCTCGTGTGCCGTCCGGGCCCGTCACGGTGACTGTAACGCCTGCCGCAACCATCGCTGGCACCGAGTCCGCCGCCGGAGAGCCATTGCACAGATTCCCGGTCAGCGTCGCACGCCCCTGTACCTGAGTCGATCCAATCAGGTCCATCGCCTCGACCACACCCGGCCAATCGCGGCCCAACGCGGCGTGCTCGCTCATCTCGGCGCCGGTCGCGGCGACGCCCAGCGTCCAGCTGCCATCGGCATTGCGGGTAATTTCGCTAACGCCATCGATCTTCTTGATGTCGATCAGCGTATCGGGCGACACCAATTCCGAGCGCAACTGCACCAGCACATCGGTGCCGCCTGCCAGAAACCGAGTGATGCCCGTTGCATTTGCGGCCAGAGCCGACGCCTCGGCAAAGCTGGCGGGGCTGTGATAATCCATGAAAGTACCTCGCACCTGTTGATCAGGATAGACTGGGGTTCGCCGGGGACGTTAGTGCAGCAAGTCGGCGGCGTCCATGGCTGGAACGACCAATTTTTGGGATTCAAAATGTCGTTTTATCGAGAGCAATCACAGATCGATCTCGATCACCCCGTCTGCCCGGGCCGCCCGGCTTTGGCACAGTATGATCGCACCTTCGCGTTGTTTTTTGGACAAAACGAAATCGCGGTGTTCGATATCACCTGAAATCACGTCACATTTGCAGACCCCGCAGATCCCATCAGCGCATTTCACATCCACGTGAAAGCCCGCCTCATTAAGTACCTGCGCCGCATCTTTGTCAGCGGGTACAGTCAACTCCCGACCCGATTTCGCCAATTTCAGAGTGAACGGATGGTTCTCATATTCAGGCTGTTCCGGCACCGAGAAATATTCGAGATGCCGTGCACCTTCCGGAAACCCCTGCCGTTCGGCTGCGTGAATGACGCCGTCCATATAGCGGTCGGGGCCGCAGGTATAAACGTGCCATCCGTCCTGATATCCGCCCAGAACAGCCTCCAGATCGGCCCGTGTGCCCTCGTCCGAGAAATGATAGTGCACGTGATCGGCCCATGGCATAGCCGCCAGATCGTCCAGATATCCGGCACCTGCTCGTGTGCTGGCGGAATAGTGAAGCTCGAACGGTTTGCCCATCGCATGTAATCGGTGGGCAAAAGCAATCATCGGCGTGATGCCAATACCGCCGCCCATCAGAAAGGTTTTGGTTGCAGTCTCGTCCAGCTCAAAATGGTTTATCGGCTTTGAGATGAAGACCTTGCGCCCTTCGTTGAAGATGCGATGCAGCAAGGCCGAGCCGCCGCGCCCCTCATCCTCGCGCAGCACGCCGATCTGATAAGTGTTGCGGTCGGAGGGATCGCCCGACATCGAGTACTGCCGCAGGAATTCGGGCGAAACCAGCACGTCCAGATGCGCGCCCGCAGTCCATTTCGGCAAGGGCGCACCGTCGAGGGTTGAGAACTCGTACTTGGTGACATCCGAGGTCATCTTGTCGACCTTGGTTAGTTCCACCCGCATCACCGGGGCGTCCCCTGCGACCTGATAACGGTGGATCACAGACATATCGCCTGCCGATTTGCGCGCTTTGTAGTCTTCAGCTGTGACCATCGCCTCATAGGCGGCAATCCCGGCTTCCCGGTCCATGTTGAAGGGATAGGGCCATGGGTG
Organism: Ruegeria sp. C5; assembly: GCF_056537605.1. NCBI lineage: Bacteria > Pseudomonadati > Pseudomonadota > Alphaproteobacteria > Rhodobacterales > Roseobacteraceae > Ruegeria > Ruegeria sp. C5. The sequence goes on along the minus strand of NZ_JBQFRX010000006.1, from coordinate 178,737 downwards.
CGGAGCGAGAGGAGCGGGGTAGACAGCAAGCGTCTGATCCTCGTACTTCAAATCGAGGTCTTTTTGTAGGTCCCGCCGGTTCAATGGGTGCTGCGACGGGCGATAGGCCCCGTCAGGTTCCAGCTCGATATCCCACCACCATTTCTTGATGTTATTTAGACCACCATTGCCGACCGCATCATCCAGTTTGGCCAATGCAGGCGCGGCCTGCGGAATATTCATCGCGGCCCATCGGAACGGGCGTTCCTTGAATATACCTTCGAGATTCCACGGGCAGGTCTTCATGCATCGTCCGCACATCGCCCCCCCGGGCGTGGTGATACGGTAAGTGGCGCATTTCTGGCTGTCGGATTTCCAGATTTCATAGCCGTTGAACATCAGCTTTGGCCCGGCAGTGATCGCGCCCGAAGGGCATTCCCGAGCGCATTTGTTGCAGCTTTCGCAAAACGTCTGAAGGCCGAAATCGATGGGCTTGTCATGCGTCATCGGCATGTCGGTTGTCACGACACCGGATTTCAGGCGCGGGCCAAGATAGGGGTTCAGGATCACCTCACCGATCCGACTGACCTCGCCCAACCCCGACAACAGCAGCAGCGGCGGTTGCAGCACCTCGCCATCCATCACCGTATGCGCCTTGGTCTTGTAGCCGAGATTTCGGATTTGCTGCGCGATCACGCCCCCCAGCAGTGAAAACCGCAGATAGGCGCGCATGGATTGGGCCACGCTGATCCAGTCATCCCCGCTGGCGCCTTCCATCGTCTCATAGCCCTGGTCGATGATCATGCTGATCGCCTGATCATGGGGCGGAACGATTTCTTCTCCGGTGGCGTCATGGGAATACCAGCTCCACTCGGGGCACCGGCTGAGCCCGACCGCATCGACCCCAAGGAAATAGGTTGCAGCCTTGATATTCGCGGCATTTCTTTCGGTATCTGTGGGTTGTACAGCCTCGGCGCTGTCACCGTCCTGCAGCAAAACAAACGCGCCCAGCGCGCGGCGTTGGGCAAAGCTGGGGGCGGATTTGCGCACGTAATGCCCGCCCTTTGTCGCATCCTGCAGCGATCTTCCCATGTCGCCGAACTGAGCCCGCGCAAACATGTCTGCGCGTTTGGGCACCCGGGCTACGTTTTGCTCGTCGATATAGGTGGTCGGTGTTTCGACTCGTTTGAGGTTTTCAAAAGGATGTGCCCCGTCCACATAGCGCCGCTTGGCATAGGCATCCCGGTTCAGAGCGTTCTTGGCGAAGCCTGCACCCAGCCACCATGCAGGTCCTTGCGTGCGGAACCACGGTTGTTCGGCCAGCGGTTGCAAGGGTCGGTCATGCGCGATCTCCATTTCGGTGGTCACAGCGGCCAATCCGAACCGCTTGCCCAACCAGGGCACCACAACCGCACCATCCTCAACCGAGGCCAGACCCGCAGCAACTGCCAGCTTGCCCAGATCAACCTCAGAGGACATCGCCGTATGCGCCCGCGCATCGAAACCCAGGAGGCGGATGTAGTTGGCAATGACCACTGCATTCTCGGTGGCAAGCAAACAGGCGCGGTGATCCTGCGCATCCATGATCCAATCGGACCCGGGCTCCGAGGGGTCCGGATCGCGGTTGAACTCATAGAGAAACACGAGCGTATGGCGATGACAGTCCATCGGGCGTGGCGCGGCCTCCATGCTTTCTTTTAGATCCGCCATGATCAGATCGATGCCCGAGGCCAGCGTTTTGGTTTGCCGCGTCCTAAGCGCATGAGCCAGCCGGTCGATATCCGGGTTGCGCCGAGGCTCAGCCAGCATCGCCTCCGCGGGTAGCGGCCCACAGCCCATCATCGACGCATCGTTGAAATAGCCAAACGCTTTCAGATGATTGGCACGATCTGCTGGGTTGGCAGGAATTTCCGATGCGACGGGGTTCACAAATCCATCCCGAATTGCGTCCATCATCGCCTGAAACTCGCCCATCGCATTCACGATGCTTTCGGGCTGCTCGGGCCTGCGAAAGCTAAGCGCACACATCGGTTCGACCTGCGCCAGATCAGGCATCCGACCCTGCCGCGCCAGCCGTTCCAGCGGGAACGGACCCATGTGAACAGGTCTGTTCTTGTCCGAGAAAAAGCGGATCCCCATCGCGCGCCTCCAGTTAGCTGCCCTTTCCCCTACCCCGGCATGGACACCAAATCCATTCATGAATAATCATAAATGATATGAGCAGAATTGATTTCACAGATCTGGACGGCAAGGTCCTACGGGTGTTCCTGACGATACTCGAAGAAAGCTCGGTGTCGAAAGCTGCCGACCGGTTAGGGGTGACGCAATCGGCCATCAGCCATACGCTGGGCAAGTTGCGGCAAGTGCTGGGCGATCCACTATTTGTCCGATCCGGACAGGGGCTGACCCCGACCGAACGCGCTTTGTCGTTGAAAGAGCCGGTGCAACAGGTGCTGGATAACATGCGCGCCCTGACCGAAGGTCGCCCGTTTGATCCGCTGTCCGAACAGATGGACATTCAGATCGCCACCAACGACATGCCGCGTGAGTTGATCTTTCCCGAACTTCTGCGGGCGACACGCGCCGAAGGCGTCAGGTTGCGGCTGGAGTTCATCCCGTCGGGTGTTCCCGACCCGGACTTGCTGCGCAGCGACCGGTGTCAATTGATGCTCACCCCGCTGCCACCGGACGGGCCGGATATCTTTCAGAAGCGGCTGATCAACAGCCCGTTGTTGGTATTCTATGATGCCGCTCACCGTGATCCGCCTGAGGATTGGCAATCCTATTGCAATAGCGATCATGTTGAGGTGCGATTTGCCGACGGGCGCAACGCCCGTGCCGTGATGCGTGGCGTGGATCAAAGCCAGATCAGACCGCCCGTCGTAACCCTGCCGCATTTCAACGCGATCCCGCCATTCGTGAAAGGCAGCGACCTGATCTCGACCGATACGGAGTTGATGAAATGCGGGCCGCTTGCCACGCTGGACAGTGCGCCACTGCCGTTCAAATGCGAAGCAGTGTCAATCTATATGGTCTGGCACCAACGCTCGGCCAACGACCCGGCACATCGTTGGTTACGCGACCGGATCGACGCGATTGCGGCCTCGCTTCAGACCTGAGATAGCAACCAGTCGCGCATCTGTTTCACCAGCTCCGGTTGGCGCGGTTTCTGCGGGGTGACGATGAAAAAGCTCAAATCGTCAACCAGCACCTCAGAGAGCGGCTGCACCAACCGACCCGAAGCCAGTTCCGCAGACACAAGTGGCGCATTGGCCAGCGCAAAGCCTTGCCCCGAGACAGCGGCGTCTATCGCCAGACTTGTCTGGCTGAAACTCATCATCCGCGGCTTCCCCTCGACCCCGGCGCGTTCAAGAAAAAACGGCCACAGCCCATGGGAATCGCTGAGCAAAACGTGTTGCATCAGGTCGTCTGGACCTGAAATTTGCGATGCGAGGTCCGGACTGCCCACGACAACGAATTCGGTCGAGAACAAAGGTGTTGCTTGCAGATCTCGAGCAACCGGTGAACGGCTCTGGCGTACTGCAATATCGATTCCATCAGACTGGAAATCCGCCAACCGCTCGCGCGCGTCAACCTGCACCGAGATATCGGGATGGCGGGTCACAAAATCATTCAGACGCGGCACCAGCCATTTTGAGGCAAAGCTGGGCGTGACCGAGATCGTGATCTGCCGCTGATCAGCCAGCTCATCGACAGCCTCTTCAATCAGCCGAAACGCCCGACGCAGCGGCGCGTGGAACCGACGCCCCGCTTCGGTCAAGCGCAACCCACGTGGTAGTCGTTCAAAGAGTGCAGTGCCCAGCCGCGCCTCCAACCCCCGCACCTGCTGCGCAACGGCCCCTTGGGTTACGCCGATTTCTTCCGCAGCCAAGCGAAAGTTCAAGTGGCGTGCCGAGGCCTCAAAGGCGCGCATCGCATTGAGAGGTGGAAGAGCGGGCATAACTAGACTGTAGATTTTCTACAGCCTATGCGCAATAGAACTGATTGGTCAAAGTGAACGCTGCCAGCCATCTTTATACCAAACATCGCAAAGGAGCGTGAAGATGGAAAAAGTAGCTTTGATCACGGCAGGCGGCAGCGGTATGGGCGCGGATTCCGCGCGCAGATTGGCGGCGGATGGTTTCAAAGTCGGCATCCTGTCCTCGTCAGGCAAGGGTGAGGCGCTGGCGCATGAGTTGGGTGGCGTGGGCATCACGGGCTCGAACCAGTCGAATGATGACCTGCAGAAACTGGTCGATGCTGCAATGTCCCATTGGGGGCGGATCGATGTGCTGGTGAACTCAGCCGGGCACGGACCCCGCGCAGCGGTGCTGGAGCTGACCGATGAGGACTGGCACACCGGCATGGATGTCTATTTCATGAATGCCGTCCGACCGACCCGACTGGTGACCCCGATCATGCAAACGCAGGGCGGTGGATCGATCATCAACATCTCAACCTTTGCTGCGTTTGAACCGGACCCGGTTTTTCCAACTTCGGGCGTATTCCGCGCTGGGTTGGCTGCTTTCACCAAGCTGTTCTCGGACAAATACGCCGCCGAGAATATCCGCATGAACAATGTCTTGCCCGGTTTCATCGACAGCCTCCCGGAAAAGGAAGAGTTCCGCGCACGCATCCCGATGGGTCGCTACGGGCGCAGCTATGATGAGATCGCCTCGGTCGTGGCTATGCTCGCCTCCGAAGGCGGAGGCTACATAACCGGGCAGAACATCCGCGTCGATGGCGGCATCACCCGGTCTGTCTGAATTCAGAACCGCGCCTTAACAAGATGTGTCAGCGCCGCGCCGGTTTCGAAGAAAGCGCGGCGCAGACCAGTCCAGTTTTCGCTATACTCAGCCACTGACGGAACCGGCAGCAGGGACGGATCGTCCTTGAGCAGGCTTTTGGCCATCAAACGCCCGAACACGGTGCCCGGCCCGATCCCACGCCCCGAAAACCCATGCGCTGCTAACGCATTTGGACCGATCAGAATGATTTTGGGAATATGATCCGAAGTCATGGCAATCCGCCCATGCCAGCCCTCAATCAACGGCTGATCCGCCAATTGCGGATAAAGTGCAGCCAGTTTGCGCTTGATCCAGGATTTGTGTGCAAATCCTCCGGCGCTGCATAGGTCGCCCATACCGCCAATGATAAACCGTCCTGCCCGATCCAAACGGAAGGATGTCATGATCAGGCCGGTATCCCAGCATCCCTCTGCTTTGGGCAATATGCTGGCCCGCAGGTTATGGGACAGCGGCGCGGTGGCGTATTGGAAGTAGTAGACCGGCACATAGTCTGGTGCCGTATCGGCGATGCCCAGATGATACGCGTTGGTCGCCTGAATAACCGATCTTGCGCGTACGGTTCCACCATCCCGCTGCAGCACCCAAACCCCGGCTTCCTGCCGCAAAGATCGAACCGGGCTTTGCGTATATATCTGCGCCCCCGCATTCTGTGCGGCGCGGGCCAGTCCCACCGCATAGCTCAGCGGCTGAATTGTACCCGCGCGGGGGTCAAACAATGCGCCGTGGACAGCCGGACTGCCCGTCCGCTGGCGCGACGCGTCAGGATCGAGCAATTCGACCGGCGCACCAGAAGCGCTCAGCTGTGCGTGGCGTGTACGTAGATCACCAAAGCCCGAGGCCGAATGAGCACAATGCAACGTGCCTTGCCGCTCAGGCTCGCAGTCAATCCCGTGCGCTTCAATCAACTCGAACACGTCTGACGGCGCGTTAGCCAGCAGATCGATCAACCGATCCCCCGCCATTTGCCCCAGATGCGACCGAATTTGATCGGGTGGCAGCCAAAGCCCTGCGTTGACGAGACCGACATTCCGCCCCGATCCACCATGGCCGATCTGATGCGCTTCGAGCAGGCACACCGAAGCCCCCGCTTTTGCTGCGGTCAAGGCCGCAGAACACCCGGTGTAACCACCGCCGATCACGGCAAGATCAACGCTTACGTCATCAGACAGCTTTTGCGTGTCGATGCGCTCGCGACAGGTCTGCCGCCATAACGATTGATCATAGTCGCGCATGCCCGGGCCTCGCCAAAGTTTCGCCGATCATCAGGCTAGTCTCAGTTGGTTGCAAGGGCGCGCTGGTCAGCCCGCCCCATGGCGATGAGGAATGGATCCGCCTCCTGATGCGACTGGAATGACGCCTTGTCGGTCATGCCCCGCCAGCGCCCCAGTGTTAGTGACTGCGCCACCGCGCCGCTCAGCGTTGCACCGGGGCCGGTGACGATGAACAGATCGGGCGCGAACTCGCGTGCGGCCGTCTGGATCGCATGGGTGAAGTCATAGGTCTCGGTCACCTGATGGCCCAGCGTGTAGTCCCACAACTCACTCGTGTCAGTTGCGCCGGGCCACCAGATTTTGCCGCGCCCGTCAATCATCGGGAACTTGGGCTGAGCAAAAAGATCAGAACTCAATTGCGCCCGACCTTCCGCCGCCACCGGGGCCTGCAGCGCCGTATGAAAGGCGGCGTGATTGGCCAGCCGCAATGGGAACCGATCCTGCACGGTGGGGTGTGCCGCCTCAAACGCCGTCAGACCCGCCTCATTGCCTGCCAATACCAGCATCCCGCCCAGATCGATCGAAAGCGCCAGAGAATGATCGCGCAACGCATCGATCCTCGCCACCTCATCCAGCAATGCGGCTTTGGGGGCAGGATCATTCGCCCATGTCTCATCGACGAATGGGTAAACCAGTTGACCGCCGATCAGGTGCTTCTGCATCAGCGTGCCCATCGTATTGACCACGCGAAACCCGTTCCCAGGGGTCAATGCCCCTGCGGCGGCCAGCGCGATATACCATCCCATCGAGTTACCAGTGACAGCGACGACTTCAATATCGTTGGCCAATGCCTGCGCATCGGCCAACGCGGCAGCATAGATCAGGGGTGAGGCCACATCGCCGCGCGAGTACTTCCCGACGCTAAAGCGATCAGCCCCATCCAAGGCAGTAATCGCATCCTGTCCGGTTCCGGCGCGAATGGCGTCGAAGCTGCGGAACAAGTCCATACGATCCGAATGATGTTGGTGCAGATAGCCCAGCTCAGGCTTGTTATAAGTGCCCCGGCCCGGGCAGATCACAACGGCGGTGCGGGTCATGAGGCTGCTCCTGTCAAAGCCAGCGCTGCGGCAACGATACCGTCTTTCGAAGGAAGAGGCGCGGCATAGGCCGGGCCGGTTGCGATAAAGCAATCCTCGGCCACAACGCGGGCAGTTCGGGTAGAAGAACTTTGTTCGGCGAAGAAAGTCATCAGCGCCTCGGACTGGCTGCCGGTCTTGCGGCATTCGTCGACGATCAAAACATGCGCGCATGTTTTGGTGGCTTCGCGCAAAGCCTCAACCGGCAGAGGAGCTAGCCAACGCATATCGATAATCCGGGTTTTCAGACCTGCCGCCTCAATTTCGGGCAGGGCCTGTTGCGACAGGTAATGCCCGTTGCCATAGGTCACGATGGCGAGATCGGTGCCGTCCCCGTGTACTCCCACATCGCCCAGCGCAATTTTCTGATCCCGCGCAGGATAGGTGGTCATCCACCCGCCATCCTGCGCCGCATGCAGATCGCGCATCGGGTAGAGTGCGATCGGTTCAAGAAACACCACGACCCGCTGCTCTTCGCGCGCCAACCGCACGCATTCGCGCAGCATCAGTGCTGCATCGGCCCCGGTCGACGGGCAGGCGATGATGACACCAGGGATATCCCGCAAAACGGCCAGAGAGTTGTCGTTATGGAAATGTCCGCCAAAGCCCTTCTGATATCCTAGCCCCGCAATTCGCAGCACCATTGGGTTGGTAAACTGCCCGTTCGAGAAGAACGGCAAAGTTGCGGCTTCGCCCCGAATCTGGTCCTCGGCATTGTGCAGATAGGCCAGAAACTGGATCTCGGGGATCGGGATGAAACCGTTATGGCCCATACCGATCGCGAGACCCAGAATGGATTGTTCATCCAGCAGCGTATCAATCACGCGGTCCGGACCAAAGCGTTGCTGCAGCTTTTGTGTGACGCCATAAACGCCACCTTTGCGGCCCACATCTTCGCCCATGCAAACGATCTCGGCATGTTCCAACATCAGATCGGTCAGCGCCCAGTTGATCAGGCGGCTGAGCGGCTGCGGCTCATCCATCGCGCGCATATCTGCGCCAAAGGTCTTCGCACGCGCCTCAGCGCTCGGGCCGTTGGTCGGTATGCAAGAGCGCTTAGGCGGGATCAGGCTTGCCATCACTTCGGTCGCATTGGCAAGATGGGGACGGCTGGCAGCCTCTGTAGCCACACGATCCGTTCGGGTGCAGGTATCGCTGTAGATTTTTAACGCCTGATCCGGCGACAATGCACCCGCCTGATCCAGCAGTCGTACGGTGTGCAAAAGCGGATCATTGGCCTCATCCGCCTCAACCTCAGTTTTCGGCAGATAGGTCGTGGGCACATCCGCCCCGGCATGGCCATAAAGCCGCACGGTTCTGAGATGCAGGAAGGCCGGTTTCCTGCGCTTGCGGACATAATCTGCAGCCTCTTTCGCGACCGCATGGGTTTCATAAATGTCCAACCCATTGGCCTGAAAATACTTGATCCCCGGACGATGCTCCATCGACGCCTGAATCCAGCCCTTGGGCGTTTTGACCGAAATCCCGATCCCGTTGTCTTCACACACGATCAGCAGCGGCAGCGGTGTCGATTGCACACTGGTCCAGCCTGACGTGTTGATCGCCCCCTGCGCGGTGGAGTGATTGGCCGAGGCATCCCCAAATGAACACATCGCAATCCCGTCTTCCGGCAACACGCGATGTTCGGGCGCATGTCGCCGGGCTGCCCCCAGCGCATAAGCCGCACCAACGGCTTTGGGCAAATGGCTGGCGATGGTCGAGGTCTGCGGCGGGATCATCAGCGCCCTTGATCCCAACACCTTGTGCCGCCCGCCCGAGGTCGGGTCCTCTTTCGAGCACGCAAAGCTGAGCAGCATATCCCACGCGATCTGCTGGCCCGGCACCTGTTCGGCGCGCGCGATCTGAAACGCAGCATCCCGGTAATGCAGAAAGGCAATATCGCTTGGGCGCAATGCGTGCGCGACGGCGGCCATCCCTTCGTGGCCAGATGAGCCGATGGTGTAGAACCCCTGCCCTGCCTTCTGCATCGCCCGGCTGGTCCGATCCAACGCGCGGCTGAGAACTTGCGACCGGAATAGCGAAACGGCTTCAGAATCGCCCAGACCGAAGCGCGGCGGGGCTCCGTCGGGAAAATCACGATTTGCGACACGGGTCAGGAAATTCTCATGTACGATCTGGGCGCGGTCCATGTCTCTCGCTTTTGTCTTGTTGGTGTCATCAGCCTTGGGGAACCTCTGCGCGGGCGCGACCCGCTTGCTGATTTGTCCCGCGCTCCGACGTGAATTTCAAGATCGCGGATGGTACGGCACCCGCTCGACCACAAAAGTGATGTGGCGCACCACTCATCGCTCTGGCGGTAGGAAAAAACCAGTGCTATTGCGTTCAATAGGTATGAGGAATTGTCATATGATTGCACCCCGCCGTTTCTTGCCTTCAATCTCGTCCTTGCTTGCGCTTGAAGCCGTAGATCGGCTGGGCAGCGCATCTGCTGCTGCGGCTGAGCTGTCCTTGACACAAAGCGCGATCAGCCGGCAATTGAAGACGATGGAGGATCAGCTGGGCGTGCAATTGATTGAGCGCAGCCAGATGCGATTGCACTTGACGCCAGCAGCCAAAGACTATGTGCAAACCGCAAGGTCTGCTGTTCAGGATCTGGCGCAGGCCGCACTGAAACTCAAAGCCAACCCGGCGGGTGGGTCACTTGATCTATCGATCCTTCCCGCGTTCGGCATGCATTGGCTGGCACCCCGCCTTCAGGATTTTGCGCGACGGCACCCTGAGGTCACCGTCAATCTGGGGACCCGCCTCAAACCGTTTGATTTCATGTCTGAACCATTTGATGCCGCGATCCATTTCGGTCAGCAAGACTGGGCGGGCGTTCAGTATTTACCGATCATGCGGGAAGAAGTCCTGCCCGTCTGCGCCCCTGCCCTTACCGCTGTCAATTTCAATAGCTTGGGTGCTCTCCGCGCCGCGCCACTGCTGCATCTGGAGTCGCGTCCGGATGCCTGGGAGCGCTGGTTTGAGATACAGGGCCAGCCCGTCACCGGCCTACGGGGAATGCTGTTCGATCAGTTTTCGACCATGATTCAGGCCACGATTCATGGGTTGGGCGTGGCTCTGTTACCGTCATATCTGGTGCAGGATGATTTGCGCACCGGGCGGCTTGTCCAGGCATGGGACGGGCCGCGCGTGAGCCTTGGCAGCTATTATCTGGTCTGGCCGAATGACCGCTCGATGCCCGAGCCGTTACGGTCTTTCCAAGCCTGGATCAGTGAACAGATTTGGGCAGACGCACACGCCTAACGCAACCTCAGAACTTACCGTTGTCATTTTTCCATTCGCTGCGTGGTGCAATGGACTCAACCGTATCCCAGTGTTCAACGATCATTCCATCTGCAACGCGGAACAGATCATAGAATGCGCTGTGTTTGCCCTGATACGCTCCTTCGCATACGGTCAGTACAAAATCCCCTTCCGCCAATACCCGATGCAGATGCTGATAGTTTAGGGCGTTCCTATCGGCCAATGCGGTCCTCAAGGCAGTCAAATCATCAGAGAACTGCGGACTGTGTTCTACGTAAGCGGAAGTGTTGATACAGGCCTCTATCTGGTCGAGGTTCCCGGCAATCAACGCGGTTTCGACGAAGGCGCGAACAAAGGCCCGGTTCTCCTCGGTTTTCTCGACATCCCGAACTTCGGTCGGACCATCCACCATACTGTGATCCGAGCCGTTTGGCCCCATCCGTTTCTGGATATTGTCCCAGTGCTCTACCGCTTGCCCGTCTTCGAACCGGAACACTTCGAAGCCGATATTCCGCCGTGAGAAATCATATTCCGTATGCGCGAAGACAAAATCGCCGTCTTCAAAGGCGCGTACGATATTCACGTGCGGTGAGGTCTGGGACAGCCGTTTGAATAGGGATGCAAGCCCTTCGCTGCCTTCATGGGTTTGCGGATTGTGCTGGATGTATCGTGCTTCATTTACCACTGAAACCGGACCCGGATCGCCCGTTTCGATGCATTTGAGCAGGGCAGATATGCGATCTTTGTTGGACTTCTCCATACCGGGTTCCCTTCAGGTCTGACTACTCCGTGATCACAATGGCAGGCGAAGTGTCAGGCATCAACGCCAGCAACAGCCAAACCCTGCGCGGCCTTCGGCCTTGCGTCCTGCGGACGGCAGGGGGCCAGGCAATCGCGGGCAGCGCCCGCGCTTGCCTGGCCCAACGGGAGGAGACGTTCCGCTAGGAATGTCGAAGACGGGCGGGAGTGTTTTGGTTCAGACGTCCAGCGAACGGGCGATGAGTTCTTTCATGACTTCATTCGTCCCGCCATAGATCATCTGGACCCGCGCATCCGCATAGAGCCGCGCGATCGGGTACTCCATCATGAACCCATAACCGCCGAACAGTTGCAGGCATTCGTGCATCACTTCGTTCTGCACCTCAGAGCCCCAGTATTTCACCATCGAGGCCGTCGCAGCATCCAATTCACCGGCCTCCAGTTTTCCAATGCAGTCATTGACGAAACTGCGCAGTACCTCGGCCTTGGTTTTACACTCGGCCAACTTGAAACGTGTGTTCTGGAAGTCCATCACCCGTTGTCCGAACGCCTTGCGCTCCTGCACGTAGTCCACCGTCTGCGATATGGCGAAATCGATCGCGCCCAGCGCCATGATCCCGATGGTCAGCCGCTCCCACGGCAACTGCTTCATCAGTTGATAGAACCCCTGCCCCTCTTCCGGGCCCAGCAGGTTGGTCATTGGCACCTTAACGTCTTCAAAGAACAGCTCAGCCGTATCGTTGCCCTTCATTCCCAGTTTCTTGAGGTTCCGCCCCCTCCGGAATCCGTCAGCCCCGTCGGTTTCGACCACAATCAGAGAGACACCCTTCGCCCCTAACGACTTGTCAGTTTTGGCAGCCACAATAACCAGATCAGCCGATTGCCCGTTGGTGATAAATATCTTGGACCCGTTGAGCCGATAAGAATTGCCATCCTTCTCAGCGGTCGTCTTCACCGCTTGCACATCCGATCCCGTGCCCGGCTCGGTCATGGCCAGCGCGCCGATCATCTCACCCGAGGCCAGTTTCGGCAGCCACTTCTGTTTCTGATCCTCACTGCCATAAGCGGTGATGTAGTGGGTCACGATAGACTGGATGCCATATCCCCATCCTGCGTCCCCGCGCGCAGTCTGCTCATACAAAGTAACGGAATCGAAACCCATCCCGCCGCCGACGCCACCATATTCCTCAGCAATCGAACCGGCCATCAGACCCGTCTCTCCCGCCTGCAACCAAAAGGTACGATCAACCGCCCCGTTCTCGGCCCATTTCTCGGTATTGGGTACCAAGGCATCATCCATGAACCGGCCCGCCATTTCAGCAAACATTCGGTGTTCGTCAGTAACCCAGGCGGCGGTGCTGGTAAAAAGCGACATCAAATAGCTCTCCAGATCAGGTGTTTGCCCAAAACTAGCCGGGTGTGTGATTCCTTCCAATCCATGTGACGTGGCGTCCAGGACAGATACTACGCAACGTCCTTGGCACCGTTGCCGAATTTGGGGCCAAACGTTCACATCTGTGTTCCCACGCCTGACAGAGCAGGCCATCATCGACCATATTGCGCATACGCCCCGGACGACCCAGGAGACAGCATAATGCCCCGCGCCTTTTCTGAACTGACCTTCACACCTGCCGTTCGCGCCCATCAAGAGCGGATGGGATCCGCCGCGACCTATGCGAAATTCCTGAGCCGAGGACCAAAACAGGGCCATCAAATCGGACCGACCGAAGAGGCGTTCATTCGCGCCCGCGACGGGTTCTATCAGGCCACCGTCTCAGAAACCGGCTGGCCTTATGTGCAGTTTCGCGGTGGGCCGATAGGGTTTCTGAAAGTGCTGGACCCGCACACCATCGGCTATGCGGACCTGTCTGGTAACAAACAATATATCTCGCGCGGCAACCTGGATGGGAATGACCGCGTGGCACTGATATTAATGGACTACGCGAGCCAGCGCCGCCTCAAGATACTTGGGCGGATGACATTCAAGGAAGGTGCCGCGGCAGCAACTGATCTTTACATCAAAGGCTCCGAGACCGAGGCAGAACGGGCCGCGATCATCAAAGTTGAAGCGTTTGACTGGAATTGCCCCCGCCACATCACGCCGCGCTTTACCGAGGCCGAGCTTCGGCCACATCTGAATGATCTGGGTCAGCAACTGGCTGTTCTGCAAGCAGAAAACCAGCGTTTGCTGCGGGAATTGGCTGAGCTCAAAGCTGCTGGCGATATACGAAGCTGAAATCCGCGCCAGTTCAGATGTGAAACGAATGGCGCGCGATCCCTATGGATCTGGGCAGCAAATTGTGACGCAGGGTTGCCCTTTGGCCCAAGCTTTGCTTTGTCCTTTCTAAACATCACGACCTGCCGTCCGCTCGAGGCAGGAGCGGATAACAGAGAGGATCATCACATGGCAAAAGTTGCGTTCCTTGGCCTAGGCGTCATGGGCTACCCGATGGCCGGGCATCTTCAGGCTGCCGGCCACGAAGTCACCGTCTACAACCGCACCGCATCCAAGGCCGAGGCTTGGGTCGCCCAGCATGGCGGCGCGATGGCCCTGACACCGCGGCAAGCCGCAGAAGGGGCCGAATTCGTGATGGCCTGCGTTGGCAATGACGACGATCTGCGTATGGTTTGCACAGGTGAAGATGGCGCCTTTCACGGAATGGCCAAGGGTGCGGTATTTGTTGATCACACCACCGTCTCGGCCAAGGTCACGCGCGAGTTGTACGAGGCTGGCAAGACACAGGGGGTTGCTTTTTTGGACGCCCCGATCTCGGGCGGTCAGGCGGGAGCCGAAAATGGTGTGCTATCGATCATGTGCGGCGGTGACATGGACGCTTATCGTGCTGCTGAGCCGGTGATGCAGGTCTATTCCAAAATCTGCCGCCGCATTGGAGACAGCGGCGCGGGTCAAATGACCAAAATGTGCAACCAGATCGCGATTGCCGGGCTGGTGCAGGGCCTGAGCGAAGCATTACATTTTGCCGAGAAGGCCGGGCTGGATGGCCGAGCTGTGGTCGAAGTGATCAGTCAGGGCGCGGCTGGCAGCTGGCAGATGGCCAACCGGTATGAAACCATGCTAGATGACCATTTTGAGCATGGCTTTGCAGTCGACTGGATGCGCAAGGATCTGGGAATCTGTCTGGATACCGCCAATGAGACCGGGGCTTCACTGCCAGTGACGGCGCTCGTCGACCAGTTCTACAAAGACGTGCAGAAACTTGGCGGGGGCCGGTGGGATACGTCCTCGTTGTTCAAAAGGTTGCGAGCACTGGACTGAGCAAAGGGGGGCTGTCTGCCCCATCGCGCCAGGGCGCGACTCCGCCCGAAGACATTTTTGGCCAGATGAAGAGGATCACCGTGGCAGTTGCAAGAGATAGCGCATGAGCGACTTGAACACTTTCTGGGCTGGTCGCCTGCGTGAACACTGGGGTCTGGACGCCCGTCTGACGCGTCTGGATGGGGAGTACGACCTCAACTTTGTGGTCAAAGCCACCAACGGGCAGGATTATGTGCTCAAGGTGATGCGCGCGGGGTGCGATGCAGCATTGGTCGATCTGCAGATCAAGGCGCTGGAACATCTCAGCGCAGCAGCGCCCGGATTGCCCTTTCCTGCTGTTTATCCCGACTTGAACGGGATGATGTTGCCCGAGATTGCCGACGCACATGGGCAACCGCGACTGGTCTGGCTGCAGGAACGACTGCCGGGGGCATGCTATGCAAGCAGCGCGCCCAAGACCGAAGACCTGATACTAAAACTGGGCCGTGTTCTGGGCGCAACCGACAGGGCGCTGGAGGGGTTCACCCACGAGGGCTTGCATCGCGCCGATTTCAAATGGGATTTGACGCGGGCGAGTTGGATCGTCGACCAACTAGAGGCCATCTCTGATCCGGCACGACGCGCGCGCGTTCAACAAATCGCTGCGGATTTTGAGGCGATCTCTGATCAACTGGGTGCATTGCCAAAGCAGGCGATTCACAATGATGCCAATGATTACAATATCCTTGTTGAAGGCAATCTGGGCGAGCGACGCAGCATCTCGGGTCTGATCGATCTTGGCGACATGTGCGCGGCGCCGCGCGTTTGCGATCTGGCTATTGCCGGGGCCTATGTCGTTCTGGACCACCCTAAACCCGAGCGCGCATTGGCTGCGCTGGTACGCGGGTATCACGCCGCCAATCGGTTACGCCCAGATGAGATCGACCTGATCTGGCCTTTGTTGCAAGCACGGTTGGCGGTGTCCGTGGTGAATTCGACGCTGATGGCGATTGAGAACCCGGATGATCCGTATGTCACGATCAGCCAGGCCCCAGCGTGGCGATTGATTGAAAATGAGGCAATCAATGGCGCACTCATGCCCGCCCGATTGCGCGCCGCGTGTGGCTTGCCCGTTGTGGATGGGGCCGAGCGCATCCATGCCTATCTGTCCAACCATCGTGGACATTTCGCGCAGATGTTCGGGCAGGATCTGAGCGACACGCCAATGGGCTCACTGTCGGTGGTAAACTCAACCTGGCCGCAAAACCCATTCCACATGCCGTTGGACGAGGCGGCGCGGGTTGGTGAGGAGTTTGGGGAAGGTCCCTGGCTTGGGTATTACAGCGAGCCTCGCCTGATCTATGCTGAGCCGGGGTTTCGCAAGGGACCGTGGAAAGCGTCGGATCGGCGCACAGTGCATCTGGCCGTGGATGTGTTTGCACCCGCCGGAACAGTGCTGCATGCACCTCTCAGCGGTCGGGTCGAAGCGGTTGAAAACAGGGACGCGCATCTCGACTATGGCGGGGTTGTGATCCTGCACCACGAAACGCCCGAAGGGGATGCATTCTACACGCTTTATGGCCATCTGGACCCTGAGGTGAGTGAGCGTTTGAAACCGGGTGACCCGGTGGCTCAGGGTGCAGCTTTTGCCCGTCTGGGCGATGCCAGTCAGAATGGCGGATGGGCCCCGCATGTGCATTTCCAACTGGCGCTGACGACCGACGGTATGCAGGCCGACTGGCCGGGCGTAGCGGATCCTGATGAGCTCGAGCTTTGGCGCGCGGTCTGCCCCAACCCCGCAGCACTGTTGAACTTGCCTGATGAAAAGGTTTTCTATCGACCAACCGACAAGCAGGCGATCCTACAGGACAGGCGCGAACACTTCGGCGGCAATCTCAGCCTGACATACGACGACCCGGTCATGCTGGTGCGTGGCTGGAGGCATCACCTGTTCGATGAATGGGGGCGACCCTATCTGGATGCCTACAACAACGTTCCGCATGTAGGCCATGCGCATCCGCGTATTCAGGCGGTTGCAGCGGATCAGCTGAAGCGCATGAATTCGAACACACGCTATCTGCACCCGGCGCAAACCGCTTTTGCCGACAAGGTATTGTCGAAACTGCCGGATCACCTTGAAGTCTGTTTCTTCGTCAACTCAGGGACAGAGGCCAACGAATTGGCTCTGCGTCTGGCGCGCGCGCACACCGGGGCAAAAGGGATCGTGACGCCCGATCACGGCTATCACGGCAACACAAACGCTGCGGTGGCGATCTCGGCCTACAAATTCAACAAACCTGGCGGTATTGGGCAGGCAGATTGGGTGGAACTGATTGAGGTCGCGGATGACTATCGCGGCTCGTTCCGGCGTGATGACCCCGAGCGCGCACGGAAGTTTGCTGACCTGATTGATCCGGCGATTTCGGCATTACAGGCAAAAGGGCAAGGCCTAGCTGGGTTCATCGCTGAAACATTCCCCTCGGTCGGGGGACAGATCATTCCACCAAAAGGCTATCTGTCTGCGGTCTATGAAAAAATCCGCGCCGCCGGAGGGGTCTGCATTGCCGATGAAGTCCAGACCGGCCTCGGGCGCCTGGGCGACTATTACTTCGGCTTTGAACATCAGGGCGCGCTGCCTGATATAGTGGTAATGGGGAAGCCCATCGGCAACGGCCACCCGCTGGGTGTGCTGGTCACTACCAAAGAGATCGCCGAAAGCTTCGACAACGGGATCGAGTTTTTCTCGACCTTCGGCGGCTCAACCCTGTCCTGCAGAATCGGGAAAGAGGTGTTGGACATCGTCGATGATGAAGGTTTGCAAGAGAACGCCCGTGTGATGGGGGCTCACCTGCTGGATGGCCTCAAACAGATCGAAGCTGACTTTGGCTATGTCGGCGATGTGCGCGGTATCGGCCTCTTCTTGGGTGTGGAACTGATTAACCCGGATGGCTCGGAAAGCGGTGAGGTTTGCAGCTACGTCAAGAATCGGATGCGCGATCATCGCATTCTGATCGGTAGCGAGGGACCCAAGGACAATATCCTGAAAATCCGGCCACCGCTAACCATCGAAGCAGAGGACGTCGACATGATTCTTTGGGCGATGCGGGAGGTTCTTGGCGAAGTGGGTGACTACAGCCCTGCCCCCATGTGCGATCACGATCATCATCATGCGGGCTGCGGCTGCTGCTAAGAAACACAAAACCCCAGCGAAATTGCTGGGGTTTTGTCGCCGTCGATCAGTGGAGCACTGAATGTGGGGGGTGGTGCCCGGTCGTCGGCAAAGGGATCGAAACGGTCATCCGGCGTAACGCCAAGCCCAGTTCCTCGGACAACGAGGCCAGTGCCGGGGCGAAATCGGGCCGTACGATCAGCGAGGCCATCATCATTGCATCTTCACGCGCCCCTTCAGAGGCGGCACCGATCATCTGGGCAAAACAATTCTCATCAGCGCCCAGACATGCACATCCCAGCCCATGACGCACCAGCGGACGGCGACCGTGATGTGCACAAAGTGAACACAGCCGGTCCAGCGTCAGCATCGTGGCGCGTCCCTGATCTGCACCCAGCGCGATGTCAAAATCGCTTGCGGCATTTGCCCGGCCTTCGACCCCATCACCCCAAAGCCGCAGATACATGACGGCTCCGGCCTCAATTGGGTTCAGGTCAGCCAGACGGCCAACAGCCGCCCCGCCACGCGAAGAAGGTGCGCTCATTTTGTCAGGATCAGTTTGCCTGCGCGGGTGATACGCAGCGTATAAAGCTGATCGCCCAGCTCGATATGGGCCAAATTGCCGCCATTGGTGAGGTCTTCCGCCTTGTGGGCCGGAAGCATCGAAACAGCGTAGCTAAGGGTCGAGGTAGGGGTTTGCGCGTTCATTGGGGCATCTCCAGAGCATCTGTGGCACTTGGCCTTGTCTGTCTTCGTTTCGCTGGATCTGGCTGACCCTGTTTTGGGCTGGCTATCTGTTCGTGTGATTAATCTGATAAAAATAGTAAGGTTTGTCAAGCTGCTGTTTTTTCAATCGCTCCCACGGGTCTCTATTGCGCCGTCGCACAGCACGACCTAGGCATTGGACATCAACAAACAAAGGCGGATTCGCAGATGGCAGCAGTTGTCGTATTTGACTTGGATGGCACCCTGATAGACAGCCTTGCCGACCTTGCAGCTGCGGTAAACCGAATGCTGCACGATCAGGGGCAGGCCTCATTGCCTCAAGATACGATCCGGGGATTCGTCGGGAACGGATTACCCAAGTTGGTCGAGCGAGCGATGACGCATTGCGGGCTGGAGCCAACGCTTCACAAGGACCTGACACAGCTTACTCTGAAGCACTACAATGCAGGCGCCTGCGATCAGACCGTAGTTTATCCCGGCGTGATCCAGGCGCTGGATGAGCTTCGCGATATGGGCTGTGCGCTTGGGGTCTGCACCAACAAACCCGAAGCCCCTGCCCGGCATGTGCTGGGCGAACTTGGCCTGCTACCCTATTTCAACACGGTCTTTGGTGGAGACACGCTGGATATACGCAAACCCGATCCAGAGCACTTGCACGCCTGTTTCAAGACCCTTCAAGCCGCAGGCCCACAGATCTTCGTTGGCGACAGTGAGGTTGATGCCGAAACTGCGCAACGGGCTCAGGTTCCGTTTTTGCTGTTTGAACAGGGATATCGAAAGTCGCCGGTTTCGGACATGCCGTACACGCTCAGCTATGATAACAGTACCGCACTGCCTGCACTTGTTCGGAAAATCCTGACGCAGGCATAGACCCCAAAAAAGGTCGAGGGGCCGGCCAAGGGGGTAAGAAGCCAGCCCCTCATCGGGGGAAATTAGTGAAAGTGGATTGGGCGCACTGGCCCGGTAGTTAATGAAAAGTTAACGCACCTGCGCGGATCGCGAAATTGGGGGATTCCCGTAGTGCTGCGATTTTTTTCCCGATCCCCCAAATTATTTTGCGCGCAGAAGCCTAAAAACTGGGATTTATGCGGCTTTCTCAGCCGCGGCACGCGCGATCACCAGTTCCTCGTTCGTCGGAATGACCATCAGTTTCACACGTGACAGGTCGGTCGAGATGACGCGCAGATTGTCCGCGTTTGCATCGTGGTCCAGTTCAAGACCCAACCACCCCATGTCAGTGCAGATACGGTCGCGGATATAGGTCGAGTTCTCACCGATCCCGCCGGTAAACACGACTGCGTCCAAACCTCCCAACACGGCGGCCAAAGCGCCCAGCTCGCGGCGTATCCGGAACGTGTAGTAGTTGATGGCATTGCGTGCACCCGGCGTATTCGACGCCTCAAGCGTACGCATATCATTGGTCATTCCGGAAAGGCCAAGCAACCCGGATTTACGATACAGAAGGTCCGAGATCTCATCCGCATTCATGCCTTGCTGATCCATCAGATACAGCACAACGCCCGGATCCAGCTGGCCACAACGCGTTCCCATCGGCAAACCATCCATGGCCGAGAACCCCATGCTTGAACCGACCGAGCGACCTCCGATCATGGCGCACATCGAGGCACCGTTGCCAAGATGCGCCACAACCACCCGTCCGCCATGTATCAGCGGCGCAGTCTTGGCCAGATGGTCCGAGATGTAATCATAGCTCAGACCGTGGAAGCCATAGCGGCGAACGCCCATATCGTAATACTCGGTCGGCAATGCGAAGGTGTCATTGACCCAAGGGTGGTGGCGGTGAAAAGCGGTATCGAAACAGGCAACCTGCTTGGCATTGGGGAACCTGTCCATCGCAGTACGTGCGCCCTGCAGATTGTAAGGTTGGTGCAAGGGCGCAAAAGGCTCGAGTTTTTCCAGCATCTGCAAGCTTTCGGGGGTCAGCAGAATGGGCCTGTCATTATCCGGGCCGCCATGCACGATGCGGTGTCCAACCGCGGTCACGCCCGCCGACGGAAACTGCCGTTCCAGCAAATCCAAAATATAGTCCAAGGCGCTGGCCTGATCGCACAGCGCTTCAGAAGCGGTATCGGCAAGCACGCGGCCATCCGTGGTCTCTGCTTTGATGCGCGCCGCGCGGCTGCCGATGCGTTCCACCTCTCCCGAACAGACCAGGATCGGATCTGCTTCGCCTGCGGAGAACAACCCAAACTTCAGCGAGGACGAGCCTGAATTCAGTGTGATGATATGGTCCATCAGATCTTACCCGACATCCGCGCCGCATGCAGGGCCGCGACGGCACAGGAAACGAGCCGCGCCTTTTCGCCATCTGCGCGACTGGTCAGAATAATCGGTACGCGCGCGCCCAGCACCACCCCGGCAGCCTCGGCGTGCGCGATATACGTCAGTTGCTTGGCTAGCATGTTGCCTGCGTCCAGATTGGGTACGACAAGAATGTCTGCCCGTCCGGCCACCTCAGACACGATCCCTTTGGTGCGCGCCGCGGCCAGGCTGACCGCGTTGTCCATGGCAAGCGGCCCATCGACCAAGCCACCCCTGATCTGTCCCCGCTCGGCCATCTTCGACAGCAATGCGGCATCAATCGACGACCGGATAGCCGGATTCACCGTCTCGACCGCCGACAGAACACCCACTTTCGGAGCGCCAATTCCGATTGAGATTGCCAGATCGATCGCGTTCTGCGTGATGTCGATCTTGGTTTCCAGATCCGGCTCGATATTGATGGCCGCATCGGTCACCAGCAAGGGATGCGGCTGGCCGGGTATATCCATGACGAAGACATGCGTAAATCGGCGCCCCGCGCGAAGTCCACGATCCCGCCGCAACGCCGCCCGTAGCAGTTCGTCCGTATGAAGATGCCCCTTCATCAATGCTTCAACATGTCCTTCGACAACCAGATCAACCGCTTTGTTGGCGGCGTCCAGATGGTCCTTAACGGGAACGATCTCAACGTCACCCAAGGGCAACTCAATCTCACGCGCTGCTGCAGCAATCTTGTCGGGGTCACCTATCAGGACCGGCTTGATGATGGTTTCACGCGCCGCCAATAAGGCCCCCCCCAGCGAGTTGGGCTCTTCTGGGGCGACAACTGCCGTGGGGATCGGAGGCAGCGGGCGCGAGCGATCGAGCAGTGCATCAAAATGCCGGTGCCGCTCGACGACTAGACCAGGCACTTCAATCTCATTGAATGACAGTTCTTTCTCCGGAGCGATCACGACCGCGATGCCGGACACGATCAGCGCCTCATCACTAGGGCGCATCACCTGAGTTTCCAGAACTACCTCGCGGTTATCGCGTTTTTTGATAACCGTAACTCTGGCCAGCAGTTCTTCACCCGCATATGCCCGGGCGCTAAAATCCAAGCTTTGCGACTTATACAGCGTACCCGCGCCCGGCAGGATATTCCCCAAAACGGCCGAGATCAGAGCGCCAAGAAACATCTCGGGCGCGATCGCCTCGTTTACGTTATCACCGTCCCCATCTTCGTCGGCCAGGTTCAAAGGGTTATGGTTGCCGGAATTCGATGCGAAGGCATAAAAATCATCCTCTGTGCAGAACCGGGTCAACTCGGCGGTGTCTCCGATCTGAAGCTGATCAAAGGGCTTGTTGTGATACTGCATTGAAACTCTCGGCGGCTGTTTTGCACCGATCATTATGAGATTTCAGGTAAATTTCCAATGACGTTCGGTGGGTTTTGTCGTGTCATGATGCATCGATTTTTGATCGCATTGCATGCTTCACGACATGGAGAACAGAGTTTTGATCTGGTTAGTCTTTTCTGACCGAGCATCGCGCAGATTGCGGGTCTGAAACTCCTCTTTCCGAAGCCGCATGGAAAACCCCAAGTCGACGAAAGGCGTATGTCGCGCGGAATGATTTTCATCAACCGCAATGATTTGCGCTGGCGTAACGCTTCTGCGGCCTATAGCCCACACAAGACGCTATGCAGTCGATGAAAGCGCTGGAGCGAGAGGGGCAATGACCGCTGCCCAAGGGCCTGTCTCGCAGCCTTCGCTCTCGGGGCTATCGTCATCTAACGGTTATGAAGCTTGACCCTACGTCGCCGGTTGTTATTGCAATCATGGATTTCGACCAAACAGACAAAGTCCATGACAGGCCCGCGCTGATTGCCTAGAAATGCCTATTAGATTTGCTTTTGGAACCAGGTGATCCCAGTGGAGCAATTGGCGTTTACATACGAAATGGGTGTGGTCTCGGCGCTTTTGGCCTTCACGGTGTTCTTGTTTGTGTCCGAGATTGTCAGGATCGATCTTTCGGCCATCCTGGTGTTGGTCATTGTGGGTCTGTTGAGTTATGCACCGGGTCTCGAAAATCTGGCAAATGTTCCTCATCTGTTTGACGGGTTTGCGTCCAATGCCGTGATTTCGATCATTGCGGTCATGATCGTAGGGGCGGGTTTGGATAAAACGGGCCTAATGAACAAGGTCGCGTCCGTCATTTTGAAATATGGTGGTAAGTCTGAAAACCGAGTGCTGCCGATCGTTTCGGGCACAGTCGGTGTTATCTCATCATTCATGCAAAATGTCGGGGCGGCGGCGTTGTTCCTACCGGTGGTTAGCCGTATCTCATCGCGATCGGGTATTCCGTTGTCACGTTTGCTTATGCCCATGGGGTTTTGTGCCATTCTGGGGGGGACAATGACGATGGTCGGGTCCTCGCCGCTTATTCTGTTGAATGACCTGATCCAAACTGCAAACGAAGGACTTCCCGAAGCTCAGAAGATGGAACCCTTTGGATTGTTTTCCGTTACCCCCATCGGTGCGGTGCTGATCTTAACGGGGATCGCATATTTCCTGCTGCTGGGACGTTGGGTGCTGCCGGGTGATTCAGGGTCGGAGAGTACGGGCACCGGGCGCGGGACTCAGGAATATCTTCAGCGGGTCTACGGGCTGAAGGCCGATGTGTTCGAGGTTGTGGTTCCGGCCGACAGCCCGCTGGTTGGGCAGATTCTGGCAGATATCAACTTTGAAAATCACCTCTATATCATCTCGACCTTTTATCGTGGCAAGACCTCGATGGTTCAGGTGTTAACAGCCGAGATTGCCGCACCCTGTCGATTAGCGATTGTGGGTCGGCGCTGGGTTGTCGAAGAGTTTGCCGAAAAGTACGGGCTGACGGTGCTGCCTGATCTGGATGTGTTTGTCGAAGAGTTCGCACCCACGAATGCTGGGGTCGCAGAGGTGGTCGTGACGCCTGACAGCAAACTGATCGGCAAATGCCCTCGCGAATTGCTATTCCGCAAAACCTACGGAATGTCTTTGCTCGCCATCCACAGGGGTGAAGAGACGCTGAGTCATGTCGAGACTGAGACGCATGAATCCACCCAGATCGGGCTTGAGAAGTTCAAGGCTGGCGACATGTTGGTTGCTCATACCCGCTGGGACAACCTGATGCGGATAAAGCGTGATCCGGATTTTGTTGTGGTCACCTCGGACTTCCCGCAGGATGAATTGCGCCCGCAAAAGGTAGGCTGGGCGCTCTTGTTCTTCTTGATCTCATTGTCGCTGATCCTGTTCACGGATGTGCGGTTGTCGCTCTGCTTGCTGACCGGAGCCGCAGGAATGATGTTGACCCGGGTGCTCAGTGTTGACGAGGCGTATCGAGCAGTTGGATGGAACACGGTCTTTCTGCTGGCGTGTCTGATCCCGTTGGGTCAGGCGGTGCAGAATACCGGGACTGCGGCATGGATTGCGCAACAGATCATGATCATCTTGGATGGATGGCCGAATTGGGCGCTACAGGCGGGCGTCGCCATTCTGGCGACGGCATTTTCTCTGGTCATGTCAAACGTCGGCGCGACGGTTCTGTTGGTGCCCCTTGCGGTTTCAATTGCGGTTGCGGCGGGTGCCAACCCGGCGGTCTTTGCATTAACCGTCGCGATTTCGACCTCGAACAGTTTCATTATCCCGACCCATCAGGTGAATGCGCTGATCATGGGGCCAGCTGGGTACAAAGTGACCGATTTCGTCCGTTCGGGCGGGATCATGACGATCATTTTCTTGATCGTCTCACTGTTGATGCTGAATGTGATTTTCTGACCCTGTTAATCACCCAGCTAGGCTGATCGTTTGGCCCTGCTCTGACGCCTGTTGTGCGGCAAGGCCGATACGCACGGCCCAAATCCCATCACGCAGTGAGACCTCGGGTTTGGCGCGCTCGCCCCTGACCAGCTCCAGAAAGCCTTTGTGCTGGTAATAAGTCGAGCCATTGTGGTCGCCAGCCGCCAGCAACTCGGGATCAACGGGGATGCCGCGCTGGATTGGGCCTTTCGGTGCACGAGGGCTGATGATCAGCTGTGGTACAGGCGCGTCGCCCAAATGTTCGGGCCAGAAGCGGCCCGGGCCGGGCACAAGCGCTTCAATCTTGGCATCGCGCCCAATGGCCGAGATTTCTTCTTGATACCGCGAACCCTCGGCAAACATGCAAAGCTCGAGCATCGCGCGTGTGCCCGAAGCAAAATCGACAATGACATAGCCGTGGTCCAGAATATCTGGAGTATCGCCGTCATAAACTTCGTCCAAATGATTGACGGCTTGGCCTCCGCTTGCGGAAACACGAACCGGGTCTGATTGCAGGATCAGGCGCATGAGGTCGAAGAAGTGGCAACATTTTTCGACGAATGTACCGCCAGTGTTACGGTTGAACCGGTTCCAATTGCCGACCTTTTCGAGGAACGGAAAACGGTGTTCGCGGATCGTGAGCATCTTGATCCCACCACCGGCGGTCGCTGCTTCATCGATCAGCGCCGTGATCGGGGGCATATAGCGATATTCCATCGCGACCCAGATCGGGTGCGGATAACTGTGCTCTAACTGCTCAAGCCGTGCAAGATCGGCAGGATCAGTGAACAATGGTTTCTCGATCAACAGGGGCAGGGGGCGGGTTTCCGCAATCTCGGCCAGTTGATCAACATGCAGGTGGTTGGGGCTGGCGATGACCAGACAGTCCAGATCATTGACTGCCAGAAGGTCCTGAAGGGAAGACATCATCTGCGCGTCGGGTGCAATCGCCTGCGCCTTATACGCCATCTCCGGGTCGGGTTCGAAGATTGCGGCGACTCGTGTGCCCTCAAGCAGAGCAATGTTGTGCAGGTGTTCCTGCCCCATCATGCCGCATCCGATCAGCCCGTAATTGGTGGTCCGGGTCATGCGCAGTTCCTTTTATTTCAGGCGTTGAACGTATGTGGCTCGATCTGGATCAAACCATGTTTTTGAAAACTCGATAGGTTCAGCTTTCTCAGACCAACTGAACCGTTCGATATACCCTGCGGCTTGGCCCGCAGGTTTGGTGAAGCCTTCAGGAGTCCAGTCGGGCAGGGCACTGACAGAAACGCGATCCTCTGCCCGTGTGATCCAGAAGCCAAGCTGTTGCTGGTAATAGCGATAAAGCGAGTCGGACAGCAGGTTCTGGTCGATGGTCCCGGCTGATTCGTCCAACCAGATTTCTTCGACCGCGATGATTGTGTCATTCAGATAACGCATCCGGCGTACACGCGAACCGCTATCAGACAGGCCGAACTTCGGCAGTTTCGCAGGCTTCTTGAGATGATCAACCGACAGGATGTCGGCACGCGGCAACCCGCCGCCTTCGGGCAGTTCCAGCCGGAACATAGCATAGACGCTGTTCTGCGTTCCGGTCTCGCGGATGTAGTTGCCCGAACCCTGAATACGCTCCAACATGCCTTTTTTCTCAAGCTCGGCGAGCGATTTTCGCAAGGTCCCGACCGAGACATTTAGGTTCGAAGCCATGTCCCGTTCAGGTGGAAGACGCTCACCATCAATCAGACGGCCCGCAGCTATGTCGCGGATCAGAAGCTCTGAGATCTGGACATAGATCGGCAGGGCATTTGGATTGCGGCTGTTGGCGGACATTGAGGGCGCTTCACTCGGTCGCAGGAAAAATTGATACACTATTGATCTACATCAATGCGCTTGCTACGCAAGAGGAAAGTCAAAGATGTACGGAGCGTGAATCAAATGACCATCGTCCCCATCACATCCCCCGACCTGGATGCGGCCGAGGTTTCGTGGTTTGCAGCGCTTTGCTCGGATGACTACCAGTTTCTGGGCGTGCCCGATGGTGAACTGCGATCCAGTTGGGAGCATTGTTCAGGCATCGTGAAAGAGGCCGAGGCGCAAGGCTTTCGCAACATCCTGTGCCCATCGTCTTATCAGGTCGGACAGGACACCCTGAGCTTTGTTGCAGGTTGCGCGCCGATTACCGAAAACATCAACCTGCTGGCCGCCGTGCGCTGTGGCGAAATGCAGCCCATCATGCTGGCCCGTACCATCGCGACGCTGGACCACATGCTTAAGGGGCGGTTGACGGTCAATATCATCTCGTCCGATTTTCCCGGTGAAAAAGCCGATAGCGCTTTCCGATATCAACGCTCGCGCGAAGTGGTCGAGATCCTGAAACAGGCCTGGACGCAGGACGAAATCAACCATGCGGGCGAGGTCTATAACTTTTCAGGCCTGACCACCGACCCGGCTCGGCCTTACCAGACCGGTGGCCCACTGCTGTATTTCGGCGGCTACTCGCCGTCTGCTTTGGACCTGTGCGGCGAGCATTGCGATGTCTACCTGATGTGGCCGGAAACAAAGGATCAGTTGGCCGAGCGGATGAAAGCCGTTCATGCGGTTGCCGAGAATTACAATCGTACTCTGGATTACGGCCTGCGCGTCCACATGATCGTGCGGGATACCGAGGCTGAGGCACAGGAGTACGCCGACTACATCGTCTCGAAACTGGATGACGAATATGGTCGTGCGATCCGCGAGCGGGCACTGGACGCGACATCCTTGGGCGTGGCGCATCAATCCAAGAACCGCGATCTGGCGGATGAGTATGGCTATGTCGAACCCGGGCTGTGGACCGGCGTCGGACGTGCACGGTCGGGCTGTGGCGCTGCGCTGGTCGGTTCGACCGATCAAATTATGTCTAAAATCGAAGAGTATCAGAAGATGGGCATTCGCGCCTTCATCTTTTCGGGCTATCCGCACATGGACGAGGCCAAGCATTTTGGCTCCCGCGTGATGCCCAACCTGAAAACCTGCTCGCTTCCCGAAGCCTACGGGCGCGTGCCAGCAACCACCCCGGCAACCCCGCTGGGCAACGGAGTTCGTCGCTGATGCAACGTGTGAAACTATCTGACACGCTGGAAATGAGCCGTCTTGTCTATGGCATGTGGCGCTTGGGTGATGACAGTGACACCTCGACTGCGCATGTTGAGGCCAAGATTCAGGCCTGTCTGGATCAGGGCATCACCACCTTCGATCAGGCCGACATTTATGGCGGATACGCGGCCGAAGCCGTTTTGGGCAATGCCTTGCGCACTAATCCCAGCCTGCGCCAGAAAATGGAGATCGTCACCAAATGTGACATCGTCGCGCCGATGGGGCGTTATGCCGAGGCTAAGGTCAAATATTACGACACGTCGCGTGCGCATATTCTGAAATCGGTCGATACATCTCTGTCGGAAATGGCGATCGACCACATCGACTTGCTTCTGATCCACCGCCCGGATCCAATGATGGATCACCATGAAACCGGTGCAGCGCTGGATGAGGTGGTTGCCAGTGGCAAGGTCGGCGCGGTTGGTGTGTCCAACTTCCGCTCTTGGGACTGGTCTTTGCTGCAGTCGGCGATGAAAACCCAGTTGGTCACCAATCAGATTGAAATCTCGCTTGGGGAGATTAGCCCGTTTACCAATGGCGATCTGGCGTTCCATCAACAGCATGGTCACCCGCTTATGGCGTGGTCCCCACTGGGTGGAGGCCTTTTGATGGCCGGGAACCCTCCGGTCGGCGTTGTAGCGGATGAGATCGCCGCAGAATTCGGGGTGGATCGCGCCGCTGTGGCCGTTGCTTTCCTGCTCGCGCATCCGGCGAACATTCTGCCGGTTCTCGGGACGAACAATCTGGGCCGCATCAAGCGCGCCTCAGATGCGTTGAAAGTCAAGCTGGATCGTGAAAGCTGGTACCGCCTGTATGAGGCGGCGCTGGGACATGAGGTGCCATGATGAATGCAATCTCGCGCGATATGAACCATACCTTCGTCCCGCATAAGAACGACACGCGAACCTTGCGCGATGCTTTTGGCCGCTTTGCCACCGGCGTTACCGTCGTGACCTGCGATAGTGAGGATGGGCCGATTTGTATAACGGCCAACAGCTTTTCGTCTCTGTCGCTGGACCCTCCACTGGTGATGTGGGCGGGCGACCGCAATTCGCGCCGGTTCCGTTATTTTCACGCGGCGCGCCACTTCAGCGTGCATGTTCTGTCTGCTGAACAGGCCGAGCTGTGCTTCGGGTGTTCGAAAGACGCCCACGCATTGCGCGATATCGAGCATGACCGGTGTGAAAACGGCACCCCGTTGTTGCCGGGCAGTCTTGCCCGGTTCGAATGCGAGCAGCACGCTTATCACGATGCGGGCGATCATGTGATCGTGGTGGGCAAAGTTCTGAAGGTCAGCATGGCGGATGGAGACGCGCTGACTTTCTTTGCCGGAAAACTCGGCCAATTCGCGCAGAGCTAAGCGCGATATGACGATTGCGGGGCAAACCCGCAGCTGAACAAGGGAGGATCCGCATGGGCGGACTGGCATCGGCGTTAGCGCCGATTGCATTCGTGAACGAAACCGTGCTGCGATTGGGCCGCGCGGTTGGCGTCGTTGCGATTGCAGTTATGGTGATCGCAATCCTGATTCAGGTGTTCTTTCGATACGTTCTGGGCAACGCCCTGCCATGGCCGGACGAGGCTGCGCGGTTTTGCATGCTCTGGATGACGGGCCTGATGGCCCCCACCGCTTTCCGCCGCGGAGGGTTCGTCGCCATCGACATGCTTGCGCGTTTCCTGCCGCGTGCGCTTGGCCTTTCGCTCAATCTGTTCCTGCTGCTGATATCGCTGGCTGTCCTGCTGGTTGCGGTCAATATCGGCTGGTCTGAGGTTACGGGCTTTGGCGGCAGGTTCGCCACCGCCGCCCTGTATCTGCCCACCTCTTTCGGGTTCGATGAATGGTACCGCATTCCACGCAGCTGGATGATGGCCTCGCTGCTGGTGGGGATCATCCTCCTGATCTCGGTGAATATCGAACTGATCTTGCGGTCCATCGTGACCATGCTGGGCGGAGCACATCTGTTGCCCGAAATTCCCGAAGCTGCGGTGGGGGCTGAATAGATGCTGATTTGGTTCCTGCCTACATTCCTTGTCTTCCTGCTGATCGGCCTGCCGGTCTTTTTCGCGCTACTGGCGGCACCCGGTATCTTGCTGTGGCTGAGTGGCCAAACCAACGACATCACGCTGCTCTATCGCAATGTCTATAACGGTATGGATAGCTTCCCGCTGATGGCGATCCCTTTCTTCATGCTGGCCGGAGAACTCATGAACCGGGGCGGCATTACCATCCGACTTGTGGAGTTCAGCCAGGCCCTGATGGGCCACCTGCGGGGCGGCCTTGCGCATGTGAACGTCCTCAGCTCGATCCTGTTCGCGGGCCTTTCAGGATCCGCTGTCGCCGATACTTCGGCGCTTGGGTCAATGCTGATCCCGGCGATGGAGAAGCAAGGCTATACCCGCAAATTTGCCGCCGCGATCACGGCAGCCAGTTCGGTGATCGGGCCGATCATCCCGCCCTCGGGCATCATGATCATCTATGCCTATGTCATGGGTGAAAGTGTGGCTGCGCTCTTTCTCGCTGGCATCGTGCCTGGGGTCATGGTCGGTGTCGGTTTGATGCTCATGATCAAGCTTATGGCGGATCGATACGACTTCCCGGTCGCCAGCCGTAAATATACTTGGCCAGAACGCCGTCAGGCCAGCCTAAAAGCGTTCTTCCCACTGATGACCCCTGTGATCATCCTGGGCGGAATACTGGGTGGCATCTTTACCCCAACCGAAGCGGCCGCTGTCGCCGTAGGGTATGCCTTCATCATCGGTTTCTTCGTCCTGCGCACATTGACGTGGAAAGAAGTCCCCGAGGTGCTCAGCAATGCAGGTATGACCTCAGCTGTCGTCCTGTTGTTGGTCGGGGCAGCAATGGCCTTCAAGACGGTCGTTAGTCTTAGCCATGCGCCGGAGCAGCTGGCCTCGCTAATCCTCAGCCTGTCGGAAAACCCGCTGATCCTGCTGTTCCTGATCAACCTGCTGCTGTTCATCGTCGGAATGTTCCTGGATGCAGGCCCCGCTATTATCATCCTTGGCCCGATCCTCGGTCCGATCTTCACCAGCCTCGGTGTAGACCCGATCCATTTTGCCATTATCATGAGCGTCAACCTGACCGTCGGTCTGGCCACCCCGCCCATGGGGCTGGTGCTGTTCGTAGCCGCCGCCGTGTCTCGGGAACGGGTTGAAACCATCGCCAAGGCAATCCTGCCGTTTCTGGCGGTCGAAATCATCGTGATCTTCTTGATCACCTATATCCCCGCACTATCCATGACGATCCCGAGGATAACGGGATTTGCAAACTGAACTGAGTATCACAGGGAGGAAACGCATGCTCAGAAGATTTATCAAAACCGCAGCGGTGGCCACGTCGCTAGTGGCCGCGTCTGCGATTGCCGCGGCAGCCGCCGACTACACGCTACGCGCCACAGCAAACTCGAATGAAAACGACGAAGACTATGACGGTCTGGTCGTTTTCAAGAACTACGTTGAGGCGGCCTCGAACGGCGCCATTGAGGTTGAGCTGTTCATCGGCACGCAGCTCTGCTCGAACGGTGCCGAGTGTCTTCAGGGTGTGGCAGACGGTACGATCGACATCTACATCTCAACCTCTGGAGGGGCCTCGGGCATCTTCCCTTACGTGCAGGTTCTGGACCTGCCTTACCTGATGGCCGATGACCGCATTGCCGAACATGTCCTATCCGGTGATTTCACCCGGCAGATGCGCGACATGGCGCTGGAGGATTCCGGCGGTGCGATCCGTCTGATGACAATCGGCAATACAGGTGGCTGGCGCAACTTTGCCAATACGCAACGCCGTGTTGCTGAGCCGGCTGACATGGAAGGTCTGAAAATCCGCACCGTGGTTGCCGACCTGCCGCAGGAGCTGGTCAAAGCACTGGGTGCATCACCGACCCCGATCCCGTGGCCAGAACTGTTCACCAGCTTCCAGACCGGCGTGGTTGAGGGCTCGAAAAACGGCATCACTGACATCATGGGTATGAAGTTCCCTGATGCAGGCCTGCAATATGTCACGCTGGATGGGCATGCCTACATGGGTGCGCTGTGGTGGATGAACAACGCCAAGTTCCAGGAGATGCCAGAAGATATGCGCCGCGTGGTAGTTGACGGTTTCTATGCTCTCCAGCAGGCAACCTTTGCCTCACCCAAGCGCAAGTCGATCCAGGCGTATGAGGATTTCGTTGCCGGCGGTGGTGACCTTTATGTCCTGACACCCGACCAGAAAGCTGCTTTCAAAGAAGCCGCAACCCCGGTCTATGACTGGTTCCAGTCCAATGTGGCACGTGGTGATGAGATCTTTGTAGCGTTGACTGACGCTGTGGCAGCAGCCGAGGCGGATGTTAATGCCTCACGTGATGCGGATCTGAACTGAATTGCTGGGCCGGGCCCTGGGGTCCGGCCCTCACCGAAACGGGTACATCCACCCTTTGTAGTCGTTGACCAGAACATGCGCCTTCTCGATCTGCTCCGGCGACATTTTTTTGACCACTTCTTCAAGGCTGATCGCCGCATCGGGGTCGCCGCCAATGGCGCTGAGCGTGTACCACATGTACGCTCGAACCAGATCAGGCGCGGGCATGCCCAGACCCAACTCGTAGTACCAACCGATACCAGATTGCGCCCCGGGATGACCTTTCATCGAGGCGCGCAAGTACCATTCAAACGCGCGTTCATAGTCCTGTTCGACTCCAAGTCCCAACCCGTACATCACACCGATCAATTCCTCGGCTTCGGCATTGCCGGACCGCGCTGCCGGCAGCAATTCCTCACGCGCGGCTTCAAACTCTCCGGCCTCCATCAGATCGCGTGCTTTTTCCAGTTCAGCCAGCGCTGGGGTCGCGAGAAGGCACAGGGCAAATACAAACTGGCGCATGGGGTTGCTTTCCTTTTGGCAGGGGCTGCGGCAGCTCAGGATCTGCCGCGCCCGCTGACGGATGACGATTTCATCCCCTTTGATATGGAACAGGCCGCTATCGGTCATCAACTGTTTTACGATCCCATATTATCGGGAAACCGGAACATAAGCTGCGCCCATTGCCATCACCCGGATTTCGGCACCTCGGACGGGTTGTCGCTGGGCATTGGCGAGGGCGGGCAGGGGCTTGGCCCAGATCGCACGCCGGGCACCGGAGCGGACAAAATCCGCAAGCGTATTCCCCGCAATTCGCCGGGGCTTTGGAACCTT
This sequence comes from Ruegeria sp. C5, assembly GCF_056537605.1. Lineage (NCBI taxonomy): Bacteria > Pseudomonadati > Pseudomonadota > Alphaproteobacteria > Rhodobacterales > Roseobacteraceae > Ruegeria > Ruegeria sp. C5. Next base: position 146,017 of record NZ_JBQFRX010000006.1, on the reverse strand, counting down.
GGGGCAAAGGACCTTCACACGGTCTTCCATGACGGTCGCCTAAGTATCTCTGACGTCTACGGTAACGGCTTCAATTCGCCCGCGCAGGAATGGCTGCCGGAGGGGTTGAATTCACTGCTGGCCGCGCAGGCACTTTTCCCGCTGACCTCGCAATTCGAGATGGCCGGAAATGTGGCCGAAAATCAAGTCACCGGCGCGGTGCATGACCGCATCGACAAGGGCTGGCCGATCCTCGCCAAACGCGTGCGCACTGATCCGCGCTATGGGCCTGCCATGGTCAAGGCATTCGATGACATCGACACGACCGAGGACATCACGATCACCCAAGTAGCCAACGCGCTGGCGGCATTCATGGCGCTGGAATGGCGCAGCATGGACAGCCCGTTCGATCAATATCTGGCCGGAAATAACACCGCCCTGACGCCTCGGCAAAAGGACGGCATGACCCTGTTTTATGGTGAGGCAGGTTGCGCAAGCTGCCACTCGGGCCCGTTGCTATCGGATCAAAAATTCCACGCGCTGAGCCTGCCGCCATTTGGACCGGGCAAGACCCGCCAATGGGACCCCTATGCCCGCGACGTGGGTCATATGGGTGAAAGCAACCGTCTTGAGGACGCCTATCGTTTCCGCACACCGATGCTGCGCAATGTGACAGAGACGGCGCCCTATGGTCACAACGGTGCCTTTCCCGATCTGGAAGGCATTATTCGCCACCACTTGAACCCATCTCAGAGCCTCGCTGCCTGGACCCCTGATTTGGCCGGGCTGCCCAACGTGCCGTGGCTTGAGAATGTTGATTTCATCGTCTGGCAGGACCGGTTTGAGATGGAGCGTCATCGCCAGAAAATTGACATCGAACCGCTGGAACTGACCGATGCCCAGGTCGCAGATCTGGTGGCTTTCATGGGTGCATTGACCGGGACCACACTGGATGCGCCACTGTTCGGTGTGCCAGATGGGTTTGAGCCCTAGAGCCAAGTCTCATAGCGTGAAAACAACTAATGCGCCAAGTGCGATTGTTGCGAGAAAGAATACCAGGCTTCGGTCATATCGGTTCTCTACGCGTCGCCAATCCTTCAGGCTGCCGAATATGAACTCGATCCGATTACGGCGTTTGTAGCGACGCTTATCGTACACCACCGGTCTCTTTCTCTGTTGCCAATCTGGAATACACGCGCGTAAACGCGGTAACTGCCGTCCGACTCTGACATTCGGACGGACGGTTTGCCACCAAGGAGGTAAGCATCTATTTTCTTTGAAAAAAGTGGTGAGCCGTGCAGGATTCGAACCTGCGACCCACTGATTAAAAGTCAGTTGCTCTACCAACTGAGCTAACGGCCCACTCTTTTTAGGATCTCTTCGATCCGCAGCACTCTGTAAGGTAAATACCCGACCGGGTTCAAGACCTTATTTCGTACTTCAGTTCGCCGTCATTCGTATGAGTTCGGCGCCCCGATAGGCGGCCTAATTAGGCAGGTGGAACTGGGGGGTCAACCCCTTTTTTCAGGAATCTACGCGACAGGGTGGATTCATGTCCGGACCGGCGTTATATGCCCGCCATGCAACAGATACTCGACACCGGTTTGGCCTTTATGAAGATGCACGGGTTGGGCAACGACTTTGTCGTTGTCGATGCGCGCGCGCATGCCGTGCCGGTCACCCCGGCCCTTGCCAGGGGAATCGGGCACCGGCAGTTCGGCGTGGGATTCGATCAGTTGGCGGTGATCGAACGCGGCGAAGCGGATGCGCATCTGGTGTTCTACAATGTCGACGGGTCGACTTCGGCTGCGTGTGGCAACGCCACGCGCTGTATCGCTCGGTTTCTGATGGACGAGACGGGCAAATCCGAACTCACGCTCACAACTGAACGCGGCACACTGCAGGCCCGCGACGCTGGCGATGGACTGACGTCGGTGAATATGGGGCACCCCCAACTTCTTTGGAACGAGATTCCCCTGGCGGAAGAGATGGACACGCTGGAACTGCCGATAGAAGGTGGCCCAACGGCGACTGGCATGGGCAACCCGCACTGCACTTTCTTTGTCGACAACGCCGAGGCCATTCCGATGGAAGAGTTCGGCGCGCGTTACGAATACCATCCACTCTATCCCGAACGCACCAATGTTCAGGTCGCACAGATAGTCGCACCCGACCACATCCGCATGCGGGTATGGGAGCGAGGAGTGGGGATCACTCTGGCCTCGGGGTCATCATCTTGCGCCACGGCTGTTGCTGCCTCACGTCGAGGCCTCACTGGGCGTAAGGTGCAAGTGGATCTGGACGGCGGCACAATCTGGATCGACTGGCGCGAGGATGGGGTCTGGATGACGGGGCCCACAGCCCATGTGTTTTCGGGCACGCTGACGCCAGAATACCTGAGGTCACTGGAATGAACCCACCCAAGTTCAGCACTTTGGGCTGCCGCCTGAACGCCTATGAAACCGAGGCAATGAAAGAGCTGTCGCAGCAGGCGGGGCTAACGGATGCTGTGATCGTGAACACTTGCGCGGTTACGGCCGAGGCCGTCCGCAAGGCGCGGCAGGAGATTCGCAAGCTGCGCCGCGAAAACCCCTCGGCACGTCTGATCGTCACCGGGTGCGCGGCGCAAACCGAGCCGCAGACCTTTGCTGCTATGGACGAAGTAGACGCGGTCATCGGCAACACCGAAAAGATGCAACCGGATACCTGGAAAGGCATGGCCGCCGATTTCATCGGTCAGACCGAGGCGATTCAGGTTGACGACATCATGTCTGTCACGGAAACCGCCGGGCATCTGATTGATGGCTTCGGAACCCGCTCACGCGCCTATGTACAGGTTCAGAATGGCTGCGATCATCGCTGCACCTTCTGTATTATCCCTTACGGCCGGGGCAATTCTCGCAGCGTCCCTGCGGGCGTTGTGGTGGATCAGATCAAACGATTGGTCGATAGGGGCTACAACGAAGTTGTTCTGACCGGGGTCGATCTGACCTCATGGGGCGCGGATCTGCCCGCTCAGCCGAAACTGGGCGATCTCGTGATGCGCATCCTTAAACTGGTGCCCGATCTGTCTCGCCTGCGCATCAGCTCAATCGACTCGATCGAAGTCGACGAGAACCTGATGCATGCCATCGCGACCGAGCCGCGCCTGATGCCCCATTTACATCTGTCCTTGCAGCATGGCGACGATCTGATCCTGAAGCGCATGAAACGCCGCCACCTGCGCGAAGATGCGATTCGTTTCACTGAAGACGCCATCAAACTACGACCCGACATGACTTTTGGCGCGGACATCATCGCTGGCTTCCCGACCGAGTCCGAGACTCATTTCGAGAATTCCCTCAAGCTCGTCACCGAGTGCAACCTGACCTGGCTGCATGTATTCCCCTATTCCAAACGCGAAGGCACTCCGGCAGCCCGCATACCGCAACAGATCAACGGCAATGTCATCAAACAACGCGCCGCGCGCCTACGCGCCGCCGGCGATGCACAAGTCATCAAGCATCTGACGGCACAGATCGGCAAAACCCACAATATCCTGATGGAAAATCCCACAATGGGCCGCACCGAACAATTCACCGAAGTAACCTTCGGCAACGCCCAACCCGAAGGCGAGATCGTAATCGCGACGATCCGGGGGCACAGCAAAGCTCAATTACAAGTGTGATCCGTTCTTCATCTGGCCCAAAATACCTCGGGGATGAATTGGCCGCAGGCCAAGAAGGGGCTGGCCCCTTCCACACCATCGCAACAAAAAAACCCCCGTCACCGTGATGGCGCGGGGGTTTAGTTTTAGTTATACGTCGACCTTAGTCCAGACGTTTGCCCTTTATCGGTGCCCACAGGCGCTTGTTCACAAGGTACAGCAGAACAGACAGAACTGTCAGGAACAGAACACCGACGAAACCGGCATTTTTGCGCTCCATCATTTTCGGCTCGGCGCTCCACATCAAGAAGGCTGCTATGTCTTCGGACATTGCCTCAACGGTTGCAGGATGTCCGTCGGCAAATTCAACCTGATCTTCTGCCAGCGGCGGAGCCATGGAAATCCAACCACCGGGGAAGGCCTTGTTCTCATAGAGAACAGTACCGGCTTCTTCCTTTTCTTCACCGGTATAACCATCCAGAAGCGAGGCAATATATTCCGCGCCCCCCATGCCTTTGACCAGCTGGTTGATGCCCAGACCGTAAGGACCATGGAAACCGGCACGGGCCTTCGCCATCAGGCTCAGGTCAGGCGCGCCGACACCGTTGTTGGCCGGGAAGTGGTCGGTCGGGATTGCCGGGCGGAAATCGTCCAGCTCGGGATCGAACACCTCGAAGTTGTCGGCCGCGTAGGTGATGACTTGCTCTTCCGAATACCCCAAATCTTCAAGGGTCCGAAGAGGTACATATTGCAGACCATGGCAGGCTGCGCAGACCTCGGTATAGATCTGTAGGCCGCGCTGAAGCTGGTTCTGATCCCAGGTTCCAAACGGTCCCTCGAACGAGAAGTCGAAATCTTCGATGTGCTGCTCACCGCCACCTGCCGCAAAAGTCGAGGCGGGCGCAAGGGCCAAAGCGAACGCGGCACCGATTGCAAGTTTCTTGAACATGTTTCCGGTCCCTCTTCTTACTCGGCCGGCGTGGCGTCGGCGTTTGCCTTGCCATAATGCGCGTTGAAGTCTTCTTCGATGGTTTCCGGCTGCGCCTCGGGTTTTTCGATGACACCCAGGATCGGCAGGATCACGAAGAAATAGGCGAACCAGTAAGCCGAAGCGATCAGCGAGAAGGTCGCATAGGGCTCTTCCGCGGGCATCGCACCCAGCCACATCAAAGCAAAGAAGTCGATGATCAAAAGGTAGAACCACCATTTGAACATCGGACGATACTTGCCCGAACGCACGGTCGAGGTGTCCAGCCAAGGGGCTAGGGCCATGGCCAGGATCGCACCAAACATCGCAATCACACCAAAGAACTTGGCGTCGATGATGCCGCCGGTGATGAAGCTGGCGAACTGAACGACCCAGACTTCGCCAGTGAACGCACGCAGGATCGCGTAGAATGGCAGGAAGTACCATTCAGGGACGATGTGCGCAGGTGTAACCAGCGGGTTGGCTTCGATGTAGTTATCCGGGTGACCCAAGTAGTTCGGCATGTAGCCCACGATGGCCCAGAACACGACCAGAATGACCGCCAGCGCGAACAGGTCCTTGATCACGAAATAGGGCCAGAACGGCAGCGTGTCTTTCTCTGCCTCGGCTTTCGAGCCACGGCGAACCTCAACACCTGTCGGGTTGTTGTTGCCTGTGGTGTGGAAGGCCCAGATATGCACGATCACAAGCGCCGCGATAACAAACGGCAGAAGGTAGTGCAGCGAGAAAAAGCGGTTCAGAGTGGCGTTGTCCACCGCAGGTCCGCCCAGCAACCAGGTCTGGATCGCATCACCAACAAACGGGATCGCACCAAACAGGCCGGTGATCACGGTCGCACCCCAGAAGGACATCTGACCCCAGGGCAGAACGTAGCCCATGAACGCAGTGCCCATCATCATCAGGTAAATGAGCATCCCGATGATCCACGTAATCTCACGCGGGGCTTTGTACGAGCCGTAGAACAGGCCGCGGAAGATGTGGATGTAGACTGCTACAAAGAACAGCGATGCGCCGTTCATGTGCAGATAGCGCAGCATATAGCCGCCGTTCACGTTGCGCATGATGTGTTCGATGCTGGCAAAGGCCAGATCAACATGCGGGGTGTAGTGCATCACCAGAACGATACCGGTGACGATCTGCAACGCCAGGCAGAACGCTAGGACGATGCCCCAGATCCACCACCAGTTCAGGTTCTTGGGGGTTGGGATCATCAGGGTGTCATAAAGCAGGCCGACGATGGGCAGACGGCTGTTCAGCCACTTCTCGCCATTTGTCTTCGGCTCGTAATGATCGTGGGGAATTCCGGACATAAGTTAGGTCTCCCTTAGCCGAGCTTGATGGTAGTGGCGTCCACCCATTCAACGGGCGGAATGGGCAGGTTTTCAGGCGCGGGGCCTTTGCGGATACGACCGGCAAGATCGTAGTGCGAGCCGTGGCAGGGGCAGAACCAACCGCCAAAATCGCCAGCATCGCCAAGCGGCACACAACCCAAGTGTGTACAAACACCCATCTGAACGATCCACGCCCCTTCTCCTTCGCCTTCGGGCGAAGGCATGACGCGATTGGCGTCGGTCGCTGGTGCGTCGGCGTTCAAATTGAAGTTGCGAGCCAGCGGGTCAGGCAGCGCGTCGACACCTTCAGCGTCCTGCTCCTGAGCTTCCTGAATCTCGGCACCTGTGCGGTGACGGATGAAAACAGGTTTACCCAACCACTTTGCAGTCAGCTGCGTGCCCGGCTCTACCCCGCTTACATCCACACGGATCGAGGACAGCGCCTGGACGTCTGCCGATGGGTTCATTTGATTTACCAGGGGCCAAACGGCAGCCCCGGTGGCAACGACACCTGCGCCGCCAGCGACGTAGTAGAGGAAATCTCTGCGGGTGCCTTCGTGGTCTTCAGCTTGGGACACGAGGTTATCTCCGATTATCTGGCGCCCGCGAACGGGCATAAAGCTCGCGCACCGCACAAGTGCGGCGTCTTAAACGGGGTATCTATCGGGGAGAATAGAGTTCGTCCAGCGCTCTTAAACGCGCAATACGCCGCATCTAAGCATTCATGTCACGGTGAAAGGGCAAAATTTCAATCTCAAATGCAGATTTTAACCCTCAGAGCGGCGAATTGGCGCCAGGCAGGCGGGACGTGATTCGGCATCGACCCGCGCTGGTAGATCCCCAAATTGAAATCTCCTCACCCTATGCGAACGCCGCCGATTTCACGCGCAGCTCTACCTTAGGAACACTGTATTACTTCTATTTTAGCGCGATACGACTTCTCTTAAATTATTAATATAAAATAGATATTTCAAACACGTGATTATCTACCAGAATTCGATTGCACTCTAAACGGGAATGCGTGAAAGGCCACAGGCGCAATATTCCCAGCCGGAGATGTTCAATGCTCAAGATAGCAGCAACCGTAGTTTTTGTTTCGCTTCTGACTTCAGTACAGGCGATCGCAGCCGGCGATCCGGCGAAAGGCGAACAGCTCTATAACAGATGCTCTTCGTGCCATGCGATTATCAAAAATGGCGAGGTTCTGGTCAAAGGCGGCATCACCGGGCCGAATCTCTTTGGCGTAGTTGGCCGCACCGCCGGAACTGAGAACGATTATCTTTATGGAAGTGAACGTTTGCCCATCGGGATGTTCACCGACGACATGATCCGCGCCGGGCAAGAAGGGCTTGTGTGGACTGAAGAAAACATCGCCGCCTATTCTCGGGATCCGATCGGGTTCATCAAGGAATATCTGGATGATGACACCGCCCGCCCGAACATGAGCGTCAAGCTGAAAAAAGGCGCAGATGACATCGCTGCTTATCTCGCCACATTCAGCGCTCAATGAATGGAAGGCGAGAACGCGTGCCTCAGGCCTTGCGCATCAACGAGGCCAAGCGCGCCACCTCGCTGCCAAGTCCTGCTGAGTGCACGTGATCAGCCGCGCGATGTCGCGCCTCATCGGGTTTGTTCTGATTCAGCTTCCAAGTGCCGTCGATATCCGAGATCATGAGTCGGCAGGGAACGATCATGCGCATCATTCTATCCAGCGCGTCTGGTGTCATCTTGGACGCCAACCATGGCGGCTTTGGCAGCAGGCGATTTTCAAAGTCTGCCGCCTGCCGGTCGAGCAGATTTCGCAGGTCGTCCGTTGGCCGCATCTCAAGCACACCAGTTAGATGCACCGCTACATAGTTCCAGGTCGGCACCTGATCATCGACTTCGTACCAGTCAGGCGAGATATACCCATCCGGCCCCAACACAGCGATCTTCGCAGGTTGCGGCTGTTTCAGCGCCCTAACAATCGGATTTGACCGGACCAGATGCAGGTCAGCCGATGAAGCATCCTCGTTCAGAAGAAAGGGAACGTGGCTTAACAACGGTACATCCGATGTCGACACCGCCAGAACACCAAAGGCGCGGTCACGCGCAAACTCGATGTGACGCTCGCGCGTCTCGGCGCGAAAGGTGGGATTGGGATGCATATTCGTCCTCCTGCCAATTTCTCTTGCAGAAGCGATATCTCCTTGGCAAGGTCCCACTCGTTCTCAGGGCGGGGCGAAATTCCCCACCGGCGGTATGCGGGCATGACCCGTAAGCCCGCGAGCGGCCCCGGTCTCCGGGGTGTCAGCAGATCTGGTGAGAAGCCAGAGCCGACGGTTACAGTCCGGATGAAAGAGAACGTGCAGCACGCCGGTAATGCGGTGTGCCTGCTCGTGATCGCCTTGGGTGACGTGTCTGTTACGAAAGGAGATCATGATGACACACACCCGCTATGCTTTTGTCAAAGCCAACTGGCATTCAGATATCGTGGATCGCGCGCTGGATGGGTTTCTCGAACTAATTCCGGCCGATCAGGTTGATGTATTCGACGTTCCGGGCGCTTTCGAGATGCCCCTGCTGGCCCGTGACCTGGCGCAAACGGGGCGCTACGCCGCCGTAGCCTGCGCTGCCTTTGTAGTGGATGGCGGCATCTACCGGCATGACTTCGTCGCACAAGCGGTTGTCGATGGCTTGATGCGGGCCGGGCTCGATTCAGGTGTTCCGGTCCTGTCGGTTTCGCTGACACCGCATCAGTATCAGGAAACGGATCACCACAACGCCATCTATCGCGCGCATTTCATCGAAAAAGGGCGCGAGGCAGCTCATGCAGCGCTCAAGATCAACGCAACCCGCGCCATGGTGGCTCAAGCCGCCTGATTTATTCCAATCGCGCCGCCCACAGGGCGGCGCTTGCTTCTCTGCAAATGCAAATCCGCTTGAGGACCAAGGCACTCCCCGCTAATCACGTCGCTCAAAGGAGCATGCCCCATGTCGATGAACAGTTTTGGCCACCTCTTCCGCGTTACCACCTGGGGTGAAAGCCACGGGCCCGCCTTGGGGGCCACGGTCGACGGCTGCCCCCCGGGCGTTGAGATTAATGAAGCGATGATCCAGCACTGGCTGGATAAGCGCAAACCGGGTCAGAACAAATTCACCACCCAACGGCGTGAGCCCGATCAGGTGAAGATCCTGTCTGGCGTATTCGAAGGCCAGACAACCGGTACACCTGTGCAGCTGATAATCGAGAACACCGATCAACGCTCAAAAGACTACGGCGACATCATGGACAAGTTCCGTCCGGGACACGCCGACATCACATATTGGCAGAAATACGGGATCCGCGACTATCGCGGCGGCGGGCGCAGCTCCGCACGGGAAACGGCATCACGTGTAGCCGCAGGTGGACTGGCGCGCGAGGCGATCAAGCAGATTGCTCCGAATGTTCAGATCACTGGTTACATGACGCAGATCGGTCCGCACAAAATCAGTCGTGCCAATTTCGACTGGTCGCAGATCGAACAGAATCCATTCTGGACGCCCGACGCCAAAGCAGCCGAAGATTGGGCCGCTTATCTGGACGGCCTGCGCAAATCCGGCAACTCGGTCGGCGCAGTGGTCGAGGTCGTCGCGCGCGGCGTTCCGGCGGGGCTCGGCGCGCCGGTTTATGCCAAGTTAGACACTGATCTGGCTGCAGCCATGATGTCGATAAACGCCGTTAAAGGGGTCGAAATCGGTGAAGGCATGGCCGCCGCCGAACTGACCGGCGAGGCCAATGCTGACGAGATATTCATGGGACAGGACGGCCCTCAATACAGCTCGAACCACGCAGGCGGTATTCTGGGCGGCATTTCGACCGGCCAGGATGTTGTGGTGCGCTTTGCGGTCAAGCCGACCTCGTCCATTCTGACCACCCGCAAGACCATCACCAAATCCGGCGAAGAGACCGAGATCATTACCAAAGGCCGCCACGACCCCTGCGTCGGCATCCGCGCCGTTCCGGTAGGTGAGGCAATGATGGCTTGCGTGATCCTTGATCACCTGCTCCTGCACCGTGGTCAAATCGGCAAGAACCGTGGACGGATTGGCTGATCTGCGCGCTTCGCTGCGCGCGGTCGTCAGGCAACGGATGCAGACGGATCCGGCGCATGATCTGGCGCACCTGGATCGGGTTTGGGTGAATGCGCAGGCGATTGCGGATGATCAAGCCAACCCGCGTGTCTTGCTGGCGGCGTGTTATCTGCATGATCTGATCAACCTGTCAAAAGATGATCCGGATCGGCATCTGGCCTCGATGCGATCCGCCGCTGAATCAGAGCCTATTCTTGAAGAATTCGGCTATTCCACCACTGAAATTGGAGCCGTGCAGCACGCGATTGCCGCCCATAGCTTTTCGGCTAACATCCCGCCCGAAACACTCGAAGCGCGAATACTACGGGATGCCGATCGTCTGGATGCGTTGGGTGCTATCGGTATCGCCCGCAACTTTTCAGTATCGGGCGCCCTGGGACGCACCCTTTATGACCCGTCAGATCCGTTTGCCGAAAACCGTTTGCCGAATGACCTGATTTTTTCAATCGATCACTGGCAAATAAAACTGCTGCGCTTACCCAATGATATGCTGACCGAAAAAGGCAGGGCTATCGCGCAGGACCGAGCCGCGCGGATGATGAGGTTTCTAAAGGACCTGTCAGAGGAAATCGGAGCTCCGCTTCCACTAGACTGGTCCAATCTCTGATACGTCAACTTTGGCCAGTTGATCTTTCCGCCTCAAAGGCGCAGGTTCGCGACCATGGCGAAATCCTTAACATCACATCGTCCGGCATTGGCCGTGGCGCTCAAGCTCAGTGCGCTCGTGCTGTTCACGACGATGTCTGCATTGGTCAAGGCTTTGTCAGATGATTTCCCGCCGGGAGAGATGGTGTTTTTCCGCTCGCTTTTCGCGATTCCGGTTATCATCGCCTGGCTTGTCTGGCGAGGAGAGCTGGTGCACGGCTTTGTCGTCAAGAAGCCGATGGGCCATTTCTGGCGCGGGGTTCTGGGAACCTCGGCCATGGGGCTGACCTTTACTGGTCTTAGCCTGTTGCCGCTGCCCGAGGTAACCGCCATCGGATATGCAACCCCGATCTTCACGCTGATTCTGGCTGCAATCATGTTGGGCGAGCGGATACGAATGATTCGTATCGGGGCCGTCGCGCTTGGCCTTGTCGGCGTTCTGATCATGATCTGGCCCCGGCTGGGTTCAGGCACTGCCGAAACCGCCGCAACAATAGGTGCGCTTTGCGTGCTGGCTGCAACCGTTGCCCGTGCCTTTGTGCAGATACATATTCGACAACTGGTACAGGTGGATCATCCCGCCGCAATCGTGTTCTATTTCTCTCTCACAGCGACCTTGCTTTCGGGTCTCACAGTGTTTTGGGGCTGGGTTATCCCGACATGGGAGCAAGCCGCATTGCTGGTGACAATCGGCCTGATCGGCGGAGTGGCGCAGATTCTGGTGACCTCGTCCTACAAGTTTGGACAAGCGTCAATGCTGGCACCTTATGACTACACCACAATGCTGTTCGCCATTGTCATTGGTTATTTCTGGTTCGATGAGTTGCCAACCCTGGTGATGCTGGGCGGCGCGGCGTTGGTGATTGCAGGCAACGTCGTGGTGATCCTGCGTGAACGACAACTTGGCCTTGATCGGACCAAAGCGCGATCAGCAACGGATCCCAAAGCCTGACTTTACCTTTCGCAATCTTTCCCTAGGTTGGGTCGCGATATACCTATGAGGTTTCCCGATGAGCGACGCACAGAACCACAAAGAAAAGATGCAAGAGGTGCAAGTCAAGCACCGCAAGAAAGTCTCGGAAGCGGTCGATCCCGGCCGGGGACTGGTGCTGATCAATACAGGTAAGGGCAAGGGAAAATCCTCGGCTGCGTTTGGCGTGGTGATCCGGGCATTGGGCTGGGGCCAGAAAGTGGCTGTGGTTCAGTTCATCAAGGGCAAGTGGAAAACCGGTGAGCGCAGGTTCTTTGAGGGACGCGATCTGGTCACCTGGCACACGATGGGCGAAGGGTTTACCTGGGATACGCAGGACCGCGAGCGCGACATCGCGGCAGCGACTTCGGCCTTCAACAAGGCCTGTGATCTGATGAAAAGCGGCGACTACGATCTGGTTGTCCTCGACGAGATCAATATCGCCCTGCGCTACGAATACCTTTCAGTAGACACTGTTATTGAAGGGCTTCAGACCCGATCAGACAAAACCAGCGTGTTCCTGACTGGCCGGGATGCCCCGCAAGCCCTCAGGGACTATGCGGATCTGGTAACCGAGATGACCGAAGAAAAACACCCGTTCCAAGCCGGCATCAAAGCCCAACGTGGTGTGGATTTCTAGGCCCGCGCACCACCCTCATTCAGCGCGCGCATCGAATCGCGCCTGACTGCGTACATCGTTGCGGCTGAGCGTTCTTCGAGCGCCCGGCAGCGCTCGGCGTTGCAGGTCTTGTGATCGAGATAGGCCGCGACTTCTGAGGTTAGCGCGTCGCAATCACACGATGCACAGCAGGGATCGGCCATCAGTTCTTCAAATCGATCACGCAATCGCGGGCTCCTTTGGTCGTTCCCGGGGCGATGGCGGGCTTTCACATCTGCTTTTGCTGAGCCCACAGATCGCCCCGGAACCAGTTGCTTGATGGTGTCATCTGGCGTTGCGCTATATCTGATGGTTTTTGTCGGAAAATTCAAGCCTGAAAATCTGATGCAACAGGGGCGACCCATTGGGCAAATTTGGCCTTATTAGTGTCTAAAACAAAAAAAGGCCATCCGGATGCCCGCATGGCCCAGCTGATCGCTACGGTTCTGACTCACTTCAAGCAATAGCGCTCTGTTCGGGCGCGCTGAGCGAGATCACCACAACGACTGCGGCCCCGTTCACCCAGTAGAACAACGCATCAAGCCCAGAAAATCCAAACAGGCTGGGCGCAAACAGGAACGTGACGCCGACAAGCAGATCAACAGCCAAGTGGAACTTGTATGGCAGAACCCGCCAAATCCCAAGGTGATGGTCTGTCAGAACGGTCAGCACGAATGCTGCAATGCCGGTCACAACGGACAGCCAAAGTGCCAGCGGGTTGGACTGGCCCAACCCCAGTACAAAAGGCAAAACCATCAGCGCAATCGCAACCGGGTAGTCAAGATAGGCATGGACAGAACGGGTGACAAAACGCAGGGACATGTGAACTTCCTTTCTACAATCAGTGATGATCAAAGATTAGGGGCGCGCGATTGAACGCAACATCTCAGTTCGTTTTACATTTATTGCAGATCGTTCAAATGATTTGTACGATTAGTGCATCGCACGGTACGCGGCGGGCGACAGTCCGACCTGCTTCTTGAACACGCGTGAAAACGCAGCCTCGGACGCGTATCCCACTTCTGCTGCGGCATCCGCAACGTTCCAGCGATTTTCGGTCAACCCATGGCACGCGATCTGCATCCGCCAGTCCGTCAGGTACTGCATCGGGGTAGTCCCCATCTTTTGTGAGAAAAGCTGCGCAAATGCGGTGCGTGACATTGCTGCTTCTCGCGCGAGCATCGCAACGCTCCACTCCTGCGCCGGAGACTGGTGAAATGCTGTCAGCGCCCGCGAGATGCGCGGATCGGCAAATCCGGCAAGCGCGGCATCATGAGGACTTTGATGTTCAAGGTATGCCCGGATCGCTTGCGCAAACAGCACTTCGGACAGTTTCAGCGCGATCAGGTCACCGCCGATACGAGCACCGGACACTTCAGACCCGATCATGCGCAATGTCGCCTCGATCCAGGCACCCGCTTCTTCACCGTAATTCTCGATCAGTATAAAAGGTGGCAATCGGTCGATCAGCATATGACCGGTTCCGTTTCGCCCGGCTGGCCCGGTGAATGAGAAATGTCCGCAAATCAGTTGCGTATCGCGCTCATCTTCCTCACCGCCATAAACTAGGACACCATCGCCTTTGTAGCCTGACAGCTCTAACACCTGCTCAAGGGGCAAGGCATCATAGGGTTTGACTTCATTACACAGCAGCGCATGCGGCGCACCGTGGGGAATAAGAATCAGATCACCCTGCCGCAACCGCAAGGTCTCGCCGGTTGTTGGCAGGTGCACCTTCAATTCACCGCGTTGCACAAAGTGAAACCGGGCCACGTTCTCGAAGCCCGGCACCTGTATCCCAAACGGCGGAGTAAAGGATGTGCGGAAATAAAATGTGCCACGCAGAGACAGGCGTGTAAGGATATCGCTGAGAAGATCTAACATGAGCCAACGATACGGCTTGGCCCGGCAGCGTCCATACCTTCGAACGATCTGCATGCATATTTGCATGATCTGCAATCAAAACCCCCGCCTGAGCGGGGGTTCAATACGGTGTTAACTTACGCGCGGACCAATTTCTCGTAATCTTCGGCGATTTCGCGGGTCAGATCGCCAACCTCGAAGGTATAATCGCCGATCTGCCCGACAGGTGTAACTTCGGCTGCAGTGCCAGTCAGCCAGCATTGCTCGAAATCGGCCATCTCCTCGGGACGGATCCGACGTTCATGAACAGTGATGCCCTTGTCTTTCAGCATCTGGATCACCGTCTGACGAGTGATGCCGTTGAGGAAGCAATCGGCCAGCGGGGTGTGCACTTCGCCATCCTTAACGAAGAAGACATTTGCCCCCGTCGCCTCGGCGACATTGCCATTATAATCCATGAACAAAGCGTCCGAGCAGCCTTTGGCCTCAGCTTTGTGTTTGGAAATGGTGCAGATCATGTAAAGACCTGCTGCCTTGGCATGGACTGGAATGGTTTCCGGACTGGGTCGTTTCCACTCGGCGATGTCCAACTTGGCGCCTTGCATCTTAGCGTCACCGTAATAGGCACCCCAAGGCCAAACAGCGATGGCCATCCGAACCGGATTCTTGGCGGACGCCACACCCATATCCTCGCCCGAGCCACGCCAGACCAGCGCACGTACATACGCATCTTGAAGACCACTGGCTTTGAGCGCTTCTTCCTTGGCGGCCTCGATCTCATCGACCGAGTATGGCATCGGCATATCCAGCGCCTCTGCCGACGCGATCAGGCGTTCGGAATGCTCGCGGCTTTTGAAGATCTTGCCGTTGTAAGCGCGCTCACCCTCGAACACCGAAGACGCATAATGCATCGCGTGGGACAGGATGTGCACATTGGCCTCACGCCAGGGCACCAATTCGCCATCCATCCAGATGACACCGTCGCGATCGTCATATCCAGCCATGCGAAACCTCCTGAACCGGTCGATATTTCCGAATGTTGCGCCGTTTAGGTCCGTATCGGACACAATGTTGCGCAAAAACTGCGATTCGATACCTGTGCGCTCTTGGAATGTCAATAAGGCTGACATAAAGTCAGATTATATTGCGAATGAGGCCCAACATGACCGACATCCGTCCCGCCCCGGTCTTTGGCGGAGAAAGCCTGTTGTTTCTGACAGATGAACAACTGAGGCAGGGCATCGAGGCCATGTTTTTTGCCTATCGCGGCTTTACCGCTGATCCGGACCGTATCCTGACTGAATTGGCCTACGGCCGTGCTCATCATCGGGCCATCCACTTCATCAATCGTGCACCGGGGACAACGGTCAACAACCTGCTGGCCATATTGGGTGTTACGAAACAATCACTGAACCGCGTCTTGCGCAGCCTGATCGAAGATGGGTTGGTCGAAAGCCGGGTCGGAACAGTGGACAAACGCGAACGCCACCTATTTTTGACGGATAAGGGAAAGGCGTTAGAGGCCAAACTCTCCGACGCCCAGCGCGCCCGGATGCGCGCGGCCTACAAGGATGCGGGCCCCGAAGCGGTGGCCGGGTTTCGCAAAGTGCTTGAAGCAATGATGGATGCTGATATGCGTCGTGCATATACGAAACTGCGGGATACGACTTCATGAGCGAAATGGACGCCCATCTTCTGATCGTCGACGATGACGAGCGCATTCGCGATTTGCTCAAGAAATTCCTGATGCGCAGCGGGTTTCTGGTGACCTCAGCGCGGGATGCAGCCCATGCGCGGCGGGTTTTGTCGGGACTGGATTTCGATCTGATCGTGCTGGATGTGATGATGCCCGGTGAGGACGGTGTGAGCCTGACCCGATCTCTGCGCGACACCCATTCCACCCCGATCCTGCTTTTGACGGCCAAGGGCGAGACCGAGCATCGGATTGCCGGGCTTGAGGCGGGTGCGGATGACTATCTGGCCAAGCCATTCGAGCCGAAAGAGTTGCTGCTGAGGATCAACGCCATTCTGCGTCGGATGCCAGAGACACCTGCACAGGACACGGCGGCGAAGATTCTACATCTTGGGCCCATTCGCTATGATATCGAACGCGGTGAGATGTGGCAGGGCGAAGACCCGGTGCGCCTAACCGCGACCGAAAGCCAGTTGATGAAAATATTCTCGGCTCAACCCGGCGAACCGATCAGCCGAGCCAAGCTGGTCGAAGATCTGGGGCGTGACAAAGGTCAGGCACAGGAGCGCGCTGTGGACGTACAGATCACCCGCTTGCGTCGGAAGCTTGAGCAAGATCCGAAGCAACCCCGGTATCTGCAGACCGTACGGGGTGCAGGGTATATGTTGGCACCGGATTGATTTTGCCGCTGCGCGGCGATCTTAGGCCTTCGGCGAAGGTATTTTTAGCCAGATGAAGATGGGATCCTGATGAAAACCGCCCTTTTGACCCATGCAGATTGTTTGCACCATGTGACACCTGAGGGACATCCGGAACGGGTGGCGCGGTTAGAGCATATCCTACATGCGCTTGAGGGGCTGGATCTTCAGCGTGTGACGGCGCCGTTGGCGGCGGATGATGATCTGCTAAGGGTGCATCCGCAGAACCATATCAGCGATATTCTCGACCACAGGCCCCCGGATGGGTTCAAACAGATTGATGGGGATACGTTCATGTCTCCGGGATCTGTTGATGCAGCCTATCGTGCGGCGGGTGCCGCCGTGCGGGCCGTTGATATAGTTCTGGCCGGCGAAGCGCCGAACGCGTTTTGCGCTATTCGGCCTCCGGGGCATCATGCCGAGACCGAGACGGCCATGGGGTTCTGCCTGTTTGGGAATGCCGCGCTGGCTGCAAAGCACGCGTTGGATCATCACGGGTTGAACCGCGTGGCAGTGGTGGATTTCGACGTGCATCATGGCAATGGCACGCAAGACCTGCTGTGGGATGAGAAACGCGCTTTGGTGATTACCAGCCAGCAGATGCCCTTATGGCCCGGCTCGGGCCGCCCGGATGAGACCGGTGCTTATGAAACCGTTTTGAACATACCATTGGCTCCGGGCACGGGTGGGGCCGAGATGCGGGCAGCCTATGAAGCGCAAGCCTTTCCGCGTCTGCGGGCGTTTAGGCCGGAACTGATCATTATTTCCGCTGGGTTTGATGCGCATCAGGTTGATCCGTTGGCCAATCTCAATTGGTCCACTGGCGATTTCGCCTGGATCACGGCGGAGCTGTGCAAGATTGCCGATGACGTGTGTGATGGCCGTATCGTCTCGACTCTGGAAGGCGGTTATGATCTGAACGCATTGGCCGAGGCGACACGCGCCCATGTGGAAGAACTGATAAAGGCAGCACGATGACCGATACCCCAGTTGAACAAATGACGTTCGAACAAGCGATGAAAGAGCTTGAGGCCGTGGTTGGCCAGTTGGAACGTGGTGATGTGGCGCTGGATCAATCGATTGCGCTGTACGAACGTGGCGCCGCATTGAAGAAGCGCTGCGAGGATGAGCTGAAGCGTGCTGAGGAAAAAGTGGCCGCGATCACTCTGGACGCAGATGGCCAGCCAACCGGGACGACGCCTGTCGAAGGTCAGTAAATGTTTCGTGAAAAGCTGGCACAGGATGCCACGCTGATTCAGAGCCATTTCGATCTGGTTCTGAGCGCGCTGGATGATCTGGATGTGACACGGGCCATGGCCTATGCCACCGAGGGCGGCAAGCGTCTGCGAGGGTTTCTGGTATTGGAAAGCGCGCGGTTGCTTGGCGTCGATACAGCTCGGGCAATCTGGCCAGCGACAGGTATCGAAGCGCTGCATGCATACTCTCTGGTCCATGACGACCTGCCTTGCATGGATGATGACGACCTGAGGCGTGGACGCCCGACGGTGCACGTGAAATGGGATGAGGGCACCGCCGTTCTGGCCGGGGATGCGCTGCAGACACTTGCGTTTGAGCTTTGCGCTCGGCCAGAGGTTGGAAACGCTGAAATACGCGCTGAACTGGCTCTAACGCTAGCAAAAGCGAGCGGCGCACAGGGTATGGTTCTGGGTCAGGCGCTGGATATCGCCGCTGAGACGGCGGCGGAGCCGCTGACACTGGATGAGATTACACATCTGCAAGCGGGCAAGACCGGTGCGTTGATCGAATGGTCCGCCTGTGCGGGTGCGCGATTGGCGCAGGCCGATCCCACCCCCTTGCGCCAATATGCCCAGGCGCTTGGGCTTGCCTTTCAGATCGCGGATGACATTTTGGATGTCGAAGGAGATGCCGAAAAGGCCGGAAAGCGGCTGCAGAAAGACGCCGAGGCGGGCAAAGCGACCTTTGTCTCGCTACTGGGTTTGGACGCCGCCAGATCCCGGGCAATTGAGCTTGTGGAACAGGCTTGTGCTGCGCTGGACGAACATGGCTCCGCTGCAGAAACCTTGAAGCAGGCTGCCCGCTTCGTTATTGCCCGGGACAGCTAAGCCAGGAACGCCAAATGTCTGACCGCCCGAATACGCCCTTGTTGGACCTTGTGAGCCGCCCAGCGGATCTGAAGCAGTTTTCAGATGCGCAGTTGCATCAGGTCGCACATGAGTTGCGGGCCGAGACGATTTCAGCAGTGTCGGTGACCGGAGGGCATCTGGGCGCGGGCCTGGGTGTCGTCGAGCTGACCACGGCGTTGCACGCGGTATTCGACACGCCACGAGACAAGATCATCTGGGACGTAGGTCACCAGTGTTATCCGCACAAGATTCTGACAGAACGCCGGGACCGAATTCGCACCCTTCGCACAAAAGACGGCCTGAGCGGATTCACCAAGCGCAGTGAAAGCGCCTATGATCCATTCGGCGCTGCACATTCCAGTACCTCGATCAGTGCCGCGCTAGGCTTTGCTGTCGCGCGTGATCTAGGCGGCGTTACGCCTGAAGGGCTGGGCGATGCGATCGCTGTGATCGGCGATGGCTCTATGTCCGCCGGCATGGCCTTTGAGGCGATGAACAACGCAGGCCACCTGAAGAAACGCTTGATCGTAATTCTCAATGACAATGAGATGAGCATTGCACCGCCGGTGGGTGCCCTATCGAACTATCTATCGCGCATCTATGCCGAAGAACCGTTTCACGATCTGAAAGCTGCTGCCAAAGGTGCGGTGTCGTTGCTGCCGGAACCCTTCCGCGAAGGGGCAAAGCGCGCCAAGGATATGCTGAAGGGCATGGCCATGGGCGGGACGCTATTTGAAGAGCTCGGCTTTTCCTATCTTGGCCCGATCGACGGGCATGATCTGGACCAGTTGCTGCCGGTTCTGCGTGCGGTCAAGGCGAAGGCAAGCGGACCGATCCTGATCCATGTGTTGACCAAGAAAGGCAAGGGGTATGCCCCCGCCGAACAGGCCCGCGACAAGGGTCACGCGACCGCCAAGTTCGACGTGGTGACGGGCGAGCAGAAAAAGGCGCCCTCCAACGCGCCTTCCTATACCTCGGTCTTTGGCAAGACACTGGTCGATGAAGCAGCGCGGGATGACAAGATCGTCGCGGTTACAGCCGCGATGCCGGACGGTACCGGGCTGAACCTGTTTGCGGAGCGCTATCCGTCGCGCTGTTTCGACGTTGCGATTGCCGAACAGCATGGCGTGACCTTCTCGGCTGCGCTGGCCGCCGGGGGCATGAAACCATTCTGTGCGATGTATTCGACATTCCTGCAGCGTGGCTATGATCAGGTTGTGCATGATGTGGCGATCCAACGCCTGCCGGTGCGATTTGCCATCGACCGTGCGGGTCTGGTTGGGGCAGACGGTGCGACCCATGCGGGGTCGTTTGATATTGCTTACATGGCCAACCTTCCGGGTATGGTTGTCATGGCGGCTGCAGATGAGGCCGAATTGATACACATGGTCGCCACTGCGGTGGCACATGACGATGGCCCGATCGCTTTCCGGTATCCTCGCGGCGAAGGAGCGGGCGTTGATCTGCCCGAGCGCGGAGAAGTATTGGAGATCGGCAAGGGCCGGTTGATCCAGAAAGGTGCCCGAGTGGCGCTGCTGTCTTTCG
Organism: Ruegeria sp. C5; assembly: GCF_056537605.1. Taxonomy (NCBI): domain Bacteria; kingdom Pseudomonadati; phylum Pseudomonadota; class Alphaproteobacteria; order Rhodobacterales; family Roseobacteraceae; genus Ruegeria; species Ruegeria sp. C5. The sequence continues at coordinate 125,783 of NZ_JBQFRX010000006.1, read as the reverse complement.
GTACGCGGCTGGCCGAGGTGCAGAAAGCGGCAGAGGCGCTGTCGGCGCGCGGGATCAAGCCCACCATCGCCGATGCACGCTTTGCCAAACCGCTGGATCGGGACCTGATCCTTGATCTGGCTGCCAATCACGAGGCACTGATCACCATCGAGGAAGGTGCCATCGGCGGCTTTGGCAGCCATGTTGCGCAATTGCTTGCGGATGAGGGCGTGTTTGACGAAGGGTTGAAGTATCGCTCGATGGTGCTGCCGGATATCTTCATCGATCAGGCGAGCCCGGCGGATATGTACGCCGTCGCAGGAATGAACGCAGAACAGATCGAGGCAATGGTGCTTTCGGTTCTTGGCGTTGCTACAATCGGTGAGAAACGCGCCTGATATTCGGGTGTTGCCGCCCCTGGATGCTGAAAAAATAAGCAGTTCAAAAATGATCTAGGTCAATTCCTTACACGCTGTGCTACGCTAACACCCGAGTCAGGCAGGCCAACCCCTGTCGATCACTCAAAGGTCGCGAGCGAATGAACAAGCTAGCCAGCCGACGCGCATTCCTGAAAGGGAAAGTGCTGCGCGAGGATACATCAGCCATCCACCCACCGGGTGCGGTGACCGAGTTTCTTGAGCTTTGCACTCAATGCGACGAATGCCGCGAGGCCTGCCCTGAAGATATCATCCGTTTCGACGCGCAAGGCTGGCCTGTTGTGCAATTGGATGCAGGCCCCTGCACTTTTTGCGGCGATTGCGCCAACGCTTGCCCGACCGGGGCGCTGAATCCTGAACACGTGGCTGATTGGCCTTGGCGCGCTGCGGTGTCGGCCTCTTGCCTGTCGATGAATGGTGTCAGCTGTCGGGTTTGTCAGGATGTGTGCGACCAAAACGCGATCCGCTTTCGGCTGCAAACCGGTGGTCGTGCTGAACCCCAACTCGACACCGATATTTGTACCGGCTGTGGCGCTTGTGCCAGCGCCTGTCCTGCCGGTTCTGTCAGCTTCGAACGCCACACCCCGCCCGCTCAGGAGGTAGCCTTATGAATATCTGTGGATGCCTCGTCCATGTAACCCCCGAAACCACGCAGAGTGCACAGGCCGCGATTGCAGGTACAAACGGGGCAGAAGTTCACGCGGCATCCGAGGATGGCCGCATTGTTGTTGTGGTCGAGGATACGCCGGAAAAAATGGCGTCCGAGACGATCATGGATCTGCACCAGATCCTGGGTGTGATCTCTCTGACCCTGACCTACCACCATTTCGAAGACCTCGCGGAGACCCGTCCGCACCTTAACGCTTCTCGCCAGATCTAAAGCCGGAGACCCATGTCATGACCATCTCTGAATCCCGCCGGACCTTTTTGAAATCAACCGCCGCCGCTGCGACAGCATCAGCCGCAGGACTTCCCCTTGCGACCGGACAAGCCAGCGCTCAGGTCGGCAACCCTGATATCCGTTGGGACAAAGCCGCCTGCCGGTTCTGCGGCACCGGATGCTCGGTTCTGGTTGGCACCAAAGACGGGCGCGTGGTCGCCACGCAAGGCGACCCGGATGCGCCGGTGAACCGCGGTCTGAACTGTATCAAGGGCTATTTCCTGTCCAAGATCATGTACGGCAAAGACCGCCTGACCACGCCGATGCTGCGCAAAACCAACGGCGAATATGACAAGAATGGTGAGTTCGAACCCGTCAGCTGGGACGAAGCCTTCGACGTCATGGCTGCCAAGTGGAAAGAGGCCCTTGCCAAGAAAGGCCCGACCAGTGTCGGCATGTTCGGTTCGGGCCAGTGGACCGTTTGGGAAGGCTACGCCGCTGCCAAACTGATGAAGGCTGGTTTCCGGTCCAACAACATCGACCCGAACGCGCGCCACTGTATGGCCTCGGCGGTTGTCGGCTTCATGCGCACTTTCGGCATTGATGAACCAATGGGCTGCTATGACGATTTCGAGCACGCAGACACATTCGTGCTCTGGGGCTCGAACATGGCCGAGATGCACCCGATTCTGTGGTCACGCCTGACCGACACACGTCTGACCAAACCAGGATCCGAAGTGCATGTACTGTCGACCTATGAACACCGCTCGTTCGAGTTGGCCGACAATGGAATGGTCTTTGCGCCGCAGACCGATCTGGCGATCCTGAACTATATCGCCAACTACATTATCCAGAACGGCGCGGTGAACGAAGAGTTCGTCAACAAACACGTCAACATCACCAAGACCGCCACCGATATTGGCTATGGACTGCGCGATAACAACCCGCTGCAGGAAGAGGCAGAGAATCCAAACTCTGGCAAGATGGAGCCGATCAGCTTCGAAGAATATGCCGAAGCGGTATCGGAATACACGCTGGAATACACATCGGAACTCTCAGGTGTTCCTGCCGCTCAGCTTGAGCGTCTGGCCCAGCAATATGCCGACCCCAACCGCAAAGTGATGAGCCTGTGGACCATGGGCTTCAACCAGCACACTCGCGGATCGTGGGTGAACTCGCTGATGTACAATGTGCACCTGCTGGTGGGTAAGATTTCCGAACCCGGAAACTCGCCCTTCTCGCTCACCGGTCAACCTTCGGCCTGTGGTACGGCACGTGAGGTCGGAACCTTCGCTCACCGTCTGCCGGCTGATATGGTTGTGGCAAACGACAAACACCGCGAGATTTGCGAGACCGCGTGGAAAATTCCTGCGGGCACCATCCCACCCAAACCCGGATTCCACGCCGTTTTGCAGCACCGCAAGCTGAAGGACGGCGATCTGAATGCCTATTGGGTGCAGTGCACCAACAACATGCAGGCCGCGCCCAATATCAACGAAGAAGGCTATCCCGGCTATCGCAACCCGGAGAACTTCATTGCCGTCTCCGATCCCTATCCTACTGTAACAGCCCTGTCGGCTGACCTGATCCTGCCTACCGCCATGTGGGTCGAGAAGGAAGGCGCCTATGGCAACGCCGAGCGTCGCACCCAATTCTGGCGGCAACAGGTCAAAGCTCCGGGCGAAGCGAAATCCGATCTGTGGCAGTTGATGGAGTTCTCCAAACGCTTCACCGTTGAAGAGGTTTGGGGTGAGGAACTGCTGGCCACCATGCCAGAACATCGTGGTAAGACCATGTATGACGTGCTGTTCGCCAATGGCACGATCGACAAGTTCCCGCTGTCAGAGACCGCAGAGGGTTTCGACAACGACGAGTCCGAGCACTTTGGCTACTACGTGCAAAAGGGCCTGTTCGAGGAATATGCCGAGTTTGGGCGCGGCCACGCGCACGATCTGGCCCCATTCGAAACCTACCACCAGGCGCGTGGCCTGCGCTGGCCAGTCGTGGATGGCAAGGAAACACTGTACCGCTTCCGAGAAGGCTATGATCCGTATGTGCCTGAAGGCGAAGACGTGAAATTCTATGGCCATAAGGACGGCAAGGCCAAGATCATCTTCGCGCCATACGAACCCGCCCCCGAGGTGCCGGATGAGGAATTCAACCTGTGGCTCTGCACCGGGCGTGTGCTGGAACATTGGCATTCAGGTTCGATGACCCGCCGCGTGCCCGAACTGCACCGCTCCTATCCCGCCGCCGTTGTCTACATGCACCCGGATGATGCGCGCGACCGCGGTCTGCGCCGCGGGCAGGAGATCGTTCTTTCCACCCGCCGCGGCGAAGTTAACAGCCGGGTCGAAACCCGAGGCCGGAACAAAGTGCCGCGTGGCCTGGTGTTCATGCCATGGTTTGACGAAGGCCAGTTGACAAACAAGCTGACGTTGGACGCGACCTGCCCGCTCTCGAAAGAGACCGACTTCAAGAAATGCGCCTGTAAGGTCGAGCGCGCGTAAAAGGCTGGCAAGGCAAAGGTCGTCCCCATGTCTCGTATTGGCACACCCCTTTCGCCGCAGCGGCGCCGGTTCCTGCAGGACTCGGCGCGCGCAGCGGGCGGCTGCGTAGCAGCCGGGTCCTTGCTGGCCTGGCTGGCGCGGGACGCGCGGGCGTTGCCGGCCGAGGCATTGCGCCCCCCCGGTGCCTTGCCCGAAAAAGACTTTCTGTCAGCCTGCATCCGCTGTGGTCTGTGCGTGCGAGAGTGTCCCTATGACACGCTGAAACTGGCCGAGCTGGGTGTCGATGCGATGGCCACCGGCACGCCGTATTTCACCGCGCGTGATATCCCTTGCGAAATGTGTGACGACATCCCCTGCGTCGCTGCCTGTCCGACCGGGGCGCTGGACCCCGGACTGGACAATATCGACGACGCCAAGATGGGTGTCGCCGTTCTGGTCGATCAGGAAAACTGCCTGAACTTCTTCGGCCTGCGCTGCGATGTCTGTTACCGCGTCTGCCCCGTCATCGACGAGGCCATTACGCTGGAGACCGAACACAACGCCCGCTCGGGCAGTCATGCAATCTTCATTCCAACCGTTCACGCCGATCATTGCACCGGCTGCGGCGTTTGCGAGAAAAGCTGCGTTCTGCCCGAAGCGGCGATCAAAGTTCTTCCCGCCCGATTGGCTCGGGGCAGCAGCGCCGATCACTACCGCAAGGGCTGGGAAGAGAAAGAAGCCAAAGGCGCGCCCGTCGTCGAAGGTATCATCGATTTGCCTGATCGCCTGCCGGGGCCGGGCACCGATAACCTTGTCGCACCGGGCGGGTTTGAGCCCAGCTTCAAATTGCCGGAGGTCACTCAATGACCGTCCGCACAAACATGCCGCTGGGGCATGAAGCTATCGCCGCCAAAGGTTGGCTGAGTGCCCATAAATACCTGCTGCTGCGCCGCGCCAGCCAGGTGTTCTTCCTGGTACTGTTCCTGTTGGGCCCGTGGTTCGGCCTCTGGATCGTGCAGGGCACTCTGGCCGGGTCGCTGACCCTAGGCGTACTGCCCCTGACCGATCCGTTTGTCTTTCTGCAAAGTCTGATCGCAGGGCACTGGCCCGAGCTGACCGCCGCCATTGGTGCCGTCATCGTTCTGGTTACCTACGCGCTGGTCGGAGGCCGCGTCTATTGCTCGTGGGTCTGCCCGATCAACCCTGTAACCGACGGCGCGCACTGGCTGCACCGCAAGCTGGGCCTGCAAAAAGGCTGGCAGCCCAAACGCGGAACGCGGCTGTGGATCATGGCCACCGTGCTGGTCGTGTCCGGCCTGACCGGCGCAATTGCATGGGAACTGGTCAACCCGATCACCATGCTGCATCGCGGACTGATCTTTGGCATGGGCTTCGTCTGGGCGATGGTCGCCGCGATCTTCCTGTTTGACTTGCTTGTCTCGCGCCATGGATGGTGCGGCCATGTCTGCCCCGTAGGCGCATTCTACGGACTGGTGGGCAGCAAGGCGATGCTGCGGGTCAGCGCCGCCAATCGCAACGCCTGTGACGATTGCATGGACTGCTACGCGGTTTGCCCGGAAAACCATGTGATCTCTCCGGCGCTGAAAGGCAAAGACAACCCGCTGATCCTGTCGCCCGACTGCACCAATTGCGGTCGCTGCATCGATGTCTGCGCTGAAGACGTTTTCAAATTCACCCATCGGTTCGACGCCCTGACCGTCGCGCCACCGGAATCAACCGCCGCGCCCCAGCCGCGCGCCTCAAGACCTTTTTGAAGGAGTGAGAAGATGAAAAAGCCGATCCTAGTGGGCCTTGCCCTGATCCCGCCGCTGCTCCTCGGTGGCCTGGCCCTCGCGCAGTCTGCCGGAGTTAACAGCCTACGCGGTGCCGAAGTCGATGAGCCCGCCGTTCTGGATCAGGTGCATCGGACAGTCGAAGGCCGAATGCAGCGTAATTATCGCCAGCAGCCGCCGCTGATCCCACATTCGATCGAACAGTACCAGATCGACCTGCGCACCAATCAGTGCCTCTCCTGCCATGACTGGACCAAGGCTGGTGAGCGCAACGCTCCGACGTTGTCGATGACTCACTATCTGGACCGCGAAGGGCGAGAGTTGGATCAGATCGCCGGCACACGGTATTTCTGCAATCAGTGCCACGTGCCGCAGGCCGATGCGCTGCCGCTGGTCGACAACACTTTTGAACCTTCCTCCGGAAACTAAACTCAGGTCGAAAAGGAGAGCGTGACATGTCCGACTCCCAAGAAAAACAAGGGCTCATCCGGCGCCTCTGGACCTGGTTCTGGAGCCCGATCGCCGTCCTCAGCGTTGGCTTCACCCTGCTTGCCGGATTTCTGGCAGGCATCCTGTTCTGGGGTGGGTTCCACTGGACGCTGGAACTGACGAATACAGAAGAGTTCTGCACCTCGTGTCACACGATGGAGGTCAATCTCGGCGAATACCGTGAGACGATCCACTACAACAACCATTCGGGCGTGCGGGCGATCTGTTCGGATTGCCACGTCCCGGACGAGTGGAACCATAAGATCAAAGCCAAGATCATGGCCGTGAAGGATATCTACCACGAACTGGCAGGCACGATCAGCACGCCCGAGAAGTATGAGGATCATCGTCTCGCCATGGCGACGGCCGTTTGGAAGAAGATGAAAGCATCCGACAGCCGGGAATGCCGTAACTGTCACAACTTCGACTATATGGACTTCACGATTCAGGAAACCCGGGCCGCCAATGAACACCAGCGCGCGATCGATAACGGCATGACCTGTATCGACTGCCATCAGGGTATCGCGCACAGCCTCCCACCCAACTATCTGGAAACGTATGAAAAGATTGCGAAAGAGATAGACGGCGAGGTTCTGCAGGAACACGCAGCCGCTTCAGGGGACGACATCCGCGCGTTCCTGAACAAAAGCTCGGATTAAGGTGGGGACAGAGATGTTAGAGTTACTTGGAACCATCGGCGGTAACGTATTGGGCCTGCCCGGCATTCTTGGTCTGGCACTGGGCATGATGACACGCCAATTATGGCTGGGAGCCCTTTTGGGCGGTCTGGTTGGTCTGATCGCACCGCTGCTTTTTGCAGGGTGGCAGTTTTCCCATGTCGGGACCATGGCGCTGGTCATCGCCATCATCGTCGGTGTCTGTGCCGGTAGCCTTGGCACCGCCATTCGCCGCAAGGGCGCGACGGTCTGAACAGGTCAACCCGGCGGCAGTGCCGGGTTACCGCCCCCAGTTTTCCGCCGGATCGCTTTCGGCATAATCCCGCAATTTGCCGATATCCGAAATCTCGGCGTGGTTGCGGTTTATCTTTACCCCGACCGCCTTGAGCCGCGAAAACGCCCGGCTCAGGCTTTCGGGCTTCATCCCTAGACGACCCGCGATCAGCATCTTGTCATAAGGCAGCGATACTTCGCACTCACCCGCATCAGTGTCACAGAGGTTCAGCAAAAACTCGGCGACCCGCTGCGCACCGGTCTGCGCCTTGAGCTGTTCCAGCTGCGCCACCAGCGAGTGCAGATGCGTAAAGGTCGCGGCCAGAATTGAAATCCCGATCTCCGGATTTTCCTTCATCAACGAGATAAGGATCGGGCTGGGGATGTGCATCACTTCGCAGGCCGATACGGCCTCAGCTGAAACGGGGTAAGGCACGTTACGCAGCGCCACGGCCTCGCCAAAACTGTCACCACGTTTGAAGACGCTCACGACGGCTTCGGCCCCGGTGGGGGTCATGCGGAACAGCTTGACCCAACCCTCAAGCACGACGTGGATGGCCTGCGCTTTTTCCTCCTGCAGGAATATTGTCTCACCACGGTCATACTGACGCCAGATCGCGTGGCTCAGCAGTGTTTCCACATGCTGTTCCGGTAAACTGCGCAGCAGCAGCGACTGACGTGCGATCGCTTTTTGTGCTTCGTGAGACAAGAGAATACCCCTGTTATTTCCTGCCGGCGCATGGGCGCGGTCGGTCCATCCCTGTTCCACGCTATGCCAGAGCCGGCAGTTGTGCACCATAGTTTTATGTTGTCTAAACTTGACTATTGTCATGTTGCGGCTTGGTTCGCTGCCCTATTCTCGGCTCAAAGCCAGTATTCCGGGGAGCACGTAACATGGACTACGAGCGTTATTTCAGTCAAAGCCTCAGTGACCTTCGGGATGAAGGGAACTATCGTGTTTTCATAGACTTGCAACGTCGCTGTGGTTCTTTCCCGAACGCACGTCAGACGGATGGATCTGTCCAGCGAAATGTGCGGATCTGGTGTTCGAATGACTATCTTGGCATGGGTCAGCACCCATCAGTTATCGATGCAATGCATGACGCATTGGATCGCTGTGGCGCGGGGGCCGGGGGCACGCGAAACATATCAGGCACCACTCACGACCACGTGCTGCTTGAGGCCGAACTGGCCGATCTGCATGGAAAGGAAGCCGCGCTTCTGTTTACTTCCGGGTATGTTTCGAATTGGGCAGCCCTTGGCACTCTCGCCGCGAAAATCCCCGGCCTGATCGTATTCTCTGATGCACTGAACCATGCCTCGATGATCGAAGGCATCCGCCACTCGCGGGCGCAGAAGGTGATCTGGAAACACAACGATTTGGATGACCTTGAAGCCAAACTGGCCGCAGCTGATCCCGATGCGCCGAAGATGATCGCGTTCGAGTCGGTCTATTCGATGGATGGTGACATCGCCCCCATCAAAGAGATTTGCGATCTCGCCGACAAATACGGCGCGATGACCTATCTGGATGAGGTTCATGCCGTTGGCCTCTATGGGCCACGCGGCGGTGGTATCGCTGAACGAGAAGGCCTCATGGATCGCCTGACGGTGATCGAAGGCACGCTTGGTAAAGCGTTCGGTGTGGTGGGCGGGTATATTGCTGCCTCGGCTGCGCTGTGCGATTTCGTGCGCAGCTTCGCCAGCGGGTTTATTTTTACCACCGCCCTGCCACCATCGATCGCGGCCGGGGCCGCGGCCTCGATCCGGCATTTGAAACAATCGAATGCTGAACGCGACCTGCAGAAAGCCCGTGTATCGCAGGTTCGGGCTCGTTTGGATGCGGAAGGTATTCCTCATATTCCTAACCCCAGCCACATCATCCCGGTGATGGTTGGCGATCCGGTGAAGTGCAAGTTTATCTCGGACACGCTGCTGGAAGAGTTCGGCATCTACATTCAGCCGATCAATTATCCCACCGTACCAAAAGGGACCGAGCGTCTGCGGATCACGCCGTCTCCGGTACATACGGATGAGGATATCGAGCATCTGGTTGGCGCGCTGTCCACCCTCTGGCAACGCTGTCAGATTGCGCGCATGCCGATGGCAGCCCAGTAACCAAGAAGCGCCCCCTAGCGTAATACTTCGCCGTCTCCCCGGAGGCGGCGTGTTTTGAGTCAGATCAGGTAGAGGGCGAAGACAATGATGGCAAAGCCCGTCAGCACCATGGTGAAACCTCGCAGCCAGGCCGGGCTGTTTACGAGATCAAGATAACAAGCCAGGATAACGCGACATTTCGCCAGTGCGAGGACCAGAATACACCCCGCCAGAACGGCTGGCGGGATGGGCAGCACAGTCAGCAGTGCTGATGCGACGCTGAGCACCAAAAGGGTCAGCCATGCACGTGTGAGCGAATTATGGAGCGCTCTTCGCCAGTATTTGGGAAAAGATGGTGCTGCAGGCATCGGGATTATCCCAGCAGGTAGATCACGGGGAAAAGCATGATCCAGACCAGATCGACCATGTGCCAGAACTGCGCACCTGCCTCAATGTTGCGTCGATCGTCACGCCAGGCGACCAACAGCAGGATACCGACCCCTGCCAACACATGTGCGGCGTGAAACCCGGTCAGCAGATAATAGAACAGGAAAAATGGGTGGGTCTCATAGGTGATCCCCTGTGCAGCTTTGCCCGCGTATTCCGCACCTTTGATGGTCAGGAACACGACACCCAGCACGGCGGCAGTGACCAAGGCCATTCGAGCCACGCCCCGGCGCGCGATTTTTCGCCACTGCAGCGCCTGCGCCGCCAGATAGCCCGAGGTGACCAGCACCACCGTGTTGAGCGCCGCCCCTGTCCGGTAAAGGTGCGATTGAGCCTCGGCAAATCCTGTCGGGTCGGTCAGGCGCACGCCCATAAAGGCAATCAGGCCCGCGCCGAAAACCAGCAATTCCGAGATGATCAGAACCCACATCAGCAGCTCGCCCGGAAGCTCATCGATCAAAGAGGCGTTGCTCATGCTCCAACCAGTTGGCGGTAGATCTGAGGCAGGGCCATGATCAGCCGGTGCGGGTCGGGGATGACGGCGAAGCCGCCTTGACCGAACATGCGCGGGAACCAGCTTTTGCCGGTTTTGTCGATGGTAACGCCAAAGACCGATTGCCCTGCCCTACGCGCCTCGCGCACGGCCATGCAGGTGTCTTCGATACCGTGGCGACCCTCGTAATGGTCCAGGTCGTTGGGTTTGCCGTCAGTGATGATCAACAGCAACCGGCGTTTGCGCGATTGGCTGGCCAGATCGGCGGAACAATGGCGGATTGCGGCGCCGAGGCGGGTATAGTGGCCGGGGCGCAGCGAGGCAATGCGCTGTTCCACCAAACTACCCATCGGCTCATCGAAGCGTTTACAGCGCTGCACGTAAACCCGCTGGCGTTTCAGCGAGCTGAAGGCGTGGATGGCGAAATCGTCGCCGCAGGCGTTCAGACCCCAGGCGAGTGCCGCAAGAGCCTCGCGTTCAATGTCGATTACGGCGCGGCCTGTGACGGCGCTTTCGGTCGAGCGGCTGACATCCAGCAGGATAGACACCGCCAAATCGCGCGCCTCGGGGCGCGATTGCATCCAAATACGTTCGGTGCCTTCGCCATTGGCACAACGGTCTACCTGCGCCCGAACGGCTGCCTCGATATCCAATTGATCACCATCCAGATGACCGCGTGTCATCACGCGGCCCGGGCGCAGCGCCTCGAACTGGCGTTTCACGGCGCGGATGCGGCGGGCAGTGGCGGGGTCTTTGCCGAACTCGGCGGCATCTTCGCGAATCTCGGCATCCGAGGTCAGAACGTTGACATGATCGGGCAAGTATTGGCCGGTGCGTACGTCCCATTCGGGATACAGAACCCGTCCCGACAGGCGTTCGCGGTTCACGTCCTCCGGAGCGAGGTCCAGATGAAGTTTCAGTTTGGTCGGCGGCGCCTTCGAGATCTGACCCAAGCCAATCTCTTCCTGATCATCGGCGGCTTTCTTGGCGTTATCCGGATCGTCATCGTCAATGCGCCGGTTGATGTTCAGGAACTCGGCCCAACTGAGGATCGCTTCGAACTTGTGCAGGATGAAACTGTCGCTGCGGTTGGCCTGATCCGATTTGCGGCGGCGGGCACGGTGGGTTTTTTCGCCGGATTCCTCAGGCGGTCCTTCGGTTTCGGGGTTCTCCACTTCGTTATGTTCGGAGAACCCGACCGGGCGCAACTCGGGCCACAGCGGGACAGGCCGGAAATGCTGATAGGCGCGCGGGGCGGTGAGGTCGTCATCCAACGCTAGAAGATGTTCAGCCTTTGGCGACAAAGGCGCGGGGTCACCAAGCATGTGGCGGACCAGTTCTTCAACCGCTGCCTCGACGGGTGGCAGCCCGGAAATGTCGCGTTGATACAGCACGCCCTTGCACAGCTCGGTATAAAGCGGGCGCAGGCCAGGGGCGTTGTGCAACGCCGCCTCGACCATCTGTCGGGCGGCGACAAGCGCATGCAGGTCGGCGCGCAACGGGTCGTCTTCGTCGCTACGAGTTCCGGCATGTGCAGCGGCGGCGGCCAGCCAGACATAAAGCGCACCGTTGGCTTCACGCGCGGGAAACACCGCTAGCCGATCCGGCAAACGCAGAACTTCGCCATCGAACGACGCACGCGGCATTAGCTCGGCCTCGGTTGCCAGACGACGACGCCACCCCAGACGGTGGCGCGAAATCTCGGGCGAGACCGGGCGCAATTCTACGCCCGGACTACCCCCAAGTCCTCGAAAGAGGACTGCCAGCCGCCCTGCGACCTCTGAGAGGTCGACCGCGGCTCCATCATGCACTTCAGGTGCATCAAGGCGACTGGCAAGGGTGTGCCACAGTTTCCCGATCGTTTCTTCGGGTTCCCATGGCTCAAAATCGATCCTGACCATCGGCCGGCCTCACCCAAAGACAGCCGTGACAAGATCGAGGAGCCCGCGTTTGATATCCTCATCATCAGTCAGAGGTTCGATCATTGCGGCGAGGATGGCGCGGTCGGTGGACATGCCCTGTGCGATCAGCGTCGCGGCATAAACGACCAGACGGGTGGACACGCCTTCCTCAAGGTCCTGACCCTTAAGCCCGCGCAACTTACCTGCAAGGCGTACCAGCGGTTTACAGCGTTCAAGCGGCAGACCGCTTTCTTGCGCGACGACTTCGGCCTCCATCTCGGGCGAAGGAAAGTCGAATTCCAGCGAGATGAACCGCTGCCTGGTCGAGGGTTTCAGGGTTTTCAGGATATTCTGGTATCCGGGGTTGTACGAGGCCACCAGCATGAAGCCGGGCGCGGCCTCAAGCTCTTCACCGGTGCGGTCGATCGGCAGGATGCGCCGGTCATCGGTCAGCGGGTGCAGCACAACGGTGACGTCCTTGCGGGCTTCGACCACCTCATCAAGGTAGCAGATCGCGCCTTCGCGCACCGCACGAGTCAGAGGGCCATCAACCCAGACGGTTTCGCCGCCCTTCAACAGGTAGCGACCGATCAGGTCGGCGGCGGCGAGGTCATCGTGGCAGGCCACGGTGTAAAGCGGGCGGCCAAGCTTGGCGGCCATATGGGCCACAAAGCGGGTCTTACCGCAACCTGTTGGACCTTTCAGCAAAACCGGCAGGTCGTTGTTGTAGGCGGCGGTGAACACATCGCATTCATCGCTTTGGGCGAGGTAGAAGGGGGCGTTCGCCGCCCCCTCATTCAGTTTCATGGAGCCATCCATATCCATTACTCCGCAGGGGTTTCAGAGGCACCGGGTTCAATCACCTCTTTCCGGGGCACCCAGATCGAGTAGATGAACAGCAGCGCACCAAGGACCACGACCACACCAGAGCCAAGACGCATCCAGTAGAAGATCGCGATCTGGTCCTGCACGTCCATGAAGTAGTCACCGACCACACGTTGCATGTGAGTCTGCACGGTACCACCGAAGGTCAGGACGAAGGTCATGAAGACCATGCCGCTGGTCATAAGCCAGAACGAGCCCATGTTCAGAACCTGATTGTAGGGATCACGGTTCTTCAGGATCGGCATCGCATAGCTGAAGATCGCCAGGTTGAGGCAGACATAAGCACCGTAGAAGGCCAGGTGACCGTGGGCTGCGGTGATCTGCGTGCCATGGGTATAGTAGTTCACCCCGTGCAGCGTGTGCAGGAAGCCCCAGACACCGGCACCGAAGAAGGCAAGCGTTGCACAGCCCAGTGACCACAGCAGAGCAGCCTTGTTAGGGTGGTCACGACGGCCCTTCCAGACCATGACGAAGGCAAAGGCCATCATCGCGAAGAACGGGATCACCTCGAGGCTTGAGAAGATCGAACCGATCCACTGCCAATAGCCGGGTGTACCGATCCAATAGTAGTGGTGACCTGTCCCAAGGATGCCCGAGAACAGCGCGGCGGCGACGATGACATAGAGCCATTTCTCGACCACCTCACGGTCAACGCCCGTTAGCTTCAGCATCAGGTAGGCCAGGATCGAGGCCATGATCAGCTCCCATACGCCTTCGACCCATAGGTGGACGACATACCACCAGTATTGCTTGTCCAAGGACAGGTTGCCCGGGTTGTAGAAAGCAAACAGGAACAGCAGCGCCAGACCCCAGAGGCCCAGAACAAGGATGCTCGAAATTGCCGTCTTCTTGCCCTTCAGAACGGTCAGTGACACGTTGTAAAGGAACATCAGCGCGGCCACGACGATGCCCGCCTTGACCCATTTGGGTTGTTCAAGGAACTCGCGCCCCTCTTTGCCCAGCAGCCAGTTGCCTTCGAACAGGTTGAAGACATAGGTCACGACCACGCCCAGCGTGCCGACCACAAGAATGATCAACTGCAGATAGGCCAGTTTGGTCGAATGGATCTCGCGCTCGGTCTCTTCGGGGATCAGGAAGTAGGCCGCACCGAAGAAGCCCAGCAGCAGCCAGACGATCAGAGAGTTGGTGTGCAGCATCCGTACGATATTGAACGGCAGAAGCTCACTCAGGAAGTTCGGGAATACATAGATGAAACCGGCCAGCAGGCCGCCGATTACCTGTACCGCGAACAGGGCCATCGCTACTGCGAAGTAGGCGTAGGCGATTTTTTGGGATTCGTATTTCATTGCTCCGTTCCCTTTCTCAGCCTGCCTCGTTGGGCGGCCAGCCCTGTGCATCGATGTTGTCCGTCCAGATCAAGAAGTTGGTCAGATCGCGGATCTCTTCGTCGCTGAGGTTGAAATTGGGCATCTGCCGACGACCGGGAATGCCGGTCGGCTGCGCCTCCATCCAGCCCTTGAGCGCTTCAAAGGCCGATTCCGGGTCGTCCAGCACACCCCAGCGGGTCATCACATTCCCGACTTCCGGCGCGTAGTAGGCGCCTTCGCCCAGGATCGTGTGACAGTTGATGCAGGCATGTTTTTCCCAGACGTGCTTGCCCCGAACCACACTGTCATCAAGCTTTGCCGAATTCTCGGAGTTGACGATGTACCAGTGCGAGTGGGCCGACAGGGCCAGGAAGATGAGGATGAAGAACAGTGACCCGCCATAGAATATGTTGCGAGCCATGCTCTTTGTCATGACTTCTCGCATTGCGCTCTCCTTTGCGCAGATTAGCTAGTCTGATGACAATGGCGGGTGGGTCGCAGGGCTGCCTTAACGAAAGTCAAGCATGCCAAAGTAAGCTCGGAATTGGACACCTGTGATTATAATTGCGCCAGTATCACTAAAATGCCCTCAGATTGCCTTGAAAAACAGTACTTAGAACAGCATGTTTCCGGACGTTCGAACAGTTGAAGCGAGCGTTCTCGATTTATTGGTGAATAGAGGTGCTTAGATGGCACCTGAAGCGTGGTGGTTAAAGAATGGCGAACTACTCATACATCGGATACGCACCCGGCGTCATTACGGTGAATACAATTGGGCCTGATACGATCACCCTGGACGCAAGCTATGACCCCGCGACGGACCGAAGGGTATTCAATGTTGAGGACGAGGCCGGTGGTTTCATTCGAAATGGGTTTGGCCCGCCAGTTCCCGATACCGGGGATGTTTTCAACGGCGACAGATTCAACAACGAAAATGGCGACGACGATACACAGACCGGAACGGTAACAAACCTTGATGGTTCGACAACGTTTCTGAGCGGCGACATCTATCTGGAAGAATCCTACATTCTGACGAATCCCGGCGGTGGGACAATCACTGTGTACCTTGTCGAGGTTGAAGGAACCAACGCTGGCTACATAACCTCTGAGCCCCTAGATCCCGGGGTGACGTATTCGATGAGCGTCGTCAACGTTACACCGAGCAACGCACCGGACACGACTGACCCCGGTTCCATCGTTGATGTTCCTTGTTTCTCAGCCGGAACGCTTATTGCGACGCCTGATGGTGATGTCGCGATAGAAACGCTTTCCGCTGGTGACAAGGTTGTCACCTTGGATCATGGACCACAACCAATTCGCTGGATCGGCGCGCGCGCTCTGGATAGGTCTGAATTTGCGCTCAATCCCAAGCTGCGCCCGATCCGAATCGCAGCGGGCAGCCTGGGAAGCAACCTGCCGCGACGTGATCTGTTGGTCTCACCGCAGCATCGCATGTTGATCCGTTCGAGTATCGCCGTTCGCATGTTCGACAGCGAAGAGGTTCTGGTCCCAGCCCATAAGCTGGTCGGCATACCCGGCATAACCGTCGACGAGACATCTCAGGGCGTTGTGTATTTCCATGTTCTGTTCGACCGGCATGAGATCGTGTTGGCGGAAGGCGCGCCGTCAGAAAGCCTATTCACAGGCAAGCAAGCCTTGAAAGGAATACAGCCCGAGGCGCTGGCCGAAATTGTTGCGCTCTTCCCAGAGTTAGCTTTGCCAGACCATCAACCAATCGCAGCCCGCCAGATTCCAAAACGCGGAAGACAAATCCATACTTTGCTGCAACGGCATATTAAAAATGACAGGGCGTTGCTCCGACTTTCTTAATCTAAGAACCGTTGCTCAGGCCGCTAGACGTGGCCCGGTCAACGCGGGCCACATCGCAACCAGATACAAGACGATGGCGCAGATCCACAGCCCATCTGAGGCCAGCATCGCAACCAGATATCCCTGGTCAAACGCCGACCCGACCCAGCGCAAAACTGCGGCTGCCGCCATCAAACCGTAAGCGATCGCCATGGGTGGCGGGGCCACGAGGGCACGGCCACTATGGCCAAGGGCGGCCCGACTCATCACGGCAAGGGTCATGCCGCCGACGCAGCCAATGCCCAGAACATGCAGCGCCCCGATCTCGCTGCCGAACCCCAGCACAGCCAGCCCCCACAGGATCAGGCCCAGCGCCAGCATGCCCAGCCCCAGATGCAACGCGATCAGGATCGGCTGCCGCAGTGCCCAGCGTGCGCGCCAACGTGCCATGCGCAGGATCTGAGCAACGCCAAGCATTAGCGCGATAGCGCCTGATACAGGTGCGATTCCAAAGACGAGCACGCTCAGCGGCAGTGACAGTGCAAGCCCCATGGCGGCTTTATCAAACGCTCCTACCGAAATAGGCCAGTTGGATTCGGGCTCTCCCGCGCGTTTCATCGCATTTCGGGTGAAAGCTGGCGTAATGCGCCCGCCAAGTATCGCGATTAGGCTACAGAGCGTCAGCAACCCCGCCCGCAATCCGATGTCCAGCGTATCGCTGGTCACACCGATCCACTCTAAATGGGTTAACAAGTTGGCAATCCAGATCGCACTGAGCAGCAAAAGGAATACCATGTTCTGCGGCTTGGGGCGTCGGATCAGCTGAGTAGCAATCTTTGCCGCCAGAATTGGAACAAAGACCAGATCGAACACAGCGACCAGAACAGGCGGCAGCGCACCGGAGAACCACATCGCTACCCGCCCGGCCAACCAGAGACCTGCAGCCAGCATGATGAACCGGGCGCGCGCCTCTGGGGTCCCGGTCCAGTTGGGAACAGCCGTCAGAAAGAACCCGCCCAGAGCTGCTGTGGCATAGCCAAAGATCATCTCATGCGCGTGCCACATTGGGGGACTCATGGAATAGGTTGGGTCTTCGTATCCGACCAACCCGGTCTGCGTCATCAACCAAAAACCCCACGCGCCTCCCGCGAACAGACCAAAAAGTCCGGCGGACAGGAAAAAGATGCGAAACCCCTCGCCCAATACGCGCGCGATCACTGCCGACATGCCTGTTCTCCTCGGCCTCAATGGCTGTTGGAACAGGTTTAGCAAGGCCGACCAGTGATGGACTTAACCGAAATCAAGCATCCGAAAAACATGTCCCTGAAACTCAGGTTTTCCCTTTGTTTTATGGCTCATTATAGCCCGTCAATTTCCAATTTGCGCGCGTTCCGTTGACTTTCGTCAAGGATGACAAACGCGTGATGTTTCACCCTAGGACCTGCCTCACCAGCAAATGGAGAGTGATCATGTCACTTGGAATCAGCTACAACAGAACTGGCCGCGCCTTAGGGGTCGGTTTGGCAATGTTGCTGGGCAGCGTCGCTGCGCCAGTCTTTGCCGAAGAGCCAACCCTGAGCAAGGAAGCCTTTGAATCATCAAAACAACTTTACTTTGAGCGCTGCGCCGGTTGTCACGGTGTGTTGCGCAAAGGGGCAACCGGCAAAAGCCTTGAGCCTCTGGTTGAAACGAAGAATGACGATGGTACCGTAACCGAGTCTGGCACCCTGAAACTGGGGCAGGAGCGACTGGAAAAAATCATCGCATGGGGCACCGAAGGCGGGATGAACAACTTCTCGGACGTGATGTCCGAAGAAGAAATCCGCGATATGGCGACCTACATCCAGATGGAGCCGCCCCAACCGCCGGAAATGTCGCTTGAACAGATGATGGCGACCCGCAAGGTCTATGTCGAACCCGAAGATTACCCGACCGAGCCGCTGCATGGCCGCAACTGGGAAAACTTCTTTGTCGTCATCGAACGTGACGTGGGCAAAGTGGCCGTGATCGACGGCGACACCAAAGAGGTGCTGGCGCATATCCCGACCGGTTACGCCGTGCACGTCCTGAAAGCGTCCGAGCACCATAAACTGGAAGAACCCGAAAATCCGGGCCGCTTCTGGTACACCATGGGCCGCGACGGGAAGATGACCAAGATCGACCTGTGGCAGAACCCCGAGAACATGCTGGTTGCCGAGGTTACCATTGGTTATGACGCGCGCGACGTGGCGGTATCGGGTGACGGTAAATACGTCATCGGTGGCGCCTACTGGCCCCCTCATTTCGCCATCGTCGACGCCGAAACCATGGAGCCGAAAAAGGTTGTCTCGACCCGGGGTTACAACGTGGACGGGGATTATGTGGAAGAGGCCCGCGTGGCCGCCATCTACACCACCCCGAACGAGCCCACATGGATCGTGGCCGTCAAGGAGCTCGGTCAGCTTTGGCAGGTGGACTACTCCGATCTGGACAACCTGCGTATCGACAAGATCGACAGCGCAAAGTTCCTGCATGACGGGTTCTTTGATCCGACCGGCCGTTATTTCCAGATCGCCGCAAACGCGTCGAACAAGATGGTCGTGGTCGATACCGAGACTCATAAGCTGGAAGCTATGATCGATACCGCGCCGCTGCCGCACCCCGGCCCGGGCGCCAACTGGGATGACCCGAATTGCGGTCCTGTTGCCGGTACGACCCACCTGGGCGAAGGCACGGTTACCGTTTGGGGCAACGACCCCGAAGGCCGCCCGGACGATGCCTGGAAAGTCTGCTACGAGGTGGAAACCGACGGACCCGGTCTGTTCATCCGGACCCATCCGAACTCGGACTACATCTGGGCCGACCAGACCAAGCACCCCGAGCCTGAGATCCAGCAATCGGTGCAGGTCATCGACAAGGCAACCGGTGAGATCGTGAAAACGATCCAGATCACAGAAGAAGAAGGCAACGTCGCCGTCCACTTCGAGTTCAACCAAGACGGATCCGAGGTCTGGGTGTCCAAGTGGAACCGCTCGACCTCGAAAGAGCCAAATGGTGAGATCGTGATCTTCGACGCCAAGACGCTGGAAGAGATCGGCCGCGTGAAAGGACTGTTTGCACCCACCGGCAAGTTCAACGTCTACAACCGTTCGAACCACGTCACCTGACGGGTTTTGTACTCAGCACCGGAAAGGGCGGGCCCCTCGCCCGCCCTTTCCTCGTTTGACTCATCAGCCAAATCCACAGGCCTGACATCCAGGGCCAGAAAAAGAAGCCAAAACGGAGACCGGATATGACCTCCGAACCGGAAAAGAAAAAACCAATCTGGCGCCGGTATTTCCTGTGGGGAATGCCCGTGGCCGGGATCGCTGCGGCCTTTGCCGCCGGCATCATCTTCTGGGGCGGGTTCAACACCGCTATGGAAGCTACCAACACCAAGGAATTCTGCGTCTCGTGCCACGAGATGCGAGATTTCGTTTACGAAGAATACACCGGCACAATCCACGACGTGAACCGTTCGGGCGTAGGCGCGGTCTGTTCCGACTGTCACGTGCCCAAGGATTGGACTCACAAGATCATCCGCAAGATCAAGGCGTCCAAAGAGCTGTATGGCAAGGTGGTCGGCACCATAAACACGCGCGAGAAATTCGAAGCCAAGCGCGTGCATCTGGCTATGAATGAATGGGAGCGGATGAAATCCACGGACTCGCGCGAGTGCCGCAACTGCCATGACTTCGAGTCGATGATGCCCGAGTTCCAGAAACCCCGCGCCCGTCAGCAGCACCTAAACGCGATGACCGTCGGTCAGACCTGTATTGACTGCCACAAGGGGATTGCGCACTCGGACGCCCGCGACCGGGCCGACGAAGAGTATCTGGAAAAGCTTGAAGCGCCGAACCCAGATTTCATTCGCGAAATCCCGGCCGAATACCTGGCAAGTCTCGAACGCATCGAAGCCAAGGAAGCTGCCGATGCCGAGGCTGAGAAAGCCGCGCGTGTAGCCCAGCAAGAGGCCGTACAGGCCCAGATCGCAGCAGCGGTTGACGCAGCCGTCGCGGAAGAGCGTGCCAAAGCTTCTGGCGAAGATGCCGCAGCCCCGGCAGGTGGCGGCAGCGATGTTGGCACAAATATCGATTGGGCCGCTGTCCCCGGTGCAGATATGAAACTGTTCTATCCTGGTCAGGCCTCGTTTGAATGGGTTCAGAACGGCAGATCCCACGGCGGAGCACGTCCTTTGACCAAGGGCGGAGACAAGTGCACCACCTGTCACGCTGCCGAACTGGACGCGATCGGCAACAAGATCGTGGCCGGTGGGGATCTGGAACCAACCCCGATCCCGGGCAAACGCGGCGTGATAGACGCCACCGTTCAAGCCGCGCATGATGATGAGACCCTCTATATCCGTCTGCAATGGCCGGATGCGGGCCACAACCCCGCCCCCTTTGTCGATGGCGGCAAGATGGACCCGGACAACCAGATCAAGGTGGCCATGATGATCACCGGCACTGGGATTGAGCTGGGCGATCAGGTCGGCTGCTGGGCCTCGTGCCATGCAGACAACAGCTACATGCCCTTTGACCCGGGTGCCGAGGCGATTGCCGCAAATGGCGATGTCTCGGGTCGGCTGAGCACGCAGGACACTGTGACCAAATACATCAGCGAAAGC
The DNA here is from genome assembly GCF_056537605.1 of Ruegeria sp. C5. Taxonomy (NCBI): domain Bacteria; kingdom Pseudomonadati; phylum Pseudomonadota; class Alphaproteobacteria; order Rhodobacterales; family Roseobacteraceae; genus Ruegeria; species Ruegeria sp. C5. The sequence goes on along the minus strand of NZ_JBQFRX010000006.1, from coordinate 105,161 downwards.
CGCACCGAGGTCGAGATCAAAGGCCGCCGCGGTAAGGCGCTGGGTGGCTGGGACAAGCTGCAGGCCGCCGATCAGATCGAGCAGTATTTGGCCGATGGCACCTATCTGGATCTGATGCGCGTCTACGCGGACGGCAGCGCCACCAACGGCTATCTGCTGGAACAGCGCGTGGTCAATGACGGTGAGATCGCCGCCTCGGCCAGCCTTGATGCAGGTATGTGGACCGTGGTCTTCACGCGCCCATTGAACTCGGGCGCAGCTGGTGACGTGCCGCTGGAGGCCGGTCAGACCTATACGGTGGGCTTTGCCATCCACGATGACTTTGCCGCCGCACGGTTCCACCACGTGACGCTGGATACCAGCCTAGCATTGGACGACGACAACGCCTTTATCAACGTCGTCAAACAATAAGGAAGAGGGGCCGGGCGATCCGGCCCCTTCCGCTTAAAAGAGGAGACTTGGACAATGAAACCCAAACACCTTCTCCCTGCGCTGCTGCTTCTGGCCGCGCCCGCATGGGCAGAGGACACCGCCGCGCTGTGTGCCGAAGCCGAAGAGCGCTATGTCGAGCTGTTCGACCAGCCCTCCTCCGCCGTTGAGGATGCCGATGTGGTGCTGATGTACAAATACACGTTCTGCCCAGCCGAGCTAACCGTGAAACCGGGCACAACCGTGCGCTGGGTGAATGTCGATAAGCGCACCAGTCACTCGGTCCTGCTGAAAGACGGCAGCGAGCCCGAAAGCGACCGTCTGTTTCCTGAGGAGACGGTTGACCTGACCTTCCTCACCCCGGGTCCGCAGGACTATCTGTGTGGCCCGCATTGGGAGACACAGAACATGATCGGCATGATCACCGTCGAACCCTGAGCCGAGGCAATCATACAGGCAAGCCGAAAGGAGCGCGGGGCAATTCCCGCGCTCCTTAACTTTAGTCAAGGAGGTTCCTTTCCGATTACGCCAGTCTGCCCGCATGACACGCCCGGCTCACCCAGCAACGTCCCCTGATCGCGCAGGAATTCCGGGCTCCGAATACATTCAGACCAAGCGAGTTTGCACATGAGCGGTAAGGTTTTTCTGATTGGCGCAGGCCCCGGTGACCCCGAACTGATGACCCTGCGCGCGCTGCGGATGCTGCAAGAGGCGGACGTGGTGGTCTATGACCGTCTGGTCTCGGCCGATATCCTCAATCTGCACGCTGATGGCGCACGGCTGATCCCGGTTGGGAAGGCCCCCAAGTGTCATACCGTGCCGCAGGATCGCATCAACGAAATCCTCGTCGAGGAAGCCAGCGCCGGTCACACCGTTGCTCGCCTCAAGGGGGGTGACCCGATGATCTTCGGACGCGGCTCGGAAGAGGCCGCGCACCTGATGGCAAACGGCATCCCAGTCGAATACGCGCCAGGCATTACCGCAGCGCAGGGGGCATCCTGTTCGACAGGCGTGCCGCTGACCCATCGCGGGTTGGCGACATCGGTGCAATATGTCACCGGGCACCGACAGGCCGACAAGGTGCTGGATCTGGATTGGAAACGTCTGGCCGACCCGGACTCGACCTTAGTCGTCTATATGGGCGTCGCCAATATCGGCCAGATCGCCATGGGACTGATGACCGAGAACCTGCCCGGCTCAACTCCGGTTTTGGCGGTAGGCAAAGCGACCACACCTGATGAGCGCCGGATGGTATCCCGGCTGGATCGGCTGGCCGCTGATGTGCGCAAGGCCGGGCTAAAGGCGCCCACGCTGTTCATCATCGGCAAGGTAGTTTCACTTTATGCAGAACGGCCTGTGGCCGACCTTTTGGAGCAGGCGCATGGCTAAGTTCGGTTCCGGAAGGCCGGCACAGCAACCGGCTGTGAGAGGACGCAAAGGATGGGCAGCACGTGCTGTTCTCACTTCCGCAGTGCTTGTTGCCACCACGGCCTTCGCTGCTGACACGCTTGACGCCAACGCACTGAAACGCCTTGTCCATCAGGATTGCGGCTCATGCCATGGGTTATCGCTGAAAGGCGGCCTCGGCCCCGATCTGCGGTCCAAAACACTGGAACACTACGATGCCGAGGTACTGACCGGCGTGATCCTCGACGGCATCCCCGACACCGCGATGCCCCCATGGCGGCCCTTGATCAGCGAAGAAGAGGCCGAATGGATCGCCCGTTACCTGCTGGCACAGGAGGCACAATGAAACAGCTCATCCTTACCCTCGCCGCCACCCTTATGATGACCACCGCCCAGGCTGAACCCACGGCGACCGGCGACCTAGGACTTGTGATCGAACGCGCCAAGGGCTCGGTTCTTCTGGTGGACCAATCCGACCGCGCAGCGCTGGCGCGGATCGAAGGTCTGGGCGATCTGTCCCATGCCTCGCTGGTCTATTCACCCGATGAACGCTTTGCCTATGTATTTGGACGAGACGGCGGCCTGACTAAGGTGGATATCGTCACCCGCCAGATCGTGAACCGGGTCGTGCAGGCGGGCAACGCCATTGGCGGTGCCATTTCGGATGACGGCGAGCTGGTCGCTGTATCGAATTATGAACCTGGCGGTGTGCGCGTCTTCGATGCGGACACGCTAGAGATGGTCGCGGACATTCCTACCGACAGCAAAACCATCGGATTGGTCGATGCACCCGGCCGCCGGTTTGTTTTTACCATGTGGGACACGGGCGAGACCTGGATTGCTGATTTCTCCAACGGCGCACCCGCGATCACCAAGATCCCCGACATGGGCAAGAATCCTTACGACGCGCTGATCACCGCAAATGGCCGCACCTATATCACCGGCTTGTTTGGCGAGGATGGCCTGACCGCGCTGGACCTTTGGGCCGAGACGCCCGAACCCATCCGCGTGCTGCCCAACTATGGGCGCGGGCAAGAGGAGATGCCGGTCTACAAGATGCCTCACCTCGAAGGCTGGGCGCTGACGGGGCGCGAATTTGTGCTGCCTGCCGTCGGCCATCACGAGGTTCTGTGGATCGACGCCGACACTCTGACCGAGACCGGACGTACGCAGACCCATGGTCAGCCGGTCTTTGCCATGGCCCGTCCTGACGGGCGGCAGGTTTGGGTAAACTTTGCCCACCCTTTGAACGATACCATTCAGGTTATTGATTCTGTGACCAAGGAGATCATTCACGAATTCAAACCCGGCCCTGCCGTACTGCATATGGAGTTCACTCCGCGAGGGCATGAGGTCTGGATCAGCGTGCGCGACGCCAACAAGGTTATGGTCTACGACACGCAAACGTTTGAAAAACTGCGCGAGATTGAGGCCGACAGCCCATCCGGCATTTTCTTCACCGCCCGTGCGCACAGAATGGGGCTTTGACATGCAACACATCACCGATCCCATCGACCGCCGTTTGCTGGACGAGTTTCAGCGCGACTTTCCGATAACAGAGCGTCCGTTTCTGGTGTTGGCTTCTTTGCTAGGGCTGGACGAAGCCGAGGTGATTGATCGCCTAACTCGCATGCAGGCCACCGGGCGGATTACACGCGTGGGTGCCACCATCGCTCCGGGCGCGGTTTCGGCCAGCACCTTGGCCGCTGTTGCGGCCCCCGAACATCGGTTGGAAGAGATTGCAGCCCTGATCGACGCCGAACCGGGCGTGAACCACAACTACCAGCGGGAGGATGACTGGAACCTCTGGTTCGTCGCAACCGGCCCGGATCGCACCCATGTCGATGACACCCTTGCACGGATATCGCAGCGTTCCGGACTGCGGGTTCTGGACCTGCGCCTCGTACGTCCATTCAACGTCGATTTGGGCTTTCGTATGTCGGGAAAAACACGCAATGTTCCTGGCCTTCGTAAGGTGGATCGCTCAGCCATGCAGCCCGGAGATCGCGAGTTGCTGCAGGCGCTCAGCTCGGGCCTGACCCTGACAGAGATTCCTTATGCCGCATTGGCACAAACGCTGGGCAGAGATGATTCCAACGTAATGGGACGTATCGAAGCGCTGCAAACAGCAGGCATAATCTCTCGTCTCGGGGTTATCGTGCGCCACCGGGCGCTCGGCTGGTCAGCCAATGCGATGGTTGTTTGGGACATGCCGCCCGAACAGGTGGACACGGCTGGACCGGCGCTGGCGGCCTATCCCGGCGTGACGCTGTGCTATGAGCGCAACCCGGTCAAGGATGTCTGGCCCTATCGCCTCTATTCCATGATCCATGCACGCTCGCGCCCCGAAGCGATGGAGGTTCTGGCCGCAGCCGCCGCTCTGCCCGAACTGGCAGGCGCACGGAACAAAGTGCTGTTCTCGACCCGTTGTTTCAAACAGACCGGCGCGTTGATCCAACCGAAAGAGGCAGCAGCATGACTATGGACGCAACCGACCGCGTAATCCTGAACCGGATGCAGGATGACCTGCCGCTGACCGCGCATCCCTTTGCCAGTGTAGCCCAGGAACTTGGGATTCCCGAAGACGAACTCCTAACCCGTCTCGCACGAATGAAAGAGCAGCGGATCATCACACGTTTCGGCCCGTTTTTCGACGCCGCTGCAATGGGTGGAGCGTTCTGCCTGTGCGCCATGGCCGTGCCAGAGGATGCATTCGAAACCGTCCTGACCAAAGTCAATGCGCACGCCGAGGTTGCCCATAATTATGAGCGTACGCACCGGCTGAACATGTGGTTCGTGCTGGCCACCGAAACGCCTGAGGGGATCGAGGCCGCCGCTGATGCGATCGAACGGGAAACGGGGATCGAAGTTCTCCGTTTCCCCAAACTACAGGAATTTTTCATCGGCTTCCGGGTGGCAGCATGATCGACGTTCAGGACAGAGAGATTATCGAAGCGCTGCAAAGCGGTCTGCCGCTTGTGCCTGCGCCTTATGCAGCCGTTGCCGAAACACTTGGGTTGGACGAGGATGCCCTTTTGTATCGTCTGGCAGAGCTGAAATCCCATGGTGTTATCCGCCGCATCGCCGCCGCTCCGAACCACTACAAGCTGGGGATGACGGCAAACGGGATGACTGTTTGGGATGTAGACGACAGCCAGATTGCGGAATTGGGCACACAGATCGGGGCGCTGCCCTTTGTCACCCACTGTTACGAACGTCCCCGCGCCCTGCCCGATTGGCCCTATAACCTGTTCGCCATGGTCCACGGTTCTGACCGGGACGAGGTCGAGGAAAAACGCGCCGAGATCACCGCCATTCTGGGCGAGGCCTGCCGGGCCAAGGACATCCTCTATTCCACGCGCATCCTGAAGAAGACAGGGCTGCGGTTGAAAAAGAAAGGCTGAGACATGTTCCGCCTGACCGAATACATGCAGCAGCTCGTCGAACCGACACCGGTGCGCAAACGCCGTCCCGGCCCGGTGAAGCCGGTAGTGATCTGGAACCTGACGCGGCGCTGCAATCTGAAATGCCGCCACTGTTACACCGTTTCAGCAGATGTCGCGTTCCCCGGTGAGCTCAGTCACGAGCAAGCCATGGTAACCCTTGAGGATCTGGGCCAATTCCGCGTCCCGGCCCTGATCCTCTCGGGTGGGGAACCGCTGGACCGGTTCGATTTCTTCGACATCGCCAAACGCGCCCGCGATCTGGTGCCGATGCTGGCACTGTCGACCAACGGTACGCGGATTTACGACGAAACCGCCGACATGATCGCCGACGTGGGCTTCAACTATGTCGGCATTTCGCTGGACGGGATCGGGGCCACAAATGACTGGTTCCGGGGCGTCGAAGGCGCCTTTGCCGACGCCCTGCGCGGTGTTCGCGAATGTAAGAAGCGCGGCATCAAAGTGGGGCTGCGGTTCTGCCTGACCGAGGGCACACAGCACCACCTGCCTGACCTGCTGCAACTGTGCGACGATGAGGGTGTCGACAAGTTCTACCTGTCTCACCTCGTCTATGCCGGGCGCGGTGACAAGAACCGAGGCGAGGATGCCGAGCATTTGCGCACCCGTAAGGGTTTGGATTTGTTGTTGGAACGTGCGTGGGAAGCCGTCTCGGGCGGCCGTCCGCTGGATATCGTGACTGGCAATAACGATGCCGATGCCGGGTATTTCCTGAACTGGGTCCGGACGCATTTCGACGACGACAAAGCCGCCCATGTGCGCGAGCATCTGGCGGCGTGGGGTGGGAACTCGAGCGGGCTGGGCGTCGCCAATATCGACAACCTCGGCCGCGTGCATCCCGATACCTATTGGTCCGATTACACTGTTGGCAATGTGAAGACCAAATCGTTTTCGGAACTCTGGGCCAGCGATGACCCGATGCTCGCCATGCTGCGTACCCGTCCGCGTCCTTTGAAGGGGCGTTGCGGGGCCTGTCAGTTAAAGGATGTCTGCGGCGGCAACACCCGCATCCGTGCTCTGCAACTGACCGGCGACCCGTGGGCCGAGGACCCGGCCTGCTATCTATCAAACGAAGAAATCGGCGTGCAGGGCGCAGGCGAGCGTCTGCAGGTCACGCCGTTCCGAGGGAAAAGCCATGATCCGGCGCATCAATTCTTTTGACACCTTGAAAATCGGCACATTCTGCTCGCTGCTGCTGACCGGCGCAGCTTGGGCTGATGCACCTTCGGATTATGCTGAATTCTGTGCCTCATGTCATGGCGAAAACCGTCTGGGTGGGGTCGGTCCGGCGCTGATCCCCGAGACGTTGAAACGGATGCGTGGGCCACGCGTGGCGGCGGTGATTGCCGAAGGGCGTACGGCCACCCAGATGCCTGCGTTTTCGCACGAGTTGGACGCGTTGCAGATCGAGGAACTGGCGGGGTGGTTGAAATCTCCGCTGGAGACCCATCCCGAATGGGGCGAGGCCGATATCATGGCCAGCCGGACTCTGGATGATGAGTACGTATCGGTTGACGCGCCTGTCTGGGACAGCGACCCGATGAACATCACGCTGGTGGTGGAAACAGGCGATCATCATGTCAGTGTGCTGGACGGTGATACGTTCGAGGTTCTGGATCGGTTCGAAACCCCGTTCGCCGTGCATGGTGGGCCGAAGTTCAGCCCCGATGGCCGCTATGTCTTCATCATGTCGCGCGATGGCTGGGTGCAGAAATATGATATCTGGGCGCTGAAACAGGTGGGCCGCGTGCGCGCGGGGTTAAACAGCCGCAACATCGCAATGTCGGGTGACGGCAAATGGGTGGCGGTAGCGAACTATTTACCGAACTCGCTGACCCTGCTGTCGACAGAGGACTTGTCGGTCGCGAAAGTCATTGAAGTCAAAAGCAAAAAGGGCGTTCCCAGCCGTGTTTCTGCCGTTTATCAGGCACCACCGCGCGAAAGCTTTGTTCTGGCGCTGAAGGATGTCCCCGAGATTTGGGAGGTGTTCTACGGGGCCAACCCGCCGCAATCCGGTATTGGCCACGATTTCCGCATCGAGGGGCAGTTCAAGAACCCTGACCCGTTCCCCGTGCGCAAGATCACCACGCCTGATTACCTGGACGATTTCTTTTTCGATCAGAGTTATGAATACGTTATGGGCGCCTCGCGTGATGGCAAGGGCGGGCAGGTGATTGATCTGGTGATCGGTCATAAGATCGCAGATCTGGACCTGCCGGGGATGCCTCACTTAGGTTCGGGGATCACCTGGCAGCAGGGCGACACCACCGTGATGGCTACGCCGCATCTGACCGATGGCACGGTCTCGGTGATCGACATGGGAACATGGGAAACCGTCAAGCGGATCAAAACCGAAGGGCCAGGATTTTTCATGCGCAGCCATGAGAACTCGCCTTACGTCTGGGCCGATGTGTTCTTTGGCCCAAACAAGGATGCCATGCACGTGATCGACAAGCAAAGCCTTGAAATCGTGAGAACTTTGCGCCCCGCGCCGGGTAAGACCGTGGCGCATGTAGAATTCACCAAGGATGGCAGTCACGCGCTGGTTTCGATCTGGGAAGATGACGGCGCGGTGATCGTCTATGACGCGCAAACGCTGGAAGAGGTCCGCCGCCTGCCGATGCGCAAACCGTCTGGGAAGTACAATGTCTGGAACAAAATCACCTTCTCGGAAGGCACCAGCCACTGAAGGCAAATGGCCGGTCTGGAAGCTGGCCATCCTGCTTTACCCAGCCACGGCTCTGACCGTGGCCATCAACCTGTTTCTGGCTGGACTGATCCTGCACAGCGCGGGGTTTGGTGCCATTGAACCAGTACCTGCGATCTTATGGTCCATCCCCTTGGGCGTGCCCGCCTCATGGCTGGCAGGGCGCTGGGTGCGTGGCCTGATGGATGAGGCAGACGATTGATTTGAAAAGAAAATCAGAAATTTGCTTTACCTAACCTAAGTCAAGTCGCGACTCGGTAGAATCCAATACCCCAAAGGCATAGCTTTCCGAGTCGGAGACTCCATGCCTGCCCTGATCCCTCTGCACAATCTCCCTGTACGCGCAACTCGCGCGGCATGTGGGTTGGCAGGCATATTCCTTCTGTTGTTGCAGGCCTTTGGACCGGTGCTGGCGAGTCCCGGTGAAAGTGTCTGGATGGAGATCTGCTCGGAAGGCGGCGCGGTCTGGGTTGAAGTTGATCTTGAGGAGGATACCGAAGACCCGACCGCGTACTGCCCAAAATGCGCCGATTGCGCGCTGTGCGCTGTCACCAGTGCAGCGCCTGCACCCGAGCTGGTGCAGGTACCGCAAATCGGAAACTTCCGTGTTGTACAGCTTCAGAACAGCAAATCTTCCATGTTGTACAAGTCGCATAAGCTGTGGCCCGAAACCCGGGGACCTCCGCGCCCGACCCAAGAAACTGCTGAACGCGCCCTGCGCGCGTCCATGGCGTCCACCCTAAGTATCGGAGGTGCGCCGTGGTCGTAAGTCGCGCAATCCATATAATGCTGGCCCTTGCCCTGTCCTGCCTGATGGCGATCAGTGCCCATGCCGACAGCCTTGCCAGCTTCCTGCCGGAGATTGAACCCGCCGATCTGGCCCCCGGTGCTGATGCCATTGGGCCGGTCCGCGATGACGTTCCGGTTGCACCCGTTCTGAAGGCCGGCGAGACCGTTGCCTGGGCCTTCCTAACCTCTGACTTCGTTGGCACCACCGGCTATTCCGGCAAACCGATCCATGTGGTCGCCGCCATCGATGATCAAGCGGTGCTGACCGGTGTGCAACTGGTCAAACACTCGGAGCCCATCGTTCTGATTGGCATCCCCAACGCGCGCATGGTTGAGCTGACCGAAGGCTATGCCGGTCTGGACTTGAAGGTTGAGGCTGAAACCGGCGGTGAGGGGCATGACCTCGATATCATCTCGGGGGCCACCGTCACGATCATGGTGATTGATGACAGTCTTGTGCGCGGCGGCATCAAGGTGGCGCGGGCGCTGGGGTTGGGCGGTTTGTCTCCGCTGCAGGCCGATGGGCCGAAACGCGAAGTCGATCTGGCGCAGGATGCGGTATACGACTGGACCACCCTGTCCGGCGACGGCTCGGTCCGGCGACTAACGCTGGATATCGGGCAGGTCAACGCTGCGTTCGAAGCCACCGGAGATCAGCGCGCCATCAAACGCCCTGAACCCGGCGAACCAGATGACACCTATATTGATATGCATATGGCGTTGGTATCCGTGCCGTCGATCGGCAAGTCGCTGCTGGGTGAGGCCGAATATCAAAACATGGTCGACTGGCTGGACGAAGGCGAGCAGGCCATTCTGGTGCTGGGGCGTGGGGCCTACAGCTTCAAGGGCTCGGGCTATGTCCGGGGCGGGATTTTCGACCGGATTCAGTTGATCCAAGGCGACAATTCGGTGCGATTCTTCGACAAGCAGCAGCGCCGGTTGGGCAAGGTTGCGGCACCCGATGCCCCAAGCTTTACGGAATTGGACATCTTCAAGATCCCCGCTGAGGCCGAGTTTGATCCGGCCGAGCCCTTCCGCCTGCAACTGTTGGCGCAGCGGGCTGTGGGCGCGGTTGAGAAGACCTTTCTGACCTTCGATCTGGGCTACAAACTGCCCGAGCAGTATCTGCTGCCCGTTACGGCCCCTGTAGTCGTCGATGACGCCACCAGCGAGGCAGCAGCCAAGGCCGCGCTTTGGAAACGCATCTGGAAGGATCGCACGGTTGAGATCGGGGTGCTGGGCGTCATGCTTTTGGTGCTGACGGCGACATTCTTCTTCCAGTTCCACGCCACCATGAACGCCCGCGTCTTCTATTGGTTCCGCATCGGATACCTGACCATGACGCTGTTCTTCATCGGCTGGTACGCCAATGCGCAGCTGAGCGTGGTGAACCTGATGGCGCTGGCAGGCAGCTTGCGCACCGGCTTCTCCTGGGATGCCTTCTTGCTGGACCCGTTGGTCTTCATCCAATGGTTCGCTGTCGCTGCCGCGCTGCTGTTCTGGGGTCGGGGTGCTTATTGCGGCTGGCTGTGCCCGTTTGGCGCGCTGCAGGAACTGACCAACAAGATCGCGCGGGCCTTCAAGGTGCCGCAATGGACACTGCCCTGGGGCCTGAATGAGCGGCTCTGGCCCGCGAAATACATGATCTTCCTCGTGCTGTTCGGGATCAGTTTTGTCTCGATCCCGCTGGCTGAAACCTATGCCGAGGTCGAGCCGTTCAAGACCGCGATCATTCTGAAGTTCATGCGCGACTGGCCCTTCGTGGTCTTTGCGCTGACCCTGCTGGGGATCGGGCTGTTCATCGAACGGTTCTATTGCCGCTATCTCTGCCCCTTGGGTGGTGCGCTGGCGATCCCTGCCCGTATCCGCATGTTCGACTGGCTGCGCCGCTACAAGGATTGCGGCACCCCCTGTCAGACCTGCGCCAACGAATGCCCCGTTCAGGCGATCCACCCCACCGGTGAGATCAATCCGAACGAGTGCGTCACCTGCCTGCATTGTCAGGTGCTCTACCAGTCCGAGGACAAATGTCCCGTCGTTATCCGCCAGTTGAAACGGCGGGCCAAGACAGGGTCGGTTCAACCGAAAACCCCCCTCGGACAACCACCGGCGAACCATCCGAACGCCAAACCGCAAACCGTTTCCTAAAAAGGAGGAACGATCATGTCGGAACACGATAAGAAACTGAACGTCACACGCCGCGGACTGCTGGGTGCATCTGCAACCGGCGCCGTGTTGGCCGGAACCGGTCTGGGCAGCACCCTGATGACCGCGAAAGAGGCCAGCGCCGCCGCCAATGCCGCGCTGGAGCCCGGCGAGTTGGACGAATATTACGGCTTCTGGTCCTCGGGTCAGACCGGCGAGGTGCGTATCCTCGGCGTGCCGTCGATGCGCGAGTTGATGCGCATTCCGGTATTCAACCGCTGCTCGGCCACCGGCTGGGGCCAGACCAACGAGTCGCTGAAGATCCTGACCGAAGGGCTGCTGCCCGAGACCAAGCAGTACCTGGCCGCCAATGGCAAAGTCACCTATGACAATGGCGACCTGCACCACCCGCACATGTCCTTCACCGATGGCACCTATGATGGCCGCTATTTGTTCATGAATGACAAGGCCAACACACGCGTCGCGCGCATCCGCTGCGACGTGATGAAATGCGACAAGATCATCGAAATCCCGAACGCGCATGACATCCACGGTCTGCGTCCGCAGAAATACCCGCGCACCGGCTATATCTTCGCCAATGGCGAACACGAGGCACCGCTGGTCAATGATGGCGAAATCCTCGACGATCCGTCGCAATACGTGAACATCTTCACCGCCATTGATGGTGATACGATGGAGATCGCATGGCAGGTGATGGTGTCGGGCAACCTCGACAACACTGACTGCGACTATCAGGGCAAATACGCATTCTCGACCTCGTATAACTCGGAAATGGGTATGAACCTGGCCGAGATGACCGAGAATGAGCTGGACCACGTGGTCGTGTTCAACCTGAAAGGCATCGAAGACGCGATTGCTGCTGGCAACTATCAGGAGCTGAACGGCGTCAAGGTCGTGGACGGGCGTAAAGAGGCGGGCGGCAACCTGACCCGCTATATCCCGATCCCGAACTCGCCGCACGGAGTGAACGCAGCACCCGACAAGAAACACATCATGATCAACGGCAAGCTGTCCCCGACCGTATCCGTGATCGATGTGGAAAAGGTCGATGCGCTGTTTGCCGACAATGCCGATCCACGCTCGGCCATCGTGGCGGAACCGCAGCTGGGTCTTGGCCCGCTTCACACCGCGTTTGATGGCAAAGGCAACGCCTACACCACCCTGTTCCTGGACAGCCAGGTGGTGAAGTGGGACATCGCCAAGGCCATCGAAGCCTACGGTGGTGCGGATGTTGATCCGATCCTAGACAAAGTGGATGTGCATTATCAGCCGGGCCACAATTCGACCTCGATGGGCGAAACGGCTGAGGCTGATGGCAAGTGGCTGATTTCGATGAACAAGTTCTCGAAAGACCGCTTCCTGAACGTCGGGCCACTGAAGCCGGAAAACGAGCAGTTGATCGATATCTCGGGTGATAAGATGAAGGTGGTCCATGACGGCCCGACCTTCGCGGAACCGCATGACTCGATCCTCGTGCACCGGTCCAAGGTGAACCCGGTCAATGTCTGGGATCGCAACGACCCGATGTGGGAAGAAGCGCGCCAGCAGGCTGCCGCCGATGGTGTGGACCTTGAAGAGGGCGCCGAGGAGCCGATCCGCGATGGCAACAAGGTGCGGGTCTACATGACCTCGACCGCGCCGGTGTTCAGCCTTGAGAAGTTCACCGTCAAGCAGGGTGACGAGGTAACGTTGTATGTCACCAACCTGGATGACGTGGATGACGTGACCCACGGGTTGTGCCTGTCGAACTTCGGCATCGCGATGGAGGTTGCGCCGCAGGCCACCGCCTCGGTCACCTTCATTGCCGACCGTCCGGGCGTGCACTGGTTCTATTGCCAGTGGTTCTGCCACGCGCTGCACATGGAGATGCGCGGCCGGATGTTCGTTGAGCCGCGGAGCGCGTAACCATGCGTTGGTCCCTGCTCATACCGCTCCTGCTCGGCTCGCCCCTTTGGGCGGCGGATTGGGATGTGCCCAACCGGGCAGGGGCCATCAACGAGATACTGGCGCAGGCGGCGGATGGGGACACCCTCCGCCTGAGCCCCGGCGTTTACACAGAAACGCTGGTTCTGGACCGGCCCGTCACGATTGACGGGCTGGGACAGGCCACCATCGACGGACAAGGCGAAGGCAGCGTCATCACCGTGACCGGGCCGGGTGTGACCGTGCGCGGTCTGACGGTGATCGGATCGGGCTCGGACCATGACGGGATCGACAGCGGCATCCAGTTGACCAAGACGGCCCATGCGCCGGTGGTCGAAGACAATGTGCTGCTGGGCAATCTCTATGGCATCGACATCCATGGGGCCAAGGACAGTATCGTCCGGCGAAACCGGATTGAAGGGCGGCAAGACCAGCGCATGAACGAGCGTGGCAATGGCGTCTATGTCTGGAACGCGCCGGGTGCGGTGGTTGAGGACAACGATATCCGCTATGGCCGCGACGGAATCTTTGTAAACTCGTCGAAGAAGAACACCTTCACCGGCAACCTGTTTAGCGATCTGCGTTTTGCCGTGCATTACATGTATGCCGACAATTCGGTGGTCAGCGACAACGTCTCGATCGGCAATGATCTGGGCTACGCGGTGATGTTCACGACCAATGTGACCGTGGCCAATAACGTCTCGATCGGCGACCGCGAACATGGCGTCATGCTGAACTATGCCAACAAAAGCACCATCACCGGAAACGTTGTGAAAGGTGCGAAAGAGAAATGCAGCTTCCTCTATAACTCGAACAAGAACGAGTTCACCGATAACTGGTTTGAGGGATGCGGCATCGGCATCCACTTTACCGCTGGCAGCGAGCGCAACCGCATCGTTGGCAATTCATTCATCGGAAACCGGACGCAGGTGAAATATGTCTCGACCAAATGGGTCGAGTGGTCCGAAGACGGACGCGGCAACTACTGGTCCGATTTCGCCGCTTATGATGTGGATGGCAACGGCATTGCCGATGCCCCCTATCGCCCCAATGACAGTATGGACCATGTGCTGTGGACCCAACCCTCAGCCAAATTGTTGCTCGGCTCCCCTGCCGTGCAACTGGTGCGCTGGTCGCAATCGGCCTTCCCGGCGTTGTTGCCGGGGGGCGTGATGGACAGCAACCCATTGATGCAAGCCCCTGAACCCCCAGCTATGAAAAAGGTGCCTCATGACGGATAAGGCCCTGTCAATCGACCATGTTCTCAAGGACCGTGGAAAAAACCGCGTTCTTGACGATATCACCCTGTCTCTTGCCCCCGGTCAGCGCGTTGCGCTGTTGGGCCATAACGGTGCTGGCAAGTCGACGCTGATCAAATCTATCCTCGGCCTGACGCCGATCCATGGCGGAGCCATTCGGATCGGAGACGCCACCCCCGGTAGTGCTCAGGCGCGTCGCGAGACGGCCTATCTGCCCGAAGCGGTGTCATTTCATCCCGCCTTGACGGGGCGCGAGCAGTTGACCCTGTTTGCGCAGCTTTCAGGTGCAAAGGCCGACGTGCTTGGCCTGTTGGAGCGCGTTGGTCTCAGCGACGCATTGGACCGCCGGATCGGTACCTATTCCAAAGGCATGCGGCAACGTCTGGGTCTGGCGCAGGTGCTGTTGGGTCAACCGAAAGTGGCTTTGCTGGATGAGCCGACAAGCGGGCTGGACCCGATCTCGCGGCAGGACCTTTATGCCATCATCGACGAGCTGGCTGCCCAAGGCACAGCCGTTCTAATCGCCAGCCATGCGCTGACCGAGGTCGAGGCCCGTACTGATCGCATCGCCATCATGCGCAAGGGCCGGATGGTCGCTGACGATACGCTGAACAATCTGTCGGCTCTGGCCGGTCTGCCGATCCGCTTGAAAGTACGCGCCAGCGCCAATCCTGATGTGCTGGCCGCTGAACTGGGTGGCAACCGGATCAATGGGGCATCCGTTGAATTGCTCTGCGCACCCGAAGACAAGATGGAGGCGCTGCGCCGGATCGCCGGATTGGGCGACGCTGTGGCGGATGTGGAAATGACCCCGCCCAAGCTGGAAGACCTCTATCGCCACTACGCACAGGAGGATTTGCAATGACCCGCTTCCTCGCCATCACCCGCACAGAAATGCTGATCCTGCGCCGCAACCGCTGGCTGCTGGTCGCCACATTGATCATGGTGCTGTTCGCTTTGGCGCTGACCTTTGCGGGCAGCGCACCAACCGGCACGTTGGGAGTCGACATGCTGACCGTCTCGGTGGCCTCGATGACCACGCTTTCGGTCTATCTTGCACCGCTCTTGGCGCTGATGATCGCCTTTGACGCCATCGCGGGCGACGTGGATCGCGGCAGCCTGTCACTGCTGCTGTCCTACCCGGCGGGGCGCGGAGAAATCCTGTTGGGCAAATTCACCGCCCATCTGGCCGCGCTGGCCTTTGCCATGACCATCGGTTTCGGCACCGCTGGCGCAGTGGCCGCCTTCTTTGGCGGCGCGGGTCCGGAAAGCCTGATGGCTCTGGTCCGCCTGATCCTCACATCTATCCTGCTGGGCGCTGTCTTTCTGGCGCTTGGATACTTGCTGTCCGCCCTGGCAAAGGGGGCCACGGCGGCGGCAGGTTTGTCGGCCGGGCTCTGGCTGGTTTTTGTCGTCCTCTATGATTTGGGCCTGTTGGGGGCCGTCGTCATGGACAAGGGCGGCGCTTTCACCCAATCCGTCTTTCCATGGGTGATGGTGGCCAACCCGGCCGACGCATTCCGTTTGTGGAACATCGCCGCAACCGAGGGCGTCGCGATAGCCTCGGGCATGACCGGGGCGGCGCAGGCCCTGCCGGTCTGGGCCGCGCCCGCCTCGCTGCTGATCTGGCCGGTGCTGGGCTTTGCCCTTGCGCGTCTCGCATTTCGGAGAGTTGAGCCATGAGATACCTAGCCCTGATCGCTCTGGTCGCGTTGACGGCCTGCAAAGAAGAGGTGGCCGAGGCTCCCGACCCGGTTGATCTCACCCCGGATGCGCTGAGTTATTTCTGCCAGATGAACATCGCGGAACACGGCGGGCCCAAAGGGCAGATCCATCTGGAAGGCTATCCCGCGCCTTTGTTTTTTGCGCAGGTGCGCGACATGCTGGCCTATCTGAAAAGCCCCGAACGTGACGCCAAGATCACCGCTGTCTATGTCAGTGACATGAGCGTCGCGCCCAGCTGGCGGCAACCGGGGATTTCCAACTGGATCGCCGCCGATGGTGCGACCTTTGTCGTCGGCGCCGATGTGGCCGGTGGCATGGGTGCGCGAGAAGTCGTGCCCTTTGGCGACCCCGCCGCGGCAGAGGCGTTCATTGCCAAATATGGCGGCGGCGCCCTGCCACTGTCTGATATTCCCGATGCCGAAGTGCTGGGCCCCGTCGATCTGGACCTCGCGTTGGAGACCCCCGCATGACCCTTCTGACCCGCCGCCGTTTCCTGGCCATCTCAGCCGCCTGCGCCGCCGTACCCGCCGCTGCTGGCAACGTCGCCCAATGGCGCGGTATCGCGCTGGGCGCACCCGCCAGCCTGAGGCTGGAAGGCTCGACGGACGCACAGGCCGCGCCGATCTTTGCTGCGGTCGAGGCAGAGCTGAATCGGCTGGAGAATATATTCAGCCTCTACCGGACGCACTCGCAGATCAGTCAGCTTAACCGGATCGGCCACCTGGTCACCCCGGCGCCTGAGCTGCTGGAGGTGCTGAGCCTTTGTTCCACGCTTCACGACGCTTCGGGCGGGGTGTTTGATCCGACGATCCAGCCCATGTGGCTAGCGCTCGCCAGTGGCGCGGCGGGGTCGCAAGTGGAACGTGCGCGCCAGACGATTGGTTGGGACAAGATTCACGTAAGCGCCGGTGAGATCCGCCTGCCGCATCCCGGACGCTCGGCGATTACCCTGAACGGGATTGCTCAAGGTGCGATCACTGACCGGATTTCCGCTTTGATGCGATCCTTCGATCTGCGCGATGTGCTGGTGGATATGGGCGAGGTCGCCGCCCTTGGCCAGCGGAGCAATGGCGAGCCGTGGCGCGTCGGGCTGGCCAAGTCCGACGGTGCTGTCGCCAAACGGATCACACTGCAGGACCGCGCCGTTGCAACCTCGGCCCCCGAAGGCACCATGCTACAGGGCGATCAGGGGCATATCCTGAACCCGAAAGGGTTGGGTGCGCCCTATCAGGCTGTATCAATCTCAGCCTCGCAGGCAGCATTGGCAGACGGGCTCTCAACCGCCCTATGCCTGACCCCACGTGCCAAAGCAAACGCGCTGATATCGCGTTTTCCGGGCGCGCGTATCGAGATGAGTATCTGAACGCGGGTAAAGCTTGTCGTAAGGGGATGGTGCCTCAAGAGGGCATCTAATCCTTGTTTCAGGGTGTTTCACCTTGCCCCAGATTTTTACTGAGTGATTGTTTTTCAGTGATTTAACTATACCACCGTGTTCCACTATGCCCCACCGTATACTATATATAGAGGGTGGATAGAGAGGTGGATGAGTGTCACGCCCTTTGAATAAGCTCAGCGCATCGACGCTAAAGTCGGTTCCGCCGGGGAAGTACTCCGACGGTGGCGGTCTGTGGTTCCATCGGCGTGAGGATGGCGGGGCTCAATGGTTTCTAAGAATCACAGTACATGGTCGCAGACGTGAAATGGGTCTTGGCTCCTTCCCAGACGTCTCGCTCAAAGAGGTGCGTCAGGAAGCCGAGAACTGGCGGGCTGTTGCGCGAAAAGGCACAGACCCAATCAAAGAGCGCGAGCGCCTCAAGCGTGAGGAAGCCAGTAAGCTTCACCTGTTGAAAGACGTCGCAGAGGATGCGTTTGAGAGCCGTAAGGCAGAGCTGAAGGGTGAAGGGAAAGCGGGTCGCTGGTATTCGCCACTCGAGCTGCATGTATTGCCGAAGCTGGGCAAAGTCCCAGTTGTCGAATTGGATCAGAAAGATATCCGGGACACGCTGTCCCCTATCTGGCACGACAAAGCAGACACCGCGCGAAAGGCGATGAACCGGCTGTCTATCGTGATGCGTCACGCTGCAGCTCTTGGGTTAGATGTTGACCTGCAGGCTACGGATAAAGCCAAGGCATTATTGGGCAAACAACGGCATAAGCCGCAAAACATCCCTGCGATGCCTTGGAAGGATGTTCCAGCCTTCTATCAAAGCTTAGATGGTGGAACGACAACGGAGCTTGCTCTGCGTTTGCTGATACTCACCGCAGTTAGATCCTATCCGCTTCGTAACCTGCATCTGGATCAGATTGACGGTGATGTTTGGACCATCCCGGCAGCAGCGATGAAGGGCCGCAGAGATGCGACACAGGATTTCCGAGTGCCACTATCAGCAGAGGCCCTTGCGGTTATCGAGCAAGCCAAATCGATGGCGCGAGATGGTATGCTGTTCCCTGGTGTTCGGCGCGGCGTGATATCGGACATGACCATGGGTTCGTTTATGAAACGGCGTGAACTGGTCGAGCGTCCACATGGATTCAGGTCTTCGTTCCGGGACTGGGTGGCCGAAACCCAGAACGTGCCATTCGAGGTTGCTGAGACCTGTTTAGGGCATGTGGTTGGCGGTTCTGTCGAGCGGTCGTATAAGCGAACGGACTTCTTAGAACAGCGGCGGGCATTGATGGAGCGTTGGTCGTCACACCTCACTAGCTCAAACGAATCTAACGTCATCAATTTGCCGTCATGAATAGTCCGTTTGAAGAGGCAGTTAACTGGCTTCAAGTACTCACAAAAGAGTACGTCAAAGATGGTCAGCTCGCCCTACCCAGGGTAGAACCAGCTCGAAATATTCACATGTTACAACTTGGAATCTATTGGGTGCCTGATGACAGTGAAGTCCCAGCTTCGACCGAGGGCTCGTTTGTTTGTGACAATGGCGCTGCAGAAAAGTTGCTGAACATATCCGAAAGCGACGCCTCTGCATTTGACTTGTGCAAAGAGATTGCTGCTCATCAGTTGGCGACTGGGCAAGAGCTTCTTCCCGCCCTCAGAACCTTCTCCGCGCTTTTTATGACTGGGTTGATAAAACGCCCCAAAACAACGCGCCGCAGTGTTACATGGCTGAGAAACATGTTTTTATTGTCGATGGCCAAAATCACGGAGGCGAGGTTTGACTTAAATCTGACAAGAGGAGACGAACAGCGCATCCAGGAATCCGCATGTGATGCTGTAGTTGTTGCCTTGGAGCGAAACGGCCATCATCGAAGTTATCGCTCGATAAAGGAGCTTTGTGTTGGAACTGGGCCTGAAAACAAAGAGCTGCGACGAGATTTCATAGCTTGGGTCGAAGCTACAAGAGTCGCAATCGAGCGCGATCCGATTGCTGCTGAGCTTTTTCCACGAACATGGTTGGGTGTCGGACTTAAATAAATACCTCCGTCATGAAAGACGCAGTTGAAATAGGCAGATTTGGTGCACCACGAAACAACACGGTGCACAGCTATGAAACTGCTTTCCTTCCAAGACCTGCAAGTCAAACTAGGTGGTCGCAGCCGGTCCAGCGTCTACCGCGATGTAGAACTGGGTCGCCTTCCTAAGCCAATAAAATTTGGTCTGGCCGCGCACTGCGCCTGGGAGGTGACAAGGTCCAGCAGGATGAAGGTCTGGCGCTTGGTAAAAACCTGTTATTCAAACGTACCACAATCGAAGACGTCAAAGGCTTCTTGAACCATGGGGTGTCTAACGATGCGAAGCAGGCTGTCAGACAGGGTGTAAGGGAGAGCATAGAGCAAAACCTATCAAACGTTCGCCGCACCATCACAGACCCCAACACAGACGCGCGAGAGGCCATGCAACTGGTTAAGGAAATGTCCAGCCGTGCCAACATCCAGAAACTGCGCCTTGTCCTGGGCGGGCCTCGGGCGGATCGGTTATTGAAAGAACTGGACCGCTCAGCGACGGCGCTGGAACTGCGGGCGGCGGTTGCTCAGAACTCCAAGACTGCAATCCGTCAGTCCATTCAAGAGCAAGTAGCAGAAGAAACCGCGCCCGGCCTTGTTCGTAAAACAACCGGCAACCTGGGCAATCCGCTAGATGCAGCCCGAGAGGTTACGCAATCCATTGCGGCAATTGATCCGCGCAGCATGTCAGCGCGTGAACGTGGCATGTTTGCCGAAATCGCCAAAGCCCTCACTGGCATCAGGGGAAAGGATGCACAGGACGCGCTCAAGGCGGTTAGGGAGGCGCTAAAGGGTCAACCCATCAAAGACGCTCAAGCCCAGATCATCGGTCGAGCGGTGGCAGGCGCTACTGCTCTCGGGCTTTATCAATCAGGGAAGCAACGCCTAACGCAGCAATGAAGTAGCTGAAGCATGCAATGAAGAACGACACCATTCCGAACTGCACATAAACCTGCTTCAAGCCCCAACCGAGGAAAAACAGCGCCACCGGGCAGCACAGCAAAACGACGATTATGGCAAAGGTGACAAGCAATCTACGCATGCCAACAAGGTAAGGGCTCACCCTGCCCCAGTCCAGACAGGAGGCACCACATGACGAGCGAAACCAAGATATGCGGAGCCAGGATGCCTGATGGCATCCGATGCATGGTAACCCTGGTGGAGGGCAGGACACGCTGTCACAGGCACGGAGGCGCTTCCACAGGCGCAAAGACTGCCGAGGGCCGTAAGCGTCAATCAGAGGGCGCTAAGGCGCTATGGGCTGAGCGTAATCGATTGATGGCGCTGGCACGAGAGATAGAACAATTGGCAACATAGTTGGTTTTTTCGGATTCCTTCTGAAATGGAAATTAGGCCAAAATACCCAACGATATCAAAGACAGTTCCCGCACAAAGTACACAGAAAAACGGCTAGCAGTCTAAACCACCTTTCAGCGTCACACTTGAAGATGCGCGTTTCGGATAGAGCAACCACAGCAACCTAATTGGCGAGTTGTACCCAGTAATAATAACCGCCTAAACTGCGCCCAATGGCCACTACATCGATTATGGATGCGTTTTCACCAACTCTCATTGTTCTTACGCGTTCAGGCCGAATCCATTCACCGCTCTGTCTGTCAAAATACATGTGTGTCTTCCGTACATTGACATCTACGATTGCAGAGATTTGGTCTCCAAATCTAAGCTGATTACTAGAGTTGTTTGGTAAATCAAAATTACGCTCAACCCAAACCTCATCAAATGCGCCGATGTAAACCCAGGGATTGTTTGCCCTCGCAAACTGAAGCGCGATTTCAGATGCATTCGAGCTGCTCCCATACACAGTTGGATCGCTCGGCCTTGGTTCTTGCGAGTTATCTGTGTCCCAAGCGCTCTGGCCATACTCTTTGACCGCTGCATAGTAGGTTTCAACCGTGTCATAGCAATGCCTAAGTACGTTCTTGCATCTGGCTACAGTTCGACGGCATTCAGCCCTAAGCTTTTCTCTGAATGTGTTGTCGCACTGTGTTCGGTTAAGCGTTCCTCCGTGCCAACGAGCCACATAACACTCGTCGTGCCACACACACTGTTCTCTTATGTTGACCCGTTTATCTCCGTAGTGAAAATACTGAGGAATAACATAGTTTGCACCATATGCTCCGCAGGTAGGGTCAGAAGACGGAGATGGGCGATGGGTGTCAATTTGTATTCGGCAATATGGGTCTAGATCATCTAGGCTCGTCGGCGGAGCGGGAGGTTTGAGCAACGGGGGTAGCGGGACTTTGGTTCCAGGAACAGTTGTTCCGGGCAGCCTTGGTTTGAGCAAATCGCCAATATCAAAGCTCAAAGCGGTTGTGGGAACAAGCCAACACCCTAAAACTAGTGTTGCAGTTTGTAATCCCCTGTAGATTCTCAATTTGGTGAGTTGTAAATCGAGGCAAAATAGCTCGGCTGCTGATCTGGGCATTCTCATAACAGTATTCCATTTAACTAATTGTTTAATAAGTAAACTCTCAAGAATAAATATGTCATACTCGCTTGGAGCATTCTTCTATTTTGCAAGTATAGCACATTCTGATCGAGCTCGGCTCAATGTTTCATGACCTGTCGGGCAGGATAGCATTCCATGGCGCTGCAATGGATTAACGCACATTAAGCAAAGTTAACTTTGGCTTCTAAAAACCATAACGCGACTTCATTTATATCACTTCCCGAGTTCTTTAAGTTAATGGAGTGCGGCAATGTTTGACTTTAGTGACGTCACTTTTGACGTAGACAGTTCATATGTGCTTGAAGCAGGATCTCAGGATTATGCGATGAACGCCCATAATTTGGGTTCGAACTTGGATTCCAATGATTTGGATATTGAATTTGAAGAATGGGCAGAATCGTCGGATCATTCACCAAATGCGGAATGGACGTCTGGTATTCTAAACGAATTCGAGGACCTGCAAAAGTTGCGCGACATGCAAGAACTGATAGAGAGTGGCACGCTTAGCCTCACGGCTGAAGAACTGAACCAACATAATCAAATGTTGCGAGTGCTAATGACGACTTACGGGAACACTATAGCTGAATTGTTGCGAGCGACTGCATATAGCATTACTCGCTAGTGTTCTGGCCTTGCACCGGCAGCGCCCGGTGTAGGGGGCCTTCTATAGCAATCTTCGCCCTCCGGCGAACTTCACAGAGCAGCCCTATTCGCATAGGATGTGCATATGCCTGATTTTCGACTTTTGACGCGGGAGACACTCCGTCACCTCGCGGCGCTGAGCGTACGCGACGACCAAACGACATTCGTTGCGCCGAACCTCATGACAATGGCCCAATCGTTGTTCGAACCTGGCTCCGAGATTTACGGCATTTGGGATGGTGAATCTGCAGTGGGAATGTTGGCAGTCGTGGATATGTCGCATCCACACGCGGATCTGGACGAAGGTGACGACCCAGATGGGATATATATCTGGCGGCTTATGGTTGACCAAGCTCATCAAGGGAAAGGTTATGGTCGTTCAGCACTAGAATTCGCGAAAACTCTGGCTCAGGAAGAGGGTCGTGCAAATCTGGTCATAAGCGTGGTCGATGAACCTGGGGGCGCACTGCCGCTCTATGAGCGGTTTGGATTTAGTCGGACAGGCAGGATTGTCGACGGCGAGGTTGAGTTGGTCATGACATTAAGCTGAAGCACCGCACTGTTTGACAACATGGTCGAACCACCGGTTGCTGATACCAACCAGGGGCTGAGCACCGTGTCCTTTTACTTGAAGAGTTTGAGTTTCGAAGTTTCATTTGAATCAGTGTATAATGCCCAAATTCCTTTTTGATTAGTTATTGGAGATTCAAATGTTGCGGTTAATTGCACTGATGTCTTTTCTTTCTGCCACTCCCGTCTTTGCCCAGGACTTCAAGGTTGGCACACTGAACACAGAATCTGCATCGGACACCCAGCCCTTCCTTGTAAGCCGCACTATACGCGCCATTGGGAAGGTAGATATTTGGGCTCTTCAGGAAGTTGCGGGCTTGTCAGCAGTCGAGGAGTACACGGTTGCGGCTGGTGCGGTTGGTCGAAGAAGCAGCTATCGAGCCATAGTTAGCGAGAGCGGCACTATTTCTCAACAGCATCGTCGAGACGACCAACTCGCAATCGTATATAACTCATCCCGGTTCAGGCAGGTCGAAAACGTCGAGCTTCACGGCATTCGATCCAAGCCCGGAGCAATTGGGGGCCGATTGGGTGAGCCTGATTGGAACCTTCGAGGTGCTTTGTTCATCCGTCTTCAAGACAAAGATACCGGTGTTGAGTTCTATGTTGGGAATGTCCACCTGAAGTGCTGTGGAGAAGGTAAAGATACCCGAGCCCACCAAGCCGAAATTATCAAGTCCTGGATAGAAAGGTCTGATGTTCAGGTCATTCTGACGGGTGATTTCAATATTCCAGTTGAACCGTCCAGCGCGGACGGCAACCAAGACTCAGACGCCTTTAAAACTCTCGAAAGCGTAATGAAGTGGGAACGCCCGCAGAACCCGTTAAAGACCCAGTGCAGTGATGATTTCAACTCGATGCTGGATCTCTTCTTTTTGAAAGAAGGCCCTAACATCGACACGATTGACGTAACCATACTCGAGACGGACAGCGCTTTCTGTGATGCAGAGAAGGTTGGTGGCCCCGACCATCGCCCGGTAGTCGCAAACTTCTCCATTCAGCCCTAAGCTATTTCAACAAGAAATAGGGACGTGCCCGCTTCGACTGATTACAAAGTTATAGAGGGGTGGCAATTTCAGAGCTCAATCTATCACATGAATTTCCAAATCTATCTTGAGGTGCTCCATGCGCTGGTTTGTTGAACATCCATATATGACTTTCTTCCTTGCTTTAGCAGGATTGGCGATTGGCGTCCTTTCGTTGGTGGAACCAAAGTACGCGTTAGTTACGAGTGGCGATGTATGTGGGTTTAACGAGAAAACTGTTTCATACCGAGAACACGAGTTCAAACTGTGTACGCATCCGAGTCATGGCGTGGCCAGCTATCAGCATTCAGAAATTGTGCGGGATTCAAGCGGTTGGCGTGACGGAGGGTATAATCAGTTGGCTTGGTGTAACGAGGTCAAGCGCCGTAAAGAACGAGCCGTTGGCGAGTCGATAGTTTGGGGGGAAGAGACACGAAGCGAGAACAGCAAAAAAGACATATTTGGACACGTCGAATACAACTACCATTGTTCAATACCGGCAAGGTGGGGTCCAGTATTCGTTGCGAGTAGGTCGGCTGCCTGTGGTAATGAGCCATACTCCGAAAGGATAGAAAGAGAACCGAAGACCTGTATTGATGAGTCAACCCGTATTGGTTGGAAATGGTCTTGGCAGTAGTTTCGAGCTGTTCAGATTAGTCGACAGATGGTTTGGCCGACCCATTCATTATGCGCTAGACTACCAAAGCCGCGCTGGCCCCGTTGGCCATGCCGCCTCCGTAAATTGTTGGTCACAGGCTGATTGCCCTGCATACATCCCAACACCTGCACCCGCTGTGCTCGCTATTCTGAAGCCTCACTCGTGTTTTTGGAGGTGCGTGGTTTCATCTCTTTGCCGTAGAAAGAGGTGCTTGCGGCTCAAGCTTCTCGGCCCAGATGTCAGCATGTTCCTGCAAAAGCTCTGAGCGCCTATCATAAAGCGCCGTGAGTTGACAGCCCGCCCACATTGCCATGCTCTTTTCCTGGTCATTGGCGGCCAGTTCGTACGCGTGGACAACGACTGATTGGGCGGTAGCGGGGATAAACTTCATCTGAAACTCACCTTGTTACTCATTCACTGCACTCAATCAACTTAGTTGTAGTGGTTCAATCACAGTGAATTTTGTCACTCAAGAGACGTTCTTGGGGCAGAAACCTAAATTCCGTTTACGCCGCATAGCAGGTTTAGCGGTAATAGTAGAAGTCAGGTCCAAATCTGAGTTTCTAGTTGGCCTTTCCCTACGGCACGTTCCAAAGCAACGTCGGTACCGTAACAGAGCTTTATCTTTTCTCCATAAGGTTGCATTTTTATATTTGAGCTATTGATTGGGTTGTATATCGAGGGATAGCGCTTTGGCTTTCATTACGATTCTTGAAATTGACAATGATCCGTTAAGCTTCACAGACGTCACCGTGCTTAACTCTTATCAGGTAGAGATTATTGATAATGATGATGCGCTTGAAGATCCTGATGCAGATGGAAGCCAGCAGCTCGACGTTTCGGGGGTACCTAGTTTCTTAGGTGACTCTACAAACTTTCAAACGTTTGAAACCTATAGCGGTGACATAGGTGGGCAGCCTGTAACATTCACATTGGTTCAGTTTTCCAACCCCCAGTACATCATTGTTACTTCTGGCGATGTGGATGTCGGTGACACGATAGAAAACACAAACAACAGCATCGTTACTGCACCTCCTTCAGATTACGACACTTTGCCGTCCTTCGTATGCTTCACACTAGGGTCGATGGTTTTGACACCTCTGGGCTCACAACCAATTGAGACCTTGCAACCCGGCGACCTAGTGACAGTTTTCGATGGAACAGCAAAGCCAGTTCGCTGGATCGGCAAGCGACGCCTCACTGTCGGCGACTTACGGCAAAGTCCGCATCTCTGTCCGGTTCGCTTTCGTGCAGGTAGCTTCTCAAGCAAATGCCCGACACGGGATCTGACGGTTTCGCCACAACATCGGATTGCTGTTACCTCGCCAGACATGCAGCTGTGTTTCGGCGAAAGCTTGATGCTAGCGCCTGCCAAGGGCTTACTGGATGGCGAAATGGTTTTCCAACTCCCACCCGACCAAGAAGTTCATTACATCCACGTTCTCTTTGACCAACATGAGCTAATTTGTGTTGAAGGCGTGTGGTCCGAGTCCTTTTTCCCCGGCGATACTTCTCTAGACGCGATGGATCGCGCAACACTGCGCGAGGTTTTCGAGCTATTTCCCGAGCTGCGTCAGAGAAGAGAACGATTTGCCGAAACCGTCCTGCCGACATTGAAACCATTTGAGGCAATTTTACTGCGCGAAGGTCTCTATTCGCCCAATGAGATGCCATGCAATGTTAGACCTGAGAGCAGGGATCACCAGTTAAATCTATGAATACCAACGATCAAGTATACTTACTAGCGTATGCTAGTTTGAATCCTGATTGTTTAGTTCTTCCGATGAAATTGGTTTATCCAGCCAAGCCGGGAAGTCGACAAAGAATTCCTGCACGATTGAGTCTCGGCGTCCCGAGAGAACCCCGCTTAGGAATTCGGCAGCTTGCCCTTCAATGAACTCCGATAATTGCTCATTGACCTTGTTGGAATTCACAAACAACGCTCCACCGCTAAATAGTGATACCCGGCGCGGCATTACGTAGGAACTTTCATCGTGAGAAATATCACCAAATTCTTCATAAGAGTGGGAATACACTTGAAGTTTGGCGTGAACTGCACAGGTGCCGTTGTCGTCACGGAACCCAAATGCGCTAATCTCAGTGTTGACGACGACGGGTCCTAAAAACAACGGTTCGTATTCAAGGACGGCCACATCATTTTGCTCGAGAAGTAGCTTCACTTTGCTGGTGATATACGCGGAATTTGTCCAGCAGCCTCCACTTACATCGTCTCTTACTGTCAACTCAGTAAAGCGGATTAAGCCCAACACAGATTCATGAGGTATCCATTTTTGGTTATCCAGATTCCCTGTCTCGTGTGCGTGAGTGTGCTCCGAACAAAATGTTGCCGCCAATGTCGCCGCAAAAAATTCCAAGTGATCTATTCATCATTCACCCTTATTGACCAAAACCACTCCAACCCCGTTGGCCGTATCACCTGCATCCAGGAACTGAATGCCTTGGGCTTCAAGGGTCTTTCGAATTGCTTCTGCATTTGAATGCTGCAATCCGCCCTTTTCAGTTTCAAACCGATTGATTGTGGTGAAAGAAACTCCGGCCAATTTAGCCAGTTCACGAGTTCCCAGCCTCAATGCGCTTCGCGCCATTCTTAGCTGCTCTGGGCTCAAAGTCACTACCTCGTTTGCATAATTGCATACAGGGTATTGACTTTATTGTTACCCTGTACATATCCTTAATACACAGTATGCAGAATTGCAAATCTGGATCGTAGTATTCTAGGAGGAAACAGCAATGACTGAACAACGCGTTCGCGCGAACGGAGAAAGTGTGACTGGCCCAATCTTCGACGTTCCTTTGAAGACCGACACTTATGACAAGGCACTCAAGATATTGGCGTTGTCCAGGATGGGTGTTGCCGACTCTGACACCGCAATGAACATCGACTTGTCAATGAGGGGATACGGCGAACTTCTCGAAGTGATTGGACAGCTTGCCTCCGACATCCTCGACATGCAGCCCGGCTTTGAGCCGCCAAAACCAGGAGAAATGCAATGAGCGCTGAGACCAAATCGACTGAATTGGACGCAAACCCGGATATCTTTGTTGCAGACTTTTCGGACTTGATTACTTGCCAGCAGCGCGTGACGGCTTTTTGCCGATGGTTCGACCTGCCGGACCCTGGTCTGAGTTTCGATGAGGATGGCGATATTCTCGTGAATGATATCTTTCTGCTGTGGTGCAAAGAAGAAGGCATTTCTATCGACTGGCTGGCGTGCGGCGAGTCAAATGGTCGCGCATTACCACATGCGTAGTACAATAAAAAAGTGAGATTTGACGGCAATTTAGCATATGGAATGTATGATTCACTGAATCGAATAAATCGTTTAAACCGAATAAATCGTTTGGAAATACTTGTCTGCTATGTAATCTAGCACCAAGTAAGACATAAGAAGTTTACGCCATATTGGTAAAAAACTGATAAAGTGAGGGTATCCATGTCGGGAAACACTGCTGAAGTCGTCGACATCACAAAGAGGATGCCGACGCGAGAAGAGATTCAAAACGCGGGTGACGGATTAGCCGCGATAGAAAGCGTAATGAACGGCGAAGGTCAGTTGCCGATTGGAGAAGTGTACCTGTCGCCTGCGTTAACTGATTTGATTCGGGGATTGCTGGGTATCGTTTCAAGAGGTGAAACAGTCACTTACATGCCGCAGGGTCGAATGCTGTCGACCCAACAGGCTGCAGATATCTTAAATGTAAGCCGGTCGTATGTATTAAAGCTGATCGAGCGCCAGGAGTTGTATCATGAGATGGTTGGTACACATCGCCGTGTACCGTTCATTGAACTGATGAACTACAAAGAGCAACGCTCTACGGAGCGTAGTGAAGCCCTGGACGATATGCTGGAATTTACCAAGGAGTTCGAAGCCGAGTGATCCCTGCGTCCAACAGGTTTCTGGCCGTGTTGGACGCCAGCGTATTGTACCCACTAGCGTCGAAAGACCTTCTCTTGCGTTTCTATCACGCGGACCTTTTCAAGGCGCGCTGGACCGACAAGATTATGGAGGAGTGGACTTTCAACTTAAAGCGGAAACGGCCAGAACTTGAGGAAGGTATTAACAGAACCGAAGCGACCATGCGCGACAAGTTCGACGATGCATGGATATTTGACTACGAAGACTTGATTGATTCTCTGGAACTACCCGACCCGAACGACCGCCATGTTCTTGCCGCCGCAATCAAATGCGGAGCACACTATCTCGTCACCAACAACATAAAGCACTTTCCAACGGAAATTCTCGAGAAATATGACATGGAGGCTGGAACTGCAGACCAGTTCCTGTCCGGTACAGTTGATCTGTTCCCTTACGAAGCGTTCCCAGTCCTGCGCCTACATCAGCAAAAACGCGATTTGGTTTTTGGCGAATACGTTCTGTACCTGCGAAAATCGCAGTTACCCTTGCTTGCAAACTTAGTCAACGCCAACAAGGTTTTCTTTTGACTGCAGGTGAACCAAAACTTGTAACGACAAACATCGCTCAGTGCGCGCGAAATAATTCAGACCATCCAAACCTATTTAGGTGGTTAAAAGGGTGGGCAGAATTAAATCCTACTGGTCCAACTATATAATTTAATTAGATTTTTTTCGGATAAATGGTGCCTCAAGAGGGACTCGAACCCCCGACCTTGTCCTTACGAAGGACCTGCTCTACCAGCTGAGCTATTGAGGCGATGCGGAAGCTCGTTTAACGGCAGCGCGCGGGTCATGCAAGCGTGGATTGCCGGGCCGTTGCGCGGTTGACCACTACGCATTCATCCCGCATCCTGACGCCAACATGATCCGCCCGGCGGGTTACGGTGGTTTATCAGATATTTGGCAAGGTCATTTGGATGTCCGGGAATTCGCAGAAGTCTTATGTGCTAGACACCCACCGGCTGCGCGACCCGGAAGAGACCCTGGCCATCGTCAAACCATTCCTCAAGCAGATGGGCATAACCCGGATCGCCAACCTGACGGGACTGGACCGGGTTGGATTGCCGACAGTGATGGTGACGCGGCCAAACTCGCGCTCGGTCGCGGTGTCGCTGGGCAAGGGGCTGTCGCTGAGCGCAGCCCGGGCTTCGGGCGTGATGGAAGCGATTGAATCCTGGCACGCAGAGCGGATCGAACTGCCGCTACGGCTGTCCAGCTTTGCTGATCTGGCGGTGGAGTATGTGGTAGATGCCGACCGACTGCCCAGCGTCACCGGCGGGCAGTTCGACCCTCATCAGGCGATACTGTGGGTGCTGGGGCACGATCTGCCCTCGGGTCAACCCTGCTGGGTGCCGTATGAGATGGTGGACACCGATTATACCACCTCGCCCGTGGCTGGGCAGCGGGCGTTTCCGCGAACGACAAACGGGCTGGCGTCCGGTAACAACGTGACCGAAGCCAGTTGCCACGCGATCTGCGAGTTGATCGAGCGTGACGCCACAACGCTGTGGCACCACCGGGGCGCAACCCCGCGTGTTGATCCCCGTACAGTGGACCACCCGCGTTGCCTTGAGGCGATGGAACAGATTACTGCGGCGGGGCTGGATTTGGGAATCTGGGAAACGACCTCGGACATCGGCATCGCCAGCTTTCGCTGCGCGATCTGTGAGGGCGGAGGCACGACGGGCCATATCGGCATCGGCGACGGCTGCCACCCGGATCGCGCCATTGCCCTACTGCGGGCGCTGACCGAAGCGG
This sequence comes from Ruegeria sp. C5, assembly GCF_056537605.1. Classification (NCBI taxonomy): domain Bacteria; kingdom Pseudomonadati; phylum Pseudomonadota; class Alphaproteobacteria; order Rhodobacterales; family Roseobacteraceae; genus Ruegeria; species Ruegeria sp. C5. The sequence continues at coordinate 74,782 of NZ_JBQFRX010000006.1, read as the reverse complement.
CGCAAACACGGCTGACCTATATCTCAGGGGCGCGCGATGATCTGGACCCGGAAGAGTTCTCTGACACTGCCCGGAACTGGCGCAGCGGATACATCCGCGAACTGATCGATGGCTCGGCGCCCATCGATGATTTCACCGAATGCCCAACCTACGTGACCGGATCTTTCACGGATGACCTGTCTTTGTTGCTGGCGCGCCTGTCCGAGGCAGGCATAGATCAGGTGGTCACTGTTGATCTGTCGCGACCCGAAATTGACATCGCAGTGGTGCGCGCGGTGATACCGGGCTTGGAAGCGCCCCATGACGATCCCGACTTTGTCGCAGGCCCCCGTGCGCGAGCGGTGATGTCATGAGTGTGGTTGTTTTTGTCGGGCCGACGCTACGGGCCGAAGCCGTGCGCGAACATCTGAACGCCACTATCCTACCCCCGGTTCAGCAGGGCGATGTGTATCGGGCAGTGCGGGAAAAGCCGCGTGCGATCGGGATTATAGACGGGTATTTCGACGGGGTGCCCTCGGTCTGGCACAAGGAAATCCTGTGGGCCTTGGAGCAAGGTATACCGGTCTTTGGCAGTGCCAGCATGGGTGCGCTGCGCGCGGCAGAGCTGGTGGATTTTGGGATGATCGGGATCGGCCAGATTTTTGAGGGTTACCTGAATGGTGCCATCGAAGATGATGACGAGGTGGCGGTGCTGCACGGCCCTGCCGAGCTTGGCTTTCCACCGCTGAGCGAGCCTATGGTCTCGATCCGCGCCACCATTGCGCAAGCCAAGACAGCGGGTGTGTTGTCGTCAGAGACGGGCGACGCGTTGCAGCAAAAGGCGAAAAACCTGCACTACCGTGACCGGGTTTGGGATCGCATCCTTGAGGGCACTTCTGACCCGCAACCCTTTCTACGCTGGTTGCCCGACGGGCGGGTGGATGCGAAAGGGGATGACGCCCGCGCGATGCTGGCTGAGATGGCCCGCTATCTGAATGCTGGAACGAATGTGTCAGACGCACATCGCACCGAACGGACGCTGGTCTGGCGTGACCTCTGCGCCCGTGTGGATGGGGAAGCCGCACAACAGGATAGCGAGGCGCGGGCGTTGGTGGATGAGCTGCGGCTTGATCCGGTTCTCTACGCGCATCTGCGTGATCGCGCGGCGTTAGGCTTGCTGTCCAAAGACGAAACCCGCCGACAGGGGTTGGACCCGGATAAAGACGCCGTGGTCAAGCAGATGACCGAACATCGGCTGGAGGCCCGGCTGCCCCGCCACGTGGATTTACTCGAATGGCTGGAAGAAAATGACCTGACCCTTGCGCAGTACGAGGCGATGCTGGCTGACAAATCCCGTATCGAGATCGCAATCCAGACGCTGGCCGAGACAATGGATGCCGCTTTGCTAGCCGAGCTTCGACGCTCGGGCGACTACAGCGCGTTGCGTGACCGGGCGCAGCGCAAATCGGCGCTGTTGCCGGATCAAAGCAACGCTGCAACCCGGACGCGCGCCTTGATCTGGTATTTTGAAACACGTCTTGACCAGAGGGTGCCGGATGATCTTGACTCCTACGCGATCGGGCTTGGCCTTGAGGGGCGCGATGCCTTGGTTGATTTGATTGCCGCCGAGTTCATGTTTTGCCAAGCTGGTGGCGATCCGGTTGACCAAGAGCCCGGATTGGCAGCCGGTCTGCACGCCGGCGGATAACGGGAGGGAAAATTGGCAATCTGGCCCGACTATTCAGAGAATGACCCCCCCGGCACGCGGTTCTTACTATATCCGCAATCGCCCTTTTTAGAGCCAAATTCCAAGCCCGAACTGGTCGAAATATCGGCCCCGCAAGGGACCATAGGCCCAGGCCCATCGGGCCCCCGCATGTATGCGATGTACCCGGTCGACAAAACGACCCCCTATGGCGCGATGATCGAGGGTGAAGACGGCCCCGAGATGTATCTGCCCGCATGGGACGGCTATATCCTGCCGCCGCCCGAGCCCGATGAGTTTGGCAATTTCATCCATATCGATCCCGAGGACCCGGCCTTTGAAGCCGCCCATCTGTTCGGAGCGGCCCATTTCACCATGGATGTGTGGGAGGGCTATTTTAATCGCCCGATCCCCTGGCATTTCGCGCGTGATTTCGAGCGGCTTGAGCTATCGTTGCTGCCAAGTCTAGATAACGCGCATATCGGTTGGGGATTTCTGGAAACCGGTGGCACTCGCGATATCGGTGACGAATACCGCCCCTACAGCCTGAACTTCGATGTGGTCGCGCATGAGATCGGCCATGCCATCATCTACAGCGTGGTCGGCATGCCATCCGAAGAGGACGCGACCGGCGAATATTACGGGTTCCATGAATCGGCGGCCGATATGGTGGCGCTGTTGGCGTCGCTGCATTTCGGCTCGGTCGTGGACGAATTGCTGAAAAACACGCGCGGCAACCTTTATACTTATAACCGGCTGAGCCGCTTTGCCGAGCTGTCGCAGAACTCACAAATCCGGATCGCCGCCAATGACCGGACGCTGTCCGAATTCTCGCATGGTTGGTCCAGCGAACACGCCCTGTCGGAACCACTGACCGGGGCGATGTTCGATATTCTGGTCGATATCTACCACGAACGACTGGTAGCACATGACGTGATCGACCCGGAGATGGAGGAGCTCTCGGACGAGTTGGAAGGGACCGACGAATACAATGCGATCATGCAGGACCTGTTCGACGAACATTACGCAGCCGACCCCGAAGGCTTTCGGGTTGCCCTGATCGAAGCGCGTGATTTGCTGGGGTCCTATCTTGCAGATGCGTGGGAGAAACTGGACCCCGATATGCTGAGCTACTTCGGCGTTGAACGCGCCTTGGTCATGGTCGATCACGAGGTCACCGGCGGCGCATTCCGGCAGATTATCGAAGGCAATTTCCGCATGCGCCACATCGGATTGACAGCGCCCGGCCCCCGTTTGACCAAGCCCGACGGCACGAGCCATGCCGCGTCGGTTCGTACGCTGTCACCCGAGGTAAATGAACCTTAAAGTCTTTGTTTTTCCCCCGCTATTGTGGCAGGTTACGCGCACGGGGTGATAATAGTGACATTCAACGCGCACTGAATGCGCAAACCGGGACAGGCGAGGCAATCGGCAGCGTCGACCCCCGATAGGGAGAAAGTGATATGTCTGAGTCCTTACTCAGTTTTTCCGAGGTATTACTGTTTGGGCGAGAGTTAAGTGATTTAAAACTGAAACAACGCTCGGTCCGGTTGGCCGAAGAGGTTGAGGAAGACTACGACTTCAGTAAGAAATTCACCAAAATCGACGGCGTACATGTCCGGGAAGACGATCGCGTTCTGGTCCAGGTCGGGGATGCGGCAAACGAAAAGTCCGGCATCTACAAGGTCATCAAGGACGGCGACAAGTTCAAGTTCGACAAGCGGAAGAAGGTTCCGCACGACTCGTTTGTCTATATACGCCGCGGACGTCAGTTCAAGCATACCCACTGGCAGCAGATCGCGAACCGGCACTCGGAACAGCTGTTCATCGAACAGGATGGCCGCCGGAGGGGTCGTGGCGTCAATAATTTCATCGGGGACCAGTTCGGAGGCGATGCACGGCTGGCCCGGATTTACGGCTTCGCCTATGACGGCACCTATTACGAGATGCCGGAACCCACGATCTTTCTGGTGCATGGCGAAGGCGAGAGCGCGACGGGTGGCAACCTGCCCCATGGCTTCAAGCTGCAGACCAGCAATGACGCTAACGCGCCGGACACCACGCAACAGGCCGCACGCGCGCCGATGAACCCCTCGGTTTCGGGCGTCGCGGCAGCGGATTACCAGATGGCCAATGACATCCGCGTCTGGAACTACGATCAGGCCGATTACACCATCCGCATGGATATCGCAGCCGGTCAGATCGAAGACGTGCTGCTGGACGTCTATTTTGAATATGACGCACCGATGATGTCCGGAGCCAAGGTCTCGGGCGCCAAGGTGAGCGGGGCCAAGGTCTCGGGCGCGAAGGTCAGTGGGGCCAAGGTGTCCGGTGCTAAGGTGTCAGGTGCCAAAGTCAGCGGCGCAAAGGCACGTGGTGAATAGGAAGGCTGAAATGATCCTGACCGATTGACGTTTGGTTTTATTCCAACGTCTGCTTTGGGTTGGCGGGCCATTTATGCCTGACCCGCCATCCCTTTCGAAGATCAGAACTTGCCGTTTTCGTGCGCCATTTCGGCTGGCGTAGGCGAAACGACGTCCCAATGTTCAACGATCTTTCCATCTTCGACGCGCCATAGGTCGAAGAAGGCCCAAGGGTTCCCGCTGACGGTGGCATCTGAGGCGACAAAGACAAAGTTGCCTTCGGCCACCACAATCTGCGGCTCGAATTTGGTGATCACATTCCCCTGCTCTGCCCAGGCTTTGGTGCCCTCGATCAGGCCATCGATCCCATCGGCAAGCATTGGATTGTGCTGCATATAGACCTCGGAATACATCGGAGCTTTCTCGGGCGCGGCACCGCCCAGAACGTCACGCACAAACCCCAGAACCAGCGCCTTGTTTTCTTCTGTTTTCTCAAGATCGGTGATCTCGGTCGGCCCATCTGTCATGCCACGGCCCGACACTGTTGTTTCGGGAACGGGCTGCAAATTGTCCCAATGTTCAGCAACTTTGCCATTCTCGACGCGGAATATGTCAAAGGCGGCGAGGGTCGGTGCACCAAAAGCGTCCGCGTTGTCGAACGTGCTGTGCAATACAACCATATCGCCTTCGGTGATGACCCGGTGGGTAGTTGCAGTCATCCCGGATTGTTCGACCAAAGGGATCAGGCCGGCCAGGCCTTCGGCTCCGGTCGGGACTTGCGGGTTGTGCTGAATATAGTCCGGGGTAACGAGCTGTAGCGCAGCTTGCGGGTCATGTTCAGCAAAGGCAGCCGTAAAAAGTGCGATTACAAGTTCTTTGGGGGACATGTTGAATTCCTGTGATTCGTATCTACTGGATACGTGGTAGCAAATCCATACTACATTTCAATTACGTACTTTAGAATGACCTGGTATGCTTGAGGCTACTGCCTGAATTTTCAGGGAGTTGTACCGAAGCTAAGGTGACGCTATTGTGCGATTAAGTTTCGAAACAATACCAGAGACTGAGATGCTACCAATTGGTGTTGCCAACAAGGCAGAAGCTTCCAACTGCTCAATCCGTTCCGTACTGTCCAATGTGACGGGCAAATGGCGGATGATCATCATCCTTGCGCTGGAGGATGAGCCGAAACGCTTTGGCGATCTCAAGCGCTGTATCGGAGACATCACACAAAGTGTGTTGACCGAAAACCTGCGCGGGTTGCAACGTGATGGTTATTTGACCCGCACCGTCGATCCCGGACCGCCAGTGGCAGTGTCCTATGAATTGACGCCTTTGGGCAGAAGCTTGCTTGAAATGCTGAAACCGCTCGTCTTCTGGTCGCACGAACAAATGGATGAAGTCAGGCGACTACGCATGCAGTTCGACCGCGAACAGGCGAGTTGATTTTTATAGGCGAGATCGGGCAGCAGCTCAGAACCCGGCCTTTTTGAGCCCCTCGACAAAATGCTGCGTGTCGTCGGACAGGCGGTCTGGCTGAACCTTGGCCCAGCGCGACAATGAGAAATTGGGATGCGCTGCGCGGTGTTTGTCGGCGATCTGGCGGGCCATTTCCAGCTCGCCCTTATGGGCATAGCTGGCGGCCAGCACGCGCTGCCCCTCGGTCGGGTTGTTCATCTTGTTCACGCATGAGATCACGTCGTCATAGCGTTTGAGATTGTAATAGGCCCCGCCCAGATGCCACAGGTACTGATCGGGGAAATAGGGGTTCAGGCGCATCGCCTGCTGCAGATGTTTGATGGCGGTTTCGTTGTCGCCCCAATGGGCCAGCGCATCGGCGTAGTCCGAATGCATGTCCGCATCGTTGGGGTTAAGCTGTAGGGCGCGTTTGTAGGATTCGATCGCCGAGTCATGCTCTTTACGATAAAGCTGCACATAGCCCAGCTCTCCAAACCCGCGCGCGTCTGTGGGGTCAAGCTCCACCGCACGCTGAGCCAGCGACAGCGCCTTGTCCAGCGCGCTGTTTGGGTCTTCGGTCCATGAATAGCGCCAATCGATGTTGAGCGTGCGTGACAGGGCTGCTGCAGCCCGAGCATAGCCGCCGTCGCGCTCAAGCGCGGATTCGTAGCAATGCTGCGCCTTGCGGTTGTCGTTGCGGGTGTATTTGAAAATATGGTGCTGCCCCTGCAGAACCGAACCATAAGCCCGCAGGTCTGACGGGATTGCCTGCACCATGCGCAGCTTTTCATGCGACTCGATCATGACTGCAGTGGCGGCAACGATGCACTCGGTCACCTCATCCAGGATGTCGAAGATATCATCGAGCTTACGGTCGAACCGTTCACCCCAGATGGTGCGTTCGGTGTTGGCGTCGATTAGCTCGGCCGTGATCCGGATACGACTGGACGAGCGGCGCACACTGCCGCGCGCGATATAGCGCACGTTCAGACGCCGAGCGGCCTCTTGCGGCGACATCGACTGGGTCTTGAAGAAGAACGAGGAATTCCGGGCAATGATGAACAGGTTTCGGAACTTGGACAGGTTCATGATGATGTCGTCGGTCAGCCCTTCGGCGACCCAGCTGTCATCTTCATCCCCGCCTTGGCTAGTAAAGGGCAGCACCGCAACCGACGGGTTATCGGGCCTTTCAAGCACTTCCAGCTGCATCTCAGGACGTAGGGTTGCGGCCATTGTTGCACCCTCGACCTCGGTTCGGACACAGTAGGTCGCGACCGGAGACATGATGTTCTTGAGCTGCTTGGGACCGAGGAATTCATAGCCATAGCGCAGGCGGTTACGGATCTGTTCATAGACGGCTGCGCTGACATAAACCCGTTCTGGCTCGGCAATCTCCTGCAGGCGGGCAGCGATATTGACGTTGTCACCGTGGATGCCGCGTTCGTCCATCAGAACTTCGCCCATGTGAACGCCAGCGCGAAATTTGATGTTGTGCTCGTCATCCCGCGCCTGATTATGTTCCGCAGCGATCCGATGCAGTTCGATGCTGAACTCTACTGCACTGGTCGCCGTGTCGAATAAAGCAAGGATGCCGTCACCGCGCACTTCGATGATTTTGCCCTGATACTTTGAGCAAGCCGATTCAAGCTGCGAAAGCAAAGACTTCAACGCGTTATACGTATCCATCTCGTTCTCGCTCATCAGGCGGGAATAGCCGACAACGTCGGCAAAAAGCACCGCGCCTAGTTTCTGTTTTATTGATGCGTCCGAACCGGTCGTGTTCACTGGCAATACTCAATTGTGTTGTCATGTCGAATCCGACAGGACTGTTTTAGCAAAAAATGACTCAGAATACGTAACATTTTAGGTATCTGCACCGGAATCGGGGGGCCAAGACCACCCAGAGGCATCAAAACTGACCACTGTTTGGGCGCCTAACTCCTGCGCGAGCACCTCTCGACGCGCGAGCCAGTCCTGCTGCAACATCCCCACGACAACCATGTCATGGAACTGCCCATCCGCGAACCAGGCCTGACGCATCGTGCCCTCGATCTCGCAGCCGATTCGCTGGATCAGATCGCGGCTGCTGTGATTGTCGGCCCGGTAATACGAGGTGATACGGTTCAGCCCCAATTGCCGGAATGCGAAATCCAGCATCAGCGCAACCGAACGCACCGCCACGCCATGTCGACGGATGGATTTGTCGACAAATACCGGAACCACCGCATCCCTGTTGACGCTGGAAATTGCTTCAAGCCCGGTCATCCCCACCAGATCACCACTGTCAGATTCGATAGCGAACCAGCATTTGCAGCAGTCCTTTGAGGCGTTTATCGCGTCTTCCCAATATTGCTCGGTCTGTACCAGGTTCTGCGGTATGCGCGACGTACGGTCGAACAGGGCCAGGTCATGGATATCCTGAAACCAGCGCGCAACTGTTCCCAGATCCGCCTTTTCCAAAGGGCGCAATCTGAACAACCGGGGTGAGCTATCGGGCAAGAGAAAATATCCTCCGAGTACAATTCTGAAAATCTATTCGCGGGATACTAGCACGAAAATTTCAGAAACAATAAGAGGTTGTTCACACAACGCAGCCGTAGGCCGCTACCCGCTGAACGGGTGCAACCGACAAACTTGTAATGGGTGGCAGGTCGTAAAGAAGCGTTACGATCAATCAGCGGTTTTCAGCGCGAATGAGGAAGATGTTGCGCAGGTAGATGGACAGGCCCATCGACTGACCCAGAATAAAGACCGGGTCACGGCGATAGATCGCATAGCTCAGCAGGATAAGCCCGCCGCCGATCGAAAGGTACCAGAACGCCATCGGGATGACGGATTTCTTGGCGCGCTCTGACGTGATCCATTGCACGATAAACCGGGCGCTGAACATCAGCTGACCGGCCAGACCGATAAAGACCCAGAGCGCCTCGGTCGGGCTGTCGACGTGCAGGATTTCCAGAATGGTTTCTTTCATGACCGGGACGCCTCGGTTGCGGAAACGGATTTGGCGCGGCGGGTCAGCCAGACGACGCCGAACAGATCCCAGATGCCGACCATGGCCCGCCCGAAATTGGTGTATTTGGATTCGCCCGACAAACGCTGCTGATGCGCCACATCCACCAGCGCGATATTCCAGCCATAGGCCTTAAACAGGGCGGGCAGATAACGGTGCATATGATTGAAAAAGGGCAGATCGAGGAAAGCCTGCCGTCGGAACGCCTTGAAACCGCAGCCGGTGTCGCGGGTGCCGTCTTTCAGCATCCAGCCCCGCAGTGCATTGGCAAAGCGCGAGGCAAGCTTCTTTGACGCAGTGTCTTGTCGGCCAACCCGTTGCCCCGCCACCAGGCCAATCGAGGCATCACCACCCGACACCAGCGGCGCCCAAATCTTTGGCAGCTCTTCCGGCGGGTTCTGTCCGTCGCCATCCAGCGTACAGCAGATATCCGCGCGTGCCTCCTTGACGCCGGAATGCACGGCAGCACTTTGGCCACCGGCCGTTTTGTGCTGCAGGATGCGCAGTTGCGGACAGTCTTTCTGCATCTGTTGCAGCGCCGCAAAAGTGCCATCGGTCGATCCGTCATCAACCGCGACAATCTCGAACGCGGGCAATTCGGCCGCAGCAGTGCAGATGCCCTGGATAAGACCAGGAACAGCCCCCTGTTCGTTATGCATGGGAATCACGATCGACACGGTGGGTCGATTGTCAGCGTTGGCATCATGATCAGCATGCATGGTGGGTAGCTTTACTTGTTTCAGTCTCAGGGCTTTTGCGGGATCAACGGCGAAAATTCAAGTGGCCACCGCATCGCAGGCCAACATCTGCGCAACTTGTTGGGGCATTGTTCAGCGATGGGGCGGATTGCACCGTGTCTCCTATTCAGGGGCGGGCGTGACGCCGGTTGCTGACCAATAGACCAAACCCTCAACCGCAGTTGTCTGCGTCTCAAGCCCGATCAGGTCAGGTGCCAGCTCAGACAACTCACCCTCCGAACAGAGCCCTCGCAGAGGGCCGGTGGTATAGCCGAACCTGTCGAGGTATTTGTGCAGCTCCAGCCGTCTGAGATAGACAAAGCGCCTACCGTTGGAAGCAAAGACCGATGCAGCCCCGGGCGGTACGCGCAACTTGCGGTCATAGGCGCAGAGCAGCAGGGTTTCATCCGGCTGCAGCATTGCACCCAAAGGGGTCAGAATCTCGGCCTCGGGCACGCCCAAGCGCACGCGGCCCTTGCCCAGATCGGTGGCATCGCGGTCATAGAACAGGCCGCCTGCAACAAAGACCAGACCCAGCGCGGCCACCATCCCGGCCCAGCGCAGGCGCTTGACCGAAAACAACAAACCGGTTGCCGCGACCATCAGCATCGGCAGGATCAGCAGGGTGTAGCGTGCATAAACCTTGCCGGCTGCGGCCCACATCATGATAACGAAGAACGCTGCTATCCCTGTTGCAGCAAGAAGTCTGGGCCGCTTTTGCAGAAATGGCAGAGCGCAGATGCCGACAAAACCCAGCAGCCGCAACCACGGCTCGCCCGCGATGATCAGATCATAGAGCTTCCCGAAGCCGCGATCGCTGAGCGATGGGCGAAAACGATCCAGCATCTCGCCTTTGATGTTGCCATCCAGCGAGTCGCCAAAGAGGAACCGAAGCTCTTGCAGGATCGGCCAGGCGAAGGCCAGCGGGATCGCAATCTTGAGCGTCCGGCGAAACGTTCTGTTCTGCCAGATCTCGCTGAACGGTTCCGTCTGCCATCTGTTGGTCAACTTCAGCGTCAGTAGTGCCAGCGCTAGAAAGGCCAGCGGGGTTGGGCTTTTCTGCAAGGCGGCCAACACCAGAGTTGCGCCGAAATAAGGCCAGTATTTCGGCTTTTCCAACGCTGCCAACAGGGCTGCAATTCCAAGGGTCGAAAAGAAAACCGCACCGGTATCAAGCATCGCGGATGTGGCGTGTTGCCAGAACTGAAGCGACGTGGCCACCAGCAGGACCGAAGGCAGCATGGCCCAGGGGCTGTCCGGGATCATCACCCGCGCCAGTACGGCCGTTGCCATCAGCGCGCCCAGCGCAAAGATCATCGACGGCAGGCGCAAGGCCAGAATATCAGATACGCCAAACTCCATCAGCAGCGCAGACATCCAATACTGCATGGGCGGTTTTTTCAGGCTGGGTTCGTTGTTGGAATAAACCGCCAGCCAGTCCCCATTGCGCGCAAAGCCTGTACTGCGGTCATAAGTGTAGAATTCATCGTAGTGATAGATGTTCCCAACACCCAGATCAGTCAGATACCAGGACCAGACCATGACCATCACCAATGCGGTGACGAAGTAAGGAAGCAATCTTAGCCAATTTGGGGAGGTACCGGTCATGCTTTCCGTGGTCCTATCGCGTCATAGAAATATGTGGTGTTGATCCCGCCGGGCCTTGTTTGACACTGCCGCGCGTCGCGCTCCCATTATTGCGTCGCCCGTCCAAGAGCAAGAAGTTTAGAAGGGCGACCGCGCTTGTCAGACTGTAGGCTCGGCCTCGTCGGGCAACATCAGGCTCAGCTCACCCTCTTTGAAGCCATCGAAGGACAAGTCCCAGCTGGCACCGGGCCAAAGCAGTTGCAACTGCTTCTTCGCAGGCCGATAGACCGCAGTATAGAGCGTGCCGAAACCTGATCTGAAAGCCGTTGAATAAAGCGGCGGACGCAGGAACGCATCGATAAACCGCTTCTCGCTTTCCGGGTGCTGATTGAGACGGTTGAGCAAGAATCTTTCGCGTTCCACAGTGGCCGTAAAGCGCGCATGCGTGGACCATTCGACATGGCCCTGATGGTTGGTCGCGACCGGCTGGTCCGAGATTTGCGGGTGCCGGTCTGGGGCTAGATAAACCGTGCTGTGGTTATACTTGGCATCCAGAACGGTGACGTTATAGCTCATGTGGCAGGGGATGCGGCACAGGCAGTCGACCGCCTCGGCCGTTGTCTCGCAGGTTTGAAGGACATAGCGCAGGATCAGCGGCACGCCAAAGCCGTCGCCGACCTCGCGCCGCCCGCCAAAGGTGAGCGAGACCGTCAGACCGGCATCGTTGATGCCATCAAGCAGACCCAGAACGCCGTCGCTCATCCCGATGATCCCGCGCCCGTCCCAGCGGGTTTTCAGCAGAGCGGCGTCAAAGGTTTTTGGATGGTAGTCGTAATTGCGCACCAGAAACGGTGTCTTGCCACGCCAAATCGCCTGGCTGCAGCCCGAAAGATATTTCGGCGGGCAGTAAAAGCTGAGAAACCGCGCCTGGCTGTCGCTGCCGCCGACCAATTCGACGATCTCTTCATAAAGCGGCAGGATCTCGGGCATGTGCTTTTGCAAGGCGCGGAGGCATTCGCGATAGGTGGGGCGGGCCGAATACCCCTCTTGCGCCCACCATTTGCGGTAGGCGGGCCAGTATTCGGCAAACAGCCCGGCCAGCTTGGGACCGGGCTGCGCTTCGTCAATTGAGCGAAAAACAAGCGCCATGGGGCTTTCTACATGATTTTGAAGGCGGGGTCTTCCATCGGTTGTGCGGCGGGCAGCGGTTCAGCCGTATAAGCCGAAGTGATCCCATGAATCCACTTCTTCGATTTGTCTGTCAGTTTGAAGCCCTTGGTCATCGACCGCCCGCGAGTCACGAGGATACCCAGATCAGCGCCCTCATAGCGGTAATCACCGACATTCGAGATACGCAGGAAGAACGCTTCGTTCTCGCCCACCGCGCGGCGGTGATAGTCGAAGCGGTCGAACACGACGCGGCCATCTTCCAGCATCTTGTAGATGCCCGACTGTGGGGCCTGCGTGATCCGGTCGACACTGTCATCGGTGTGTTTGATTACCATTTGCGACCAGCTGTCGATCATGTCCGGATCCGCCCAGCGGGCATTCAGTTCCTCGACATCCAGCTCGAAGGGCTTCTTTGAAAACTCAAGTAGATGGAACAGAAACAGTGGCGCATCAGCGTGCGCAAAGGCCGCGTGGTTGGTCATCGAGCTGGCGCCAGTGATACGGGGGTTCAATTCGCCCAACCACAGTTCGTCGGTTTTCTTATCGATCAGGAAGTCGAGTTCGAAATAGCCGCGATAGCCGGATTTCCGCAGTTCTTCACCGAACTGGAACGTCAGCTGCCGGGCCTGTTCGCGGGCCTTAGGTGGGAAAGCGGTCGAGAAAATCTCATTCCCGCACCAGCCGCCGCGATAGGGGGTAAGTTCCTTGAAGCCCACAAGCTCAGTCATCAGCGGGCCAACAATCGTGCCTTCTGAGGTCGCACAGGCCTCGATCGCCGCCCCGCGGCAATCGATCCGCTTCATGATCTTGATCTCGCCTTCGCCGATGATCTCGTCTTTGTGCTTGTTGAAATCGGCCTCGGACTTGATGAAAAACGTCGTATGGCCACTGTCGCCGAAGGCGGATTGTAGCACCAGATCATTCCCCAATCCGGCCTTTTCGCAGATCTTTTTCAGGTGATCATAGCTTTTGACAACGCTCAGCGTGTTGGGCACCGAAGGCACACCCGCCTTATTGCCGATACGGACAGTTTCGATCTTGTTGTCACATTTGGTGCGCAGCTTGGCTTTGGGGAACCACAGCTGACCGCCCAGCTCCTTGACCAGCTTCTCGGTCGTCTCGTCGAACATCAGGAAGACAAACTTGGGCTTTCCACCACGCCGCTTGACCAGGTCGATGACCTCTTTGTGCTGCAGCAGATAATTGTTGATGTCTTCGATGGACTGAAACTCATCATGCGGCATTTCCGAAGGCACAAACACGTTCGGATGTCGCCCGTCAAAGCAATCCATGTAGCAGATATAGGTGAAGTTCATCACCCATTCATCCAGCCCCAACAGGTTGAAATTGGTTGCCGATACGAAATAGATCGGGTCCTTGTTGGTATGGAAATACCGGCGGATTTCCGAGATGTTTTTCAGCACCTTCTTTGGCATGATTGTTGTCCTCCCTGACCCCTTAGGGGTTCTTTACTGACTTCAAAGCGTCTTCGGTAAAAATGCGCAGGCCCAGATCGGCACGGAATCCGTGGATTTCCGAGACGTCCAGTTCCTGCATGAATTTGAGGATTTCGGGGCTGATCACCTGCCCCGGTACCAAAATGGGAAAGCCCGGCGGATAGGGAATCACGAAGGTGGCCGAGACCATCTCTTCCCCGGCTTCGAGCCGTTCCAACATCTCCTTGTCGGGTTCGACATAGTCGCAATTGTCTTCGTCATAGGACAGGAAAAACGCCGTACGGATGTCACCGGCTTCAGTACCTGCCTCACAGCGGAACGCATCGTGGAACCGACTAAAATCGGGCAGAGGTGGGACGTGTTCGCTCAGGTTGCTGACGCGCTTTTCGAAGGCCAGCTTCTCCATCTTGGACGCATCGTCCATCAGATCGTCGAGTTCCTTGGCGATCTCGACCAGCACCTCGATCAGATAGGCGACCGAACTGCGCGTGGTGCCGATATTGGTCATGAACAACACGGTATTACGCGAGGTTTTGTTGATCTGGATGCCGTATTTATCCATCAGGATCTTGGTCTTGAAGGTATCGCCATCCCAACCGGTCGCGCCCACATGCAGCGTGATACGTGTGGCATCCAGAACAAATTCGTCCCGCGCCCAGCAATCCCAGACATCGGCCCAGCCCTGATCGGGATCGAAATAGCTGGTCATGCCGCTTTCGCGATATTGCTCGGGGATCATGTCACCCGCTGTGACCAGCTTGAAATACTTCCTGAGCAGCGGATGGGTCGTTACGGCCCGGCGGATCGCCATCGCGCTTTCGACCTGCCGCTGGACGAACTCGTACCCTTCGATCTCGACCTGCCTGCGGCCCACATCCAATGAGGCGATGATCTGATAGTTGGGCGAGGTCGAGGTGTGGGTCATATAGGCCTCGTGAAAGGCTTCTTCCACCGCGCCTTTGAACTGCTGGTCGTTGACATGGATCATCGAACCCTGCCGCAATGAGGTCAGCGTCTTGTGGGTTGATTGCGTCGCATAGACCCGGACCCGCGCGTCAGGCGGCGCGATCAGGCGGGCGTTTAGCAATGTTTCGTCATCTGCACCTTCGAGAGCCGCCTGTTGGGCCTCGTAGGCCTCGGCATGTTCCGTCGAACGGAACTGTTCGCGCAGGATATTGGCCGACCGCATTGCCGTGCGCACACGAGAATTGGGCGCAAACCTTGCATAGGCGAACCACGCCTCATCCCACAGGAAAACCAGGTCTTTCTTGATCGCGAGACATTCCTGCATCACCCGCTGCACATTGTAGACGATGCCATCGAATGTACAGTTGGTCAGCAGCACCATCCGCACACGATCAAGCTTCCCAGCAGCGCGTAGGGCCAACAGTTTGTGCTTGATCTCTCGGATTGGCACCGCGCCATACATCGAGTAATCGTGCAGCGGATAGCTGTCCATATAGACGACGCTCGCCCCCGCCAGCACCATGCCGTAGTGGTGCGATTTGTGGCAATCGCGGTCGATCAGCACGATATCTCCGGGCCGTACCAGTGCTTGCACAACGATTTTGTTGCAGGTCGAGGTGCCGTTAGTCGCAAAAAACGTCTGTTTAGAGCCGAATGCGCGTGCGGCAGCCTCTTGCGCCTCTTTTATCGGGCCCTTCGGCTCCAGCAGCGAATCCAGCCCGCCAGACGTGGCCGAAGTTTCCGCCATGAAGATATTTGATCCGTAGAACGCCCCCATATCCTGAATCCAGTGGCTGCGACTAATCGATTTACCCCGGCTGATCGGCATCGCGTGGAACACGCCCGTGGGCTGTTTGGAATATTCCTTGAGCGCTGTGAAAAACGGCGTCTTATAGCGCCGCTGCACCCCACGCAGGATGTTCAGGTGCAATTCCAGAAAGTCTTCCTGATTGTAGAACACCCGCCGGCACAGGCCCAGATCGAGACCGGCAATATCTTCCGCCGAACGGTCGGTGATCAAATAAGCATCCAGCTCGGGGCGCAGCATGCCGATCCTGCGGCAGGTTTCAGGGCCGTATTCCGAGGGGGACAGCGCATCAAGATCGGCGCCCTCGCCATAGAGGCTGATATAGCGGCCCAAAACATTGGTTTCGTTCTTGGACTTCAGGCTAAGGCCCGGGCGAACAATGACCGCCTGTACATTCTGGTTGAACAGAACCCCGATCAGCGCATCCTCGACACTGGGAACGACAACGGTTTCATAAATAAACGGATCTTCGCTGCGGCGCATCCGTTGCAGGCTGGTTTGCAGGAACCGTTCCTGATGTTCGTTGACCTTGTCAACGATCATCACCTCGAAATATGGGCGGCCCAGCGCGCGGGCTTCATGGCTTTGGGTGGACTCGTCCTCGAACTCATCAACCTCGGTCTCATCCGCTATCAGCGGGATCGAGCGGCGACGATACGCCCCTGAGGTCAGCGCCCGCGACACCCGGCGCACGGCGGTTGAGAAATCGCCAAAGTTTCCATGGTCCAGCAAACGACGCAGATAGTCGAACGCCGATCCGCCCGGAAAAGCGAAATACATCTCGATCGGGGCCAGCGCCTGCAGCAACTGCCGTGCCCGGTCCCGATCTTTTTCGTTACCGCTCTGATCCAGAGACTCGGCCGTTTCCCGCAGCGCGCTCCATCGGTCTGCCCTCAGTTGCGAGGCGCTGTAGTAGTCCGAGATGGTGTGGAGCTTTTCGCTATCGGAAATGCCGTGCATGAAATTTTTCCTTTCTGCCGATACCGAAAAGCTGGGCCGGTATCAGTCTGTGCCAGAGCGCCCTTTGTAGAGATACAGATTGTCGGGCTTGGTCGCGGCGTCTTCAGTATATCCCAGCGCCGTTCTGGGGTCGGATGCAGCGACGCCCGCAACGTCGCCTTTCTGCGGAATGCGCAGCGGGCCGAGCGTGTGCAGATAGGCATCCGCCCCGCTAGTACGGTCATAGACCGGGAACTCCGCCTCGCGGTCGCGGAAGCTTTTGAGAACCTGCCCCAGACCTTTCAGTCCGACCTCGCGTTGGCGACGGACCTGATCAAGATCGATCTCGATAGGGAAGATATCCTCCTGTCCCGCCGACTGGTGCAGCACGGTGGCCGAGGGATCAACGACCAGTGAGCGGCCCACGCCCCCGGCGGCCAGCCCGTTCACGTCAAACACATAGCATTGGAACTGCGCAGCGGTCGCCTTGGCGATCGACAGCTCGGCCTCGCGGTCGGTTGTGCCGGTCAGAACCGGGTGCAGAAGAACCTCGACCCCTTGGCTGGTCAGGTGGCGGGTGGTTTCGGGGAACCAGATGTCGTAGCAGATCGACAGGCCAAACCGGCCCACATCCGGCACATCAAAGATGCAGAATTCGGTACCCGATGCGATGTTCTGTTCATAAGGTTTGAACGGGAACATCTTGGAGTATTTTGAGACGATCTCACCTTCGGGATTGATCACCACCGAGGTGTTGAAAATCCGTCCATCTTCGTGCTTTTCGAACATCGAACCGGGGATCAGCCAGATCCCATAACGCCGAGCGGCATCCTGAAAGCGCGACAGGTCGTCATTGGGAAAGGGCTGGGCAAACCGGTCGAGCGGACCATAAGGCGCCAGTTCGCTGAACAGGGCCATCTGGGTCCAAGGGAACCGCGCCATCATAATGTCGATCCGGTGCAGCATCGCGTCGACATTCGACTGCAACGCACCGACATGCATCTGGATTCCGGTTATCGCAAAAGGGGTCATTTTTCGTTTCTTCTCATTTTCTTGCCGATTGCGACCGCCGATTTGATCCGGCGTTCTTCATCGGAACATAAAACCGTGTGGTCACGCAAGCCTGCTGTCCTCAGGCTATGGTTTTCCGAGGCGACTGCCCTCATACTGCGGCTTCCTCGGCGGTATCTTCTGCCTGCGGTTCCACAAAATCGATGTCGTTGCGAACCCAGAAGAACCGGAATCCGCAACTGCGCAGCCATTTCTCAAGCCGATCAAGGCTGGACCACTCCCGCCGCAGCCCGCGCGTGGATTCGACCAGCGCCCATTGGCCATCGACCAGAAAGTATACAGTCCAGGTATTGGGATGCGTCGAGTGGTTGGCAAAGCCGCCGCTGATCACCTCACGCGCCGTGCGAACGGCGACCGGATAGTCGCCGATGCGACCCTCAGCCGCGAGAATGGCCAGATCGTTTTGACGGATCGTGAATGTGGGAAGGGGGGCGTCGTTCATGCAGCCTCGATCTGCGCCGCGTCCAGCAGCGCTTTGCGCCGTTCACTGATATCCGCTGGCTTCAGGTTTTCGACGCGGGTCGCCAACGTCCAGACATGACCAAACGGATCGGCAATCGTGGCGCAGCGTTCGCCCCAATAGGTGTCCGCCGCCTCAGCGATCAGGCTGGCACCGCTTTCCAACGCGACTGCAAGGGCAGTGTCCACATCTTCGACATACATATGATGCCCAATCGGAGTAACTGTGCCCGGAATGGCGGGGCCGTGCGCACCCCATCCGGCGGTGACAAACAGCATCGAGTTGCCGATCTTGATCGAGGCAAAGCCGGGGGTCTCATCCGCGTCATAGGCCTGTATCTTCGCATCAAAGGCGCTTTCGTAGAAAGTTAGCGCGGCATCGACGTCGGCGACGGCAAGCGATGCGGTGCAGGTGCGATAGCCACGTGGCAGAGTGGCAGGTTTCTTTTTCATTCCGGTACTCTCTGAATTGGGCGGCGGACACCCTGGATTATCTGCAGGAATTTCCCGCACTATGCATCATACTGTGGATCAAACCAGGAGATACTGCAACACTATGATGCATAGTGCTGAAATTTCTGCCGTGATGCTTAGAATGTAGGCGGAGTACAGGCGCTGATGACCCGGCAAACTTCGGGGCCGACCTGCCTGAACCGGTGCGGGGTGCGACTGTCGAAATAATAAGCATCGCCTGGTCCCAGTACCTTGCGCTTATCGCCCACGGTCACCTCCACCCGACCCGAGATGACAATACCGCCCTCTTCCGCCTCATGCCCGTACATCACGCGACCGGTGTCAGCCCCTAACTCGTAAGTTTCCTGCAAGATCATCATCGCGCGACCATGCAGGTTTGATCCTACCTGCCGCAGAGACAGCCCACCCTTTCCGATCTCAGTAAGTTCTTCCGAGGCGTAAAACACTGTCTGCTCAGGTTGGATTTCGAAGGAAAAGAAATCGGACATGCCAATCGGTATGCCTTGCAGAATACGCCGTAACGCACCAACCGATGGATTCATCTTGCCCGACTCGATCAGTGAGATGGTTGAGTTCGGCACATCCGACTTCTTGGCCAGCGCCCGCTGAGATAAGCCTGCACGCTCTCGCAAGGTTCGCAGGCGCAGTCCGAGGGTCAAATCCTCTTGGCTGGTGTTCTTCATGTTCAGTATCCGCAACACTTGATCCTGCCGCGACGGTAAATCAATGGCTTATGAATCACAAGAAACAGGCTTTCGCTTGCAGGCCCAGATACTACAGTCGCGCAGTCAAACATACGGGCACAGCGCCCGGAAACGGGAAAGGACGCAAGATGCTGAACGCTCAGATTGCTGAACGCCGGAATACCTCGATCGCGCAGGGCGTGGGGATGCAAACGCAAGTCTATGTGGACCGTGCCGTGAATTCCGAAGTCTGGGATGTCGAAGGCAAACGCTATATCGATTTCGCCGCAGGCATCGCCGTTGTGAACACCGGGCATTGCCACCCCAAGGTGATGGAGGCTGTTCAGAAACAGGCCGCAAACTTCACCCATACCTGCCATCAGGTTCTGCCTTATGAGAATTACATCCGTCTGGCCGAGCGCCTGAACGAGAAGGTGCCCGGCGACTTCACTAAGAAAACCGTCTTTGTCACTACAGGTGCCGAGGCGGTCGAGAATGCCGTCAAGATCGCGCGTGCTGCCACTGGCCGCCCGGCTGTAGTGGCCTTTGGCGGCGCTTTTCACGGCCGTACGTTCATGGGCATGTCACTGACCGGCAAAGTTCAGCCATATAAAGCGGGCTTCGGCGCGATGATGCCCGATACCTATCACGTCCCGTTCCCGATCGATCTGCATGGCACCTCGACCGAAGATTCGCTGGGTGCTTTGACTAAACTGTTCAAGGCCGACCTTGATCCGGGCCGGGTGGCCGCGATCATCATCGAACCGGTTCAGGGCGAAGGTGGCTTCTACCCCGCTCCGGCTGAGTTGATGCGTGGTCTGCGCGCGCTTTGCGACGAACATGGCATCGTTCTGATTGCCGATGAGGTACAGACCGGCTTTGCCCGCACCGGCAACCTGTTCGCGATGGACGCTTATGACGTCTCTGCTGATATCACCACCATGGCCAAAGGTCTGGCCGGTGGTCTGCCGCTGGCCGCCGTCACCGGTCGTGCCGAGCTGATGGACGCCGCGCACCCGGGTGGTTTGGGCGGAACCTATGGCGGCAACCCGCTGGGGATCGCCGCCGCCCATGCTGTGATGGATGTGATCGAGGAAGAAGACCTGTGCACGCGCGCCAATGAGCTGGGCTCGCGCTTGAAACAGCGTCTGGAATCGATCCGTTCCCGCACGCCCGAGATCGTAGATATTCGTGGTCCGGGCCTTATGGTTGCGGCCGAGTTCAACACGACCGACGGCAGCGCCCCGAATCCCGATATGGCAAACGCCATACGGGTCGAGGCATTGAAGCGTGGATTGATCCTGCTGACATGTGGCGTATATGGGAACGTAATTCGTTTCCTCGCGCCGTTGACGGTGCAGGACGAAATCTTCGCCGAGGCCATGGATATCCTCGAAGCCTCGATCGACGCTGCCAAAGGAGCCTGAACATGCTGGATACCAAAGTGACCAAGCTGGAGCTGAAAGATCCCAGCCTTCTGGAACCCCGCGCCTATATCAACGGTGAATGGGTCGAAGGTGAGGCAACGTTCCCTGTCTACAACCCCGCGACTGGTGATCTGATCGCCAATGTGACAGATGTCAGCATCGAAGGCACAACACAGACCATCGATGCAGCTTACGCTGCGAAGAAGGAATGGGCTGCTCAGACTGGCAAGGAACGCGCCGCCATTCTGCGCAAATGGTTCGACCTGATGGTCGAAAACGCAGACGATCTGGCAACCATCCTGACCGCCGAGATGGGTAAACCCTGGCCCGAGGCGCGCGGTGAAATCCTATATGGCGCGTCCTTTATCGAGTGGTTCTCGGAAGAGGCCAAGCGTGTATACGGCGACGTCATCCCCGGCCACCAGCGCGACAAGCGCATCGTGGTGCTGAAGCAGCCCGTGGGCGTAGTGGGATCAATCACGCCTTGGAATTTCCCGAACGCAATGATCGCGCGCAAAGTTGGCCCAGCGCTGGCCGTGGGCTGTACCTTTGTGGCGCGCCCAGCGACGCTGACGCCGCTGTCGGCGACGGCGATGGCGGTATTGGGTGAACGTGCGGGTATACCGGCGGGCGTGTTCAACGTGATCCCGGGCACAGATAGCTCGGGCGTGGGTAATGAGCTTTGCACCAACGACAAGGTTGCCAAGATCACCTTTACCGGATCGACTCGGGTGGGTCAGATCCTGATGCGTCAAGCCGCAGGTACCATCAAGAAGATGTCGTTGGAGTTGGGTGGTAATGCGCCGTTCATAGTCTTCGACGACGCCGATGTGGATGCTGCCGTAGATGGCGCGATGATCGCCAAGTTCCGCAACAACGGTCAGACCTGCGTCTGCGCTAACCGCATCTATGTTCAGGCGGGCGTCTATGATGAATTCGCTGCCAAGCTGGCCGAAAAGACCAAAACGCTGAACATTGGCGACGGTTTTGGCGATGGTGTCACCACAGGCCCGCTGATCAACGACGCGGCGGTCGCCAAGGTCGAGGAACACATCTCGGACGCGGTATCCAAAGGTGCAACGGTCACATTGGGCGGTAAACGTTCGGCTCTGGGCGGGACATTCTTTGAACCCACCGTTCTGACCGGCGTGACCCGCGACATGGTTGTAGCAAAGGACGAAACATTTGGCCCTGTTGCGCCCCTGTTCAAGTTCGAAGAGGAAGACGACGTGGTTGCCATGGCCAATGATAGCGAGTTCGGCCTGGCCTCGTATTTCTACAGCCGTGATCTGGCGCGCGTCTGGCGTGTGGCCGAGGCGCTGGAATCGGGCATGGTGGGCATCAACACTGGCCTGATCTCGACCGAAGTCGCCCCGTTCGGCGGTGTCAAACAATCCGGTCTGGGCCGTGAGGGTTCGAAATACGGGATCGAGGATTTCCTTGAGATGAAGTATCTCTGCATGGGTGAAATTCAGTAAGCGCCTCGTGCCTTGAAAATTCAACGCACTCGCGGTCCGCTGCGGGTGCGTTTTTCGTTTCAGACCGATGCGTGCCCGCGCAGACGGAACACCAACGGCATCATCACCAAGACCAGAGCCGCCGAGAAAAAGAACGGTGCGCCGGGCATATAAGTGCCTTCGCCATCGACCGACGCCTGAAAGATGCCGGTCATCACCAAAGGCGACAGAACCGCAGCGACAGAAGACAGTGACGCGATGACTCCCTGCACCACGCCCTGCCGGTCTTCGTCCGCCTGGTTCGAGGCCATAGCCGTGATCAAGGCAGGCACGAGGTCGGACAGCGCGGCAAGCAGAATAAAGATGACAAGGGCCGTAACCGTTACGGTAAACCCAAAGCCGATCATTCCGACCAATGCCGATACCATCCCCAGCAGCAGGGTTCGGTAATCGCCGATCCAGCGAATGAAGACCGGCATCAGTCCGGCTTGGACGAAGGCCAACAGCACGCCGTATGCGGCCAGCGACAGGCCGATATACAGCGTGGACCAGCCAAACACCTCTCGTATCCAGAAGGCCCAGAGGGTGGGGTAGACCATGTTAGCAAATTCAAAGATGAAAATGCACAGCAGCGGCACTGCCAGCCCCGGAAAGCGGAAGGAGTCAAAGATCGATTTGAACGGGTTCAGGTCGCGCTTGCCAAAGGGGCGGCGTTTTTCTGGTTTCAGGCTCTCGGGCAGGACGAATACGCCGAACAGGGCGTTGGCGGCGGACAAAACCGCGGCAATCCAGAACGGCGCAGTGATACTGATCCCGGCAGCGATGCCGCCGATGGCTGGGCCAAGCACAAACCCAATCCCGAAGGCCGCCCCGATCAGACCGAAATTCGCCGCCTTCTCAGTCGGTGAGGATATGTCAGCGATGTAAGCCGTTGCGGTAATATAGGTCGCCCCGGCCAACCCGGCGAGCGTTCGCCCCAGAAGAAGCAGCCAGAATGTTTCGGCCAGCGCCATGATCACATAATCCAGCGCCAACATGGTCAGTGCCGCGATCAGGATCGGCCTGCGCCCGACCGCATCTGAAATGCTGCCGACAATAGGTCCGCACAGGAACAGCGCCCCGGCATAGGCGGCCATCAGCAGCCCACCCCAAAAAGCTCCTTGTCCGGTATTGCCCGCACCGACGCGATCCATCAGGTCGGGCATGATCGGGAACACGATGCCAATACCGATGGCATCGATCATCAGTGTGATCAGAATGAAGGTTATTGCGCGGCTTTTGAACATACCGCCCTATCGGACGAGTACGCTGTTAAAGCAAGAGAAAAGGGCTGCGTGGTACAATTGTCCAACAGCCCTTTTGCAGTTCGCCTTTATTGGCCTAGTGCCACGCCTTCGCGGCGCGGATCAGCCGCTCCGATCAGCTGGCCATCCTTGATCAGGATGGCGTGAAGCCCACTGTTGAGATCGACCTGTTTGACCTCATGCCCCTTGGCTGTCAGAGCATCAGCGAATTCAGCAGCGGATGTCCCCTGCTCCAGATCCATCGCAGACCCGTTGCGATGCACGAAATGCCCGGTTTCGATGGCATCCTGCGGGTCCATTTCCCAATCCAGGATCGCAATGATCGTTTTGGCCACATAGTTGATGATGCGGCTACCACCGGGTGAGCCGATCAGCAGATAGGGCTCACCATCCTTCATCACGATGGTTGGTGACATCGAGCTGCGCGGGCGTTTGCCACCCTCAACGCGGTTGGCCACCAGACGGTCGCCATCCTTTGGTGCGCGGTCGAAATCGGTGAGTTCGTTGTTCAGCAGGAAACCCCTCACAAAAACCCGGCTGCCAAAGGCGGTCTCAATAGTGGTCGTCATCGACAGCGCGTTGCCGTACTGATCTCGGATCACGATATGGCTGGTGCCGGGACGACCCGGGTTTTGCGAGGGCGCAAACAGGGCGGTGTGATCACGTGGCGGCTCACCTGCCTGACGCTTCTCGCTGGCTGCAGCAGGGTCGATCATCTCCGAGCGCAGCTTTAGATAGTCCGTGTCCAGCAGACCCTTGACCGGTACATCGATAAAATCACCGTCGGCCATGTAAAGCGCGCGGTCGGCATAGGCCAGCTTGGCGGCCTCGGCATAGAGATGCGCCATCTCGGCGTTCCAACCGGTGCCTTCGAGGTCGAAGTTGCTGAGGATCCCCAGAATCTGCCCGACGGTCAGGCCGCCGGAGGTTGGTGGGCCCATTCCGCAGACATCGTAACCGCGATAATCGGCGCAGACGGCGGGGCGGATTTTGACGCGGTAGTCGGCCAGATCTTCAAGCGTGATGTTGTTTTCAACCTTGGATGTGGCATCCACTGCCGCCACGATATCTTCGGCGATGGGGCCGCTATAGAAGGCGCCTGCGCCCTGAGCGGCCAGAATGCGCAGGGTTTCGGCAAACTCGGGGTTCCGTAGTAAGGTTCCAGCCTGCAGCGGCGTGTCATCTTCGTTGAAGAAATACGCTTTGCCCGCCGGGAACACACCGACTGAGCGCTCACGTTCAATCGTGCTTTGGATCGAGTTTGCCATGCGGGGCGAAACCTCAAACCCCTGCTCGGCCTGATCGATGGTAGACTGGAACAGCGAGGCCCAGTCTTTCTTGCCATAGAGGTTATGGGTCACTTCCATCAGGCGCAGAATGCCCGGAACGCCAACAGATTGTCCGCCTACAACAGCTTCGGGCCACGGCATCTTTTCCCCGTCCGGCAACAGGAACCGTTCAGGCGTGGCTTTCGCGGGGGCCTTTTCGCGCGCATCAAAGGTGGTCAGTGTCTTGGCCGACGCGTCCCAATACAGCATGAACGCACCACCGCCGATGCCCGATGATTGCGGTTCAACCAGATTGAGCATCAGCTGCACGGCAATCATCGCATCTGCCGCTGTGCCACCTGCGGCCAGCACATCATATCCGGCTTTGGCAGCAATGGGATTGGCGGCCGAGACCATGAACTCGGTGCCAGTCACCGAGTTTTTGTCCTCCCAACCATAGCCATATTCCGGCGCAGGGTCCTGCGCATTGGCCGCGCAAGCGACAACACCCAACGCCAGTACGGCGCCGGTTTTCATGAATGTCTTCATCATAGAAATCTCCCGGTAAGGATCTGCGAGATTGGCTACTGAGTAACAAACTTCAAATGGCAGATTCTCAGCTTAAATCCGATCGATTTACCGCACAACATATACTGACGTGTGCGAATGCCTCACGACCCGCGCCGCATTCGGACCGAGCAAATAGTCCTTCAAGTCAGGCTTATGCGCGCCGATCACGATCAAGTCCGAGCCCGCGCCTTCCGCGGTTTTGAGGATCTCCTGATAGGCGCTGCCAGTTGCCACCACATGACGGACCTTGGCGTTGCGCTCTTCCCCCAGCGTGGCGGCGCAGAGGGCGACCAGCTTTTCATGAGCCTCTTCAATCACCTTTTCGTGGTGGTGGGGCTCGAAGAAACTGCTGACGAAACCTTCGCCATAGTCGGGTGTCACGGTCACGACATCCAGCCGCGCGCCATCCATTTCGGCCAGCGCTGCGGCGCGTTCAAGGACAGAAACATCAAGATCGCCATTGCTGATATCCACGGCGCACAGAATTGCCTGGGTCATGCGGGTTCTCCCTGTTTTGCGGCACGGCCGCGCTGGAGGAAGGCGACAAGACCCAACAGGATCAGCGCCGGGATAAAGATCAGCTCTTTCGCGGGCTGGCTTTGCGGGGCCTGAATGCTGGTGATGCGAACGGCATCGTCAGCATAATAGTCAAACATATCCAGCTCATCCGCGACCGGCGTACCGAACATCGGCTCGTCAAGCTTGACCAGACCATCCTCTTGCAGCGTCATCAGGCCCAAAGCGTCAACGCGTGCTGTACCGTCGGCTCCTTCCGGAATGTCCAGAACAACGGTGGTTTCGGTCATATTGCCAGTGTCAAAGTCCGGACCTGCGACCTCAATCCGCATGGTGCTGCCGGGTGCGGCCTCACCCACGGCCTGTGTCAGCTGTGCCGGTTCGATCTGCGCAAAGGGCGGTGCGATGCGGTTCATGAAGAAATCCGGACGGAACAGCGCAAAGGCGATCAGAATCAGCGCCACGCTTTCATAGATGCGGTTCTTGGTCAGGAACCAGCCCATGGTACCTGCGGTGAAGATCAGGATCGCGATGGTCGCAGAGACGGCCACCAAGATGCCCTGTACCCAGCCCACATCGATCAGCAACAGATCGGTGTTGAAGATGAACACGAAAGGCAGTGCCACGGTGCGCAAGCTGTAGAAGAAGGCGGTGAAACCGGTCTTAATCGCATCCCCACCAGAAACGGCGGCGGCCGCAAAGCTCGCCAGACCCACGGGCGGTGTCACATCAGCCATGATGCCGAAGTAGAAGACGAACAAGTGCACCGCGATCAGCGGCACGATCAGCCCATCCTGCGCGCCCAGTTCGACAACCACACCCGCCATCAGCGAGCTGACGACGATGTAGTTCGCCGTGGTCGGCAGGCCCATTCCGAGGATCAGGCTGAGAAGACCGACCAGCGCCAGCATGGCGATCAGGTTGCCACCCGACAGGAACTCGACCAGATCAGCCATCACCTGACCCACTCCGGTCAGCGTTACGGTGCCCACGATCACGCCCGCGGTGGCGGTCGCCAGCGCGATACCGATCATGTTGCGCGCGCCGTCGATCAGCCCGTTCCACAGGTCGACGACACCGGCCTTGAAGGCATTCGCGGAGTCACTTTCACCCCGGAAGATCGACTTGAGCGGTTTCTGCGTCAGCAGGATCACGAACAACAGCGAAGTCGCCCAGAAGGCTGATAGGCCCGGTGATTTCTGTTCGATCATCAGGAAGTAGACCAGCACGATGATCGGCAGCAGGTAATGCAGACCGGCCTTGTAGATCTCGGCGATCACCGGCAGCTCGACCTCTTTGGCGTTGGGGTCATCCGGAACCAAGTCCTCTACTCCGGAAGCCAGCCATAGCAGGAACAGATAGGCCAGCACGATCAGAGCCGACAGGACCAGCCCCGACGCATCGGGCATGAGCGCGACAATGGCCTTGATCGGGTATTGGATGCCGTAACACAGCCCGGCAAAGCCCACGAAGAACAGCGCCATTCCACCGATTGTGCGCCCCATCGAAACGACGCGGTCGCCCAGCGTCGGCATGTTCCGCTTCACCGCTTCAAGGTGTACAATGTAGACGAGCGCGATGTAAGAAATCGCAGCGGGCAGGAAGGCGTGGGTGATCACCTCAACGTATGAGATGCCTACATATTCCACCATCAGGAAGGCAGCAGCGCCCATCACCGGTGGCATGATCTGGCCGTTCACGGATGAAGCGACCTCAACCGAGCCCGCTTGTTCGCTGGAAAAGCCCACACGCTTCATCAGTGGGATAGTGAAGGTGCCGGTCGTGACAACGTTCGCAATGGACGAGCCCGAGATCAGGCCGGTCGCCGCAGAACCAACAACAGCCGCTTTGGCCGGGCCACCGCGCAGGTGCCCCAGCGCGCCAAAGGCCATCTTGATGAAGTAATTGCCCGCGCCCGCCTTATCCAAAAGCGCGCCGAACAGCACGAACAGGAAGACGAACTTGGTCGACACGCCCAGCGCGATGCCAAAGACGCCTTCGGACGTGATCCACATATGGCTCATCGCCTTTTGCAGGCTGGCACCTTTCCAGCGGATCACCTCGGGCACCCACTCGGAGGAACCGAAGAAGACGTAGGCCAGAAAGATCGTAGCGATGATCGCCATTGCCGGGCCAAGCGCGCGACGCGCGGCCTCGAACAACAACAGCAGGCCAACAAGAGCAAACCACTTGTCCGTATCGTCTGCGAGACCGCCCGCATCGACGATCTTTTGATAGAAGAAATAGCCATAGAGGGCCAGAAATGCGCCCACGATCCCCATGATCCAATCCTGAATCGGGATGTAGTTCCGCGGGCTGGATTTCAGCGCCGGATATGCCGAAAAGGCCAGGAACATCGCAAAGGCCAGATGAATCTGGCGTGAGTTGTTCACTACACTGCCCGGCAGCAGATAATTCGATAGGGGAGAGGCCAGAACGACCTGAAACACCGACCACAAAACCGCAACGATCGCCAGAAACAGCCCGACATTTCCCGCCGGATCACGCGCGCCTGCATCTGATGAGGCAACCAGTTCCTGAAGCTCTTCTTCGGAAAGAGGGCGATTGCCCTGTGTGTCGGAACTCATGTTGGTATCTCCCTGTCCTTCGGCCTTGGTTTTTGCGGCCGTCTTGTCTCCGGTTTAGCCCGGATATGAATCGGGGCGCCCCGAAAGGCGCCCCGTGTCAGGTCTGGTTACTGAATCCAGCCTTTTTCTTTGTAGTACTTCTCGGCACCCGGATGCAGCGGTGCCGACAGGCCGTCCGCAATCATCTCTTCTGGTTTCAGGTTGGCAAATGCCGGGTGCAGCTTTTTGAAGTCATCGAAGTTCTCGAAGACCGAGCTGACAACCGCATAAACCGCGTCTTCCGACACGTCAGCCGAAGTCACGAAGGTTGCACCAACACCAAATGTCGAGGTGTCACCATCCGAACCACGATACATGCCACCTGGGATGGTTGCGGTACGGTAGAAGGAGTTGTCACCAACCAGCTTGTCAACCGCGTCGCCGCTGACGTTCACCAGAACCGAGTCACAGGCGGTGGTTGCTTCCTGGATCGAACCCGATGGGTGACCAACGGTGTAAACCATCGCATCGATCTGGTTGTCGCACAGGGCAGCGGACTGTTCAGCCGCCTTCAGCTCGGTCGCCAGTTCGAAATCGTCGGTGGTCCAACCCATTTCGCCCAGCAGCACTTCCATGGTGCCACGCTGACCGGAACCGGGATTGCCGATATTGACGCGTTTGCCCTTCAGGTCTTCGAAATTCGAGATACCCGCGTCGGCACGCGCCACAACCGTGAACGGCTCTGGGTGTACCGAGAACACGGCACGCAGGTTCTCAAACGGGCCGGCTTCTTCGAATTTCGAGCTGCCGTTGAACGCGTGGTACTGCCAGTCCGACTGTGCCACCCCAAACTCAAGCTCGCCTTCGCGAATGGTGTTGATGTTGTAAACCGACCCCCCAGTCGACTCCACCGAACACCGGACCCCGTGCTCTTTCCGGCCCTTGTTGACCAGACGGCAGATCGCGCCACCCGTCGGGTAATAGACACCCGTAACGCCGCCAGTTCCGATCGTGATAAATTCTTCAGCATATGCCGCTGGTGCCATCAGGGCCGCCGCAGCAAATGCGGTGATTGAGGTTTTCTTGAACACTTTGACACTCCTGTTGTCAGTCTTTTTTGATCTGTGGGGTGCCTGAAACCTTTCAGAACACAACAGAAAAAATCGCACTGGAATCAGGCCCCCCGATGATAAAGAGGAAAGCGAAACCAAACAGCAGGTGTCTATACGGTAGATTACGTATAGGCTTGGATTCAGATATAGGGGAAAGAGGGTAACTGATCACATTCTGTGACTGTGATACCGACCCGTGCAGAAGGTCGTTTGGACAAGAATTGAACTACGCAGGGCAACAAGAAATACGCCAGGACCACACTGAGCCAGCCCGCAGGCGAAGATCGCTGCGCGCCACGCTTGCGCTGTGTTTGGGTGGGCTGCAGTTCATCGCCATCCTTTCGGTGATCCTGTCGACCTTTGTCAGCTCGGAGAACGCGCTGTTGCGGCAATCCCGAACATCGCTGAACGAAGTCAGTGTCAATGTCATCGGCCAAGTCAAAAGTTTTCTGAACCCCGCCCGGCAGGCCTTGGATGCAACTCGGCGACTTGCTGAAAATGACGTACTGGAAATCAGCGATCCTGGCGTATTGGAAAGCCATTTTTTTCAGCAGCTACAGGTCGCGCCTCAACTCGCAGGGATGTATCTGGCCGATGCGACGGGCAGGTTTGTCTATGTCATGCGCGCGGAAGAGCCCGGACGCTATCGCACCAAGTTCGTTCCGCCATTCCTGCCCGGCACCGCGGAACATCCCGCCGATTTCCAATGGCGCAACGATCAGTTCACATTGCTGGAAACGGCCACTACCCAGACTGACACCTATGAGGCGCGCACCCGGCCCTGGTTCAGAATGGTGACCGAAGCCAAAGCACCGATCTGGACAGAGCCTTATATCTTCTTCACCACGCGCCAGCCGGGAATCACTTATAGTGTCCCCATATTGGACGATACCGGAGCTATCCGTGCCATTTTGGGTGTCGATATCCAGATCGACGCCCTGTCGGGGTTCCTGCTGGACATCTGGTCGGAACGACGCGGTGCCGCGCTGGTTCTGAACGAAAATGGCGCGGTGCTGGCGCATCCAACGCTGGTGCTGATCCGGCAGGAAGCACATATGGAAGCGCCCGAGCTGACGCGTGTGGACCAAATCGCAGACCCCATCGCGCAAAAGGCGTTCGGAGATGTCGTGCAAACCGGTCTGAGCGACACGGAAGGACCGGTTCATACCGATTTCCAGCTGAACGGTCAGGACTATGTGGCGATGCTGATCGAGGTGTCCGAGCCGGGGCTGCGTTGGTTGATCGGGCTTTATGCGGCCGAGGACAACTTTATTGGCGAGATCAAGAAGAACCGGACGCAAGGCGTCTGGATCGCGCTTGCCATTGCCATTCTGACGGGCGCAATTGGTTTGGCCATGGCCGACCGGATCTATGCCCCTGTGCGCACCTTCGCCAGCCAGAGCCAGCAATTGCGCAGCGGAGAGATCACCACCGAAGAAGGCCTGCACAGCCCCTATCGCGAGCTGGAAGATACCGGTGCGGCTCTGACTCAGGAAGTTCGGCAACGGCAACGGTTCGAAACCGCCTATGGCCGCACCTTCGATCTGGCCTCGCGCGGGATGGCGCAGATCTCGCCCGAAACGGGGCGGTTTCTGCGGACCAACGAACAGCTGTGCGATATCATGGGATATCAGCCGGATGAATTGGAGAAGATGACGCTGGCCGACATCCTGCCGGAAGATGAACAGCAGATCGCGGTCAAGTTTCGCGAAACCCTTCTGCAGGATTCCGAGTTCATCGCCGAGAACCAGTTTATTCGAAAAGACGGATCCCCCATCTGGTTGCGGGTCAATGCCATCCTCATCCGCGATGAAAGCGGTACCCCTGATCATGCGGTTGCCATTATCGACAACGTCAGCGATCGAAAGCAGGCCGAGGATGAAGTAAGCCGCCTCAGCCGCGATCTGTCCCATGTGGCACGGGTCAACCTGATGGGCGAGATGGCCTCGGGGCTGGCGCATGAGCTGAACCAACCGCTAAGCGCGATTTCCTATAATGTCGACGCCGCGAAGATCACGCTGGATGAAATCGGCGATCCCGATCCTGAGGTTATAGAAATCCTTTCGGATATCGACCGCCAGTCGCGCCGTGCGGGCGACATCATCCGCGCCCTGCGTGATGTGGTGCGTAAGGATCGCGGACGTCAGACTCCGTTTGAACTGAACGGGCTGATCCAGCAAACCGTCAGCCTGATGGACGCCGAGGCGAAGTTACACGAGATCAAGCTGCTTTATGAAGAAACCGACCTTCCTCTTGTCATCGGAAACCGGACGCAGATCGCTCAGGTTCTGGTTAACCTGTTGCGCAACGCGATCGACGCCTTGGCCCTGGATCCGGATGGCAAGGGTAAAATCACCATCACTACAAAGACCAGCGATGAACTGGTCGAGGTGCGGGTTGAGGATAACGGGCCCGGGATTAGCGATGGTGTCACCTTGTTCAACTCGTTTGACACCCAGAAGACCGACGGGATGGGGCTGGGCCTGTCCATTTGTCGGACCATCGTCAAAGCCAATGACGGAGCCATTTGGTACGAGCCTACTGAGACGTCCGGGGCGCGCTTCTGTTTCACCCTGCAGCGCCGCGATCAGCCCAAGGAGGATCACGCATGACCTTTGAGCCGCTGGTCGTCTATATCGTCGATGACGATGAAGATGTGCGCGTCGCCTTATCTCGGTCGCTCAGCAAACGCGGACTACGGGTCGAGCATTTTGCCGATGCGCAGACATTTCTGAATCAGGTGCATGAGGACGCAAAAGGTTGCCTGATCCTGGACTATGGCATGCCCGGCATGGACGGGCTGGAATTGCAGGAACATCTGAACCGGCGCGAGTCGACCATACCGGTCATTTTCATCTCGGGTCATGGCGGCATTCCGGAATCCGTGCGGGCCACCAAGGCGGGTGCAATTGATTTTCTGGAAAAACCCTTTGACCTGCAGGTGCTGATCGAACGGATACAGGCCGCGTTTGAAATAGGCGACCGTCTGCGCGCCGAGAAATCGCGACGTCAGATGCTTGCGGATAAGCGCAGACTTTTGACCGACCGCGAGGAGCAGGTCCTGCAACACATTCTGACCCACCCCGCGCGCACGTCGAGCAAGGAGATCGCAACTGCCTTGGGTATCAGCCCCCGCACGGTAGAAATTCATCGCGGGCGCATCCAGCAGAAGGTCGGCGTGAAAACCACGATAGAGCTGTATGAACTGTTCGGGCAGATGCAATGATCGCAAGCCTGATGATGTATGCCCGCCCTCAGCTTGATGAGGCACATCTGCGATACTGGAACCTCATCCGTGACAATCTGAACCGCGCCGGGATCGAGAGCCCTGAGCATCTGTCGCAGGACGTCGAGGAATTCTCGGTCTGGCAGCACCCGGAACTGGTGCTGAGCCAGACTTGCGGCATGCCGTACCGGACATGGCTACACGATAAGGTCGCGTTGGTTGGCACGCCAGACTATGGTCTCGACGGGTGTCCGCCCGGCTATTACCGCAGTGCTCTGGTCGTGCGCGCCGATGATCCACGCACAAATCTGATGGCGTTTCGGGAAGCGGTGTTCGCTTACAACCAGACATTTTCGCAATCTGGCTACGCCGCGCCTTATTGGCATCTTGAGCCGCATGGCTTCTGGTTCAAGCACCGTGTGCAAACCAAAGGTCACCTGAAGTCGGCGCAGTCCGTTGCGGAAGGTCACGCAGATATCGCCGCCCTTGATGCGGTTTCTTGGCGATTGATGGCTGAGTATGAAGAGTTTGCCGCATCTCTGCGGGTGTTAGAGTGGACGGACCCGACGCCTAGCCTGCCTTTGATCACTGCGGAGGGTAACGATCAGCAAGCGATTTTTACAGCGGTTGAACGGGCAATTGCGCAGTTGGATGATGCGGATCGTACTGCCTTGGGGATCAAAGGTCTCGTGAGGATTCCGGCCGAACGTTATCTGGACGTGCAAAACCCGCCGGGATCGGTTTAGTCGTCTTGTGTGCCGGTGTCGCCTACGACAGCCGATAGCACATAATGGCTTTGGTCGCCCTTGAT
This sequence comes from Ruegeria sp. C5, assembly GCF_056537605.1. NCBI lineage: Bacteria > Pseudomonadati > Pseudomonadota > Alphaproteobacteria > Rhodobacterales > Roseobacteraceae > Ruegeria > Ruegeria sp. C5. Next base: position 41,655 of record NZ_JBQFRX010000006.1, on the reverse strand, counting down.
CAAAATCGGTGAGCCGGGCTGTTTAAGCTGCGGAACGACGCTTTCAACGCCGAGACCGCGCGTTAAGTCTGTCGCGCGACTTCCTCCGTGACCGGCTCGGCCTTTCCCTCGATCATGTCCTCTTCGACCGGCTCTTCAAGTGACTCTTCAGCACTTTCTTCAGGTTCCTCTGCCTCTTCAGCCTCTGATTGATCCTCAAGCGCGCCAACGATCAGAGGCAGCATGTGCACACCCGTCACACTAGCAATCTCGGGCGTCTGAGGCGTCTGCCAACTGAGCGTATCGAAGCTGCCGCAGTTCTGGCACACCGGTCCCCATTCAGGCTGAATGTCGTGGCAATTGGTGCAGACCCATTGCGGCCCGCGCGGTGCGTTCAACGCCTTGGCCAGCCAACCCTGAACCACCGCGTCCGAGGCGCCCTCGCCCCGTTCAATCGCAGCCATCAGCGTGTAGGCCCGTGCATCCCCCTGCTTTTCGACAACATCACCCAGCGCGCGACGGGCTTCGGGGAAGTCTTCGGCTACAATGTTCAGCTCGGCCAAGATCAGGCGTGTTTCCATATTCTCTGAATGAACGCGGGTCAAAGCGGTGAACCGCTTGATCCGCTGTTCAGGTGTTTCGTCTGGCACAATCTCGGCAAAGGCATGGGCCAGATCCGGGTGAGGTTGTACTTCCCACGCCTTTTTCAGAATCTTGGTTGCTGCACGCGGTTTGCCCTTTTCGATATAGGCGCGCGCGGCCATGGCGGCTGCCGGGACAAGATCGGGTGAAAGGCGGTTTGCCTCAATCGCATGTTCCTGCTGTTCGACCGTCGCCGTGTCGTCCAGCAGCACTTTGGCCTCGGACAAAGCCAGGACTGCGTCGCGCCGCTTGAACACATCGCGCGGCAAATACCCGGCCTTCAGCTTCGAGGTCAACGTGGACCGCGCACCGGCCCAATCCTGCGCCTTGGTCTGCAGGTTCAACAGCACATCCTGCGTTTCTTCATGCCGGGGTTTGAGGGCCAGAGCCTTCTCGGCCAGCTTGCGCGCGGTTTCATCATCGCCTTCGGCCAGCTTTTGCTTCATGATCCCGCGCACACCGACAAATCGCGTGGCGTTGTTGGTGACCAGCTTCTTGTAAGTCTCGGACGCTTTCTTGGTATCACCGGTCATCTCGGCTGCCTGCGCCACCAGCAAATTGGTCAGTTCCGGATTGTTCAGCAGCTTCTCGGCCTTATGGGCCTTGGTCATTGCCACGCGCCCCTCACCCGAGGCCAGCGCCATCAACCCGTCCGCCAGAGCCTGATATCCCCGCTTTTCCCGACTGCGATCGAAATAACGTGAAAGGGCGGTTTCATCACCGTTTAGGAATTTCAGCGTGGCGATCAGCAGCGTAAGCAGCTTGAAGAACAACCAGACCGCAAACACCAGCACGCCCAGCGCGATCACTGATTGCAGCGGGCCCAGTGTGTATTCGGTGCCTGCGACGGTGATCTGCACGCCGCCGGATGATTCCATCAAGAACCCGGCTCCCATGGCCAGCAGGCCGATAATCGCAACAAAAACAAGGATCTTTAACAATGACCACAGCATGGCAGGTCCTTCAGTTCGAGTTCAGGCTTGAAGCAAGCGTGTTTGCGGCCTCGACGGCAGAGGCCCGTGTCTGCGCCGCCTGCTCCCAATCCGCCAATGCGGTTTGTGCCGCTTCGGGCAGGGATTTCAATTCGGTCAGTGCCTTTGAGACATCACCATCTGCCAACGCTGCCTGAGCACGCGACAGGACCGCGTCCGGATCGTCGCCCTCTTGCGGGGTCACCGACCGCGCGCCTGTCTGGCGCTGCAAGAAAGCAACCAAGCCTGTGCCTTTATCGGCATCACGGGCATCCGCCAGTGCGGCGCGGGCTGCGGGGGCAAACGAGCTGCGCAGCGCCGAAAGCGTCTCAACTCCGTCCTTCGAAGACGCAGCCAAGGCATCGGGTACATCGACACCACCGGCTTTCAGTTCAGAGACCAAATCTTCATAGGGTTGACCGGCATCCAATTGACCATGCAAACGCGACAGGATGGCAGCGTTGGTCGCCGCGCGCGCCTCGGCCGAAGCTTTAGCCTCTAAAGCCTGCGCGTCTGAGACCATCTTTTCCACTTCGCTACGCTGAGCGGCCAGAGAATCCTGTAGTTTCTTCAATTCTGCCTCGAACGCGGCTGTGGCCTCGGGCGAGACATTTGCTTCAAGCGGCTGCTTCTCAAGCGCGGTCAGGCGTTCCTCAAGCGGGTCGACCTTGCCGGTCAGGCCATCGACACTGCTCTTCACGGCAGTCAGATCGCTTTCGACCGGAGCAAGCTTATCCGACAACGCCTTGATCTGATCTGACAAGCCCGAGACATCGGGGCCTTTAGCAAGAGTTTTTGTCAGTTGGGCAATCTGATCGGATTGTTCCGCCAGCTTCGACTCGAGTGCGGAAATTGCGTCCGAGCTATCTGCTCCTTGAGACAATAACCCGCTGTTGCCTACAGCAAATCCGAGGCCAGCAGCAATAACCCCGCCCAACAAAGCCGGAACAAACCCACCGCGTTTTTCGACTGTGCGTTCGATCACCTTTTCTTCGGTCGGCTCGGCCCTGTTCAGGGCTTCGGCTTCGGCTTCGGCTTCGGCTTCGGCTTCGGCTTCGGCTTCGGCTTCGGCTTCGGCTTCGGCTTCGGCTTCGGCTTCGGCTTCGGAAGTCAATTCGTCCGCAGCGTTATCCGCGTCAACGGATTTCTCATCCGAGACTGCATCACTTTCGGTCTCGGCGGCCTCTGCCACCTCTTCGACGCTGGGGTCTTCGACCGGTTCCTGATCGGGTTTCTTCTTATCAGCCACCGCGTTAATCCCCTTATCGATTCCCAAAACACATGAACAACAGACTAACCCAAGTTAATCTGCACCCGGCGCGCTCTCAACCCGCATCACGTGTTTCACGAGTTTTTTCACGGCTTTCTGCATTTTGTCCGGGGTCGGTTCATCCGCGATCTTCAGCCGCTCGAAACTCAGTGTTTTAAGGGGTTCCGCTGTGGCTTCGCTGATCGCGGCCAGCCACAGAGGCGCAGATCCGGCCCAGACATCGGCAAATTGTCGCGCTGTGCGGGGTGAAAATAGCGGGGCGATGATGGGCTGATCACCCTCGGCGGCGTGGGAAGCCTCATCACTCAGCGGCAGAAGTTGCTGTCGATAAATCGGCTGTTCTCGGGTGGTCAGCCCGGATTCAGTCAAACGCGCGGCCACGTTGCCACGGCTGTGTTCTCCGCGCAGATGCAGCAGCGGGCTGTTTGGCTTGAGTTTCAGCAGATTGGCCACCAGCCCTTCGGCCGTCGCACCCAGCATCTGAGCATCCCACCCTGCCGCCTGCGCTGCCTGCGTGGTCACCGGACCAACGCAATAGGCGGGCAGGCTGCGTTCCACATTCAATACGGCGGCGGCGTTCACGCCATTTGCCGAGGAAAAGATCAGTCCAGCAGAATCATCGGACTCAACCATGACACCCAGCGGTTCGATCTTTAACAAGGGTGAATGGATAACCGCGACTTGCGGCCGAATGTGGTCCGGCAGTTGCGCAACGAACCTGTCCGAGGCGGCGCGAGGGCGGGTCATCAACAAATACAACGGTCGGCGCCTTCGGCCTTGGGATTGTTTGCATCCGCGCGGGGTGATACCCCGCTTGGCAATCATGATGCAACGGATCAGGCCTATGGTGCAAACACTTACCGTCCTTGGACTGGAAAGCAGCTGCGACGATACCGCAGCCGCCGTTGTGCGGCAGGGCACAGGCGTAGCGGCCGAGATCCTGTCATCCGTGGTGCATGGCCAGACTGAGTTGCACAGCGCCTATGGTGGCGTTGTGCCTGAGATCGCAGCGCGTGCGCATGCGGAAAAGCTGGATATTTGCATCAAACAGGCTCTAACACACGCCGAAATTGGCTTAGATGATCTGGACGCTATCGCTGTCACCGCCGGTCCCGGCTTAATTGGCGGCGTAATATCCGGCGTGATGTGCGCAAAGGGCCTAAGCGCAGCAACCGGGTTGCCGCTAATCGGGGTGAACCATTTGGCCGGGCACGCGCTGACACCAAGACTGACCGACGAGATTGCTTTTCCCTACCTGATGCTGCTGGTCTCGGGTGGTCACTGCCAATATCTGATCGCTCATGGACCGGAACAGTTCACCCGCCTTGGGGGGACGATCGACGATGCCCCCGGAGAAGCCTTTGACAAGACCGCCCGTCTGTTGGGTCTGCCGCAACCCGGTGGCCCCTCGGTCGAGGCTGAGGCGCGCGCGGGTGATGCCAAACGTTTCCGCTTTCCCCGGCCCCTTCTGGATCGCCCCGGATGTGACCTGTCTTTTTCGGGACTCAAGACCGCGCTGATGCGGATGCGGGATAAGGTCGTAGCCGAAAAAGGGGGGCTGACCCGACAAGATCGCGCTGATCTGTGTGCCGGTTTTCAGCAGGCTATTGTTGATACCTTAGCTGAGAAAACCCGCCGCGCGATTGCCCAGTATCTTGAGACATCACCGTCAGAACCGGTTATTGCCGTTGCCGGAGGTGTCGCAGCAAATTCCGCTATTCGCACAGCATTAGAGACTGTTTCTGCGGAAATGGGCGCCCGATTTACTGCCCCTCCGCTGGCTTTGTGCACTGATAATGCCGCAATGATCGCCTATGCGGGTATGGAACGATTCCGCACCGGTGCACGAGATGGGTTGGACCTGACGGCGCGGCCCCGCTGGCCCTTGGATCAAACCAGCCCTGCAATGCTGGGTAGCGGCAAAAAAGGGGCCAAGGCATGAGCGTGGCCGTCCTTGGTTCTGGCGCATTTGGAACCGCTCTGGCGATATCTTTGGCGGGCAATGGGCCTGTAACTCTCTGGTCACGAGATGCCGAGCAAGCAGCGCAGATGCGGCACGGGCGCGAGAACCCGCGACGATTGCCGGGCGTTACACTGCCCGCCAGTGTTTCAGTGACAGCTGAATTTGAACAAGCGGCGCAATCCGATGTGTTGTTACTGGCCGTCCCAATGCAAAAGCTGCGCGATGCGTTGACGCAATATACCGGCGAACTGGGTGGCAAGGTTTTGGTGGCTTGCTGCAAGGGGATCGAACTGTCCACGGGGCTGGGTCCCGTTGCAGTCATCCGTCAAACCGTTCCGGACGCACTTCCGGCCTTGCTGACTGGCCCCAGCTTTGCCGATGATATCGCGCGCGGTTTGCCTACGGCGTTGACGCTGGCTTGTGATGATGCCGAACTGGGTGAAGCGCTTCAGCAAGAGCTGACAACTGCCAATCTGCGTCTTTATCGTACCGCCGATACCATCGGGGCAGAGCTAGGTGGAGCGCTAAAGAATGTGATGGCTATTGGTTGCGGCGCGGCCATTGGTGCAGGGCTTGGCGATAGCGCCCGCGCTGCGTTGATCACGCGCGGATTTGCCGAGATGCAGCGCTTTGCCGCCCAGCGCGGGGCACGGCCCGATACGCTGATGGGGCTATCGGGGCTGGGTGATCTGGTTCTAACCTGCTCATCCGAATTGTCGCGAAACTATCGTTTTGGCCTTTGTTTGGGTCTAAACAAGCCATTTGACACCACGACAACCGTCGAAGGTGTCGCCACTGCGCAGGCCATGTCCGAAATCGCAGCGAGCGAAGGGTTAGACATGCCCATCAGCGCAACGGTGGCGAAACTCAGCAGCGGTGCCTACAGTGTCACCGACGCGATTCAGGCCCTGCTGGGTCGCCCACTCAAGGAGGAATAATATGCTCATCGCCCTGATCGCCCGGGATAAAGCTGGTGCCCTACAGACCCGGCTGGACAACCGCACCGCCCATCTGGCTTACATTGAAGAAACCGGTGTTGTGGCGCAGGCCGGGCCGTTACTGGACGGCGATGCGATGATCGGATCGCTGGTCATTCTGGATGTCGAGAATCTGGCCGCCGCTGAGGCCTGGGCCGCAAATGACCCCTACGCGCTGGCCGACCTGTTCGACTCGGTTGAATTGATCCCGTGGAAAAAGGTCATCGGCTGATGGCGTATTGGCTGTTCAAATCCGAACCCTCGACCTGGAGCTGGGATCAGCAGGTCGGCAAGGGGGACGCGGGCGAGGAATGGGATGGGGTGCGCAACTACCAGGCCCGCAATTTCATGCGTCAGATGCAGATTGGTGACCGGGGTTTTTTCTACCACTCGCAAAAGGACAAGGAGATTGTCGGCATTGTCGAAGTCTGTGCCGAGGCCCATCCCGACAGCACAACCGATGATGAGCGTTGGGAATGCGTGGATATCAAAGCCGTCCGGTCTTTCACAATTCCGGTCAAACTGGATCAGATCAAGGCGGATGAGCGTTTGGGTGAAATGGTTCTGGTCAAGAATTCACGCCTTTCAGTGCAGCCGGTCAGCGATACAGAATGGCAGTTGATCTGCGCTTTGGGCGAGACAGAGGCGGATTGAATGAAAAGGGAAGGCCCTGACGACTTCAGAACCTTCCCTACCCCGCGTGCTCCCAAGCTCACCACACGCATACGGAAATCTATTGGTTCTGACCGTCCTGGTCATGACCTGACCTTAGCCGATTTCAGAACCGCGCTTCAAACGCCAAGTATTTAGAGTTTCAATCAAATACAAAACACCCGCCGGTAAGACCGACGGGTGCTGAAATGGTTCTTGGCTGGATCAGCTATAGACCGATTCTTTGCCGAAATGCTTGGTCAGCATGTAATAGACGACAGCGCGGTACTTGTTACGCTCGGACATGCCATAGGTCTCCATGGCCTTGTTGATCCCTTCCATCAGTTCGGGACCATCCGACAGGCCCAGCTTTTTGATGAGGAAGTTGTTCTTGACCGTCTCAAGCTCGCCTTCCTGGCTGGCCGCCACTGTCGACGCATCCGCGTCATAGATCGCCGGACCGCAACCGATGGTGACCTTGGTCAGCAGGTCCATATCGGGGTCCATCCCGCATTTGCCTTTTAGATCTTCAGCGTATTTGGCGATCAATTCGTCGCGTTTGCCCATGTCCCAATCTCCTTAATCCATTGTCACGGAACTTTTTACCGATGCACGAGAGACTAGCCTTGTCGGCGGAATTCCCAAAAGGGAAAAATCACAAGGTTTCCCCCTAGGCTGAACTTCGCGGGACTCGGTGATTTGATTTTTTCTGATTTATTATTTAACATTTTTGTTAATTATGATTCCCGGAGGTCCCCATGCCCGTAAGGTTACCGAATGAAACCACCGAATATCGGTCAGCTCGTAATGCACTTCTATCCGCCGAGCGGGACCTGAGAGCAAAGGTTGAAGAGGTCGCTGCCTTGCGCCGTTCTCTGCCAACAGGAGGCAAAACCCCTAACGATTATGCGTTCCGAGATCTGGCAGGCGAGGGTGCGCCTATGTCGTCGCTGTTTGGCGATAAGGATACGCTGATTATCTATTCGCTGATGTACGGACCCGACGCGGAACGCCCCTGCCCTATGTGTTCGGCGTTTCTGGATGGGCTGAACTCTCAGGTTCATCATCTGAAGCAGAACGCCTCGGTCGCCGTGGTGGCGCAGAATACGCCCGAAAAACTCTCGGCGCTCAAGGATGAGATGGGTTGGAATGCGCTGCCGCTCTACTCAGCATTAGGGACGAATTACCAACGTGACTATCTGGCCGAGACCGACGGGGGTGATCAGCTTCCCATCCTGAATGTCTTTCAACAGCTCCCTGATGGCATTCATCACTTCTGGAGTTCCGAGCTGTTCTTTGAACCCAGCGATTGGCATCCCCGGCACGTGGATGCGGCTTGGCCACTGTGGAATGTTCTGGATTTCACGCCACAGGGCCGCGGCGATTTTATCCCACCTCTACGCTGAGGTACTATCGGCAGTAGCCCCAGCCGGGCCCCTGCAGGTGGAAGTGATCGGCATGTAAGCGGTTGTAGTCAGGGCCAAGCACCACGCGGAACCAGTCACAGGCTCCGCGCCATATCTGGCGCAGAAAATCGGCCTCGGGCCCGTCAGCGTCCCAGTCAGCCAGCAGGTTCAAGCTGCGCCCGTCCGAGAGATCCACTCCGACGATGTCGATCGCGTCCGCAGTGGCGTGACTGCTCCAACCATTGTCTTGTCCTTGCGCGGTCCGCATCCGGCGGCAGTTATAGCTGCCGATCTGGCGCATTCTGCTGACGGAAGTCCCCAGTAGTTGCTGCGCAGCGGGTTGCACAACATGGTGTTCCCACATGACAAGCCGCAAAGTTGTGGCACACCGGGTCTCGACTGCAGTGACGCGGGCGTTCACCAGACCGGACAACCGGCCGCGTCCCTCGATTCCGCAATTCTGGTCCACCACCAGATCGTCCAGCGGATCAAACCGAGCTCCAGCCTCGGCCAAGGCTGCACGGCATAAAGCGTCATCCGCCAGTGCGCGGTTCAACTGGTAGGGAGTGACCGGAGTCACTGGCGCGGTCACGGTCAGATCACGCAGCGGGTTCCAGTGCGGGGGTACAGGCGTATTGGGATGGGCAAGCAGCCACCAAACGCCGCCGCCCAACAAGGTCAACAGCGTTAAGAGGCCGAAAAGAAAAGACGCCGCCGAAAGCAGGATTCGGCAGCGTCTGGAAGGCTTGGTCATGCGTCTTTCGCACTTAGTAGCGGTAGTGTTCCGGCTTGTATGGGCCTTCGGGTTTTACGCCGATATAGGCCGCCTGATCGCTGTCCATCTGGGTCAGCTTAACGCCGATCCGGTCCAGATGAAGACGGGCAACTTTTTCGTCCAGATGCTTGGGCAGGATGTAGACTTCGTTCTTGTATTCATCGCCTTTGGTGAACAGCTCGATCTGGGCCAGGACTTGGTTGGTGAAAGAGGCCGACATCACGAACGAGGGGTGACCGGTGGCGTTGCCAAGGTTCAGCAAGCGACCTTCGGACAGCAGGATAATGCGGTTGCCCGAGGGCATCTCGATCATGTCCACCTGTTCCTTGATGTTGGTCCATTTGTGGTTCTTCAGGCTGGCCACCTGAATTTCGTTGTCGAAATGGCCGATGTTGCCGACGATCGCCATGTCCTTCATCTCGCGCATATGCTCGATGCGGATCACGTCCTTGTTGCCGGTGGTGGTGATGAAGATATCCGCGTTTGCGACTTCGTCTTCCAGCAGGGTGACTTCGAACCCGTCCATGGCCGCTTGCAGCGCGCAAATCGGGTCGACCTCGGTCACTTTCACGCGGGCGCCTGCGCCACGCAGCGAAGCCGCCGATCCTTTGCCCACGTCACCATAGCCGCAGACCACGGCAACCTTACCGGCCATCATGGTGTCGGTGGCGCGGCGAATACCGTCTACCAGCGATTCCTTGCAGCCGTATTTGTTGTCGAACTTCGACTTGGTGACCGAGTCGTTCACGTTGATCGCCGGGAACGGCAGGTGGCCATCTTTCACCAGCTGATACAGGCGGTTTACACCGGTGGTGGTTTCTTCAGAGACGCCTTGGATCTGGTCGCGCATTTTGGTGAACCAGCCCGGAGACGCGGCCATGCGCTTGGCGATCTGCTTCTTGATCACCTCTTCCTCTTCCGAACCCGGAACAGGGATAATGTCCTCTCCTGCCTCGGCACGTGCACCCAGCAGGATGTACAGCGTCGCGTCGCCGCCATCGTCCAGGATCATGTTGGGGCCTTCGTCGAACAGGAAGGATTTGTCCAGATAATCCCAATGCTCTTCCAGCGTCTGGCCCTTGATGGCGAAAACGGGAATACCAGCCTCGGCAATCGCCGCCGCCGCGTGGTCCTGCGTCGAGAAGATGTTGCACGACGCCCAGCGTACATCCGCGCCCAGCGCCACCAGCGTTTCGATCAGAACGGCGGTTTGGATGGTCATATGCAGCGAACCGACGATCCGCGCGCCTTTCAGCGGCTTGCTTTCGCCATATTCGGCGCGCAGGGACATCAGGCCCGGCATTTCCGTTTCAGCGATATTCAGCTCTTTGCGGCCAAACTCGGCCATTGAAATGTCTTTAACGATATAGTCCCCGGCCATCAGGTACTCCACTCCGGCAATTCACAGTCCGAAGTGCCACTAGCATCCCTTGCGGGATGAGGCAATGAAGATGGCCGGAAACAGGAAGTCTGGTGACAAAATATCAGCTTGGCGTACCCTCTGCCTTGATTTTGGGGATCGCTTCAAAAAAATCAGTGCCAACGGCGACAATACAACTCATGCCGTTCGCCTGGGTCACCAAAACGGTATAACTTCCCGTTTCCTTCGAGGTCCAAACCTCCATGACCGTCTGCCCGCCACGTGATTTCTGAAGACCGCCAAAGGTTAATTCCTCGGAGTAATTGTCTTGCAGTTTGGTAATCACGTGCTCGCGCTCTGCGCAGTTCTGGGCAAAGGCGGGTGGCGCGGTTGCGGCCATTCCGAAGGTCAGGGTTATTGCAAACAAACGCTTGAACATAGCAAGCTCCTTTCGATACGAGTTTCGTTTCGAGAGGGCGCAACTGGGAGGAGTCAGCACCCCCCTCAGTCCTTGATGTCGGGATCGTATCGCGCAGGTTCAAAGCACGAATGCTCAAGAAATTGTTGGCAGCATGTGATCCAGACAGATACATCATACCACAAGAACGCGAATTGAACGTGTCCCAGTTCACAAGGCATGGTAAAATGGCAACACAACCCAGAGCGTGGCAAAGAATGCTGTCGGGCCGTCGGCTGGATTTGCTGGACCCGACACCCGTGGATATCGAGATCGAAGATATCGCGCACGGGCTGGCCTTTGTGGCGCGGTGGAACGGTCAGACCAACGGGGATTTTGCCTATTCCGTTGCCGAGCATTCCTTGCTGGTGGAAGAGCTTTTTGGCCGCATCGCACCAAATGCACCGACGAAATGGCGATTGGCGGCACTGTTACACGATGCCCCCGAATATGTGATTGGTGACATGATCTCTCCGGTGAAATCCGCCGTTGGCCCGGATTATGGTGATTTAGACGACCGGCTGGCTGCTGCGATTCATATACGTTTTGGGTTGCCCGCCGTGGTACCAAAAACAGTGAAACGCCAGATCAAGAAGGCGGACAAGATCAGCGCCTGGATGGAGGCGACGCGGATCGCGGGTTTTTCTGATACCGAAGCATCAAAGTTCTTTGGTCGCCCGGACAAGGCAATATTAGAGGGGTTGCAGATCAAACTGCGTCCCCCGATTGAGGTGCGGCAGGCCTATACCGCGCGGCATAAGGAACTGTTGGGCAGCATTTAGGTCGCCAATAGATCAGCGGCACAGCGTGTGCTAATTTTCCGCTAAAACAAGACCATAATCGGACGCAGGTTCAGATGAGCGACGCAGACAGCCAGATACCGGTCACGAACGCGCAGATGGAATGTGCCAACGCGTGTTTACGTGAAGCGTACAATCTGACAGGCCGAGGGCGGGTGCGCAATCTGATCCGAAAGTCACTGCTGCCACAGTTGATCGCCTACCGGGGCATTCGAATCCACCTGCACCCTTATGACAATTTCAGCGAATTCTCTCTTTGGCAGAAGGGCCGGTCCCCGGAAGAGCTTGAGCTGAATTGGCTGAAAGAAAGCTTTGCGGGGAAGACTCTCAAGGTTTTGGATATCGGGGCAAATTTTGGTCTGTATTCACTTTTCTTGTCGTCAATTCTTAGCCCGGACTCTCGGATTCATGCGTTTGAGCCTAATCCGACACTGGCCGAACGCCTCAGCAATAATTGCTCTCTGAACGGATTTGGCAACGTGGAGCTGAACACTTTCGCGATCGCGGGCGAAACTGGTGAAGCGACGCTTATTATAGAAAAGCGGGGCGACACGGCCACCAATCTTGGTCAGGCGCGCTTGGCAAACGACCCAGCGTATCTGGAGCTATCAAAATACGATACGATTGAGGTGCAGACCCGAACACTGCTTGAGCTTACACATCTGCATGATGCCGATTTTGCCAAGCTTGATGTTGAAGGGCACGAGCCGAACATTCTTATGCCTTTTCTTGAAAGCGCAGAAGATGCAGCGCTTCCCCAATATCTACAGCTGGAAACCGTGAATCTTGGTGATAGCGCCGAACGCCTGTTTGCCTCACTTTCCGATCGTGGCTATGAAAATGCCTTTCAAACTCAACGTAATATCATCTTCAGAAGATAGGCCGTGCAAGGGAGAACCGCGATCATGATCAAACCCACTCAGGCCAAGCCGATATGAAGGTCGGGCTGTTCTCCTGCGCCAAGGATGAAGGGCCGTTTATACTTGAGTGGATCGCGTATCATCTGCTGGTCGGGTTTGATCCTATTCTGATTTACAGCAATGACTCGACAGACGGCACCGCCGAGCTGCTTGATGCGCTGGATAACAACGGGGTTATTTCCCATGTTCTGCAAGGGCTTAAACCCGGGCAAGTACCACAGCATACAGCGGCAGAAACGGCCTATGCGCATCCTTCGCTTAACGATGCCGATTGGCTGATGTGGCTTGATAGCGATGAGTTTCTTTTCTGTGCAAACGATGAAAATCAGGTCGCAGGTCTCGTCGAACGCTGTTCCGGTTTCGCCGAGGGCATCGCCGTGAATTGGTTGATCTTCGGAAATGGGGGCAACGACAAGTGGGAACCGGGGCTGGTCACGCAACGATTCCTAAAGCGTGCCGATACAGATCATAATTTGCATCGCTACTTCAAAACGCTTTTTCGAAAGTCTGATAAAATACAGGGGTTTGGCCTCCACCGACCCCACTTGCAGCCAGACTTTCGGAACGATGGATCGCAATTTGTAAATGCTACGGGCCTGCCGATGCACGAACACATGTATCGTACGGGATCACGGCGAAGACATGCGCTGGGCGCCGCGCCCGAGCATCTGTCTACACACGATTGGGCTGCTGTCATTCACTACCCGGTGAAAACGCGAGACAGTTTCGCGCTCAAGCGGCAGCGCGGGCAAGGCACGAAAGCGACAGATGCACCCAACCGGTCCAGCCGGTTTCGTGAAAGGTATTGGAACAAGTACAACCAGAACAGCGTTGTGGATGATCGAATGCTGGCGATGGGTGGCAAGCTACAGGCAAAGGTTGATGAGTTGCTGTTATTGCCTAAAGTTGGGTGCGCGCACTCTGCCTGCCTTAAGAATTACGCGCTGAGGCTCCAAACTCAGGCTCAACCCGCGCCCTGAAAGTCGTTTGGAACGGCCCGGGAAAACACACTATTGAGTTTACGGGTCTACCTTGGGCTACGCTTCGCCAGAATCCGCTGCAACGTCCGGCGGTGCATGTTCAACCGGCGCGCGGTTTCCGAGACGTTCCGGTCGCACAGCTCATAAACGCGCTGGATATGTTCCCAGCGGACGCGGTCGGCGCTCATGGGGTTTTCCGGCGGCGGGGGCAGTTCGTCGCCCTTGGCCAACAGAGCGTTGGTGATGTCAGTGGCGTCGGCGGGTTTGGACAGATAGTCGGTTGCACCAATTTTGACCGCCGCAACGGCGGTGGCGATGGCGCCATAACCGGTCAGAACCACAACCCGGCTGTCGGGGCGTTTTTCGCGCAGCACTTCAACCACGTCCAGTCCATTGCCATCTTCAAGTCGCAGATCAACCACGGCATAGGCAGGTGGGCGGGCTGTGGAAATGGCGCGGCCTGCGGCGACGGAACCCGCGGTTTCAACCTCGAATCCGCGTTTTTCCATGGCCTTGGCCAGACGTCTCAGAAACGGCTCGTCATCATCTACCAGCAGCAGCGATTTGTCGGGGCCGATTTCAAGCTGGGAACTGTCTGCCATATGTGGGTCTTTCCGCTATTTCATGCCTCTTGGCTTAAACATGAGTAATAGCAGCGCCATTCCAAAGGTCAAACCGACTGTTGAGGATCAGGCCTGATCAAGAAAGCAGCCAATCTTGTCCGCCATCTGCTCGGCCGTTTCATCGCGTTTGAAAAATTCCAGAAACCCGTCCTCGGGCGTCATCAGATAGGTAAAGGTCGAGTGGTCGACCAAATAATACTCATCGCTTTTGTCTTGGGCCTTGTAATAGGTCTTGTACGCCTTGCTGGCCGCCTTGATCTGCTCGGGCGATCCGGTCAGGCCAATCATGCGTTCATGCAGGTTGAATGCGAAATCGCCCACAACCTCGGGGGTATCGCGATCCGGGTCTATCGAGATGAACAACGGCGTCACCGACTGACCGCGCTCTGCCAGCAAATCGATCGTGTCGACATTGCGCGACATGTCAAAGGGGCAAACATCCGGGCAGAAGGTATAACCGAAGTAGACAAGCGTGGGCTCGGTGATCACATCCTTGTCGGTTACCGTCTCACCCTTGGCGTTAAGCAGTTCGAACGGCCCGCCGATCGCCGCGCTCCCGCCCGCGATCTGAGACGAGCGGCACTGAGCGAATTTGTCGTCCGCGCCGCCCCGCGTCAACAGCCACATGGCGCCAAGACCAATTGCAAGAACAACAGTTGCGAGAATAGCATAAAGACGAACCATGGCGCGTATCCTGATACGAAAGGGGATGTTGATCGATTCTGCCGGGACACCTATCAACATGTCGGACCGACGCAATAGGACATAATCGACAGATGACGAATTCCAACACCAGTCTTTGGCGTGGGCAGGAGCGCAGTACCTGGATCAGGCTGCGCACGCTGATCCTGCTGCGATGGGTCGCCATTATCGGCCAGTTTACGGCCATCACGGTTGCACAGAAATATTACGACGTTCAGCTTGAGCTGGCATTGTGTTATTTCGTCATCGGCATTTCGGTGATGGGTAACCTCACGGCCATTCTGTTGTTTCCCGAAAACAAGCGCTTGTCGGAATTCGAGAACTTCCTGATGGTGCTGTTCGATCTGCTGCAGCTGTCGATCCTGTTGTATCTGACGGGGGGGCTAAACAACCCGTTTGCGCTGCTGTTGCTGGGTCCGGTGACGATTTCTGCAAATGTAATGAGCACCCGCTCGACCCTGATCATCGGCAGCGTTGCGGTGATCCTGACCACGTTGCTGGCGCAATTCCACCTCCCGCTGAGAACCAATCTGGGGTTGGTGCTGGATATCCCCGATATTTTGCTGTTCGGAAACTGGGCGGCGATTATCATCGCCATCGTTTTCATCGGCGCCTATTCGCACCGCATCAGTTCCGAAGTTCAATCGATGTCCGAAGCGCTCTCGGCCACCCATATGGCGCTGGCGCGCGAGCAAAAGCTGACTGATCTTGGTGGTGTGGTGGCCGCCGCCGCGCATGAGTTGGGTACGCCGCTGGCTACGATCAAGCTGGCCAGTTCAGAACTGATCGAAGAGCTGGACGACCGGCCTGAGCTGATGGAGGACGCAGCCTTGATCCGCGAACAGGCTGACCGCTGCCGCGACATCCTGCGCGATATGGGCCGAGCTGGGAAAGATGACTTGCACCTGCGTCAGGCGCCTCTGTCCACCGTGATCCATGAAGCGGCAGAGCCACATATCAATCGTGGTAAAGTGGTGCATTTCGACGAAGGACCAGTTGCGGATGGCGATGTGCAGCAGCCCTCGATCCTGCGCAAGCCCGAGATCATTCACGGGCTGCGCAACCTGATCCAGAACGCAGTGGATTTTGCCCAGTCGACGGTCTGGGTCGAAGCTGAATGGACCTCTGACCGGATCAGCGTTTCGATCATGGATGATGGGCGCGGCTACCCCTCCCACATCATTGGTCGGATTGGTGACCCATTCATGCGCCGCCGCCGCGCCGATCGCAGTAGTCGGCCGGAATACGAAGGCATGGGGCTGGGTCTGTTCATCGCCAAAACCCTGCTGGAACGCAGCGGTGCCGAACTGAGCTTCGCCAATGGCGCGGACCCTTATCAGACCCTGACTGACCAACCGGACCGCAGGGGGGCGATCGTCAATGTCGTTTGGCCGCGCAAGCTGATCGACGCGCAAACCGGGGACACTCCGGTTCCCTCGGGCGCCAACCAACCGTTCCAGATCTGAGTTAAGACCCCGTTAACCATTGTTGTTCATATAGATTCAAACGTTTTACCCGGGGGTTGGAGCAATGGCCGAATGGATCGTTCTGGCCGCAATCAGCGTGGTTTCGGCCAGCTTTGCGATATTGTGGCTCTTGCCACGCCATCAGGCCAAAACAAGAGATTTCGGGCTGTCAGCGCCCGGAGCGCTGTTCGATGTTGTCTTCCTGTTCGATGGCGACCGGTTGATCAGCCACTCCGATATTGCGCTGGCAGGTTACGAATCCGTCAGCAACTGGGCTGATCTGCGGCGTTTGCTGCAACGTGATTTTCCCGCTTTCCCCGAAACGCCCGAGATTGTCCGGTCCGGGGGCAACATCGCCGTTTCAGCCATCGACTGCACAGTCGAGCGCGAGGTTCTGTGCGAATGGATCGATGGTATCATTCGGGTTCAATTACGTGATCTGACGGGGACCATCCCTGCGCCACGCCGTGACCAGCGCGATCCAATTCGTTTGGCGATGGAGCAGGCGCCCTACCCTGTTTGGCTGATAGATCACCGTGACAAGGTGGGCTGGTGCAATGCGGCCTATGTAAGGTTGGTTCGCAAGATCGCGGGACCGGATGCCGATCTGACGGACCCTCTGTTTCCTTCTCACAAGGACGAGGCGCAGCTGAGTCGAAAAACCCGTGTCTCGATTCCAGTAAGGGACAGCGATGCCAAGCTCTGGTTTGACCTGACCCAGGTCGCACACGAACAGGATCAGTTGTGTTACGCGGTCGATATCAACGCGATTGTCGAAGCCGAGACAGCACAGCGCAAGTTTGTGCAGACCATGACCAAGACCTTCGCACAGCTCTCCATTGGTCTGGCGATCTTTGACCGCAACCGGCAACTGGCCCTGTTCAATCCAGCGCTGATTGATCTAACCACCCTGCCACCTGATTTCCTGAGCCTGCGCCCAAGCCTGTCCAGCTTTTTTGACCGGCTTCGCGACCAGCATATGATGCCCGAGCCTAAGAACTATCGCAGTTGGCGGCGCCAGATGAACGACCTTCTGGAGGCGGCACAGGACGGAAACTATCAGGAAACCTGGTCGCTGCCATCAGGATCGGTCTATTCCGTCAGTGGTCGCCCGCATCCCGATGGGGCCGTGGCTTTCCTGTTCGAAGATATCACCGCCGAAATCACACTGACCCGAAGGTTCCGCGCTGAAACGGACCTTATGCAATCCATTCTGGACAAGCTGGCTGATGCCATCGCGGTGTTTTCGGATGACGGTTCGCTGGCGATCACAAATTACGCCTATCAGGTGTTGTGGGGCGACAGCGGCGAAGTAGGATTCGAACCAGCAACGGTGCTGGAAATCACACGCCAATGGCAGGAGTACTGCACCGCCACGCCGATCCTTGGCGAGATCCGCGAATTCGTCACCGCGCGCGAGAATCGGGCCGAATGGTCGGCTGAACTGATCCTAAAATCCGGCGGCTCTTTGAACTGCACGGTCAGCCCCATGCAAAACGGGGCAACAATTGTCCGTTTCGCCTCGGACAACCCGGTCAGGAACATCACGGAAATACAAAGAATCAGCGCCTGAACCGGTTGCAGCCGATCCGGCGCAGGTTCATTGTGACGCCATGAACGCACCGCTGACTCTGACCTCGAAATCCCCATTCGACACTGCCGAAGTTGCCACCAAACTGGGTGGCGCATTGCAGTCTGGCGATACTATCCTGCTTGAAGGTACGATCGGCAGCGGCAAAACCCATTTCGCACGCGCATTGATCCAATCTCTTCTGTCCGCGCCCGAAGATGTGCCTTCGCCGACCTTTACTCTGGTTCAGGTTTACGAGACGCAGCTTGGTGAGGTCTGGCATTCAGACCTCTATCGTCTTTCTGCCGTGGAAGAGATCGAAGAGCTGGGGCTGGTCGACGCCTTCGACGTCGGCATTTGCCTGATCGAGTGGCCTGAAAAGCTGGGTCCCCTGACGCCAGAGCCGGCCTTACTGATCCGGTTCACCACAGACGCCAACGAACAAGATACGCGACAACTTAAGATGTCGTGGACAGACCCGAAATGGAACGCCAAGCTGGAGGGGATCCAATGACGAACCGGGCCATTCTGGCAGAAGCCTTGATCGCGCAGACACCATGGAACGGCGCACGGCATACGCCTTTGGCGGGTGATGCATCAAACCGCCGGTACGAGCGTCTGACCGACCCTGCCACCGGCCGGACCGCCGTTTTGATGGATGCTCCGCCCGACAAGGGCGAAGCTGTTGAACCCTTCGTGCGTATGTCGAAATACCTGCGTTCCATTGGGTTGAGTGCGCCGGAAATCTACGCCGAGGACTGCGAATACGGGTTTCTGTTGCTCGAAGATTTGGGCGACGATCTGTTCGCACGCGTCTTGCGGGACGATCCGACGCTTGAGCGCACGCTGTATGACGCCGCAACCGATGTACTTGTCCATCTTCACGCGGCGCCGACGCTTTCGCTAGACAGTTACGACCCCGCTCTGATGACCGAATTGGCGGCGCTGTCGTTCACGAAATATGCGCAAGGCATTCTTGGATCGCACGACGACGAGGCCCGCGCCCGGTTTGAGCTGCGCTTTGCGGATATCCTGCACCGGGAAACCGGCGGAACGCGGGTTGTTGTGCAACGCGATTACCACGCAGAAAACCTGATCTGGCTGCCCGAGCGCGAAGGTCTGGCGCGCGTCGGTCTGCTGGATTTCCAAAGCGCGATGCTGGGGCATCCCGCCTATGACCTGATGTCACTGCTACAGGATGTGCGTCGGACTGTGCCCGCCGGGATCGAGATGCGGATGATCGACCGCTATATCACCGCAACCGGCGTCGATGGGCATGATTTCCGCACCGCATATGCTGTTCTGG
Organism: Ruegeria sp. C5; assembly: GCF_056537605.1. Lineage (NCBI taxonomy): Bacteria > Pseudomonadati > Pseudomonadota > Alphaproteobacteria > Rhodobacterales > Roseobacteraceae > Ruegeria > Ruegeria sp. C5. The sequence goes on along the minus strand of NZ_JBQFRX010000006.1, from coordinate 22,837 downwards.
GCGCTCAGCGTAACCTGCGCATTCTAGGCGGTTTTGCCCGGCTGGCGACCGATTATGGAAAGCCACACTACGTCGACCTGATCCCGGCTGCGTGGGCACATTTGATGCGCGATCTCGAACATCCCGCGTTGGTGGCGGTGGCAGACCTGTTGCGCAGCGCCCTGCCCGCCCCAAGCCCCGAAAACCTGGAAAAGCTGAGGGCGCAATGATCGGCACCCCCCAAGCTGCAATGCTGTTTGCCGCAGGCTTTGGCACCCGCATGGGTGCCCTGACCAAAGACCGGCCCAAACCGCTGATCGAGGTGGCCGGGCGGCCCTTGATTGATCACGCACTTGATCTGGTCGATGCGCTGAGGCCGCTGCGGGTTGTTGCCAACCTGCACTACCACGCTGATCAGTTGGCTGATCATCTGGCGGGCCGCGACGTTATGATTTCGCGGGAAGAAACGCGCATTTTGGATACTGGTGGTGGGCTGCGCGCAGCGCTACCTCTGCTTGGATCCGATCCGGTATTCACCTTGAACAGCGACGCAATCTGGGCTGGGCCCAACCCACTGAATTTACTGAAGGATCAGTGGAATCCGGATAAAATGGATGCGCTGCTGATGTGCGTTCCAGTTGGGCAAACCCTAGGCCACTCCGGCCCTGGTGACTTCACTCAGGACAGCACAGGGCGGATCGTCCGCGGTGCAGGTCTTGTTTACGGCGGGGTACAAATTCTGAAAACCGAAGCGCTGCATGACATCGCTGAGGACGTGTTTTCATTGAACGTGTTGTGGGATCGAATGCTGCAGCAAAAGCGCCTGTTCGCACTGTCTTACCCCGGTCGCTGGTGCGATGTGGGGCGTCCCGAGGGTATTGATCTGGCCGAGGGGCTGATTGCCGATGTTTGAGCCCAGCGCCCTGCCCCGGGTCTTCGCCATTCCTCCGGGCGCGGATTTCCCCAAGGTGTTGGTTGACGGGCTACATGAGCGGTTTGTGGGGCAGCCGCCCGACGCGCTGGCCCGGGTGCAACTGGTGATCAACACCCGCCGGATGGCGCGCCGGGTGCGCGATCTGTTTGATCAGGGTCCCGCTTGCCTTTTGCCACGCCTCTCTTTGGTCACCGATCTTGGCGAAAGCGCCGATCTGGCGCAGATCCCGCCCGCAATCCCGCCATTGCGTCGCAGGCTAGAGCTGACGCAGTTGATCGCTAAACTGCTGGACCAGCAGCCCGATCTGGCAGCCCGATCCTCGCTGTTCGATCTGTCTGACAGTCTGGCCGGGCTTATCGACGAGATGCAGGGGGAAGGTGTCTCTCCCGATGCGATCAGGCAACTGGATGTCAGCGACATGTCCGGCCATTGGGCGCGGGCACAGGCCTTTATAGGCATCGCTGATCAGTTCATGGAATCCGGTTCGGAGGCGCTGGATGCGCAGGCCCGACAGCGGCGCGTGGTCGAGAACCTGATCGCGCGCTGGGAGGCGTCGCCGCCCGAACATCCTGTCATTCTGGCAGGCTCTACCGGGTCTCGCGGAACCACCCTGATGCTGATGCAGGCGGTTGCGCGTCTGCCTCAGGGGGCGCTGGTGCTACCCGGCTATGATTTCGACCAGCCTGAACATGTTTGGAGCAATCTGGATAACCCGCTGACATCTGAGGATCATCCTCAATACCGGTTCCGCAAGCTGATGCTTGGGCTAGGGCTTCGCCCGGATCAAATCCGGCCATGGACCACGGATCAGGCCCCTTCACCTGCCCGTAACAAGCTGATTTCGCTTGCATTGCGCCCTGCCCCGGTCACCGACGCATGGATGACTGAAGGCCCGCTCCTGCCCGACTTGAACGGTGCGACCAAGGATGTGACGCTGATCGAGGCGCCCTCGCCCCGGGCCGAGGCCTTGGCCATTGCGCTACGCCTACGGCAAGCGGCCGAGACCGGCCAGACCGCCGCGCTAATCACCCCCGACCGGATGCTAACCCGGCAGATCAGCGCCGCACTGGACCGGTGGAATATCCTGCCCGATGACAGCGCGGGCCTGCCACTGCAGCTGTCTCCGCCCGGGCGGTTCCTGCGCCATGTCGCCGGGCTGTTCGCGCGCCGCCTGGATGGCGAGGCTCTGCTGACACTGCTCAAACACCCACTGTGCCATGACGGGGGCGACCGGGGCAGCCACCTGCTGCATACCCGCGATCTTGAGCTTGACCTGCGTCGCTATGGCCCGCCCTTTCCCGACAGCGCCAGCCTGACCGCTTTCGCCATTCGTACTGAAGCGCCCGAGGACTGGGTCCGCTGGGTTACCCAGACATTTTGCGATCAATACGACCCCAGCGAACAGCCACTGCCGGACTGGGTCGCCCGGCTTCGCACGCTGGCCGAGATGATCTCGGCAGGTGCAACCGGTGAATCTGGCACATTGTGGGACAAGAACGCGGGCCAGAAGGCGCTTGCGGTGATCTCTACTTTGGAAGCCGAAGCACAGCATGGCGGCGCGATGACCGCCCATGACTTTGCCGACCTTCTGGGCGCGTTGTTGGCAGGTGAAGAAGTCCGCGACCGCGATGCACCTCACCCGCATCTGATGATCTGGGGCACGCTGGAAGCGCGCGTTCAGGGTGCGGATCTGCTAATTCTGGGTGGCTTGAACGAAGGCAGCTGGCCCGAGGCTGCGGCACCCGACCCCTGGCTGAACCGTCAGATGCGCAATGAGGCCGGTCTTTTACTGCCCGAACGCAGGATCGGCCTGTCCGCGCATGACTTCCAGCAGGCGGCAGGTGCGGCAGAGGTGGTTTTGACCCGCGCTACCCGCTCGGATGATGCGGAAACCGTGCCATCCCGTTGGCTGAACCGCATGACCAACCTGTTGCAAGGCCTGCCTGAACAGGGTGGAACTAGGGCGTTAGAAGCAATGCAAGCGCGGGGCCAACGGTGGCTGGATTGGGCAGAAATGCTGGAACATGCACCCCGAATCGCACCCGCGCACCGCCCGTCGCCACGACCACCCGTCGCGGCGCGGCCACGGCGGCTATCGGTGACCGAAATCAAACGCCTGATCCGCGATCCGTACGCCATATATGCCCGGCATATCCTGCGATTGAGACAACTGGACCCGCTGGTTCAGGCGCCAGATGCCCTGCTACGCGGTATCGTCATCCACGAGGTGATGGAACAATTCGTGCGTGACAGCGTTCTGGATCCGGCTTTATTGACCCGAGAAAATTTCCTGAAACGCGCCAAAGCTCTGCTGGACGACCACGTTGCGTGGCCAACTGCCCGAAAGCTGTGGCTGGCGCGGCTAGAGCGGATTACCGATAGCTTTCTGTCCGCCGAGATTCAGCGCCGCGCCGATGGCGGGCCTGTGGCTTTTGAGGTTGGGATGCGCCTGACGTTGACGCCGCTGGACTTCACCATTGCCGGACGTGCCGACCGAATCGATCGAAGCGGGCAGGGGGCCTTGCGTATCATCGACTACAAGACGGGCACTCCGCCGACGGAAAGTCAGCAAGCCAAATTCGACAAACAACTGCTGATCGAAGCTGCAATGGCCGAGCAGGGCGGTATCGAAGGATTCGATCCGCTTCCCGTTGCACAGGCGATCTTCATTGGCATGGGCGGCACCTATAAAGAAGTGCCCGCACCGCTGCAGAAAGAGCCGACCGACAAGGTGCTGGCCGAACTGAAAGAGCTCATTTCAGCCTATTTAGTGCCTGATCAGGGGTTCTCTTCACGCAGGATGCTGCACAAGGACACAGATATAGGGGACTATGATCACCTCGCCCGGTTCGGCGAGTGGGATCGTTCGGCGGAAACCGAACCGGAGGACCTGACATGACCCCCCGCAATGATGCCACCGAACGGCAGGTTCAGGCCGCGCGCCCGGACACCTCAACCTGGCTGGCGGCCAATGCGGGCTCGGGCAAGACGCGGGTGCTGACCGACCGGGTGGCGCGGTTGTTGCTGGATGGGGTGCAGCCGCAGCATATCCTGTGCCTGACCTATACCAAGGCCGCGGCCAGCGAGATGCAGAACCGGCTGTTCAAACGTCTTGGCAAATGGGCAATGTTGGGCGACGGCGACCTTCAGGCTGAGTTGGTCGAACTTGGCGTACCAGGCCTGATCGATCCCGACCGGTTGGCGCAAGCACGGACACTGTTTGCCCGCGCCATCGAGACACCCGGTGGCCTGAAAATCCAAACGATCCACTCCTTCTGTGCTTCGCTGCTGCGACGGTTCCCGCTTGAGGCGGGGGTCAGCCCTCAGTTCTCCGAAATGGAAGACCGGGCTGCGGCGTTGCTGCGCGAAGAGATCATTGAAAGTTTTGCCGACGGCCCTCAGGCCGAATTGATCGAAGACGTTGCCCGCTTTGTCACCGATACCGGTTTTGACAAACTGACTGCCGCTGTTGCGCAGAAACGAAATCAGTTTGAACATGTGCTGCAATGGCCGGACATTCTGCAACGGTTTGATCTGCCCGAAGGTTTTGATGGCCAGGTCCTGCTGCGTAACGTGTTTCTGGGCGGTGAGGTCGAACTGATCCAGTCCATTTTACCCGCGCTTTCGGAAAGCGGAGGGAACAATGCCAAGGCCGCCGACAAGCTTGTCGGCTTTACCGACGCCCGGCTCAGCAAACTGACGATACTTGAAAACGTCCTATTGACGGGTAAGGGTGCGAAAGAGCCCTTTGCCGCAAAACTCAACAGCTTTCCAACCAAGGCGCTGCGTGAAGGGGTGCTGGCAGATCGGATGCCCCAGCTCGAGGCCCTGATGCTGCGGGTCGAAGCCGCGCGGGAACAACGACTGGCGCTGGTTGCGGCCCAGAAAACCCATGTATTACATCGCTTTGCCGCGGCCTTCCTTCCGGAATACGAGCGGTGCAAGCAGGTGAGGGGTTGGCTGGATTTTGATGACCTGATCCTGCGCGCACGTCAGGTGCTGAACGACCCAGCGGTGGCGGAATGGGTGCTGTACCGGCTCGACGGTGGCATCGATCACATTCTGGTGGACGAAGCGCAGGACACCAGCCCAGATCAGTGGGACGTGATCGAAAAGCTGGCACAAGAATTCACCAGCGGGGAAGGGGCCCGATCCGGGGTTGAGCGCACGATCTTTGTGGTCGGCGACAAGAAACAGTCAATCTATTCCTTCCAAGGTGCCGACCCGCAAGCCTTTGACCAGATGCAGGCCGAATTTGGACGAAAACTCCGAGAATCAGGCTCTAAACTGTGGGATTCAACGCTGGAATATTCGTTCCGCTCGTCCAGCGCGATCCTTGGGCTGGTCGATATACTGTTCGAAAACCATGTAGAGGCCGGGTTCCACAAGGATGCCTTGCACCGGGCATTCAAGGCCGATCTTCCTGGGCGCGTCGACCTATGGCCGGTGATCGAGAAGGTTGAAGACGAGGATGACAGCGATTGGACCGATCCCGTTGATCGACCTGGCGCACGGCATCACACCGTCATTCTGGCAGAACAGGTTGCCCGGTCGATCAAGGATATGATCAGGGATGGCGCCACCATTCCCGATGATGGCGATGCGTCGGGGACATTTGTCCGGCGCAAAGTGCTGCCCCGCGACTTTCTGATCCTTGTCCAACGCCGCTCGGACCTGTTTGCCGAGATCATTCGCGCCTGCAAAAGCGAGGGCCTGCCCATCGCGGGGGCAGATCGCCTGAAGGTGGGCGCGGAATTGGCGGTCAAGGATCTGGCTGCTTTGCTTAGCTTTCTGGCCACACCCGAAGACAGCTTGTCACTGGCGACAGTCCTGAAATCCCCACTGTTTGGCTGGACGGAACAACAGTTGTTCGATCTGGCTCATCGCAGGGAGGAAACTTATCTATGGGCAGCGTTGCGCAATCGTGCCGAGGAGTTCCCGGTAACGCTTGCGATTCTGAACGACCTACGCGGTCAAACCGACTTTCTGCGTCCTTATGATCTGATCGAACGTATCCTGACGCGCCATGACGGGCGACGCAAACTGCTGGGCCGGCTTGGGGCCGAGGCTGAGGATGGTATCAACGCGTTGCTGTCGCAGGCGCTGGCCTATGAACGGACAGATATCCCAAGCCTCACCGGTTTTCTGGTCTGGATGCAAACCGACGATCTGGAGATCAAGCGCCAGATGAGCGGAGTCGGCAATATGATCAGGGTGATGACCGTTCATGGCTCGAAGGGATTGGAATCACCGATCGTAATCCTGCCGGACACTGGTAAACGACAGCCACCACGAGATGCCGAGATCATGATGGCGGGCGATACTCCGTTGTGGAAAGTGCCTTCTGATGCCTCACCTGCATTGATCGCAGCTGCGCGCCAAGAAGCCAGAACGCGCGAGGAGAATGAGCGGCTGAGGCTGCTCTATGTGGCTCTAACACGGGCAGAAAAGTGGCTAATAGTGGCGGCCGCCGGGGATGTAGGCAAGGATGGCAACAGTTGGTATCAGATGGTTGAGGCCGCGATGGCGCGGGCAGGGGCTACTCAGGTGCCCGGCACCCAGACCCTTCGACTGGCGCATGGAGATTGGGAGGCTTTGCCTGCCGTTGAACAGGGCAGCATCCCGCGCAACGAACAGCATTTGCCTGTATTTTTTGACCACCCCGCGCCAAATCTACCCGCGCCAGCCGAAACGCTCAGCCCCTCTGATCTAGGGGGTGCGAAGGCCTTGCCCGGAGATGCGGGGCAGGATGAAGAGGCGGCGAAACGACGCGGATCGCAGCTGCACCTGTTGCTCGAACATCTTCCTGCTGCCGCACAGGATCAATGGCCGCAGCTTTGCGCACGGCTTCTGGCCGATATGCAAGATGTTGAGCGGCAAGATCTGCTGACTGAGGCCACATCGGTGCTGACGGCCGAATATCTGAAACCGGTCTTTGGCTCGGATGCGCTGACCGAGGTTTCGGTCTCTGCCGATCTGAACGGCACACGAATGCATGGGGTCATCGACCGGCTGATTATAACGGATACAGAGGTGCATGTGATTGATTTCAAATCCAATGCGACTGTTCCGACCGGGCCAGAATCCTGTCCCGAAGGGCTGTTGCGCCAGATGGCGGCCTACGCCCATGCCCTGTCGCAAATCTATCCCAATCACAGTATCCGCACCGCTATCTTGTGGACGCGAACCGCGCACCTGATGTGGTTGCCACACGATATGGTGACGGACGCTCTGACACCGAACCCTATATCTTGACCTTGCCCGGTGCCGCACCTAGGTTCTGAGCCCAAGCATTCCCAGTCAGGAGACAGACATGTCGACCGTAGCCGTTACCGACGACACCTTTGACGCCGAAGTCAAGAATTCCGATATCCCCGTCGTGGTGGATTTCTGGGCCGAGTGGTGCGGCCCCTGTAAGCAGATCGGCCCCGCCCTGGAAGAGCTGGCCAGCGAATATGGTGGCAAGGTGAAGATTGCCAAGGTCGATGTCGACAGCAACCCAAACTCAGCCGCGGCCATGGGCGTGCGCGGGATTCCGGCGCTGTTCATTTTCAAAGACGGTCAGGTGGTTTCGAACCGCGCTGGCGCGGCCCCGAAGGCGGCCCTGCAAAGCTGGATCGACGAGTCGATCTGACCTTCGCTAGTGTCCGAACGCAAAAAGGCGCCCCGCATTAGGCGCCTTTTTTTGTGAAAGCCACTGCGTGACAAGAGTTTAGACTCACTTGATGGTCCACCTCACCGATACTCCCGCGCCGTCTTTGTGGGTAAATGTAACGGTGTCGTCTGCGATTGAAACCACCTGACAGTCATGGGGCATCACTTCACCGACGATCACGATTCTCCGACAGTAATACCTGTCTTTCCACTCCCACGTGCCGCTGATACTGCCACCTTTCGGGCCTTTGCCCTCAACCGTGCCGTCCTTGTGAATTGTCACCCAGGTTTCGCCCTGAACCAGCTTCTTATCAACGATCAGGTTCATAAATTTCGCTTTGTTTTCTATGACTTCAGCGGATACGCCTGGCGCCAGAAGTCCAAACAACAACAATGATGACATGAGCCGAAAATACGTCATGGAATCAAACCTTTCATAGATCGTGTGCTTAAACAGACAGAATTCTAGTCGATAGCTGCGGTACACACCAAACATTCGGGTTTCGTGGTTTGGCCGGATGCAGTTCACTGTACTGGTTCTTTCAATTCGCAAGAACTCGTGCAGATTGTCGGGTCATCAGGAATAAGGAGGCGACATGCCCAAAACTCGGGTATTGGTGGAATTCGGTATGGGTACGTCGCTTCGGCGCGAAGACTATACCGAAGCAGCGCTGCGCGCGCTCAAGGATGCGCTCTGGCATAACTCGGTCAATATGGCGGAATTGTTCGGATTCCCGAAAGAGGCCATGATCATCGACGCGGAAATCGGAGTACAGCAACCGGACCGGGTGGATTCGCAGGCGTTGAAGGCCATTTTCCCCTACGGCCAGCCCAACATCACGGTCACACATGGTGGCTTGGATATCGACAAACCCCATTCTGAAGGTCGCACGGTGATCGCCAACGCCGCGATCGTTGTCTCATTTGATATGGAGCCCGCCCGATGACGGAAAAACGCATCATTCTGGAGATGGGGACCGGCAACGACCTGTATGGTCAGGACTATACCAAGGCCGCGCGCCGCGCTGTTCAAGACGCGCTGCACCACTCGTCCATCACGCTGTTTTCCAAACTGGGCATCAGTCATGAGGAGATGCGCGTTGAGGTCACGATTGGCGTTCAACAGCCTGAGAAGGTTGATTGTGATCTTGTCGCCTCGGATCTGCCTCGGGGCCGCGCCTCGGTTCGGGCGGTCAAAGGGGGACTGGATGTCGAGGATGCCGAGGCGGGTACCCGGCATGTCGTAGCCACTGCTGCAGTTGAGGCTTATCTGCCTGATCTCGCAGGTAAATTCGTCGAAAGCTGAAAAAGAAAAAGCCGCTCAATCGAGCGGCTCATCTTATAAGTGTTCAAATCCTGGATCAGAACTTGGAGATATCAGCGCGGGTCAGCCCGACGTCTTCCAGCTGCTCGTCGCTCAGTTGCGACAGTTCGTTGCGTGTCTGATATGATTTGTACCATTCGACAACGTTTTCGAATGCATGAGAGAATGCGTCCACTGCGTGCAGGATGGTGACTGCTCCGCGCGGCGCATGGGTTTTTGCGATTGCGTTTGCCATGTGCTTAGTCCTTTTAACAGAAACAGCCGACCCGTTGTCGGTTGTAAGCCTCATGTAACTCCGGCGGCTGAGTCTCACAAATGCTGACTCAACAGCCCCGGTTTGCGTTTACTGCATATCTTTTGGGCAGTTTTAGAACCGGTTGCGCAGAACCCGTGCCCGGCCCATATATGGCAGCACGGATAACGGAGGCATTCATGGCAGACAGCGATTTTCCCGGATGGCACGGCACCACTATTATTGGCGTCAAGAAGGGCGGGCAGGTTGTCATCGCCGGGGACGGGCAGGTCAGCCTGGGCCAAACCGTGATCAAGGGCACTGCGCGAAAGGTGCGTCGCCTGACACCGGGCGGGTTCGAAGTGGTCGCCGGATTCGCCGGATCTACGGCGGATGCGTTCACGCTGCTGGAACGTCTGGAAGCCAAGCTTGAGGCGACGCCCGGCCAACTGGCGCGTGCTTCGGTCGAGCTGGCCAAGGACTGGCGCACCGACAAGTATCTGCAGAAGCTCGAGGCGATGCTGATTGTGACCGACGGCAAGGATCTGCTCGTGATCACTGGGGCAGGGGACGTGCTTGAGCCGGAACACAACGTCGCTGCAATCGGGTCGGGCGGCAACTTTGCCCTGGCGGCGGCCCGTGCGATGATGGATAGCGACAAACCAGCCGAAGATGTGGCGCGTGAAGCTATGGCAATTGCTGCGGATATCTGCGTCTATACCAACGGCAATCTGACGGTTGAGACGATCGGGTCATGAGTGCGGTTCTGGCAGCGATATTTGGTGGGCTGATTGGCGGTATTGTTGGGCCGATTGTGCTTGAGGAATATCGGAACCGGAAGCACGCCAAGACATGGAAAGAGCCTCGCAAGAAGCTGCTTGAGTCCATGTTGAGGGATACCAAATACAAGTTCAAAACTCTGGAACGGCTCAGCAGAACAATTGGCTGTACCGAAGATCAGACACGCTCGCTATTGATCGAGCTGGAAGCCAGAGGCGCTGTTTCAAAGAAGACCAAAAAGGAAATTTGGGCACTGATAGAGCGCGCGCCATTACAGGAAAGCCAGCGCAAACTTGACGAAGAAGAAATCGAGGAAGAGCAGGAGTAGGTGACCCTTTCCGCTCTATCGGCTGTTCTTTACGCCAATAGCGCTTTGATCTCTTTCCCCTTCCACCTCAGATGCATCCCGATCAGGCCCATCAGGGCAGTGACGATGACGATGTAGTAGGGGACGCGGATGTCGATGCTCATCAATCCGCCACCGATCAGGGACATGATACCGCCTGCTAGGCAGAACACGGCTGTGGTCACGCCCATGACCCAGCCCTGATCCGTTTCGGCAACGCTGGATGAGAACAGGCCTAGCAGCGTCGGGTAAGAAACGCCGAAGAAGAAGTAGAAGAAAAAGACCGGAATATAGCTCAGTACCCCGCTGGGGCTGAATGCGAAGGCAAAGCCACAGATCACCATGGTGACCAACGAGGTGTAGATGATCTGGTGCTTGCTGAACCTCTCTTGCGCTGGTTTCACAAGGAAGGTGCTGGAAAAGGCCAGCGCAACGCCAATGACCACCATCGCCATGCTGCCCCCTATTACGCCATAACCCCACGCGCTGGTCAGGAAGTTGTCGACGAATACATAGAAAGTAACGTTGGCGACCATGAACAGGGCATAAACTGGCATGATTTTCAAAACCAACGGGTGTTCGCGCACAGCTAGGAGGCTGTCGGTTATGTCGCGGGGGCGGAAGACGAAGGGTTCGCGCTCGGTTCTGGTATCCTTGAAGAACGCGGTCACAAGAAAGATTGCAATCAGGACCAGCACAAACGCCCCGTAGAAAGGCGTTTTCAATGTCGCCGCGCTGCCCAATAAGGCTGCATCGGAAAGAACCGCGCCTATGATCGGTCCTCCGACCAAGCCAAAGCTGACACCGGTCACAATATAACCCATGTTGCGGTCGCGGTCGGCAGCGTCGGTGCTGCCATCGATCATCGCCGCTTGTGCGATGGGCTGATTTCCAGCCGTAAACCCGGTGATCGAACGACCAATGATCAGCAATAGCAGGCTGTTGAGATAAAGCGCTGCGATGGTCAGGGCGTAACCGACCAACGCCCCGGTCAAACAGACCAAAAGGGCATTCTTGCGCCCGATGGAGTCTGAAACTTTCGAGACATAGACCACCCCCAGAAACCAAGACAGGAAGAAGCAGCCGATCACCAGACCATAATAAAAGTGCCTTGTGCCCATGGCCGTGCTTTCCGGCAAGAAGCCGGACTTCGTTTCCATGATCAGGGAGTTGATGATGGGAAACACCAGCCCTTGTCCGATCAGGTCAACAAAGACCACAAACAGCAGGGTGATCTTGGCAATCTTGGTCATGAAAACGCCCCCAGTTCCAATATCTTGGGGCGAGTGTAACAGACAGTTGCCCTGTCACCTAACGGCGTGTCAGAGGCCGGAAAGCCCGACCCCTGAAGGGTGTGATTACTTCAACGAAGCAACGCCCAGCGGGACGCCGGCAACCTCGCACCAAATGTAAACTTCGTTGTAGCCCGAGACATCCATGGTTGGCGGTACGGCATAGGATTGCTTGCCGGTCAGGTGCAGCAGCGCGCCCAGTTTGCTGTCTGGGGCGTATGTGCCGTCCTTACCAAATGCGACACGCGGGTCGGGGCCGTTGTCCAGCGAAAAGTCGTCGCCCAGTTCAACGATGTAACGCTCGCCATCTTTGACCAGTTTTACCGAACCGGTAGTGACGTGGTTCGAGCGGCCTTCAAATGTGCCTTTCTTTTTTGCGCCACCGGCCAGGGCAGCGGTGGTGCCGACCAGAGACAGGGCCGCGCCGGTAGCTGCAGCTTTCACAAAAAGCGAACGACGAGTCATCATGATGAGGTATCTCCCTAATGTCATACGGACGCAGAGTCCGTCGCGAAAGGTTATGCCGCAGACGCTGTGCATCTGGCGATTCACATCACCACGAAATTCCGTGTGCTGCCCGTGAGTTGCCGTGATCTTCTCGTGATCGGCTTGTGTTTTCGCGCCGTATGATTAGGTTCCGCTGCGAAACACACGGATAGAACACATATGACCGACCTGACCCCGCGCGAGATTGTCTCGGAACTGGACCGCTTTATTATCGGGCAGAAAGACGCGAAACGCGCCGTCGCCGTGGCGCTACGCAACCGCTGGCGGCGCAAGCAGTTGCCAGATGACATCCGCGATGAGGTCTATCCAAAAAACATTCTGATGATCGGACCCACCGGCGTTGGCAAGACCGAGATCAGCCGCCGTCTGGCCAAACTGGCCCGCGCACCCTTCATCAAAGTTGAAGCCACCAAATTCACCGAGGTCGGCTATGTCGGTCGGGACGTTGAACAGATCGTGCGTGATCTGGCTGACGCCGCAATCCTGCAAACCCGCGAGTATATGCGCGAGGATGTCAAAGCCCGCGCCCATCAGGCCGCCGAGGATCGCGTGATCGAGGCGATTGCTGGAACCGACGCCCGCGAAGCGACGCGGGAGATGTTCCGTAAGAAGCTGAAAGCGGGTGAGCTGGACGATACCGAAATCGAGTTGGAACTGTCAGATACCACGAACCCGATGCCGATGTTCGATATACCGGGCCAGCCGGGTGGTCAGATGGGGATGATGAATCTGGGTGATATCTTCGGCAAGGCCTTCGGTGGAAGGACCGTCAAGAAACGCATGACTGTCGCTGAAAGCTATGAGGCCTTAATTGGGGAAGAGGCCGACAAGTTGCTGGATGATGAAACTGTCAACCGTGTGGCTTTGGAATCGGTCGAACAGAACGGCATCGTGTTTCTGGATGAAATCGACAAAGTCTGCGCCCGATCCGATGCGCGCGGGGGCGATGTCAGCCGGGAAGGGGTTCAGCGCGACTTGCTGCCTCTGATCGAGGGCACCACTGTCAGCACCAAACATGGCCCTGTGAAAACCGACCATATCCTTTTCATCGCATCCGGTGCGTTTCACATCGCCAAGCCCTCGGACCTGCTGCCAGAACTTCAGGGCCGTTTGCCGATACGCGTGGAGCTGCGCGCCCTGACAGAAGAGGATTTCGTACGTATCCTGACCGAGACCGACAACGCTCTGACCCTGCAGTATACTGCCCTGATGGGCACTGAAGAGGTCACGGTCAGTTTCACCGAAGACGGGATCGCAGCCTTGGCCCGGATTGCGGCGGATGTGAACCAAAGCATCGAGAATATCGGTGCGCGGCGGCTTTACACGGTGATGGAGCGCGTGTTCGAAGAGCTTTCGTTCACCGCACCGGATCAGGCAGGGGCTGAGATCACCGTCGATGCAGGTTTCGTGAACGACAATCTTGGCGAACTGACAAAATCCACAGACCTCAGCCGTTACGTTTTGTAACAGGTGCCAGCCGGATTTTGCCAATGAGTCGTTCCCTCAGGCTGGACGCGGGGCGGGAATACGGTAGCGTAGCCCTGTAACTTCACAGGGGCAGAGCGTGCTGCGCTATTTCATCATCATTGTGACGCTGTCTGTGCTGACCGCCTGTGCGGATCGGTCTATCACAGAGATCACACCCGAAGCCCTTAAGGTCGGCACCCCCGCCACGGTCTTTGCCGCCACTACCCGTGCGCGCGAGCCGGATGGCAGCTACGGAGCTAACCGTGCCGTGGCATTGCGTTACCTTGAGATGACCGTCTCGATTCCGCCGTCGCACACGCCGGGTGAACTCAAGTTCTCATACGCGAACCCGAATCCGAACAAACAGTTTGTCGTGGCCGATGTTACCGAGTTCTCGGGTCCGCAGGATCTGAAGTCCCGTCTGCGTGGCGTGGATGACGTGGTCATCTTTGTTCACGGGTATAACGCCACGCAGACCGAGACCGCATTTCGGGCCGCTCAGCTGAGCCATGATATCGGTATCCCCGGAACTATTCTGATTTATTCCTGGCCCAGTAAGGCACGCGGCACCGGTTACGCCTATGATCTGGACAGTATGCTGTTTGCCCGAGACGGGCTGGAACAGACCATTAGATTGCTCAAATCAATGGGCGTAAAGCGGGTCGTCCTGATAGCGCATTCGATGGGCAGCGCACTATCGATGGAGATGATGCGGCAAGCCGAACTGCGCGAGCCGGGATGGGCAAGCCGCAATCTTGAGGGGGTCATCCTGATCTCACCTGATCTGGATGTGGATCTGTTCCGATCCCAGATGAACAGCATCAAGAGCCCGCCCGACCCGTTTGTGGTGATGGTGTCCCAGAAGGACAAGATTCTGAACCTGTCGGCTCGGCTGCGCGGCACCGCGGACAGTCAGAGGTTGGGTAATATCAGTTCGGTCGACGCATTGGCCGAATATCCGATCAGCGTGATCGACACGACTGCATTCAACAGCGATGCGGGATCATCTCATTTCGTGGCGGCGACGTCTCCGGCGCTGCTGGCCATTCTCAGTTCGGTCCGCCGGGTCAGCAACACCTTTGGCCCCGACCGGCCTGGCATCGATGTCCTTGTCCCACCCAGCGAGCGCAGCACAGATGGAGCGACCGAGATTGTGCTGACCGAGACCGGACAGGCGCAGGTCAGCGCGCCCTGATCAGGCACGCATTCGATGATCGGGGTCCAGCGATGGGATCGCATCCAGCAACCGCTTGGTATAGTCTTGCTTGGGAGCGGCAAACAGTTCGCGCGTTGGGGCGCTTTCGACGATCTTGCCGTGATACATCACAACCACAAAATCGCAGGTATGGGCCACAACCGACAGATCGTGGCTGATGAACATGAAGGTCAGGCCCATATCTCGCTGAAGGGATTTCAGCAGGTTCAGGATATCCGCCTGAATCGACACGTCCAGCGCCGCCACGCATTCATCGGCAACTACAAATCGCGGGTTGCAGGCCAGCGCCCGCGCAATCGAAATCCGCTGACGCTGACCGCCCGAAAACGCGTGCGGATAGCGTCGCAGATGTTCAAGGTTCAACCGGCATTTGCCCGCAATCTCGCGAACCCGCGCATCGGTTTCCTCACGCGATGCGGTCAGGCCCATCACCTCCAGCGGTTCGGCTATGATATCACGCACGGTCATCCGAGGACTAAGCGCCGCGTAAGGGTCCTGAAAAATCAACTGAGCCCGACGGCGATAGGACTTGAGATCGGTTACTGACATTTTGGTCAGATCGAACTGCTCTTCACCATCATCATAGCTTGCGCCACCGCTGGTGATTGGAACCGCATTCAGCAATGCGCGGCCAAGTGTTGTCTTGCCCGAGCCGGACTCGCCGACCACCCCAACAAAAGCCCCTCGCGGGATTTCGATCGAGACGTTGTCGACCGCCTTCAGCGTGCGCTTATTAAACAACCCGCCACCAAGGGGAAATTCGACCGACAGGTTTTCGGTTTTGATCAGTGCATTTGTCATGGCTGGCCTGGCACGTCTTCGGGGAAAATGGCTGCGAAATGGCCGGGGCTGACCTCGGTCAAGGGTGGGCGTTCCGTTTCATATCGCGATCCGGGTTTGAGTTCCGGGTTGCGTGGATGGAACACGCAGCCTGATGGCCGCTCCAGAGGTGAGGGGATATCGCCAGGGATCGGGGTTAGCGGTGCGTCCAGATCATCGAGTTTGGGTAACGCGTTCAGCAGGCCACGCGTATAGGCATGTGCCGGATGGCGGATCACCTCACTCACAGGTCCGCTTTCCATGATCCGACCCAGGTACATCACCGCAACCCGGTCGGCGGTTTGGGCGACGACGCTTAGGTCATGGGTGATGAAAACGATGCCCATGCCGAACTCGGCCACCAGATCCTTCATCAGATCCAAAACCTGAGCCTGAATGGTCACGTCCAGCGCCGTTGTCGGCTCATCCGCGATCAGCAGTTTGGGCTTGGTCGAAAGCGCCATGGCGATCATCGCCCGCTGACGCATCCCGCCCGACAATTCGAAAGCGTATTGGTTGAACCGGGCCGCCGGTTCAAGGATACCCACCCGGTCCAGCATTTCGATCGATAGTTCTTTGGCCTGCTTTTTGCTGAGGTCCGTGTGGATCAGCAACTGTTCAACCATCTGCTTGCCGATAGTGATCGCGGGGGCAAAGCTGGCCATCGGCTCTTGGAAGATCATACTGATCGCCCCGCCGCGCACAATCTCCATGTCCTTGGGCCGCTTCAGCGCCATGATATCAACCGGGCCGCTGTCGAGATGCAGATCGATCCGGCTTTCCGGCGCATAGATCGCGTTGGGTGGATTTAGTTTCATCAGTGACTTTGCCGTCACTGATTTTCCCGATCCACTTTCGCCGACCAGCCCGAGCACCTCGCCTGGGACGAGTGAAAACGAAACATCCTCGACCGCCGTGATCAACCCTTCATCGGTTTTGAACTGAACGGACAGGTTTTCGACATCGATCAGGCTCATTTGCGGGTCTCCGAATAAGGATCAGCCGCATCGCGCAGGCCATCGCCAACGAACACGAAAGACATCACGAGAACGACAAAGAAGATGACCGGGATGAAATACCATTGGTAATTCAGCAGAACATCCGCCTTGGTCACATTCTGCAACATCACGCCAAGTGAGTTGACCGGATCTTTCAGCCCCAGCCCGATAAAGCTGAGCGCGGTTTCGCTGAGGACCATATAAGGGAACGAGATCACCAGATCGACGATGATGTAGCTGGTGAAGCTGGGCAGCAGGTGACGCCGGATGATGTGGCCCGGCGACGCGCCGCACAGTTTCGCCGCAAGCACGTATTCCTGATTGCGTTCCGTTAGCAGATGGGTACGCACCCGCCGCGCCAGCGTCGGCCAGCCGACCAGTCCCAATATGGCCGTTATCACGAAAAACCGTGTCTCGGCCGACCATTCCGGCGGGATAAAGGCCGCAATCGCCATGAACAGAGGTATGGCCGGAACCGTACGGATCGCATCGGTGATCATTTGGATCACACTGTCGACCATTCCACCGTAATATCCGGCCACCCCTCCGATCGCGAGCGCCAGCACGAACGAAATCATCACCCCAAGCGTTCCGACCTGTAGCGACGTCCAAACCGCATGCAGTGTACGGCTGAAGATATCCTTGCCGGCACTGTCGGTTCCGAATAGGTGAACATAGCCCTGATCGACACCAAACAGGTGGATGTTACCGGGAATGACTCCAAACAGCTTATATTTGTCGCCCCGAACGAAGAACTGGATATATCGGCGTTCATCCTCGTTCACTTTCTCGACCCAGCGGAAATTGGTCGCCAACGAGCGTTCGCGGGTTACCCCGTGCAGGAACGGGCGGATCGAGCAGCCATTCTTGTCGCAGAATTTTGGAATCTGCGGGGCTCCGTTCAGATAGTCTTTGTCACGCCCTGCGGCGGTCGGATCGTAAGGCGACAGGAACGGAGCAAAGATGCCCGACAGGATCAGGACGACCAGAACTGTGGCCGCAATCATCGCCGCGCGCTGTTTCTTGAATCGGGCCCAGATCAACTGACGCTGCGAGGCGGTGAAATAGGCTTCTTTTGCCTTTTGGTTGTCGATTGTCGCAGTCATCTGGTCACCTAAGGATACTTTTGCGCACGCGCGGATCGATCACCGCAAGCAGAATGTCGGTGAAGAAATTCAACGTTACGATTGATGCCGTCAGCAGAAAGATGATGGCCCCCGCAAGTTGCTGATCATTGGACCGCGCCAACGCTTCAAGCAAAAGCGCCCCGGCTTCGGTCAATGTCAGGATCAGCGCCACAATGGGCAGTTCGTTGAAGATCCGGTTCAGGTCAAAGCCAAGGCTGTTGACGATCGGCCCCAGCGCATGACGGGCCGGATAGCGCCATAACAGTCGGCGGCCATAAATGCCCCGCGCGGCAGCAGCGGTGACATACAGCTTCCCGATCTCATCCGACATCAACGCGCGCACGGTCTGCAGCGCAAAGGCTGTGGCCGACCAGCCCAGAATGAAGATCGGCAGCCAGGCGTGTTTCAGCAAATCGAGGAACTTGCCCCAAGACCAAGGCGCTTCTTTGTACTCGGGCGAGAACAGCCCGGTCAGAGTCTCGCCGAAATAAACGGTTGAAACCAGCATCACCATCAGGGCCAGCAGGAAGTTCGGCATCGCCAGACCCAGATAGCTGACGATCCGCAGCGAGTTGTTCAGTACCGCACTGCGCGAGGCGGCAGAAATGATGCCCACAGGGATTGCAATGGCATAAGCCAGCGTCAAAGCGCCAAGGCAGATCCACAGCGACAGCCAGAACTTGTCGCCCAGCAGCTGTGCAATATTCACCCGCAGGATGCAGCTTTCGCCGAAATCGCCACGAAACGCCCCTGACAACCAGGTGGCCCATCGGGTCAGGAATGGTTGATCCAACCCCAGTCGGGCGCGTTCTGCTGCAACGTCAGCAACGGTGATCGCGGACCCTTGGGTGTTTTTATACGCCAAATAGCGCTCGGCACAGTCACCGGGCACCAGTTCCATCAGTGAAAAAACAATCAGCGATACGATGACCAAAGTGACCAACGCCATAACCGCCCGGGTGGCGGCAAATCTGCAGAATTGCAACATATCTGTCCCCGCGGGATGCGCGAAGGCGGGCGCGGGCGCCCACCTTCTTATCTTCTCAACCTTATTCGCTCAGCCACCACTGTGCGGGGCGGTAAGGATAGGTCCGATAGAACTCGTAAGACTGCGTTTTGAACTCGGTAAAGTTCTGCAGGTTGTTCGAGTGATAGATCGGGGCAGGAGCATTCACGGTACCCAGGAACAGCAGCTCGCCGGTCATGATCTCGACCATCTTCTGCGCGGCGGATACTGACGCATCAGAGCCGGGTGCACTGGACTGATAGGTGTCCAATGCAGCCTTCAGATCCGCGACCCAAGCCGGCGGTTCAACACCGTTTTCACCGTTTGAGCTGATGTATTCAGCCCAGAGCATACCTGTACGTACGTCGAAATAGCCATCAAACGGAGGCACCCAGATCTCGCTGTCCCCGAGGATCGACCCGGCTGGCTGGCTCTTCAGCCATAGGCCCATATCCAGCGAGTTGGCCGTTTGTGCGGCGCGGAATTCGTCGGATGTCACCTCTTTGATCGCGGTGTTGACGCCAACGTCTTTCCAGTTCTGAGCAATCAGTTCCACCAGTTGCGCCGAAGCTGGCTGGGTCGAGAACTGCCAATCCAGAACAAACGGATCACCATTCGGCAAGTCGCGGAAGCCATCACCGTCCTTGTCGACAAGACCGACTTCGTCCAGCAGCGCATTGGCGCGCTCTGCGTCGAATTCGATCTCATGGTTCGACCATTTTTCGTCGATGAAATCGGGACGTGGCGAGAAGCCGATGTACTGTGTCGGCGTTCCCAGACCAAATGCGACAACCTCGTTCAGCTGGTTGCGATCCATCGCAACAGACATCGCAGTTCTGAACCGGATATCATTAAAGATCGCGCGCTTGGCCTCGTCTTCTGCGGTCACATTGAAGGTCAGAACCGGATAGCCGATCGAAGGCTTCACCTCGACCGTGTAGTTACCGTTCTCCTGACCTTCGAGCAGCACCGGAGCGGATGTCAGGTTAACACCTTGCGATTTGTAATCGACCTCGCCATTCAGCAACTTAAGGGTGCGAACTTCTTCGTCCGGAACGTAAGTTTCATCCATTTCCGAAATGTAGGGAAGCTGGTTACCCTGCGTATCGACCTGGAAGAAATAGGGGTTGGCCACGTAGTGACGACCCTCGGTGCTCTCCTTCACAAGGATATGGCTCTCCAGCGTCGGCATGGTGTCGGTGGGAAGACCCGCCAGTTTGTCACCGGCTGTCAGCATCGGAGATGGCGTATCCATCCAGTCCGAGTTGCCATAATAGGCCTTGATCAGCTCGTACCCGTTTTCATAACCAAGCGCCTGCGCGTTGGCGTCGGCGTTGTCATCCAGCGCCGGGTGGAACTTTTCAAAGAAATGCTTGGGCTGGTAGGGCTGCACATAGGTGAACGAGAATGTCTCGGTCAGGCCAGGCTTGGGCGCGGCAAGGGTAAAGCGGACGGTGGTGTCGTCCAGCGCTTCGACCTTCATCGGCTCACCGCCCGCCAGCGCATAATCCTTCGCTTCAGCGATGACATTGGTGTCCATCATCAGGTTATCGTACCAGAAGACGATATCCGCCGCCGTAAATGGCGCGCCATCCGACCACTTGTGGCCTTCACGCAGATTCACGGTCAGCACGGTGAAGTCATCGTTCCATTCCCAGGATTTCGCCACGTTGGGCACCAGGGTCTGCAGGTCGTCGGAATAGCGGAACAGGTTGACGTGACGCACCGAAAGGAAGTCCGAGGTGCCGCTTTCTGTGGCGTTGGAGAGCGCGTCCAGAACACCGCCATACTGACCTATCGAGTCATAGGGTACGATGACCAACGGGTCAGCCGGCAGACGATCTGCCACGGCCGCAAGATCGCCATTGCCACGGATCATGCCGTTCAGATCCCCAATAGCCGGGTTTTCTGCAAAGCTGAGCGTACAGTTTGCAGCTGATTGAAACTCGGACAGATCAAACTGCTGAGGATAAGCACCGGCTGCGACGCCCTGCATATCCGCGACGGTTGCAGCAGGACAATTGGCCCAGGCCGCGCCCCCGATTGTGGCAAAGGCCACACCAGACATAAGAAGCTTTTTCATGTTTTCTCCCTAGGTTTTGTTTATTTCGTTTTGCGTTTCCGAGAGCCCGATTTGCCCGCTTTGCTTTCGGAGGTTTCTTTGTTCTTTTTTTGCTTCCGGGGCTCTGTTTCATCTGGCCCGGATTTGACATCGTATTGCGATGCAATGTGCACTTGGACCCCAGCTTGCTTGAGAACGGGTGCAAACGCATCAGGTGGCGCGATATCGGTCACCAGATCCGTCACCTTGTCGAACGGGCAAGACACGTTGGCTGCCTTTGCACCGAATTTGGTGTGGTCCGCTGCAACGATCATGCGATGCGTGTTCCCTTGCAGCGCACGGGTCAGATCCGCCTCTAGCGGGTTCGAAGCCAATACGCCTCCAACCAGCGACAGTGCATCCGCGCCGCAGATCACCGCGTCATAGCTGTACTGACACGCGAGTTCTTCAGCCGCACGGCCAAAACTGCCTCGCTCGGACCGGATTACTTCGCCCCCTGCCAGAACGGCGCGCGTGCCATTGTGATCGGCCAGGGATGCGACAACTGACAAAGAGTTGCTAACGACGGTCAAACCCCGCAGCTCACGTAGTTGCTCGGCCACATGAGTCATGGTCGAGCCAACGGTGATGAACAACACCATCTCGTCCTCAAGCAACCCGCAGACCCGCCTGGCGATGTTGGTTTTCTCGTCGGCATTATACTCCAACGCGCCCGAAAACATCGGTGTATCCTGCGCCCGAGACAGAAATGTGCCGCCATGCACACGCTCAACCTTGTTCGCGCGCGCCAGTGCCTTGACCAAACGACGCACAGTTTCCTCAGAGACGTCCATGATCTGGGCGATCTGAGTGTTGCGCGCTGACCCCCCCAGCCGCGCAAGGACATCCAGCAGCTCTCGGCCACGATGTGGGATGGTTACGCTATCATCATCCATTTTCAGACTCGGTCACATTTTCGCGCAAAAATCCACAATAAATGTAAATCTTTTGCGACAATTTTGGTTTTTTTGTCTTTTCCGGTCAACATGGCACAACAAACCTGCAGTTTCATGCGGCGTGACAGGTGGATTTCAGATCTCTCGCAAGAATCATTCAACTCATCCCAGCATGTGTTCATGACGACAATGCGATCAGCGTCACGCCAGCAGCCATCATCACGGCCGCCAGAAGGCGTCGCATGGGATTGCCCTCACCCAGGAACAGAAATCCGATTAGGGCCGCGAAGATCACTGAAGTTTCGCGTAAGGCTGACACGACGCCAAGCGGAGCGAAATTCTTGGCATAAAGCACTAGGCCGTAAGCCGTCATCGACACCATTCCGCCTGCAATCCCGATCACCCAGATGCGCAGAGGCAAATCAAGCACACGCGCGCCTCGCCGTAGCGCGACAAAGCCCACAACAAAGATATGCAGAACCGAATGCCAGGCCCAATAACTCAAGATGTTGCCTGACACCCGCACGCCCAGGCCATCCACAAGCGAGTAGATGGAAATAAAGCAGCCCGTTCCCAATGCGAAAACAAGCGATGCCCTACCGACCCCTTGCCTCAAAACCGACCAGCTGGACAGTTGAATGCCGGTGGCAATCACCGCGATCCCAATCCAGGCCTGCGTCGGCAGATGTTCGCCCGCAAATATCACGGCCCAAAGAGCGACCAGCGCAGGAACCACACCGCGCGCGATCGGGTACACCACACTGAGATCACCATGCCGGTAGGCCTGATTCAGCATGTAGAAATATCCGAAATGAACAACGGTCGAACCTGCCAGATATGGCAGGCTCTCGACATTCGGGAGCGGCAGAACCGCCACCATCAGCGCCCCCGGGATAACATGCCCCAGTGCAACCAGACCCAGCGTGACCGTTCGGTCAGCGGCCGTTTTTACAACCGTGTTCCAGATCGCATGCAGTAACGCGGCCGCAAGGATTATGAGAACGATTTCAGCGCTCACTGTCAGATCGCCGTATTAAACAGCTCAGTGATGTTTTGTTGGTTGAGTTGGATCGGATTCCCTCCGCATGAGGGGTCGATGATTGCGCCTTGGACCAGTTCGGGGATGGCGGCTTTGGTGACGCCGAGGTCGGAGAGATTG
>NZ_JBQFRX010000005.1:0-232218 GCF_056537605.1 Ruegeria sp. C5 | reverse complement strand
CTGCGGTCAGCGTGGTCTTGCCGTGGTCAACGTGGCCAATCGTGCCGATGTTGACGTGCGGCTTATTACGCTCAAACTTTTCCTTTGCCATTCCTCAGGCGCCCTTTTTGCAATTTGGGGGACCCTTGGTCCCGTGGTTACATCTGCGCGCGCGAGATATTTGGTTCAGGGGGGAAAATCAAGCACATCCTGAGGGAAATGCATCCATCACGCCGGATTTTGTGTGACAGCTTCAGTTTCAAGCGGCTGGATCAAGCTGGGACGCTTGTCAAACCAGCCATCATCCTTGTGCTCTTCGGCCAGCCACTCCTCAACCCGGTCGGCAACCTTCAAGGCCAGACCGTTCATCTGTTCTTCTCGGGTGCGCGCATTTCCTGATCCTGTAAGGGCGCTTTCACCGGTGGTATCTTCGAGCACCTGAAACTGCTTGCCTTTAGCAAGGAACTCTTTCTTTTCAACGTCATAGACGTTTACCAGAACGATGGCGGTGCTTTTGGGGTTGTAAATCACAGGAATTCCCGGAGGTGCCAACATGTAGCCCTCGAGACTGATGCCAATGTCGTATTCCTGTGAACCTTCATACCGGCCAAGCCTGATGTCCACTGCATTCTGGATCGCTTTGGTCCATTCATCCGGCGTAGCATCCCGCGAAACCGGTCCCTGAACGGCCTTTTCCGCAAAGGCATAATTCACGCGTAGCTTGAATTCACCCAGCGACTCGGGGTCTTCATAAACCTGCGTTTGGGTGCATGCGCCCATCAGGGCCAACCCGGTGATCAGTGTCAGAATGCGCAGCATGTCTCTCGTCTCGATAGGCCTGTTTTCTTTGGATGTAGCGCACCGATACGGGTTGTGCCAAGCCGTATCGGCAGATTTTCACCAAGCGGACAGCATATCACGAGAACTTGTAATCCCTCGGAAAGCCATAAGGTGCTTTTTTCCCAACACCCGCACGCTTGGCCAACCATTGGGACATATCTGCCTCGTGCCGGGTTTTGTCGCCGCCCATGGACCATTTCAGGCCCTCTTCCCAGTTGAAGGTGGTGATATCGGATAACCCACCATCCAATTCCAGTGTGCCCTGCCGTCCACGCGCCATGTTGTACTTCTGCAAGCGGACACCCTTACCACGGGTCATCTCGGGCAGTTCCTCTGTCGGGAACACTAGGAATTTCCCGTTCTGCGAGACGACAGCAACATGATCGCCCTCAACCGGCTTACAGATCATCGCCGTCTCGTCTCCTTTGACGTTCAGCACCTGTTTGCCATTCCGGGTCTGCGCCAGAACGTCATCTTCCGGCACCATAAAGCCGTTGCCCGCATCTGAGGCCACAAGCAGCTTGCGCCCCGGTTTGTGGATCAGGATGTCGATAATCTGCGCCTCGTTCGGCAGGTCGACCATCAGACGTAGCGGTTCGCCCATGCCACGCCCGCCAGGCAGGTTAGCGGCGCTGACGGTATAGAATCGGCCATTTGACGCAAAGACCAGCAGGCGGTCCGTAGTTTCCGCGTGGAAAATGAAACGCGGGCCGTCACCATCTTTGAACTTCAACTCGCGCTTCAGATCGATATGGCCGGTCATTGCCCTGATCCAACCCATCTGAGAGCAGACGACCGTGATCGGTTCCTTGTCGATCATCGCCTCAAGCGGCACTTCCTCGACCTGACCTGCCTCGGCAAATTGTGTCCGGCGCGCGCCGCCTTCATAGTCTTTGCCGAAGGTCTTCTTGGTCTCTTTGAGTTGCTCGGCGATCTTGGCCCATTGCAGGGCGGGGTCGGCCAGCAGGTCTTCGAGGTTGGCGCGTTCCAGCATCAGTTCGTCACGTTCGCGTACCAGTTCCATCTCTTCCAGACGGCGCAAGCTGCGCAGGCGCATGTTGAGGATTGCATCGACCTGCACCTCGGACAGTTCGCCCTCACCCGGCTTCGGCGAGACATAATCGGACTCATCGGTTGCGCGGACGTGATCGATGCCCCAATCTTCGCGCATCAGAGCGGCCTTGGGGTCGTCGTCGTAGCGGATGATATCGATCACCCGGTCGAGGTTCAGGAAGGCGACGATAAAGCCCTCCAATACCTCAAGGCGGTGGTCGATCTTGGCCATGCGGTGACGCGACCGCCTGATCAGCACCTCTTGCCGGTGATCAAGGAACGCGCGCAGCACTTCCTTCATCGAACAGACCTTAGGCGTCACCCCGTCGATCAGCACGTTCATGTTGAGGCTGAAGCGCACCTCAAGGTCCGAGTTGCGATAGAGCATGCCCATCAGCACCTCGGGGTCCACATTCTTGGAACGTGGTTCAAGGATCAGGCGGATGTCATCAGCGGATTCGTCGCGGACATCGGCGAGGATCGGGATCTTCTTGGTCTGGATCAGTTCCGCGATCTTTTCGATCAGCTTGGATTTCTGAACCTGATAGGGAATCTCGGTGACGATGATCTGCCACTGGCCACGCCCTAGATCTTCAACCTCGTATTTACAGCGCAGCCGGAAGGATCCACGCCCGGTGCGGTAGGCCTGAGCGATATTTTCGGGCGGCTCGACAATGACGCCGCCGGTCGGAAAATCCGGGCCGGGAACATAATTCAATAGCGTATCGTCACGCGCATCCGGCGTCTTGATCAGATGCAGACAAGCGTCGCACAGCTCGGAAATATTATGCGGCGGGATATTTGTCGCCATGCCCACCGCGATACCGCTGGCGCCATTGGCCAGTAGATTCGGGAACTGTGCGGGCAACACGACCGGTTCGGTCAGTGTGCCGTCATAGTTGTCGCGGAAATCGACAGCGTCTTCGTTCAACCCTTCCAACAGGGCTTCGGCCACGATGGTCATCCGCGCCTCGGTGTATCGAGAGGCCGCCGGATTATCGCCGTCGATATTGCCAAAATTCCCCTGCCCGTCGACCAGTGGATATCGGACGTTGAAGTCCTGTGCCAAGCGCGCCATTGCGTCGTAAATCGCCGCGTCGCCATGAGGGTGATAGTTACCCATCACGTCGCCAGAGATTTTCGCTGACTTACGGAAACCGCCCGTCGCACTGAGTCGCAACTCGCGCATCGCGTAGAGGATTCGCCGGTGAACCGGCTTCAATCCATCGCGCGCATCTGGCAAAGCGCGGTGCATGATGGTGGAAAGCGCGTAGGTCAGGTAGCGCTCGCCAATTGCGCGGCGCAGCGGCTCGGCTACCTCGCCCCCATTGTCAGGGGTCTCCATATTGGGGTCGTCGATCGTATCGTTCATACATGATGTGATACGACGCAAGCGCGCGCGGGTAAAGCAATCGGCGCATATTTTGCTGGGGACAAGTCGGGCTTTTTGCAACAGGGGGAGGCAAGTATCGGATTTCCCCCGCTTTTCGACTCGAAGCTGAATCTATGGTAGGGTTTCGAACATTAAGACTGCTGCCTTTTATTGATGTTACGATTGCCAGGGGGTGCGCCATGAAGCGTGTTATTGTTATCACTTTCGCCATGCTCGGCTGGAGCTTCTATGTGATGAGCGGGGGCCCGGATTTCGAACCGCGGGGCACCCGCACCGAGCAACCGGTTCGCGTTGCCTCTGTGCCAGAACATGAGCCTGCATCCGACCACGCACCTCGGGCTAAAGACGACCACGCACCTCGGGCTGAAGACCTTGTGACCAACGTTGCCGCGCGCATTGTACAGGCGCGCGCTCAGCCCGAACCACAAGTAGAGGAGGATGCCGCAGTCGTCCTGTCACAAGTCACGAACGATCCGCTGTCTCAGTTCTCTGCATTTGACGAGAACGGCGTCAGCTTTACTCTGGCTTCGCTTGAAGACGGAGCCGCCGGACTGTTGCAGGTCGAGGCCGAGGTGCAGGATGACATCACACCTGTGACTCGAGTCATCGAGCCCGAGAAAGATATCCGCGAAATCTCGGGCACGCGCGTCAATATGCGCGATGGGCCCGGAACGATTTACCCCATCATCGCCAAAGCCAAACTTGGCCAGCGCGTTGAGGTTCTCAGTGATTCCGGCACCGGCTGGCTGCGGTTGCGGTTATACCCTGATCAGCGGGTGGGTTGGATTTCTGCCTCACTGGTTCGGAAACCAACAAACTGACGCAACTGTGTCATTGTCCTGACCTAAAGCTCGCCATAGCTATGGGCGAAATACACAGGCGGGGGCAATATGCAGAAATCAATTCTGATCACAGGCTGCTCATCCGGGATCGGTCTGGACGCGGCGCACGGGATGCGCGCGCGCGGTTGGCGCGTTTTTGCCTCATGCCGTCAACAGCGTGACTGTGATCGGCTACGGGCACAGGGTTTCGACAGCCCGCTGATCGACTATACCGATTCCGATAGCATTACCTCAGGCCTGCAGCAGGTATTGGACGCGACCGGTGGCACGCTGGATGCGTTGTTCAACAATGGCGCTCACGGCCTTCCCGGCGCGGTTGAAGATGTCCCAATCGAAGGGCTTCGCCTAATTTTTGAGACCAACGTATTTGGCTGGCACGAACTAACCCGGCAAGTGGTTCCCGTGATGCGGGCTCAGGGCCATGGGCGCATCGTGCAGAACTCATCAGTGTTGGGACTGGTCGCGTTCCCCTGGCGCGGGGCATACGTCGCCACCAAATACGCCATCGAAGGCCTGACCGATACATTGCGCCTAGAGCTACGAGACACCGACATCAAAGTCATCCTGATCGAACCAGGCCCGGTCACCTCGAAGATCCGTGTGAACGCGATCCCTGTCTTCGAACGCTTTATTGACTGGAAAAGCTCAGCCCTGCGACAGAGATACGAGGATACGCTGCTGAAACGCCTCTACGAATCCTCCGGACCTGACAAGTTCGAACTGCCTGCCTCGGCTGTTACCGCCAAATTGGCGCATGCGGTTGAATCCAAGCGCCCACGTCCGCGATACTATGTGACGACGCCCACCTATATCGCCGGATATCTGCGCCGTATTCTGCCTACCCGGGCCATTGATCGCATCCTCTCGGACATATGAGGCGAAATTACCTGTTCGCTTTTGCCGCTATCAACGCTAGATGACGGCTCAACAACTGAACAAACACGGACGGTGAGCTATGGACCTGACGATGGTCATACTGCTTCTGGCCATGGCGGCGGTCGTCGTCGTGCTGGTGATGGGCATTGCCAATTTTGGAAAACCCGGCAAAGAGGCCGCGCTGAAAAGCAACAAGCTGATGCGCCTGCGTATCCTGTTTCAGTTCATTGCGGTGCTGCTGATCGTACTTTACGTCTATCTGCGTGGGCAGGGAGGGTAAGGCATGGTCGTTCTCAACAAAATTTACACGCGCACCGGTGATGATGGGAAAACCGCTCTGGGCAATGGCGAGCGCGTCGCCAAATACTCCGGGCGTGTCGCGGCCTATGGCACTGTGGATGAGCTTAATTCCTTTGTCGGCGTGGCACGGACCGAAGCAGACGGAGAAGTCGAAGCCGCCTTGTCCCGTATCCAGAATGACCTGTTTGATCTGGGTGCCGATTTCTGCCGCCCCGACATGGATAAGGATGCCGAGGCCGACTACCCGCCCCTGCGTATCGTTTCCGCTCAGATCGACCGGCTTGAAGCAGAGATCGACGCGATGAACGAAGCGCTCCAGCCCTTGCGCAGTTTCATCCTGCCCGGTGGCTCACGTTTGGCCGCGCATCTGCATGTGTGCAGAACAGTTTCGCGCCGGGCCGAGCGGTTGGCGGTTGAGCTGACAAACATGGAACCGGTCAATGAGGTGGCTGTCAAATACCTCAACCGCCTGAGCGATTGGTTCTTTGTCGCCGCGCGCTGTGCCAACAACGGCGGGCACGATGATGTGCTCTGGATTCCCGGCGCAAACCGGTGATTGCGCCTGCCGTCGGGAAACTAAATTTCGTTTTTGGTCCAAAAAATGACAAAACGCGACGTCTCGAAACCATGACGTGACGATTTTGCTCTGTTGCGAGGCATCACGACTCGCTATCTAGGCCAGCGAGAGCATTGGTGGAGTCGCTGCGCGGCTTGCCGTTTTTGTAAGGAGCATACGCAAAAATGAAGGTACTTGTGCCTGTCAAGCGCGTGATTGACTACAACGTGAAAGTTCGTGTGAAAGCGGACGGCAGCGGAGTTGATCTCGCCAATGTAAAAATGTCGATGAACCCCTTCGACGAGATTGCCGTGGAAGAGGCGATCCGCCTGAAAGAGGCGGGCAAGGCCGATGAGGTTGTTGCCGTTTCGATCGGTGTGAAACAGTCGCAGGAAACCCTGCGGACCGCGCTGGCCATGGGTGCCGACCGCGCCATTCTGGTTGTCGCTGCGGATGACGTGCATCAGGACATCGAACCGCTTGCAGTTGCCAAGATCCTCGCCAAAGTGGTCGAAGAAGAGCAGCCCGGCATAGTTCTGGCGGGCAAGCAGGCGATCGACAATGACATGAACGCCACCGGTCAGATGCTGTCAGCCCTGCTGGGCTGGAGCCAAGGCACTTTCGCGTCCGAACTGGACATCGAAGGCGACACTGCCAAGATCACCCGTGAGGTTGACGGCGGTCTGCAGACCATCTCCGTCAAAATGCCAACCATCGTGACCGTCGACCTGCGCCTGAACGAGCCGCGCTATGCGTCGCTGCCGAACATCATGAAAGCGAAGAAAAAGCCGCTGGATGAGAAAACCGCCGCCGACTATGGCGTCGACGTCACTCCGCGTCTGGAAGTCGTCAAGACCGAAGAGCCGCCGGCACGCGCCGCCGGTATCATCGTGGGCTCGGTTGATGAGCTGGTCGAGAAACTCAAAGAAGCGGGGGCTGTGTAATGGCTGTTCTTCTTCTCGCAGAGGTTAACAATGGTGAGCTGTCGGTTGACGCCACCGCCAAGACCGTAGCGGCTGTCAAATCGCTGGGCGACATCACCGTTCTGGCCGCAGGTGGTTCTGCCGCTGCTGCCGGTGAGGCCGCTGCCAAGATCGATGGCGTATCCAAGGTTCTGGTGGCCGAAGACGCCTCGCTGGGTCATCGCCTGGCGGAATCTACCGCAGCCCTGATCGTGGGTCTGGCCGATGGGTACGAGCATATCGTTGCCCCTGCCACCACCGACGCCAAGAACGTGATGCCGCGCGTTGCAGCTCTGCTGGACGTGATGGTGATTTCGGATGCATCCGGCGTGGTCGATGCCACGACCTTCGAGCGTCCGATCTATGCGGGTAACGCGATCCAGACCGTGAAATCGAACGACGCCAAGAAAGTCGTGACCATCCGGACCGCCAGCTTCGATGCGGCGGGCGAAGGTGGTTCGGCGGCGGTCGAGACCATCTCAGTCGGTGAAAACCCCGGCCTGTCGTCGTGGGTCGAGGACAAGGTTGCTGAAAGCGACCGTCCTGAACTGACTTCGGCTGGTGTTGTTGTTTCGGGTGGCCGTGGTGTTGGCTCGGAAGACGACTTCAAACTGATCGAAGGCCTGGCCGATAAGCTGGGAGCCGCCGTTGGTGCCTCACGCGCCGCAGTTGACTCGGGCTACGCCCCGAACGACTGGCAGGTGGGTCAGACCGGTAAAGTTGTTGCCCCTGACCTGTATGTTGCAGTCGGCATCTCGGGTGCGATCCAGCACCTGGCGGGCATGAAGGACTCCAAGGTCATCGTTGCGATCAACAAGGACGAAGAAGCGCCGATCTTCCAGGTCGCAGACTTCGGTCTGGTCGCAGACCTGTTCCAGGCCGTGCCGGAACTCACCGAAAAACTCGGCTGATTTCAGACAAAGATTTCTCGACGAAAAATCTTAGAAGGCCCGCCACTGGCGGGCCTTTGCTGTTTATACGCCCAGGTCGTTGATCACTTGGGCAAGTGAGCCAGCGATATTGCGATGTGTGGCTGGGCCGATCATATGCTCGGCAATCGGTTGTTGCAGGGTGCCAAACAACATGTCTTCAAGCTCATCGGATACGCCGGACACCTGAACCTGCAAGGACAAAATATCCGTACAATGGGGCCCCAAAGGCTCAATCATCTCGGGGTTGATTGCAAAGCCGACACCCGGTGTCGAATCCAAATCGCTTCTCTCCACTTGCAGATGCAAAAGCAGGACGGGCGGGCCTACTTCTGCAAGAAACTTGCCGAGCTTTTCGATCCAGACATTGCGCAACTCTTGTTCCACAAGTTCAATACGGGCATCCGAGCGTGACGACAGGCGGTTCAGCAAGTGCTGTACAAAATGGACATCCGTAAAATCTTCTTCGGGATACAGCGCAACCAGATCGGTATTTGGCGCAACGAAACGGTCATTGCGTCGTGGGTGCACCCGGTAGAATCGGTTCGATAGCCCCAGCATGCCGGGTAACTGCAGGACGCAGACATCAGACCGGTTTGCGATCTCCAGTAGCCCTTTGTCCTGCGTCAACGCTTCGACACCGCAGAACAGGCTGCCAAGGTTGAGGCATCGACGATCCAGACGACGTTCCAACTCATTGGGAAAGGGGGTTTCTACGAAACGGCCAAAAGTCTCTTCGCCCCCCAAACATGCCACATAGGGGTTGTTCAACGCCCTTTGAGGGCCCCTGAAACGTAGTTTGGAATTTTCATATTCGCACGTCGTTTCCTCGGAATGGACCGCATTGATCGATTGATAGCTCATCACACTCACCCAAATATTCACCCAACCGCCATTTTGCCGCCGCAAGTCTTGAGAAAGTCCTAATGCGCGCATTTGAAGCGAAATTGACTGTCCCCGTCCCCTTGCCGCCCATAGGGAACTGCCGATAATGTCGCCATATTCTGCGAACAAGGGCATCGAACAAATGGACGTAAAATCAGTCGGAGTGATCGGCGCTGGACAGATGGGCAACGGGATTGCTCATGTTATGGCGTTGGCAGAGTATGATGTTCTACTGAACGATGTCAGCCAGGACGCGCTAAACAGCGCGATGGCAACCATTGAAACCAACCTGGCGCGTCAAGCGTCGCGCGGCAAAATCTCGGATGATGCAGTGAAATCCGCGTTGGGTCGGATCACGACGACGCTGAATCTGCCGGATTTGGGGCAGACCGATCTTGTAATCGAAGCCGCGACCGAGCGGGAAACGGTGAAACAGGCAATCTTTGAAGACCTGTTGCCGCACCTACAGCCACATACGATCCTGACATCGAACACTTCGTCGATCTCAATTACCCGGCTGGCCAGCCGCACCGACCGGCCCGAACGTTTCATGGGATTCCACTTCATGAACCCGGTCCCTGTGATGCAGCTCGTCGAGTTGATCCGGGGCATCGCCACCGATGAAGCAACCTTTAATTCCTGTAAAGCCGTAGTGGACCGGCTTGGCAAAACCTCAGCCAGCGCCGAAGATTTTCCGGCCTTTATCGTGAATCGCATTCTGATGCCCATGATCAATGAGGCGGTTTACACATTGTATGAAGGTGTCGGGAATGTGCAGTCCATTGACCAATCGATGAAGCTGGGCGCAAACCACCCTATGGGCCCATTGGAACTAGCGGACTTCATCGGCTTGGATACCTGTCTGGCGATCATGAACGTGTTACATGACGGACTGGCAGACACCAAGTATCGTCCCTGCCCGCTGTTGACGAAATATGTCGAAGCCGGATGGCTGGGACGCAAAACCGAACGCGGGTTTTATGATTATCGAGGCGAGGTTCCGGTACCCACACGGTAGAATCTGAGAGGGCCAGCCCTCTCTTGAGCCTATGGCTCAATTCACTCCCGAGATATTTTTGGCCAGATGAAGGGGCGGATCAGGATTTGAGCGTCTTGCCCAGCGCCATGGTGTGATCACGGAGCCATGCCATGAAACCGCGGGGGTCGCGTTCCAGCAGGTCCATGTCTTTATCCGAAATCGGGTCACCGATCACCGGCGACTGGGGCCTGTTGCAGGATCGGACGATTTCGTGCAGCAGTAGGCCCTGGCGCAGGATGGGCGATATCCGGTTGGCAATTTGATACCAGCGCGAGTTGCTGCCAGGGAAGAAGATCGGCACGACCTTGGCACCCGACCTACGGATCATCTTCGCGGTGAAGACATTCCACTCCCGCTCGATGGCTGGTCCGAACCAATCATCCGAAGACATCACAACACCTGACGGGAATAACGCGACAACGCCCCCATCTGCCAGATGTTTCATCGTCTTGCTGCGCATCTCGAGCATCTTGGCCTGCGCTTCAGGATCATGCGGGAACGGCACCGGGATCATGAATGAGGTCGCAGCTTCATCCAACCCAGTCAGGACTGAGCGGGTCAGGATGCGATAGTCACTGCGGACCCGACCGATGAGTTCAGCGAAGATCATGCCATCAACCATGCCGTGCGGATGGTTCGCGACGACCACTACGGGGCCTTCTTTTGGGATGCGGGCGATCTGTTCGGCTGGGGTTGTCAGCTCGATACCCATGGTCTTGAGCGCACCGCCCCAGAACTTCTGACCTCGATAGCGTTCGTTCTGCTTCTCGAACTTGTTGACCATGCGCAAGATGGTCAGCTTGCCTGTGCACCATTCGATGGCGCGAATGGCCGTAGACGTCCAGGCATCGTCAAACGAGTTGGCGTAGGTCAGGGTTCTGCGGTCGTAGATTTCACCCTGATCGGTGTCGTGATCCACTACAGGACCTGTCTTGGTATCGTGCGTGGTTTCCGCCAATTGCCTTGTCTTTCCGTCCTTGGTGTCGTGGCTGTCAGAACCCTTCGCCGAACTTATCGTTCACCAATGTTTCCAAAGCCTCTGCCAACGCCTCAGCATCCGGGCCGGACGTCTCGACGTCAATAGTGCTTCCGCGCGACGCTGCCAACATCAAAAGGCCCATGATACTGTCGCCCGAGGCAGAAAGCCCGTCTCGTGACACCTCGGCGCGCGCATCAAAGCCTTCGACCACCTCGACCAGCTTGGCAGAAGCGCGGGCGTGAAGGCCCTTTTCATTGATAATTTTCAAACTCTTGGTCGTCATATGAATCTATCCGGTGTCAATCCAATGTCACATTTTGCGCATTGATGTACTTTCGTCCAGCTTCCAAAGCCAAACGCACGGCCTCGGCCAGTGGCAAGTGGCGACTTTTGGCCAGTTTGATCAGCATGGGAAGGTTGGCCCCGTAAAGGATTCGCCGGTCTTGTGGCGCACATGCGCGCAGGCTCAGATTCGAGGGGCTGCCGCCAAACAGATCGGTCACCACAACGACGCCATCGCCCATATCGACCTCGTCCGCCGCGCGGCAGATTTCAACTTGTTTCGCTTCGCGATCATGGTCGGCTTCTATCGGGATGGCCACCAGTCCGGGTTGCTTTCCAACCACATGCTGCGTGGCCGCAAGATACTCCTGAGCCAACCCACCATGTGCAACAATAACGATCCCGATCACTCCGGCCTCACATTCAACGCGCGTCGTTCCATTTCGCGATGCCTAATTGCCACCTGCTGCCCCCCTTCTGCAAGGGCCTTTGCAACTGCTTCAGCCACCGCGACCGAGCGGTGCTGCCCTCCGGTGCACCCAAATGCGACTGAAAGGTGCGCTTTGCCTTCCTCACGGAAGGCCGGAAGCAGTTCGATCAGCAGGTCGACCACCCGGTCAAAGAAGACGCCATAGTTTGCATCTGATTGAACATAGGCCGCCACATCCGAGTTTCGACCATCCGCATCCCGCAGTTCAGGCCGCCAGTATGGATTGGCCAGAAACCGGCAATCGAACACCATGTCCAAACCGCGCGGCAAGCCCCGCTTGTACGAGAAGGATTCGATCGACACCGCCAGATGCCGCCCGCCCTTTGGGGCGAACCAGCGTTCGACCTCTTCCCGCAGCTGATGCACATTCAACGCGCTGGTGTCGATCAGCGTGTCGGCAAACTCGCGAATTGGGGCTAACAATTCCTTTTCCTGACAAATGCCGGTTTCCGGGCTGGCATCAGTCGCAACCGGGTGACGGCGGCGGGTCTCCGAGAAGCGACGCAGCAGCACCTCGTCACTGCAATCCAGATAGAGGATTGTCAGGTCGACATTCTCCATCCGGCCCAGTTTGGCGGCAAGTTCGATAAACCCGGTGGTTGAAAAATCGCGATTGCGCGCGTCGATACCCAAAGCCATTGGGCGCGCAGGCTCCGAATTGTCGACGAGGCGAGCCAGCAACCCCATCGGCAGGTTGTCAATCGCCTCGAACCCCAGATCTTCAAGCACATGAATTGCGGTCGATCGCCCTGCACCGGAAGGACCTGTTATCAGAACGACGCGCTGTTGTGCTGTCATGTATTCGGCCATTCCGGGGCTACGCGCCCCATTTTCACAAGTTGAATAAGTCCTGCAGCCAAATTGGGCACGCCAGCCCCCCGAAGCAAGGGAACAGTTTGCTTCAGCACAAAAATTTCAGTGGGTTCAGGCAGCCGCGCAGGCTCGGCTTGGTCCATATCCACAACAAATGCCAATCGGACCGGCCTCGCGGCTTCAGCTCGCAGCAACCCAATGCCGCGCGCTTCAATCAGGCCGCGGATCTGCGGAAGTCCAGCTGCCATCACGTGATCGGCCTGTCCGGTCAATTCGACCCGGTCATCAGCGACAAGCTGCGCCCCAAGCGCCATCATCTGTAGCGCCAAAGAAGATTTGCCAGTACCCGAGGCGCCAATGATCAATAAGCCTTTTTCCTGAACCGCAACACAGGTCCCATGAATGCAGGCCGACCCTTGATCCGCTATCTCAGAAAGTGGGGTGGTCCTCATAACCTAGACGGGAAGCCCGACAACAAACCGCGCACCTAGCGGGTCCGAGGTGATATCGGCTTCGGTCGGACGGATGTTTTCTGCCCAGATCACACCACCATGCGCCTCGACGATTTGTTTCGAAATCGCCAATCCAAGGCCCGAATTGTTGCCGAAATGCTCTTCGGGGCGTTCGGAATAGAAACGCTTGAAGATCTTGGTCAGCGCCTGATCAGGAATGCCGGGACCGGTGTCTTCAACCACCACGAGCACGCGGTTGTCACGACGGCGGACCCAGACCCGGATGGCGTCTTTGTCTTCGCAGAACGAAATCGCATTGGTGATCAGGTTGACAAAGACCTGCGCCAGACGCGCCTCGAGCCCGTTGACCACGATGGGGTCCGAGGGAAGGTCTGTGATATATTCGATGCCTTTCGAACGGGCATCTTCACCCAGAAACTGGCTTATGTTCCCAAGCAAATTGAGCAGGTCAAAGGGCTGCTCTTCTTCTTTCACCAGTTCCGCGTCCAGCCGCGATGCGTTCGAGATATCGCTGACCAGTCGATCCAATCGCCGCACATCATGCTCAATCACGCCCAATAGCTTTTCGCGCTGATCATCGCGTTTGACCATGCGCATAGTGCCCACGGCGGATTGCAGGCTGGCCAACGGGTTCTTGATCTCATGCGCGACATCGGCCGCAAATTGTTCGTTCGCGTCAATGCGGTTATAAAGCGCCGTGACCATCCCGCGTAAAGCCTGGCTCAGGCGGCCGATTTCATCCGGACGCGCACTGAGATCCGGGATGCGGATACGTCCGGGGTTCACTCCGGCTCCGCGGTCCTTGCCCATCTCGGCAGCGGCGGCCAGATCAGCAAGAGGATTGGCAATCGTTGAGGCCAAAACGAGGCTCAGACCGATCGAGACCAGAAGTGCCACCACAAACATCTGAAGGATCCGCTCTTGCTCCTTGCGGGCCAGCGCATCGATCTCGCCTGCCGGGCCCGCCATAGCAACGGCACCCACAGGCGTATCGTCCAATAGGATCGGGGCCACGGCGACAATCACCGTCTTGCCTTTATCGTCGTGCACGGCCTGTACTTGCAATCCGCCGTTCAGCGCCTGCGGGATCATTTCCTGCACCCGTTGCGCCAGCGTCGGAGCCTCGCTTTCGGAAGAACCGCTAAAGACCGCAGACACACCATTCCAAACCGCATTCAATGCGTCGCTGATCAAAGTGCTTCCCGTGGCGCTATCGGCGTCCTGATGCAAAAGGCTGGGCAATTTGTCGGCCATGGACGCCCCGCGTGTCCAACCGATCAGAGTGCCCGTGCCGTCATAAACAAAAACCTCGCCGCCTTCGGGCAAGCTGAGACCCGCTAGCGTATCACGGACATCCAATGTGCCTGCACCATTGGCAGAGGGTTGACGCAGCTGGGTTTCAAAAACGTTGCTGACAAGTTGCGCATCACCGACCAGGTTCTGCGCGGTCTGTTGAACCCGTTCTTTTCGCGTGTCGTCCAGATACAGCAGCCCTGCAACCAAAATGACAAGGGCAATGAGGTTGAAGGTGATAATCCTGCGCGCCAGGGGCGAATAGCGCATCGAA
Organism: Ruegeria sp. C5; assembly: GCF_056537605.1. Lineage (NCBI taxonomy): Bacteria > Pseudomonadati > Pseudomonadota > Alphaproteobacteria > Rhodobacterales > Roseobacteraceae > Ruegeria > Ruegeria sp. C5. The sequence goes on along the minus strand of NZ_JBQFRX010000005.1, from coordinate 217,960 downwards.
AACAGGTTTCGTCGCGAACGCTTGGCCTGTAGCTCGGCAGCATCAGGGTCTTGGGGGATGACCCAGTCATCCCCAAGAACGACGTCTGCGTCGTGCACTTGGTTGGCTTGTTCAGTATCGCGCACGAGACCCCTTCGGCTTGATAAAACGGCCGCGCCTATTCTTCGTTATAACGATACCCGATACCGTACAGCGTTTCTATCGCCGAAAACTCGGGATCGGCTGCGCGCATCTTCTTACGCAGTCGCTTGATATGACTGTCAATGGTGCGGTCATCCACGTAGACCTGATCATCATAAGCGACATCCATCAGCTGATCGCGGCTTTTGACAAAGCCCGGACGTTGCGCCAAGGCCTGCAGCAGCAGAAACTCGGTAACTGTCAGCGAGACATCATTGCTTTTCCAGCTGACTGCGTGGCGCAGCGGGTCCATCCGCAGCTCGCCCCGCTCCATCACTTTTGTATCGCCCGAGGCCGCGTTGGTCACATCACCATCGACCGCTTCCTGACGGCGCAACAAGGCGCGAATCCGTTCAACCAGCAGCCGCTGAGAGAATGGTTTTTTGACGTAGTCATCTGCACCCATGCGCAGACCCAGAACCTCGTCAATCTCGTCATCTTTGGAGGTCAGAAAAATCACGGGCATCTGGGTTTTCTGCCGCAGCCTTTGCAGCAGATCCATGCCGTCCATCCGCGGCATCTTGATATCCAGTACGGCCATGTCTGGCAGCTTTTTGTTGAAAGCGTCCAGCGCAGCCTGACCATCGTTGTATGTTTCGACCTCAAACCCTTCGGCTTCGAGTGTCATGGACACAGACGTCAGGATATTTCTGTCGTCGTCCACCAGTGCAATCTTTGACATCGGGTTCACCCCTATTCCTGCTCACTCGCGCAATAATACGCTTTTTTGTAAGGCATTGTTGGCGGTTTTGAGCCACCGAATCAACTCGTAACCTCGAATCGTGCCATTCTTGCGGCAGGTATGCGGCAAATTTGCCTTGCTGCGCCCAAATAGCTGCCTTGATTTACGGCAGACAAATCGTGATGGCGCTAAACCTCAACTTGGTTGCGCTAACTACCCCCAACCCTCCTGTTCATGTCCCAAAATACCGTGATAAGAGGCGCTTGACCGCCGGCTCTTTCCGGTATCCGCCCCAATGGTGCACCCGGCCCAAGGCCCTCGCGCCGCCACAGGAGAAGACACACATGACATCTGGACGGGTTAACCCGCAATTCCGCCTCGAAGATCAGGGCATCGAGGGTCTGGGCAATGTCTATTACAACTTCATGGAACCGGCGCTGATCGAAGAAGCGCTGAAGCGCGGCGAAGGCACCCTTGGCAATGGCGGCGCCTTTCTGGTCACCACCGGCAAATTCACTGGCCGCTCGCCCAAGGACAAGCATGTCGTCAAGACAGACAGTGTTGCCGACAGCATCTGGTGGGAAAACAACGCCGCCATGAGCCCTGAAGGTTTTGACGCGCTCTATGAAGATATGCTGACCCATATGAAAGGCCGCGACTACTTCGTGCAGGACCTCGTGGGCGGGGCTGATCCCAGCTACTCGATCAATGTGCGCATGGTAACCGAGCTGGCGTGGCACAACCTGTTCATCCGCCACCTGCTGCGCCGCCCGGATCGTGAGGATCTGGATGATTTCACGGCTGACTTTACCATCATCAACTGTCCCAGCTTCCACGCGGACCCCAAAAAGCATGGCTGCCGCAGCGAAACGGTGATTGCACTGAACTTTGATCGCAAGCTGATCCTGATCGGCGGCACCGAATACGCAGGCGAGAACAAGAAGTCCGTCTTCACACTGCTGAACTACATGCTGCCCGAAAAAGGCGTGATGCCGATGCACTGCTCGGCTAACCACGCGGTTGGCAACCCGGTCGACACTGCCGTGTTCTTCGGCCTGTCCGGCACCGGCAAGACCACCCTGTCCGCCGACCCGTCGCGCACCTTGATCGGTGATGACGAACACGGTTGGTCGGATCGAGGCACCTTCAACTTTGAAGGTGGTTGCTATGCCAAGACCATCAACCTGAACGCCGAAGCCGAACCAGAAATCTACGCCACCACCTCGAAATTTGGCACTGTGATCGAGAACATGGTTTTTGATCCCGAGACCAAAGAGCTTGATTTCAACGACGACTCGCTGACCGCGAATATGCGCTGCGCCTACCCGTTGGAATACATCTCCAACGCGTCGAAAACTGCATTGGGTGGGCACCCTAAGAACATCATCATGTTGACCTGCGATGCGTTCGGCGTTTTGCCTCCGATCGCGCGGTTGACGCCTGCGCAGGCGATGTATCACTTCCTTTCCGGCTTTACCTCGAAGGTCGCCGGGACCGAACGTGGCGTGACTGAACCGCAGCCCACCTTCTCGACCTGCTTTGGCGCGCCCTTTATGCCACGCCGCCCCGAGGCTTATGGCAACCTTCTACGCGATAAGATTGCTCAGCATGGTGCGACCTGCTGGTTGGTCAACACCGGCTGGACTGGAGGTGCCTACGGCGTGGGCAGCCGCATGCCAATCAAGGCCACCCGCGCGCTGCTGACGGCTGCGCTGGAAGGATCACTGACCGATGCGGAATTCCGCAAGGACGCCAATTTCGGCTTCGATGTGCCGGTCTCTGTCCCTGGTGTGCCCGAGGTCTTGCTGGATCCGCGCCGCACCTGGGACGATCAGGAAGCGTTCGACAAACAGGCGGAAAAGCTGGTGCACATGTTCGCTGAAAACTTCGAGCAGTACCTGCCCTTCATCGACGAAGACATCAAAGCTGTCGCGATCGGTTGATCGAATTCAGGGGCCATCATGGCCCCTGACCCACCAAAGCTTACGCTTCGGCACCTTGTGTGCACACAGACAAGTTCATTGCGATAACGTGCAACATGCGCTATCGCAATTTACCCAAGACGCTTCGAAGCCCGGCGTCCTTTGGCAGCGGCTTCTGTTAAATTTGAACATCGGGCGATCCGGGCTAGCTTACTCACATCATGTCTCGGGCCGTTCAACAAGGTAATGATTATTTCTACACGGGGATGGGTGTCGGCGTGATGTGTTCCAAAGGTCAGCCTTTCGAACTGCCTCGGTCCGTCACGGAAACTATAGGCAAGTAATGACTGAAATCTCAAAACTCACCGAACTGCGCAAATTGATGCAAAGCATGGAGCGCACTCTTGGGCTGGAAGAACTCTCACCGGTCGAGCGCGACATCTACTATGCCGCCGAAGAACTGTCGAAAGATGATCGCGAAGTACGCACCTTTGGTCTGATCGAACACACGCTGGTCAAAAGCGTATCTCGCCCGACATTTTTCCGCGCGCTGAAGTCTCTGGTTCAAAAGGGTTATCTGTCGCAAAGCGGCAGCGCCAATCGCGGACGGTATCTGGTTCATGCGCCCAGGTGATCGCCACCCCAGATCTGTAATCGGCTGACCCCGTGCGCAGATGGGCCTCTGAAACATTCTATGCCTCTTTGGCCTATGTCGCTGCATCGTTCCTAACATTCCAGGTGCTGATGCCGCTTCAGAACGTGTTTTTTCCCGCATACCCCAGCTATGCCAGCTTATTGTTCCTGCCGCACGGCGTGCGGGTTCTGTCGGCTTGGTTGTTGGGATGGAGGGCGATATTCGCACTGTTGCCCGGCGTTGCCATCGTCTTTGCCCTTGTGGGCGGTTGGGATGTTCTTCTGCCCAGCAGATTGCTGGCGATCACTATCGCGGTCACCACAGTTCCAGCGGTTTTTTATGTCTGCAAGGCGTTGGGCTGGGATTTGTTTCCGCGCGTCGATCGGAAGCCATGCTGGCTGTGCGTGATGGGCGTTGGAATCATCACATCGGTATTGGTGTCCGTTCTCACCAACATGGCCTTCGGCAGCGCAACGGCCGAGTATATCGCCTATCTGATCGGTGATATCTCAGGTCTTTTCTTCCTAATGTTGGGCCTCTATTTCGCCTTTCGGTTTGCTGAAAGACGCAATTAACCCAAAAGACCCCTGCGCAGCAGGTTCAGCCCTGCAATCAGCAGTACAAGCAGAGTGAGTTTGCGGAACTGTGCCTGATCGATACGATCCTGCAGAAACTGACCGCCGCGCATTCCCAGCAAGGCAGGGATAATCAGCAGCGCTGAGAACACCGCTGTGTCAGTCCTTAGAATACCCGAACCCAGATGCGCCACAATAAGCGCTACAGCGCCCAGACCGTATATCACGCCCTGCACCCGCATCTGATCCTTCTTCGGTGTATTCAAGGCTGTCAGATAGGCCACGGTTGGTGGTCCCCACACGCCCGAGATGCCGCCGACAGCACCGGCCACCGCACCCACCATAGCCTCAACCCGCATTGAGGGCGCTTGCAGCGTCAGTTTCAGCCCCAGTAGTTGCATCAGAGCAAAGAACGAAACTGGTGCGCCTAAGATCAACAGAAATGCCTTGGGCGACAAGATGTTGATCAGCTGCGCGCTGGCCAATAGACAGACCAGTCCAACGCTCAGAAATACCTTGAACTTTCGAACTGACGCCACCGCCGCAGGTAAACCTTCCCGCAAGGCCTGCACCCCATTGGTCACCAGCGTGGGCAAGATTAGACCTGCCAGCGCCAGCTCAGGCGGCAGCATCATGCTAAGACCAGAAACAAGCACCATTGGCATGGCAAAACCGACCATGCCTTTGACCCAGCCCGCGACGAAGGCAACGACCAAAGCCAGACAGAAATCCTGCGGCGACATAAGTGAAAACAGTCCCATCGACCCTTCATACCAGTCCAAAAAATTTCTGCACTGCAAAAGTCACTAAGCAATTTTTGAACTTTTTATGGATGATTTGCGTATTTTTGTTGCGCTGCATGTGCAGCATGATATGACCAGACAACCCAGCAGAGGACGTGATTCATGGCCCATGACGGACAGGATGTGACGAACATGACGCAGCCAGCGGTTTTGCCCGATCTTCTATCACTCAGCGCAGCAGCCCTGCCCGGCGTTCAAGCGGTATTCGATAAGGCGGTCGAATCGGTTCGCGCGCAGGTGACAAGCGAAGGTCGCATATCGGGCGCACTGATCGAGGCCAATCAGACAGCCGCACATGGGCTGGCTTGGCTGGCCACATACCACCAGTCGCTGCAGCAGATGCAGCGCTGGGCCGAGGCGCTTCAGGCCGAGGGAAAATTCGGCGAGATGGAGCAGCTGTTGCATCAGATCGCCTTTGGGGAATACTTGCATCAGATCGCCGGTGGTATTCCGATGAACCAGGGCGAGGTTGTACGTTTGCAGGATCTTGGCCTTGGCTGGGATGCTCTGTCGGGATTCCAATGCAGCGAAGTGCAGACACTAATGGCGCAAGCCAACTCTCAGGCCGCGCGCACGCGTCTGGTTGAGTTGATGCAGGACCAGTCCGGTGCCACCATGTTTGGTGCGTCTGGTCTGGACGAAGAACTGGAGATGATCCGAGACCAGTTTCGCCGCTATGCCGTTGAAAAGGTTGAGCCTAATGCCCATGAATGGCACCTGAAGGACGAACTGATCCCAATCGAGATTATCGAGGAACTGGCCGAGATGGGCGTGTTCGGTCTGACCATCCCCGAAGAATTCGGCGGGTTCGGCCTATCCAAAGCCTCAATGTGTGTGGTCTCGGAAGAGCTTTCGCGCGGGTACATCGGCGTGGGTTCTCTGGGCACACGGTCCGAAATCGCCGCAGAACTGATCATCGCGGGCGGTACGGATGAACAAAAGGCCAACTGGCTGCCAAAACTGGCCAGCGCCGAGATCCTGCCAACCGCTGTTTTCACTGAACCCAATACCGGATCGGATTTGGGCAGCCTGCGTACGCGGGCCGTCAAGAGTGAAGATGGTAACTATAAAATAACAGGAAATAAAACATGGATCACACACGCGGCGCGCACCCATGTGATGACCTTGTTGGCGCGGACTAATCCCGACAGTACCGATCACCGTGGGCTGTCCATGTTCCTGGCTGAGAAGACACCTGGAACCGACGAGAACCCCTTCCCCACGCCCGGCATGACTGGTGGTGAGATTGAGGTGTTGGGTTATCGTGGCATGAAGGAATACGAGCTGGGATTTGACGGCTTCGAAGTGAAGGGCGAAAACCTGCTGGGCGGCGAAGAAGGTAAAGGTTTCAAGCAGTTAATGGAAACCTTCGAGTCTGCCCGCATCCAAACGGCTGCCCGCGCCATCGGCGTAGCGCAGAGTGCTTTGGACATTGCCATGCAATATGCACAAGACCGCAAGCAGTTCGGCAAATCTCTGATCAATTTCCCTCGCGTCTCGGGCAAGCTGGCGATGATGGCGGTCGAGATCATGATCGCGCGACAGCTAACTTATTATTCTGCTTGGGAAAAAGATCACGGTCAACGTTGCGACCTTGAGGCCGGGATGGCCAAGCTGCTGGGCGCTCGAGTTGCTTGGGCTGCGGCGGATAACGGGCTGCAGATTCATGGCGGCAACGGCTTCGCTCTGGAATACAAAATTAGCCGCGTGCTTTGTGACGCGCGCATCCTAAATATCTTTGAAGGCGCCGCAGAAATACAGGCGCAAGTCATCGCGCGTCGATTGCTGGGCTGACGCCCGAAGCGACGCGGTTTCCCCAACTGAACCCGGCCTTGCGCCGGGTTTTCTTTTTCTTCCGTGTTGTACGGACCTTCAGGCCTATTTCTTCCGAGTTGTACAACTCGGTTTCAGGGCTTAATGGGCGAAACTTCCCCCTCGGATCGAGCGCAGAAATCGGGTAAAGGGCGTCAACCAAACCCAGCGCCCAAGCTGGCCAGAGGAGAATCGAGCGTGAAGATCATCATCGCAGTTTTGGCCACCTGCATGGCCCTTGCCGGATGCGCCATGGCACCAAACACCGGGCCCGATGATGTGGACCAGTTGGCACAAGCGATCCAGCAGCTTGACCCCAAGGTTGACCCTGCCGAGGCGCGGCGTGCAGCCGAGATATCTTATGCCTATTCCAATCAACTGAAACAGGACTGGAACGTCACCGATCCAGCCATCATCCACAACGCAAAGGTCATCAACGGATTTCGCGAAAAAGGTCTGTGCAATGATTGGGCGCAGGCCATGACCACGCGTTTGAAGCAAGAGAACTTTCGCACGCTGGACCTGCACTGGGCCACGTCGCCTCCAACTGCGTTCCGGATCATCCACCATTCGGCTCTGATCAGCGCTAAGGGAGATTCAATGTATGAAGGCATCATCCTTGACCCGTGGCGCAACAGCGGGGTGCTTTACTGGGATCAGGTGCGCGAGGACACCAAATACAACTGGCGCCCCCGCCTTGAAGTGCGCGAAGAGTTAATCAGCGGTGTGAACCCCTACTGACAGGATATTGCGATGTTACGTCTGGCCTTGTTCCTGCCCCTTTTGACCCTGTTCCAATGCGACAAGGATGAGACTGTCGCCGCCTATGGCGCAGCGGATCAGACATGGGCTTTGCAAGAGATCGACGGGCAGCCTTTTGAGGCCAGCGCCCTTTTGCGATTCCCCGAAGAGGGTCGGATTGAGGGCAATGCCCCGTGCAACACTTATTCAGGTACACTGTATGCACCCTACCCGTGGTTTGAGATCACCGATCTTGTCGCCACCCGCGCGGCTTGCGCCGGGCTTGAAGCCGAGGGGTTTTATTTCGCCGCACTGATGGCGATGACCCAGTCCGAGGTGTCCGGCGATGTGCTGATCCTGCGCAATGAGGACGGGCACGAAATGGTGTTCAAAGCCGCCGAGTAAACTGCGCCACAAATCGCGCGCGTGCGTCCGGCAACGGCGTATGACCCAGCGACGGAGCCAGATGGTTTTCCAGAAAATACCCGGTTGTGCGTAAGGCTTCAGCAATCTCGGTATCCGGAGCCGCGCCTTCGCCGCGCAGGCAGGGGGGCAAAGGCAGCAGCTTATCGGCCCAGTCCCCTGCCCCCGCCGCACTGACCGCGCGACCGGTTTTCGGAGAGACATAGACCAACCCCTCGGTCGCCCCTGTCACTGCGCAGGCCGAAAGATCCAAGCCAAAGCCCAGCTCTTCCAGCAGCGCCAGTTCCCAGCGCAGATAGGCCAGTGGCCAGACGTCATCCTGCCCCAGCAGGTCCATCAACTGTTCTGTTTGCTGATAGATCGCCGGATGAGGCTCGCGTTCGGGCAGGCAAAAGGACAGCAGCGCCACCACCGCATTTAATCCGGCCAGCGCCAGCCGCCCTGAAAACGCCGCTGCAGCGCGCGAACGCAGGGGTTCGACCTGAAAGGTGCCAAGATGTTCTTCGAGCCGCGCCCGCCAGAGCACGTCCAGCTGCGCGCCGGGTTGCAGGATCGGGGCGATCTTGCGGCTGGTGCCACCGCGCACAATGCCGGCGTGACGACCATGGGCTTCGGTAAAGACCTCGATAATCGCCGCTGTCTCACCATGACGGCGAGAGGTCAGAAGAATGCCGTGATCACGCCAGTCCAAGTTTGGCCTCGTTAGGTCACCAGATATATACGCAGGAAATCTTATGGCCGTTGCAGGTTCAAGGTAGAAACGCGTTAGGTTGACCCTGTGGAACACCAAAAACACGTTGCGTGACATCTGTTCACGCAATAGTGTTCACTTTATGTTCTACACGGAGGAATTTAAGAAATGTCACTTAACTATGTCATGATCGGTTCAAATGATGTCGTCAAAGCGCGAAGCTTTTACGATGCGGTTGTACCCAAAATCGGCGGCAAGGTTATTGCTGAATATATGCCCCACGCTGTTTGTTACGAGCTGCGGGGCGGTGGGTCCATGTGGGTCGCGACGCCCTTTGACAAAGAGGCCGCGACGGTTGGAAACGGTAACATGGTTGGCTTGCTTTGCGAAAGTGAAGCGGAAGTTCGCGAGGTGCATGCCGAGGCTCTTGCCAATGGCGGAACAAATGAAGGTGATCCCGGAGATCGACCTCAATATGGCCCGAACTTCTATGGCGCTTATGCGCGCGATCCTGATGGCAACAAGATGAGCTTTGTCTATTTTAGCGATGCAGGCTGATCGCGCGCCCTAGAACGTCATACCTGCGTGAATCAGAATGCCGATAACCATCAGCAGGTTCAGCACCATTGAGATACCGTTGCCCACATAGATGGGCAACTTGCCCACCACCAGCCCATAGGCGAACCACAAAAACGACAGCCCAGCATACAGAGACCAGGACAGCAGCGACTGTCCGGTCGCGTGTTCGGAGTGGGTGAAATAAAGCTTGATCAGTTGTGGAAGCGTGGCGAAGGGGCCAACGACGCCGATGAAGACCATGAACCCCTCGAACCGCTGCATCCAGTGACCGAGATTTGAGTTTTCCAGTTTCTGGGCAAGCGTTTCAGCCACTCAACCCCCTCCTGTTCCTGCGGCCTCCGGAAGATTGGGCCGTTTCATTCAGCCGGTTGCAAAGCAAAATAGTCGCTTTGCGCCGTACGTCCAAGATCATTTGGCGCGGGTTAATCCAGACCTTCTTCACCCAGCAGGTGCCTGCCTCGGCGGTCTTCCACCTCGATCACCCAAAGGTCGGGGTCAAAACTGCGTTGGCGGGTGATGGCGGCATCTACGTCTGCCTCTTCGCCGGATGAGAGCTCCACCCATTTGCGCTCGCCGCTCATCAGATCAAAACTGCGCTGAAAGGCTGCGGCCCGCCCGTTGAGTGTGTTGAGTTTGATAAGCACCGCCCCTGCGGTGTCATCCCCATGCGCCACAACAAAAGCCGGTATTTCCTGAAACCGCAGCCGCGCCAGATAGGCATGCACCCAGAATTCAGCCGTCAACCGGGTCATGGTTCTGACCTTTCCGTAGGGGTTGAGAATTTTCGACGAAAATTCTTGGCCCGGGTCATGCGTTGCCGTCTTTGAAATCCAGACCCATTTCCGAGTAGCGCTCGGATTCCTCCAGCCAGTTGGGCCGGACTTTCACCTGCAAGAACAGGTGGATCTTGCGGTCCAAAAACTCTTCCAGCTCGGCACGCGCCGCCTGACTGACGGCCTTTATGGTCTCACCACGTTTGCCCAGCACAATCCCTTTGTGGCCATCACGCATAACATAGATGACCTGATCGATCTTGGCCGAGCCGTCCTTGCGCTCTTCCCAGTTCTCGGTCTCGACGGTCAGCTGGTAGGGCAGTTCCTGATGCAGGCGCAGGGTCAGTTTCTCGCGCGTCATCTCAGCCGCGATCATGCGCAGAGGCAGATCCGCAATCTGGTCTTCTGGATAGAGCCACGGGCCTTCGGGCAGTTCCGAGGCGAGCCATTTGCGCAGGTCGTCGACACCGTGGCCTTTTTCGGCCGAGATCATGAAGGTCTCGGCAAAGGGATAACGCGCATTCAGGTCACTGGTCAGCGCCAGCAGCTTTTCCGAGGGCACCTTGTCGATCTTGTTGATCGCAAGTGCGATGGTGCGGCCCTGTCCGATCTCTTCCAGGCCTTCGAGGATGCGTTCGACACCTTCGGTGATACCGCGATGCGCCTCGATCATCAGCACGACCACATCCGCATCTGCAGCCCCGCCCCAAGCGGCGGCTACCATGGCACGGTCCAGACGGCGGCGCGGTTTGAAGAGGCCCGGCGTGTCGACAAAGACCAGTTGCGCATCGCCCTCCATCGCCACGCCACGGATACGAGCACGGGTGGTTTGCACTTTGTGCGTCACGATCGAGACTTTGGCTCCGACCATGCGGTTCAGAAGGGTGGATTTGCCTGCGTTGGGCTCTCCGATCAGGGCGATAAATCCGGCGCGTGTGCTCATGTGTCCTGCGATCCTGTTTGCAAGTGCGCACCCCTATAGCAGAATGCGCGGACGGGCCAGAGGGATTTGTCGCATTGCGGATATCAGTGAGCGAAGGCCAGTCTGCGGCCCATAGGGCGACGCTGCCCGGTCGACCGGTGCCGGCATTGGCCGGGCTTGATCGCGCGATCAGGTTGTAGTGTTCAACGCCAGAACTTGGTTCGGATGGGCTTGGTCCCCGATCCGAAAATCTGTGACTCCGACCTGCCGGAACCCTTTGGCTAGATAGAAGTCGATTGCGGGCGTGTTCTCGGAATTGGTTGTCAGCCAAATCGACGGGCGCCCTTTTTCACGCATGTAGTCAATCGCGATGTCGAGCAGCGCTGAGCCGATGCCTTTACCTTGATGGCGGTGCTGGACATAGAACGTCACGATTTCTAGGTCAGAAAGCCCGTCCACGGGTGCGGCGCGACTTTCCGCAAGCCGAATATAGCCGTCGATCCCGTCTTCGTTTTCGGAAACCATCAAGAGGTCTTGGCCGTCCTCCAATATGGCTTCGAACCGGGCGGTCGTGAACTCGGACAGTGCGAACTCGGCAAGGAAGGCGTTCACACCACGCTTTAGATATGTTCCGATCCAGGCCTCAATCGACAAGGCGGCGAGGCTGGCGGCATCGGATTTCTGGGCGGGTCTGATCTTCATGATCTGGCCGCAAAACGGATCAAGACAACTGTCCCAACAACGCCTTTGCCGCGGCTTGTTCGGCTTGTCGCTTGGAGCCGGCGGTAGCCTGCGCCTCGGTCCCGTCCTGCAGGCGCGCGGCGATGGTGAAGATCGGAGCGTGGTCGGGGCCGGTGCGTTTGACCTCGACATATGCAGGGGGTTTCTGACCGCGGGCCTGCGCCCATTCCTGAAGCGAGGTTTTGGCGTCGCGGGCGTCGGCCTCGACCTTGTGGATGCGATCGCCCCAGAGGGCGAGGATCACGTCTCGGGCAGCCTCGAACCCTGCGTCGCGGTAGATGGCCGCGATGACCGCCTCCATCGCGTCGCCCAGCAAGGCCTGCTTGCGACGACCTCCGGACAGCATCTCGGACCGGCCCAGTTTCAGCACCGCACCCAGATCAATCTGGCGGGCCACATCGGCGCAGGCTTCCTTGCGCACCAGCGCGTTGAAACGGGGGGCCAGTTGGCCTTCGGAAGCTTTCTTGTCGGCCTCAAGCAAAGCAGTGGCCATGACGAGACCCAGGACGCGGTCGCCCAGAAATTCAAGACGCTGATTGTCGGGGCGCGTGGCAGAGGACACTGAGCCGTGGGTCAGCGCACGCACCAGCAGTTCAGGGTCGGAAAACTCATACCCCAAGCGCTGCTGGAACGCCTTTATCTCAGCCGATAGCTTCAATTGACCGCCTTGAAGAAACGATCACCGCGCCATGTCCAGAAGAACAGCATCGAGCGACCTGCGGAGGAGAACATGATCCGGTCGGCGCGACCGATCAGGTTTTCGTAAGGAACATAGCCCACGCCACCGGCGGATTGCGGCAAGCGGCTGTCGGCCGAGTTGTCGCGGTTGTCGCCCATGAAGAAATAGTGGCCCTCGGGTACAGTATAGACCCCGGTATTGTCCGATCCCTGATTGCCGATGTTCAGCACGTCGTAGGACACGCCATTTGGCAGGGTCTCGATCAGGCGGTTCTTTTCGCAAACACCGCCGATCCCGACGGGACCGTTGGAACAGCGCGGGCGCAGGCCTTGTGGGCCCTGCGGTTCAGCAACTTCGGTGAACACACCGTCGGGTTGCTGCGGCACAGGAGTGTCGTTGAGGATGATTTGACCTTCACGAATCTGGATACGATCACCCGGCAGACCGATCAGTCGCTTGATATAGTCGCGCCCTGTCACCGGATGGCGGAAGACGATGACATCGCCGCGCTCGGGATCGCCACCCAGCAGACGGGAGTTGTCATCACCCTGCATCCAACCGCACACATCCTCGGCATCGATGTTCAGGCCGACGCTGGGGATGATCAGGCTAGGGCAGGACGCGTAGGAATAGCCATAGGCCATCTTATTGACGAAGAGGAAATCACCGATCAGCAGCGTCTGCTTCATGGAGCCTGAGGGAATCCAGAACGGCTGAAAGAAAAGCGTGCGGAAAACGCCCGCGATCAGCAGGGCGTAGACGATAGTTTTGATCGTCTCCCAGACGGCGTTTCCGGATTTGGCTTCCTCGGCCATACTGCTCTCTCCAGTCTATGCGTGGTTGGGGTGCTACATGCGTGTCGGGTGGAGGCAAGTCAAGGCTGCGCGGGTGCTTCTTGCAGCGGACGGGCCTCGATCACCACAAAGGCCTGCGCCCAGGGGTGATCATCGGTCAGGGTGACGTGGATGATCGCCTCGTGGCCTTCGGGAGTCATTTCTTTCAGACGCTCGGCGGCCCAACCGGTGACATGCATGACGGGCTGGCCGGTGCGCAGGTTGGTCACCGCCATGTCTTTCCACGCGATCCCCATCCGCAGGCCGGTGCCTAACGCCTTCGAGCACGCCTCTTTCGCGGCCCAGCGTTTGGCGTAGGTGCCCGCAGTATCGGCGCGACGCTCAGCCTTGCGCTGTTCGGTTTCAGTGAAGACACGGTTACGGAAGCGGTCGCCGAACCGGTCGAGCGTGCCCTGAATGCGATCAATATTTGCGAGGTCGGTGCCGATGCCGAGGATCATGTCAGACCTCCAACACAACGGTCCCGAGCTTTTGCCCCGCCTCGACCATTGCGTGTGCATTTGCCGCATCCATCAGCCCTCCGCCAGGGACGACGGCGTGGGACAGTGCGCCTTGTTCCAGCCACTGGCCCAACTGCGCCTCGCCACGACGGCGGGCGGCGGCGTCGAGTTGGTAGACGATCAGCATATGCAGGCGGATGTTCTTGAACATGAAGCCATAGAAATCCAGTTCGGGCTTCATTTGCGAAGCCGAGGCATAGCTGGCGATGGTGCCACCGGGGCGGATCATAGAAAGGGAAGCGGGTTGGTTGGCGGCGAAATCAACCTCGACAATGCGGTCTATGCCTGCGCCGTTGGTCATGTCCATCGCCGCCTCGGCCACGTCTTGCGTGCGGTAGTTGATCCATTCGGACGCGCCGGAATGGGCGGCTTTTTCATCTGAACTGACCGTTGTGATAACGCGTGCGCCGCCCAGTGCGGCCATCTGGCAGGCGTAGCGCCCGACCGTTCCCGCACCGCCGGTCACAAGCACGGTCTGGTCGGTGATCGGTCCGTCACGATAGAGCGCGTACCATGCAGTCAAGGCGGGGATACCAAAACACGCGCCCTCGGCGAAGCCGGTCGTATCTGGAAGGAATACGGCCTGTTCGGAAGGTAGTGCGATGTATTCGGCCCCAGTGCCAAAAGCGCGTTGCCATTGGCCGTTCCAGATCCAGACACGTTCGCCGACGCGCGCGGGATCGACCCCTTCGCCTACGGCCTCAATCACTCCGGCCCCGTCCGAGTGGGGAACAACCATCGGGTATTGCATCACAGCGCCAGGGCGCGCGCCGCCGCGCAGCTTGACGTCGGAGGGGTTGATGCCGCTGGCATGGACCCGGACAAGAACGTCGCCTGGGCCGGGGTTGGGCGTGGGCAGATCGACCAACTCAAGGACATCCGCCGCCGCACCAAATCCGCGATAGGTGATTGCTTTCATGACATTCCCTCGTCTCCTATTGGTCAGCTATTGGTCAGCCGCGTCGGGCGTTTCCAGATCGAACACCAAGACGCCCTCGGCCCCATCCACGCACAGCGCGACAAGCCGCGCGCCAAGTTGCTGGTGGGTTTCGTCACTGGCATAGCGCTGTAGGTCGGCCTGAGCCGCGAAATCCAGTGTGAAGCCGTAGGGATAGCTTGGGGATTTTGCCTCAAAGTCGCGGTTGGGGCCGTGGATGAAGCCACCGCAGCCCGACAAACGGTCTGCGACCGCGCCCAGCCCATCCATCACAGCGGAAAGCTCTGCGGTGTCGTGATCGGGCTCGAGTCGCAGCATCACGCAATGTCGGATCATCCTTGCACCTCAGAGGTCATGACAGGCGCACCGTGAGGATCTTGTAGCTGGCCACGCCAAAGAAACCCGCGAAGGCAAAATCAAACCAGCGGCGGGCGCGGCGATAGGCGTTGACCATGCGCGCAGACGAAAACAAGAAGGCGTAGCCGATGAAGATCAGCAGTGAACCCGCATAAAGCATGGCGAAATAACCCAGCAGCATAGCAAGGCTGGCGTCATTTGGCGCAACTATGGCGTAGATCGAGCCCCAGCTGAGGATCGCCTTGGGGTTGGTCAGGTGGATCGCCGCACCTTTGGCAAATATCGTTCCCAATGAGCCGGTGACCGGATTGCCCAGCGCCACTTCATCCGAAGTCAGCGCGCGACGTAGCGCCTTGAGCGCCAGCCAGCCCAGATAAGCGACGCCGATATAGCGGATCACCTCGAACACCCAGACATTGGCCAGCATGATCGCCGACAGCCCCAGTGCGGCGGCGATGCCCCACGCGGCGGACCCGGCGCAGATGCCCAGCGCAAAGGCCAGACCGGCGGTGCGGCCTTCGTTCATGGCGGTTCCGGCGATGCCCATGGTGGCAGGGCCCGGAGAGCCTCCGGCCATGAGCCATGCAAACCAGATCGCCACAAAGCCGGGTGTGATCATGCCCGCGCCTCGTCCATCAGGCGGCGCATTTCGTGAACCGCAGGGGTGAGGCCGCGAAAGATGGCCTCGCCGATCAGGAAGTGGCCGATATTCAGCTCTCGCACTTCAGGGAAGGCCGCCACCGGTTGCACGGTGTCGTAAGTCAGCCCGTGACCCGCATGAACTTCAAGACCCAGCGAATGGGCATAGGCGGACATCTCGCGCAGGGCTTCCAGTTCGCGCGCGGCGTCGTCCAGTTTGCCTTCGGCGTGGAAATCGCAATAGGCACCGGTGTGCAGTTCGATCACCTCAGCCCCAATGCGGTGGGCGGCGTCGATCTGGCGCTGGTCGGCGGCGATGAAGATCGACACGCGGCAGCCCACATCGCGCAAGGGCGCAATGAAATGGGCCAGCTTATTTTCCTCGCGCGCGACTTCTAACCCCCCTTCGGTTGTGCGTTCCTCGCGCTTTTCGGGAACGATGCAGACGGCGTGCGGCTTGTGGCGCAGGGCGATTTTCTGCATCTCGTCGGTTGCGGCCATCTCGAAGTTCAGCGGCACCGACAGGATCTCCATCAACCCGTCGATATCGGCGTCCGAGATGTGGCGGCGATCTTCGCGCAGATGTGCTGTGATGCCGTCGGCCCCGGCCTCTTCCGCGATCCGGGCGGCGCGTAGTGGGTCGGGATAGGCCCCGCCGCGCGCATTCCGCACGGTGGCTACGTGGTCGATATTCACGCCCAGACGCAAACGGTTGTCAGACATCTTTCGAATCCTTCATTGTCCCTGAGGTCGAGCCTAGTGGTTTTGTCGGGGGAACGTCAGCCTCTGCCTGAGCAAGGCGTTTGATTTGTTCAAACTTCGCTTTGATTCTGGCGCGGCGGCGTTGCTGATAAGTACGGATAAGCGGCAGGCTAAGATAGGCGCAGATCACTCCGGCCACGATGCCTGGAATGACCCCGCCGATCATATAAGGAAAGAACACATCGTCATAGAACCGGCTAAGCCCGTGCCAGTCCGCCTCGCGATGGGTGAACATGGCGATGCAATTGTCCTTGAGATCGCCCATCGCATCCGCAAATTTCCCCATCAACCCATCGGTATCGTCTTTGCGGAACTTGGTCCCCAGCAGGAAATGCCCGGTTTGCAGGCTTATGACCGCGATCGGCACATAGGTCAGGGGATTGCCAAAGAACGTGCCGCTGAGCGCGGCAAGAATGTTGCCGTTCAGCAGCCGCGCCAGCACGGCGGCGACCAGGAAATGCAAGCCATAGAAAGGCGTGAACGAGGCAAACACCCCTGCCCCGATGCCACGCGCGATGCGTTCCGGGCTGTCAGGCAGGCGCCGAACCCGATGTTTGACATAGTGAAAGGCACGGGTCCATCCGCCGCGCGGATAGACGAACTCTGACGCGACTTGGACAGGCGAGCGGCGATCTCGGCGCTTGAAAACCACTCGTGATCACCCCTTCTCAGCCAGCCGCAACGGCGGGTTTCGCACTTTCCCGGTACCGTTCGACCGCAGCAACGTCGCTTTCAGCCTCGAGCATCAGCATCAGCGAATGCAGCTGTTCAAGATCGCGAAGTTCGACATTGATCATCAGCCGATAAAAATCCGGTTTGCGGTCGACAAATTCGAGGTTCGAGATATTGGCCTTTTTCTCGCCGATCAATGTGCAAATACGCCCCAGCACCCCGGCATCATTGCCGATGGTCAAATCCAGCGTCGCGCCATAGACGGCGGGGTGGGTGCCCGAATGCCAGTGCAGATCAACCCAACGCTCGGGTTCATTTTCAAACTCGGTCAGGCGATCGCAGTCGATGGCGTGCACGACAACACCCTTGCCGCGATATGTAATTCCGACGATGCGCTCGCCCGGCAGTGGCTGGCAACAGGGGGCACGATCGAATTTCTGGCCCGGTTCAAGCCCGATCACAGCGCGACGGGGCGAGATCGCGTCGCCATCATCCTTGGTGAGTTCGGGATATACCGCTTCGACCACCTCATGGGCGGTCAACTCGGCACTGCCCAGACGGGCCAGCAACTCGTCCCGATCTTTTAAACGCAGGTGTTTGGCAGCGGTTTCCAGCGCCTTGTCGGTGGCTTTGCGGCCCAGGTTTTCGAACCCGGCGCGGGCCAGTTCCTTACCCAGCTTGATGAAGCGTTCCCGGTCGACCTCGCGCAAGGCGCGGCGGATCGAGGTGCGGGCTTTGCCGGTAACCGCGATCTCAAGCCAAGTGACCTGCGGGCTCTGGCCATCGGCGGTGATGATGTCAACCGATTGACCGTTCTTGAGCCGGGTCCAGAGCGGCACACGAATGCCATCAACCTTGGCCCCCACGCAGGCATGACCAATGCGGGTGTGGATTGCGTAAGCAAAATCAATCGGCGTCGCCCCACGCGGCAGTTTCACCACATCGCCCTTGGGGGTGAAGCAGAACACCTGGTCCGAATACATCTCGAGCTTCACAGCTTCGAGGAAATCCTCATGATCATCCTCACTGTCGAATTGCTCGGTCAGGTTTGCGATCCACTTTGCCGGGTCGACCGCAAAGGGGTTTTCGGACCGCACACCGTCGCGATAGGACCAGTGCGCTGCAACACCGGTTTCGGCCACATCGTGCATCTGACGGGTGCGGATCTGGACCTCGACCCGTTTGCCGTCGCGCCCCGAAACTGTTGTGTGGATCGAGCGATAACCGTTCGATTTCGGTTGGCTGATATAGTCCTTGAATCGCCCTGGCACCGCGCGCCAGCGCTGGTGGATGGCACCGAGTGTGCGGTAACAGTCTTCCTCGGTCTGGGTGATGATGCGGAACCCGTAGATGTCGGACAAACGTGAGAAACCCTGATCCTTTTCCTGCATCTTGCGCCAGATCGAATAGGGTTTCTTGGCGCGACCAAAGACTTCGGCTTCAATGCCCGCCTTTTCCAATTCGTGCCGCATGTCGCCGGTAATGCGATGGATCACGTCGCCGGTTTCGCGTTGCAGAGTGATAAAGCGGCGGATGATCGACTGGCGGCCTTCGGGGTTCAGGACGCGGAAGGCAAGGTCTTCGAGTTCCTCGCGCATCCATTGCATCCCCATCCGGCCCGCAAGCGGCGCGTAAATATCCATTGTCTCACGCGCTTTTTGCACCTGCTTTTCAGGGCGCATCGCCTTGATCGTGCGCATGTTGTGCAGGCGGTCGGCGAGCTTGACCAGAATAACCCGAAGGTCCTTGGACATGGCCATGAACAGCTTGCGGAAATTCTCGGCCTGTTTGGTCTCACGGCTGGACAGCTGCAGGTTGGTCAGCTTGGTGACGCCATCGACCAACTTGGCGACCTCATCCCCGAACAGTTCGGTAACCTTGCCATAACTGGCTTTGGTGTCTTCGATCGTGTCGTGCAACAGGGCCGTTATAATGGTCGCATCATCCAGACGCTGTTCGGTCAGGATGGCGGCAACGGCAACGGGATGAGAGAAATAGGGCTCGCCGGAATGGCGGAACTGGCCTTCATGCATCTGTTGGCCAAATTCATAGGCCCTTTCGATGCGGTCGGCATTTGTCTTGGGATTGTAATTGCGGACCAGCGCAATCAGGTCTTCTTCTGAAATCATCCGGTCCGCACCTTTGTCGCTTGGGTTACCCCTGGCCCTGGGCCTCCATCAGAGCGCGCAGGAGCTTTTCTTCCGACATGTCGTCATCCGCAGGCTTGTCAGATTCCGCACCCATCAGCAGGGCCATCTGATCTTCTTCGGGCTCATCAACCTCGATCTGGGTCTGGTTGGCTTCGATCAGACGCTCGCGCAGCTCATCAGCGCTTTGGGTTTCGTCGGCGATTTCGCGTAGCGAGACGACAGGGTTCTTGTCGTTATCGCGGTCAACGGTGATCGGGCCACCAGCAGAAATCTCGCGCGCCCGGTGGGCTGCAAGCATCACCAGTTCGAACCGGTTCGGGACCTTGTCTACACAATCTTCGACCGTAACGCGGGCCATGGGGCGCTCTCCGTAAATGAATCCGTGGCAGGAAGGGGTTTATCTAAGCGCGAATCCCCGCCTTGACAAGCAAGAAATGCCGCAAATGCGAGGATCACAGAGGCTTGACCTCTGCCACCTCATCGGGCGGCAAGGCTGCAACCATCTGCGTCACTGTCCGGTCCAGAACGGGATGGCGCCAATCGGGGGCGACATCCATCATGGGAACAAGCACAAAAGCGCGGTCCTGCAAGCGCGGATGGGGCAGGATTAGGTGTTCCGGCGCAGATTTGGTCTGATCTTCGGGGGGAAGGGTCAGCCAGCGCTGGTATTCGGCGTCATCCGGCAGCACAAGTTCATCCCAAAAGACCAGATCGAGGTCCAGAGTGCGCATGCCCCAACGCTGTTCACGGGCGCGCTCAAAATCATGTTCGATGCGGTGCAGCAGGTCCAGAACACCCTGTGGCGTGAGGTCCGATTCGATCAAAACCGCTGCGTTGACATAGTCCGGCCCTGCCCCTGCCGGAAAGCATGGGGTGGCAAAAAACCGGCTTGTCTTGCGAATCACCAAGCCCGCCTCGGCCATCGCGATCAGCGACCGCTCAAGTGTCACCTTGGGCCCACAACCTCTCAGACTGAGATTTGCCCCTAGGGCAATGACCGCTTTTGACAAGGTTTTGTCCACTTCAGACCCCATATTCGGACCAGAGAATACTTGCGATAAAGCCTAAAACACCTATTTTAAGGACACCATTGCACTGACCTATTACTTTATCACTCACGGAGCTCACGGTGCGGTGGCTTATACCGGAAGGACCATTTTATGTTTTACAAGGACGAACGGCTAGCGCTGTTCATCGACGGCTCGAATCTTTATGCAGCCGCCAAAGCACTGGGGTTTGACATCGACTACAAGTTGCTGCGTCAGGAATTTATGCGCAGAGGCAAACTGCTTAGAGCTTTCTACTACACAGCGCTACTGGAAAATGACGAGTATTCCCCGATCCGGCCTCTGGTGGACTGGCTGCACTATAATGGCTTCACCATGGTCACCAAACCGGCCAAGGAATACACCGACAGCATGGGGCGTCGGAAGGTCAAGGGAAACATGGATATCGAGCTTACCGTCGATGCCATGGAACTGGCACCACGCGTTGATCATATCGTACTGTTTTCGGGCGATGGGGATTTCCGCCCGCTGATCGCAAGCCTGCAACGGCAGGGCGTACGTGTTTCCGTTGTTTCGACCATCCGTAGCCAGCCGCCGATGATCTCGGACGAACTGCGCCGCCAGGCCGATAACTTCATCGAGTTGGAGGATCTGCGCGACGTGATCGGCCGCCCTCCGCGCGAGATGCCGACTGAACCCCGCAGCGTCGCAGCTGCAGGCGGGCACTGACCCCACCAAACCCCACCACTCACCAATGGGGGTTGGCAAGAATATGCGCGGCCAGGGCCAGAAGCCCTGGCCGCGCGACTTTAAAGGTATAGGTGCTGAAAACACCCTTGTGCTAACAGCGATTCATGTCAGTGAAATGACGCAGTGCTGTCTGGACCATGGCAATGAAAAGACCTAGGTGTTCGGTCCAGGAGATCGCCGAATGACAAAGCCGCCGCTGACATTATATCTGGCCGCCCCGCGCGGGTTCTGCGCCGGTGTGGACCGTGCCATCAAGATTGTGGAAATGGCCCTTCAAAAATGGGGGGCGCCTGTCTATGTGCGCCATGAGATCGTTCACAACAAATTCGTCGTCGACGGTCTGCGCGCCAAGGGTGCCGTGTTTGTCGAGGAGCTGGACGAATGCCCTGATGATCGCCCCGTGATCTTCTCGGCCCACGGTGTACCCAAATCGGTACCCGCCACAGCAGCCCAGCGCGAGATGATATATGTCGACGCCACCTGCCCGCTTGTATCCAAGGTGCATGTCGAAGCGCAGCGCCACGCGGATGCCGGGCTGCAGATGATCATGATTGGTCACAAGGGCCACCCCGAAACCATCGGCACCATGGGGCAACTGCCCGAGGGCGAGGTGCTGCTGGTTGAAACGGTCGAAGATGTGGCGCAGGTCGCTGTGCGTAACCCCGAAAAGCTGGCCTTTGTCACCCAGACAACCCTATCGGTGGATGACACCAAGGACATTATTGCCGCGCTTGAGGCCCGCTTCCCCGCCATCGTCGGGCCGCACAAGGAAGACATTTGTTATGCCACCACCAACCGGCAGGAAGCGGTGAAAGCCGTCGCTCCGAAAGCCGATGCCTTGCTGGTGGTGGGTGCGCCGAACTCATCGAATTCACGTCGTCTGGTCGAGGTCGCCTCGCGCGCCGGATGCAGTTATGCGCAGCTGGTGCAGCGCGCGACCGAGATCGACTGGCGTGCGCTGGAAGGAATTTCCAGCATTGCGGTTAGCGCCGGGGCATCCGCGCCCGAGGTGCTGGTGAACGAGGTGATCGATGCATTCCGCGACCACTACGATGTCACCGTCGAGCTGGTCGAAACCGCTGTCGAGAATGTCGAGTTCAAAGTTCCCCGCGTATTGCGGGAACCAGCATGAGCGGCATCCCCCGCGCGCCGTTATTCCTTGGTTTGACTGGGCTGATCCCGTTTGTCTGGGGCGCGCTGACTTATCTGAACGGTGATTTGAACGATTGGGGTCGGCAGACGCTGGGGTCGCGCTTCGTGGGGCCGTATATTCAGCTATTCTATGGCTCGGTAATCCTGAGTTTCATGTCGGGCGTGCTGTGGGGCTTCGCCACCAAAACCTCAGGCAGCAAAGCTGCGGCCTGTTACACTTTGTCGGTGTTGCCTGCACTTTGGGCATTTTTCACGACCGGCGGCGGTCCGGTGAATGCGGGCACCAACCTGATGTATGGGTTTGCGGGCTTGCTTTTGCTGGACGCCATGTTCTCATATTGGCGGTTGACCCCGGTCTGGTGGATGCGGCTGCGCGTCCTGCTAACCGCTGTCGTGCTGACCTGTCTTGCTGTGGGAGTTTACCTGTGAGTGATGAACGGACCATCAAGGCCTACACGGATCGCGTTGCGGATTACCTAAGGATCCCCCTGCCCGCCGAGCAGCTAGAGGCGCGTCAGGCTTTTGTAGATGCGGTCCGCGAGGGTGGATATGTGCTGGATCTGGGCTCGGGTCCCGGATCAGACAGCGCGTTTTTGATGCGGCAAGGGCTGAAGGTACGGGCGCTGGATGCAACCCCTGCCTTTGTTGAACATGCGCGGAGCAACGGTGTTGACGCCCACCTTGGCACCTTCGATGACGTCACAGAGGTGGCAGAGTATGACGGCGTCTATGCCAGTTTCTGCCTGCTGCACGCCCCGCGCGCCGATTTCCCGCGTCATCTGAACGCGATCCACACCGCACTGAAGCCGGGCGGGCAGCTGTTTCTGGGAATGAAGCTGGGCACAGGCGAGCATCGCGATGATTTGGACCGTTACTATACCTATTATTCAGAGACCCAGATCAAGGACGCCCTGACCTCGGCAGGTTTCACCATTGATCGTACCGTGCAGGGAATGGGGAAAGGTTTGGCCGGGTCTTACGACGGGTTCATTCTGGTATTCGCTCATGCCTGATCTCTTTGCCTATACCGATGGTGCCTGTTCCGGAAATCCCGGCCCCGGCGGCTGGGGCGTACTGCTGCGCGCGATGGATGGCGAGACCATCCTGAAAGAACGCGAGCTGAGCGGAGGCGAAGCCGAGACAACCAACAACCGGATGGAACTGCTGGCTGCAATCAGTGCTTTGGAGACGCTGGAGCGGCCCTCGAAACTGACTATCGTCACCGACAGCGCTTATGTGAAGAACGGCGTTACGGGATGGATTTTCGGGTGGAAGCGGAACGGCTGGAAGACGTCGAACAAGAAGCCGGTCAAAAATGTCGATTTGTGGCAGCGGCTGGATGAGGCGCAAGAGCGGCATCAGGTGACCTGGGAATGGGTCAAGGGCCATGCGGGCCACCCGGAGAATGAAAAGGCCGACGAACTGGCGCGCGCCGGCATGGCCCCATTCAAACCTAAGAAGGCGCAGGCGTGAGCGGGCTTGCCCTGCTGGATTACGCCTCGGTTTTGGTCTTTGCGCTGACCGGTGCGCTGGTGGCCAGCCGAGCGCAGCTTGATCTGGTCGGGTTTGCCTTCATCGCCTGTCTGACGGCAGTGGGCGGTGGTACCGTACGCGACTTGCTGCTGGACCGACATCCGATCTTCTGGGTCGGTCAGCCCGCTTATATCCTGATCGCTTGCGGCGCTGCGGTGCTGGTATTTTTTACCGCTCATCTGGTCGAAAGCCGGTATAATTGGCTGGTCTGGTTGGACAGTTTCGCCCTGTCCATCGCGGTCGCTGCTGGCACTGGTGCAGCGTTGTCACTGGATCAATCCGGCATCATCGTAGTGCTGATGGGGGTGACCACGGGCTGTTTGGGCGGCTTGATGCGTGACGTGGTGTGCAACGAGGTGCCGCTGGTACTGAAACAGGGTGAGCTTTATGTATCCTGCGCCTTTATCGGGGCCTTGACCGCTGTGTTTGCCACTCGCCTCGGGCTGGAGGGCCTGCTGGCTTTGGGCTTATGTGCATTGATTTGCTGGGCGTTGCGCGCCGGATCTCTGCTGTTCGGTTGGCAGTTGCCGGTTTACAAGGCCCGACCGCCTCGGCAATAGGGTAGAAACGGACAAGAGATCGCGATGACCTACAGACTTTCGTTTCTGGCCACGGCACTGCTGCTAACGGCATGCGCAGGGCAATACGCCCCGGTCAGCTTCACAGCAGTGGGCAATCAGATCGTCGCGTCCGGAACGATCGACCATACAACGCTCAGCGCGTTTGAAGAAGTGATGGACGAGAACCCCGAGATTAAGACGCTGGTGCTGCAAAATATCGAAGGTTCGGTCGATGATGACTCGAATGTGGTCTTCAGTCGCGTAGTGCGTGAGGAAGGGTTCGACACGGTGGTTCCATCAAACGGGCTGGTGGCCTCGGGCGGCACTGATTTGTTTCTAGCGGGTAACCGGCGCGTGCTGGAACCCGGCGCCTGCGTGGGGGTCCACAGCTGGGGCGGCGGCGGCTATGTCGCTGCGGAGCTACCCGAAGATCACCCCGAGCATGACCGGTATTTGAACTATTTCGAAGATATCGGCGTCGATCCCGACTTCTACTGGTTCACGCTGGATGCAGCATCCGAGGAAGAGATGCACTGGATGACGGCGTCCGAGGCGAACCGGTTCGACATGACTACACGGTCCGCCCCTCGCCTTGGCACTGCCGCAATCTGCGACGAACGTTAGCGCGTCAGCAGTCGCGCGCCGATTTCCTTGACGAATTTCGCCGCCACCATGGCGGTCATGCCATAGGGGTCGCGATGCGGGTTCAGCTCGACAATATCCGCGCCAATCAACTGGCCCTTAAACCGGTGGATCAGCTCGATCACCTCACGCGTGCTGAGGCCACCGGGTTCGTGATGCGACACCCCGGGGGCAAAGGCGGGGTCCAGCGCGTCAAGGTCCAGTGATAGATAAACCGGGCCATCAAAGCTGATCTCAAGATCGGGGCTCCAGTTGCGCATGTCGATTACCTCGACCCCGAACTTGTCGGCCTGTTCCTGTTGGTGCTTGTTCATGGTGCGGATCCCGACCTGCACCAGACGGTTGATCTTGCCGGTTTCCATCACGCGGGCAAACGGGCAGCCATGGCCCAGCGGGCCGATCTTCTGACTGTCATAGAGGTCGGGGTGGCTGTCGATATGCAAGACATTCAGCCCCTCATACCGGTCCGCGTGGGCCTTGATCAGCGGATAGGCGACCGAGTGATCACCGCCCAATGACAGCAGCCGTGCGCCGGTTTCAATCCGGGCGGCGGCCCCTGCCTCGATCCGGTCGATGGGTTCCTGCCCCATCATCTCGAACACATCCAGATCGCCGGTATCCTTGAAACGGTCGGTTGCGCCCAGATCAGTGCCATCCTCGGCGGTCAGGTTGGCCGCGCCGGAATGCAACGCCTCGCGGATGCGACCCGGGGCAAAGGCGGGGCCTTGCAGGAATGAGGAATGCAGGTCCAACGGCACACCCATCAGGGCGACGTCTCCGGCGGTCAGATCATGCGACATGAGAGGCCTTTCAACAAAGAATTGACGGGACATTGGTCGCAGATCACGGTCGGGTCAAGCGATCAGCGGCGGATATATGTCTGCCAAATCCATATCACCAAAAGCGCGCCCAGAACGGCGCCGATAAACCCTGAGAGCCATCCCATCACGGTGATGAGCGTGCGTAGGACCAAACCGCCCACCAAAGCGCCGACAATGCCGATCAGCATGGTGGTTGGAATATCGGCCTCGATCCGCATTAGGCGGGTGGCGAGGAAACCTGCAGCGGCTCCGACGATGATCAGGGCGATGATCGGCATATCATTTCCTCCAATGCGTGGGAACGATGATCAGCGCACCGATCGAGGACAGCACCGCGTCCAACCCCGGCGGGCCAAAGCTGATGCCGAACATGATGCGCACGAAATAGAACAGGAAAGCACCACCCACGCAGATGATGATCGACTGCAGATAGCCGTTATGGGTAAAGCCAGTCTGTTCAGACAGATAGCCTACGATCCCGGCAATCACGACCGTGCCCATCATGATCATGATCATGTACGCCTACTCCGATGACAGGCGGGTCCCGGCCGACATGGGCCATCCCCGCAGAAAAGTTTCCCTATCCTGCGCGCCCTTGCCTGCCCGTTGCAAGCGCAGCAACTCAACTGCGCCTTCGCCGCAAGCCACGCGCAGGTGGTCGTCCAGCACCTCGCCCGGAGTGCCCCGTCCTTCGGCCAGCCGCGAAGCCAGCAGTTTGATCCGATTGCCCTCGACCTCGGTCCATGCGCCGGGGAACGGGGAGAGACCGCGGATTTTTCTGTCGACTTCGGACGCGAGGGCCGACCAGTCGATCCGCGCCTCGGATTTGTCGATCTTGGCGGCGTAGGTTACGCCGACCTCGGGCTGCGGTTCGGGGGTCAGGCTCGGCAGCGTGTTCAGCGCCTCAACGATCAGCGCCGCACCCATGCCCGATAGGCGGTCATGGAGTTGCGCCGTGGTTTCCTCAATCCCGAT
This sequence comes from Ruegeria sp. C5, assembly GCF_056537605.1. Taxonomy (NCBI): domain Bacteria; kingdom Pseudomonadati; phylum Pseudomonadota; class Alphaproteobacteria; order Rhodobacterales; family Roseobacteraceae; genus Ruegeria; species Ruegeria sp. C5. The sequence goes on along the minus strand of NZ_JBQFRX010000005.1, from coordinate 191,492 downwards.
CTCGGTGGCCTCGCGCAGCAGAACGGGGCCCGTATCCAACCCGGCCTCCATCTGCATGATACAAACACCGGTTTGCACATCGCCTGCCATGATCGCGCGGTGTATTGGCGCGGCCCCACGCCAGCGCGGCAACAGGCTGGCGTGAATGTTCAGGCAGCCATGGGTTGGCGCGTCCAGAATAGGTTGTGGCAGGATCAGGCCATAGGCGACGACCACCGCGATATCGGCATTCAGCGCTGCAAAGCTGGCCTGTTCTTCGGGTGATTTCAGCGAGGTCGGATGGCGAACGTCTAAGCCCAGCGCCAAGGCACGCGCGTGCACCGAGGTTGGACGGTCTTTTTTACCGCGACCGGCGGGGCGTGGCGGTTGGCAATAGACGGCGGCGATTTCGTGCCCGTCACGGACCAGCGCATCCAGCACCGGCACCGAGAAATCTGGCGTTCCCATGAAGATGATACGCATCCGTCCCTCCGTAGGATGGGGTTTCACCCCTTCTTCTGTGCTTTGCGCAGCAGCATGTCGCGTTTGACCTTGCTGAGCCGGTCGAAATACATCCGCCCGTTCAGGTGGTCGATCTGATGCTGCACGCTGGTGGCCTCGATGCCGACAAAATCACGGCGGTCGATCTGGCCCTGTTCGTTGAGAAATTTCACGGTCACTGCGCGCGGTCGCTTCACCTTGGCGGACACGCCGGGCAAGTTCGGGCTGGCCTCGTCATGTCCACGCAGCTCAACCGAGCTGTGCAGAATCTCGGGGTTGGCCAGTCGCACAGCTTTGCCTCGCTGGGTCGAGCCATCCACGACAGCCAGCCGCAGCATCACTCCGATCTGCGGCGCAGCGAGGCCAACACCCGGCATCGCCTCCATCGTATCGATCATATCGTCCCAGATGGTGCGGATGTCGTCGGTGATTTCCGTGACATCCTCGGCCTTGGTGCGCAGGCGCTTGTCGGGCCACGGCAGGCAGGTCCGCACCGTCATGTACGGGCCTTTTCGCGCTTGAGCTTCTGCATTTTGCGCGTGATCATCTGACGCTTGAGCGGTTTGAGATAGTCGATGAAGAGCTTACCGTTCAGATGGTCGATCTCATGCTGCACACAAGTCGCCCAGAGATCATCAAAGGTTTCCTGCTGCAGATTACCGTCACGGTCCAGCCAGGTGACATCAACCGTCTTCGGGCGCGTGACTTCGGCATATTGCTCAGGGATCGACAGGCAGCCTTCTTCGTATACGTTGGTCTCGTCCGAGGACGCGATGACCTCGGGGTTGAACATCACCAGTGGGCGTGGGGCCTCGCCTTCTTCTTTGACGCAGTCCACCACGATCAGCCGGTCGAGCACACCGATCTGCGGCGCAGCAAGGCCAATGCCGGGCGCGTCATACATCGTCTCCAGCATGTCATCGGCCAGTTTGCGCAGATCGTCGGTGATGTCGGCCACCGGCGCGCAGACCTTTTTCAGGCGGGGATCGGGGTGGATCAGGATATTGCGTTTCATGGGGCTGATTTAGGCCATCGCGCCCGCCTCCGCAACGGCCCCCTTGCACCTTATGGATTTGTGGTTAGCTTTCGCCTCGACAGATGGAGATGACATGACTTTCAACGACCTGATCGACCGCCGGGGCACCAACTCTTCAAAATGGGACAAGATGGAGCAGCTTTACGGTGTCGCCCCCGAGGATGGGCTGGCCATGTGGACGGCTGATTCCGACTATGCCACGGCCCCTTGCGTGATCGAGGCGGTGCGGGAAGCGGCCGATCATGGCGCGTTTGGATATTCATGGATGCACCCGGATTATCTGAATGCAATCCAGTGGTGGATGAAGACACGCCACAACTGGGAGATCGACACCGATTGGATTCTGACCTCACAAGGGTTGGGCAATGCGATTGCCCTGTGTCTGGATGTTTGGAGTGAACCGGGAGATGGCGTCGTGATCTTCACGCCCGTCTACCATGAGTTTGCCCATAAGGTGAACAAATCCGGCCGCCGCGTGGTGGAATGCCCGCTGGTGCGCGATGGCGACAGCTATGGGCTTGATCTGGACGATGCGCAGTCGCGGTTGGACGGATCAGAAAAGCTGCTGCTGTGGTGCTCGCCGCAAAACCCGTCAGGTCGGGTCTGGACGCCGGATGAACTGCGCGCTGTAGCGGCGTTTGCGGAGCGCAACGGGCTGATCCTTGTGTCGGACGAGATTCACCATGATCTGGTTTATCCGGGCAATACCTTCGTACCGATGGATACGGCCGCCCCCGACGCGCGCCCGTGGACGGTGACACTGACCGCGGCGTCGAAAACATTCAACATCGCCGGTCAGCGTACCGGCAACATGATCATTCCCGACGCCAAGCTGCGGGCCGAGATGCGGCACCGGATCACCACGCTGGACTATGACCCCAGTGCGTTGGGTGTGGCGATGATCACTGCCGCCTATTCGCCGGAAGGTGCAAAATGGGTCGATGAACAAATTGCCCACCTGGACGCGAACCGGAAGCTGTTTGATGCTACCATAGCCGAGATACCGGGCCTGTGGTCGATGCCGCTTCAGGCGACCTATCTGGCATGGGTCGATTTTTCGGGCACGGGTATGAGCCACGATGAGTTTGTCCGCCGCCTACGCGAAGATGCGCGGATCGCGACATCCTCTGGCCCCGGTTTCGGCACCGGTGGAGAAACCTTCGAGCGCTTCAATCTGGCCACCCAACGCGAGCGGGTTGAAGAAGCCTGTGCGCGATTGAAAGCAGCCTTTGGCGATTTGCAATGAACCCCGTTCAAAAATAAACGGAGGCACGTCATGCCCAACCACCTTTTTACGCTTCCGGACATCCCGAGCATCCCGGTGCAGGGGGAACAGGCGACCTATCCGATCGGGCGGATTTTCTGCGTGGGCCGCAACTATGCGGCCCACGCTGCCGAGATGGGGCATGAGGTGGATCGTCAGGCGCCGTTTTACTTCACCAAATCCGCGCCCAACGCGGTTTTGACCAGAGCGCATGTGCCGTATCCGGCAGGGACCGAGGATTATCATCATGAAATGGAACTGGCCGTTGCCATCGGCAAGCCGGTTTTTCAGGCCACAGCCACTGAGGCCCGCAACGCGATTTTTGGCTATGGCTGTGCGCTGGACATGACGCGCCGCGACCTGCAGATCCGCGAGCGCAACAAACAGCGCCCCTGGGATCTGGGCAAGGATGTGGAAAACGGCGCGGTCTTCGCTCCGCTGACCCGCGCCGATGACTGGAGCCCATCTGATGACAAGCGCATCTATCTGAGCGTCAATGAGCGGGTCGTACAAGACGCCACATTGTCAGAGCTGGTCTGGAAGATCGATGAACTGATCTCCCATCTATCGGGTTTCTACCATTTGCGCCCCGGCGATCTGATCCTGACCGGCACACCCGCCGGGGTCGGGCCTGTGGTCGCCGGAGACCGAATTGAAGGCGGCATCGATGGTTTGGCTCCTGTGCACCTGACCCTGACGGCCTCCGACTAAACCGTCCGGCCTGATCCCTGAGAATCTTGAGGCCCCATTACCGCCCGAGCGCCGGTGGCGCGTCGGTGCCAAAGATCAAACGGTGCGCGCGTCAGTCGCGGTTTTCAAGCAATGCGATCGGTGCATCCGGGGCGCGGTAGAAATCCAGTGGAGCCTTGTCCGTCGCCACAGTGTTACGCTTGAACTCATAGCGCATTTCACCCACCGCTTCTTCGTCTGCGATTATCAGGCACTGATACATGTGGTTGGCACCGTCATAGATATCGACGAGCCCACGCAGGCGCGGCGTGGTTTCGGCCTCGACGGTGAAACCATCCTTCCACAATGTCAAAATTTTGAAGCTATTGTCGCCAACCTCCACCCGCAAACGGCTGGATTTCTTGAGGGTAGCGATTCGGGCCGCATCCAATTCGGCGCGAATTTCCTTGGAAACATAGGTACTCATAATAAACTTCCCCCCTTAACACTCATTAGTCTGACGCGATTCCTGTAAAAATCCAGTGAACGGCGTCACATAAGTTTTGGCATTGCGGTTCTGGTGCCCAGACACCGCATCCCACCTGTGCGCGCATGCAGGCCTGATGCGCGCCCGGTGAAATAGGATCGTGGCGCAAGACGGCCTATCTTTGACCCAATCGCAATGCGAAAGGAATAACGATGGGCCTGCTTGTCGACGGCGAATGGCATGACACCTGGTATGACACCAAATCCACAGGCGGGGCGTTCAAACGCTCGGCCGCACAGTTTCGCAACTGGATCACCGCCGATGGCGCGCCCGGCCCCTCGGGGCGCGGCGGGTTCGAGGCGGAATCGGGGCGCTATCACCTTTATGTCTCGCACGCCTGCCCTTGGGCGCACCGCACACTGATCTTTCGTGAGTTGAAAGGGCTGAGCGACCACATCTCGGTCTCGGTCGTGCATCCGGATATGCTGGATAAAGGTTGGACCTTTGAGACCGACGACCATGGCGCGACCGGCGACAAACTGTTCGGATCAGAATTTGCCCATCAAATCTACACCCGTGCCGACCCTCACTATTCGGGCCGCGTTACGGTTCCGATCCTGTGGGACAAAGTTGAGAAAATGATCGTGTCGAACGAAAGCTCGGAAATCATCCGCATGTTCAACTCGGCTTTCAACGGGATCACCGGCAACACAGACGACTACTGGCCCGAGGCAATGCGGGACGAGATCGAAGAGGTCAACGCGCGCATCTATTCCGATGTCAATAACGGGGTCTACAAATCCGGCTTTGCCACCTCGCAAGAAGCTTATGACGCCGCGGTTGAACCTCTGTTCGACACGCTGGACTGGCTTGAGGATCGTCTGGCCCGGAACCGCTATCTTATGGGTGACCGCGTGACTGAGGCCGACTGGCGCCTGTTCACCACATTGATCCGGTTCGACCCGGTTTATCATTTACATTTCAAGTGCAACAAGCGTCGGTTGGTGGACTACCCGAACCTCTGGGCCTTTACGCGGGAGCTATATCAATGGCCCGGCGTGGCGCAGACAGTGAACATGAACCACATCGTGCGCCACTATCACTTCAGCCATGACAGCATCAATCCGCACCGAATTATTCCAGTGAATCCAACGTTGGACTATTCAGAACCTCATGGACGAGATCAGCGCCCCGCCGCGTAGTGTTCGACCATGGCCGCCAGATCCTCGGGCGGGGTCGAGCTTTGGACATAGGCGCAGGCATTGGCGCTATGGGCAAAGATTGATCCGTCCGAGAAGAATGTGGTGTTGGTGACGAAGATCACTCGCGCCTCGGGCCTGCGATAGCTTGCGAAATCGGCAACCGCCAAGGCGCTGCCGGTTTCCAGAACCAGATCCAGCACGATGATATCGAATGCGGTACCATACAGTGCCAGGATCGCGGCCTCTTGCGTTTCGACCAGCGTGACTTCGGCCTCCTGCCTTTGCAGATGCCGCTGCCAGACCCGACCTAGATCGGGGTTACTCTCAACAATCAGTACTTTCATTTGCAACAACCTCGGCACGTGATATGGGTGAGTGGTGCCGACCCCTGTTGTCCGTGATCACGCGATTTCCTTAACAAAGTGTTAACAAGGCCCGCACAGCGCCGTGATCGGGCGGATTCGCTTGTAAGAACGGCAAAAATCCGCTTGAAGCATGAGAAATAGGCGATTCCGGCTGGGGCAGATGGTTGGACAGGATGACAGATTGAACCCTCGGGCTGCGCGCGATCATGGCGGAGGGCTGGATGGCGCGATGACGCGGTTTGGGGGCACGCGCGCAGGCTGGATCGATCTGTCCACGGGGATCAATCCGCATGCTTATGAGGTCTCGGGCCTGCAGCCTCCGGACTGGATGGAACTGCCGGATCATGGCGCGTTCGAACGCCTCTCGGACGCGGCGCGGGTGTTTTGGAACGTGCCTGATGGGGCCGAGATTCTGCCATCGCCTGGTGCCTCTGCGGTGATTGCCCGCGTGCCCGCGCTGACCAAAGCCGGCCGCGTGCAGATCACGATGCCCACTTATAACGAACATGCCGCTGCATTCACCGCTCAGGGTTGGACGGTGCACGAGAACGGCCCGGCTCAGGCACGTGTCATCGTACACCCCAACAATCCCGATGGGCGCATCTGGCAGGACGCGGATGTCGACGCGTCGCTGACGGTGATCGATGAAAGCTTCTGCGACGTAACGCCCGAAGCCTCGCTGATTCATCTGGCCCAGCGGCCCGGCATCGTGGTGCTGAAGAGCTTTGGCAAATTTTGGGGGTTGGCCGGGTTGCGACTGGGTTTTGCAATTGGCCATCCCGATCTGATTGCACGATTGAACGACCTGACCGGACCATGGGCCGTATCCGGCCCGGCACTGCGGATCGGCGCGCAAGCGTTGCACGATGTAAAATGGGCTGATGAAACGCGCATGCGTCTGGCAAATGAAGCAACACGGTTGGATCAGCTTTTAACGTCCAAAGGTGCGCGGCTGATTGGCGGCACCAGCCTGTTCCGCCTCTACGACGTTGATGGCGCGACCGCCTGGCAAGACCGATTGGCGCGGGCGCATATCTGGAGCCGAATTTTCCCCTATTCCCGGACCTACCTGCGCCTTGGATTACCGCCAGCAGATGGTTGGGCCCGGTTGGAAGCAGCGCTGTGAGCACCGCGTTCCTATTGGTCTGCGCTATGTGTCTGGACGCAGCATTGGGTGAGCCGGATTGGCTGTGGTCGCGGATTCGCCACCCTGCCGTACTGATGGGCAACGCGATTGGCTGGCTGGACAACCGGCTGAACCATGGGGCGTATCGCCGCCTCAAAGGGGTTGCGACGGTACTCATCCTGGTTGCGGTGGCACTCATCCTTGGCCGGTTGCTAGCGCTGCTTGGTCCGATCGTCGAGATCGTGGTCTGCGCCATCCTTCTGGCCCAGAAATCCCTGATCACCCATGTTCGCGCAGTTGGCGAAGGCCTGTTGACCTCGCTTGCCGAAGGGCGCGCGCAGGTCGCCATGATTGTCTCGCGCGATACGCGAGATATGACCGAGGCGCAGGTGGCGCGCTCGGCCATCGAAAGCGCCGCCGAAAACTTGAGCGACGGGGTGATTGCCCCAGCCTTCTGGTTTCTGGTCGCAGGTCTGCCGGGGCTTCTGGTTTACAAGGTCGTCAACACCGCCGACAGTATGATCGGTTATCGCAACGACAAATACCGCGCCTTCGGCTGGGCAGCAGCGCGGCTGGATGATTTGCTGAACCTTGTCCCGGCACGCCTGACCTTCGTAATGATCGTCGCGCTGTCCAGCCAATGGTCGCGCTGGGGAGAGATGGTTGAGGATGCACGCCGCCATATCTCACCCAACGCAGGCTGGCCCGAGGCCGCGATGGCACGTGCGCTTGATATCGCGCTGGCAGGACCGCGCAGCTATGACGGGCAGATGCGGGATCTCGCCTGGGTGAACGGGAATGCCCGGCAAGAAATCGACGCGGCGGAGGTTTTTCGCGCATCAGACATGCTCTGGCAGGTATGGGGGCTTGCGCTTGGGCTCGTGTCGGTGTGGGTTGGGTTCAACTTCATATTCTGACGGATCAGTCTTATGCGTTTCCTTTCCGGCCTTATTGCCGCCGCCCTCTTCGCCTCGCCTGCACTCGCCCAATGCGGCGGTGGGTTCAATGCCTTCGTCAAAGGGCTGAAAGCAGAAGCCATTCAGCAGGGTAACGACAAATCCACCGTCAACAGCTTTTTCAAGGGCGTGCAGCAGGACGGAGCCGTTCTGAAAGCCGACCGCGCGCAGGGCGTATTCCAGAAACCATTCATCGACTTCTCGCGGCGCCTGATTTCACAGAACCGGATCGACCGGGGCAAGGCCATGTCGGGCAAATACGACGCGGTGTTTGACCGGATTGAGCAGGAATACGGCATTTCGCGGGGTGTGCTACTGGCATTTTGGGCGTTCGAGACCGACTACGGGTCCTTTCAGGGTGATTTCAACACTCGCAACGCGCTGGTGACGCTGGCCCACGACTGCCGCCGCCCCGAGTTGTTCCGCCCGCAGATTTTCGCCGCGATCGAGCTGTACAGCCAGGGCAATTTTGACCCCGCCCGCACCACCGGGGCTTGGGCCGGTGAAATCGGCATGGTCCAGATGCTGCCCCGCGACATTCTGGAAAACGGCGTGGATGGGGACGGAGACGGCAAGGTTTCGCTAAAAACCTCGGCGCCGGATGCACTGATGTCCGGGGCCAAGATGCTGTCGCATCTGGGTTGGCAACCGGGTCAGCCATGGTTGCAAGAGGTCACCGTGCCCGCGCAGATGGACTGGTCTCTCTCTGGCCCCGGCAAGCCCCGCTCAGTGTCCGAATGGCAGGCGATGGGCGTGCAGGCGCGCAGTGGGTCGTTGGCAAATCTGCCTGCCTCGCTGATCCTGCCACAAGGGCACAAGGGCCCCGCCTTTCTGGCTTACCCGAATTTCGACGTCTATTTCGAATGGAACCAGAGCTTCGTTTACGTCCTGACCGCCGCCTATTTCGGCACACGGCTGGAAGGCGCGCAGATTTACGATGCAGGTAATTCTGCGCCGGGGCTGACGGGCGCGCAGATGAAGCAGTTGCAGAGCAAACTGCAGGCGCGTGGGCACGACGTGGGCAAGATCGACGGCATCCTTGGGGCCGGAACGCGTGCGGCTGTGCAGGCTGAACAACTGCGTCTGGGTTTGCCAGCCGATGCGTGGCCAACGACACAGCTGCTGAAGCAGCTATAAGGGTCAGCGCCTAGGCAACCTTTGCAGGTTCACGTTTCACTGACGGATCAAACGCATGGATAGATACCAGCGAGCCTTCTGTGACGATGGCGGTATTGGGCTGTATTTCAACCCAGCCGTCACTGTCTGCATCAAGCGGTTCGGACGATATCACTATCCCGTCTTCTGAGGTTCGGTAATGCAGACTGGGTGCATAACGATCAGACGCATAGCGCGCCGCAAATACACGCTTGCCGTCTGACCAGCACGCAGCAAACCGCATATAAGGCGACGATCCGCATTGACGGGACAGCGCTTCCACCCGCCCCACGGCCCGTGCCATTGCGTCGATCGGATTTGAATCCAGACCTTCGCCATGAGCAATCAAAAAGATCGCTTCACTTTCTGTCGCACCCATTCGGTGCCCGTATAAATGTGCCGGGATCATAGCATCGAGCTGCTGCCGGATTTGGTCATGCCCTCCAGCCTGGCCATTGTGCATGAAGCTCCATTTGCCAAATCCAAATGGGTGACAGTTGTTGCGCGAGGTCGCAGTGCCTGTCGACGCTCTTACATGGGCCAAAAACAGTCGTGATCGTGTGTGATGAGCCAGTTGTTTGAGATTTGCATCGGACCATGCGGGATGAGTGTCCTTGTAGAAACAGGGCGTTTCGCGATCAGAATACCAGGCCAGTCCAAACCCATCGGCATTGATTGGTGTCTTCCCAATCAACGCGTTGCGGCTTTGAATGACAAGCGATTGCTCTTGCTCCTGAATCAATTCATCCAGATATCGCTGCTCCCCAACCCAAGCCAAAAAACGGCACATTTGGCATCCCCATCAGTTTTTCGATCCAGGGCATTCTACAACTTGATTTGACGATGATTATCCCGTTTTCTTCCGTTTTTACTCAAAGCCTCTATCAAATTTACCAATTGATCGGGAAAAACAGATCAATTACTCGCTCTGACCGGGTAGCGATCGCCTTTCTCGTCGATCAGGATCAACCGCTCACCACTGCGGACATATAGGTCGCATCGGCTGAACCCATTGCGATACGCTATGCAAACACTGCCGTCCCCGGCGATGGAATAGGTGCCAAAGGCGGATTCTCCGCTGGCATAGGTATAAGAATAGGCCCCTCCAGCCGAGTATTTGGACTGGCCGTCGTCGTAGAAAGTGAGAGTGCGGCCGGCCAAAGCCTCCAATTCTTCTGGCGTCAAGGGGACGTCACCGGGTTTCGTGGGCCATTCGGCAGCCCAGAGGGGGTTGGCCGCGAGCAATGCGAGGGTGAAATATCGGATCATGATGCTAGCCTACCCTCATACACGGGTTATGGCTCATAACGTTGCAGTGATCGATCAAGCGACCATCTGCTCGGCCTTTTTCAGATCGACCGAAACCAGTTGGCTGACACCCTGTTCCTGCATCGTCACACCGAACAGCCGATCCATCCGCGCCATGGTCACCGCGTGGTGGGTGATGATCAGGAAACGCGTATCGGTCTGGCGGCACATCTCGTCCAGCAAGTCGCAGAAGCGGGTGACGTTGGCATCGTCCAGCGGGGCGTCGACCTCGTCCAGCACACAGATCGGGGCGGGGTTGGCAAGGAACACGCCAAAGATCAACGCCGTCGCGGTCAGGGTCTGTTCGCCGCCCGAAAGCAGGCTGAGAGTCGAGAGCTTTTTGCCCGGCGGCTGGCACATGATCTCAAGGCCCGCATCCAGCGGATCGTCGCTTTCGACCATGACCAGATTGGCCTCACCGCCACCAAACAGGTGCTTGAACAGCATGGCGAAGTTGGAATTCACCTGCTCGAACGCGGTCAGCAGGCGTTCGCGACCCTCGCGGTTGAGGCTGGCGATGCCGCTGCGCAGGGCCTTGATCGCCTCTTCCAGATCGGCCTTTTCGCCGTTCAGCGTGTCGAATTCTTCCTGAACTTCTTTGCTGTCCTCTTCAGCCCGTAGGTTCACTGCGCCCATGGCGTCGCGCTGACGCTTGTGGCGGTTCACTTCGGCTTCAAGTGCGTCGGCGGCGGGCATCTGGTCAGGGTTCACGTCCAGTTGGTTCAGCAGCTGGTTCGGCGTCAGTTGCTGATCCTCGGCAATGCGTTCTGCTGCGGCGACTACGCTTTCCTTGGCGGCGTCGCAACGCGCCTCAGCCGCCGCGCGGCTTTCGCGCGCCTCCGAGGCCAGACGTTCGGCTTCGCGCTCGGCAAGAACCACCTCGCGCTGCTGGGTCTCGGCCTCGGCCAACTTGTCGGCGGCTTCGGCGCGCCGAGACTCAGCGGTTTCGATCAGCTCGTTCAGTTCTTCCCGTGCCTCGGCGATTTCGCTGGGGGCCGCCATCGCCTCGGTCAGTTCTTCTTCCGAGCTTTCCTTGCGTTCGGCCAGTTCCGATATCCGCTTTTCCGCCGTTTCCAGACGATGCCGCCAACCGCTGAGGTCCTTAGTCACCTCCTGCGTGCGCCGGGTGCGCGCCTCGCCCTCGCGGCGCAATTCATCATGCGTCGAGCGGTGGGTCAGCATGGTGATCCGCGCCGCCTCGACCGTCTGCTTGATGTCCTCGACCTGCGCGCGGGCGCTGTCGAGATCGCCCAGGCCAGTCAACGCGCCTTCAGCCTCACGCAGTTGTGCGCGGGCGGACATGGCGTCTTCCTTATGACGGTCGACCGCGAGGGTCAGTGTTTCCAGCTTGCCTTGCGCCAGATTTCGATCCGCCTCAGCCCGGCTGAGCATCCGCGCGGTTTCCGCCATGCGCTGATCCGCGGCACGGCGGGCCTCGCGGGCGCGGCGGTCAGCCTCGGTTACATTGGCCAGTTGCTGTGACAGCGCTTCATGCGCGGCGCGCGCGCCGTCGGCCTGCGCCTCGGTGCGTGTCAGTTCCTGTTTCAGCGCCTCAAGCTTGTTGAGCTGTTCCAAACGCAGGGCGGCAGCGCTTGGTGCATCCTCGGCCCAGGCGCGGAATCCGTCCCAGCGCCACAGATCACCCGAGCGCGACACCAGTCGTTGACCCGGTTTCAACGACGCCTGCAGGCGCGCGCCCTGATCCGCATCGACCAGACCGATCTGCGCAATACGGCGACTTAGGCGGTCGGGGCCGGACACATGCAACGCCAGCGGCTCGGCCCCATCGGGCAAGGGCTGGTCGCTGTCATAGCCCGCTACCTGCACCCAACCTGAAGGTCCGTCGCCCTCGACCAATGGTGCACGCAGGTCATCCGCCAGCGCAGCCCCCAACGCCTTTTCAAAGCCCGTTGCCACCCGCAGCATGTCGAGCACTTGCCCACCCTCAGCCGTGTCGCGTTCGACCAGCTTGGCCAGCGCGGTGGTCTCGGCCCTTATCGCGCCCAGTTCACCCTCAGCCTCGGAGCGTTTGGCGCGGGCCTCGGCCTCACGCGCCTGCGTGTCGTTGCGCAGCTCGTCGGCGGCGGCCAGTGCTTCTTCCGCTGCCTCAGCAGCTTCGCGGGCTTCTTCCTCACCCTCTTGCGCGGTCTCGAACGCCTCGCTGGCACGGGAAAGGGCATTGCGCGCCTCGTCCACGGCGGCGCGGGCCTTTTCTTCCTCGCCCTCGGAACGAGCCAGTGTCTTGCGGCTGTCTTCAACCAGTCGTTGCGCCGATTGGTGGCGAGCCACCAGACGGGCCATGTCTTCGGTTTCCTGCGACAGGTGATCTTCGCGATCCTGCAACACCGACGCGGCCTCGCGCGCAACTTCAGCAGCTTCAGCGACCTTTTCGTCATAGCCATCGGCGGCTTTGGCAAGCTCGCGGGCCTCCCATTCGAGCCGTTCGATCATCTCGCCCGCGTCCCGGTTCAGACCGGATTCGCGTTCGATGTCGTTGCCCAATTGCTGGATACGGTTGGTCAGAGTCTCGATCGTCTGGCGTGCGCGGGTTTCCTGATCCGACAGCTGATCGCGCTGCACCTGTTGGCGTTGCAGGACGGCGGCAGCGATGGCCTCTTCCTCACGCAAGGGCGGCAGGGTTTCCTCGATCTCGGCGCGTTTGGCGGCGGATTCACGGGCGGATGCCTCGGCGCGAGAGGCTTCGGTGATCCGGTCGCGTAGCTTTTCCTCGGCCGCCTGACGGGCCATGTCGGCCTCTTTCCAACGGCGATAGAGCAGCATCCCTTCGGCCTGACGCAACAGCTCGCCGATCTCGCGATACCGCGCCGCCTGCCGGGCCTGACGGGCGAGTTGTGCCAACTGCCCGCCCAATTGTTCCAGCACGTCATCCACGCGGGTCAGGTTGGCCTCGGTGCCTTTCAGTTTCAGTTCTGCCTCGTGGCGGCGTTGATAAAGCCCGGAGATGCCGGCGGCCTCTTCCAGAATGCGACGTCGTGCGCGGGGTTTGGCGTTGATCAGTTCGGCAATGCGGTTTTGCCCCACCAGCGCAGGCGAATGCGCACCGGTCGAGGCGTCCGCGAACAGCATTTGAACGTCGCGGGCGCGCACGTCCTTGCCGTTGGTCTTGTAGGCACTGCCCACATCGCGGGTGATGCGGCGGACAATTTCCAACTGGTCGCTGTCGTTGAAGCCGGATGGCGCCAAACGTTCCGAGTTGTCCATCGTCAGGACCACCTCGGCAAAGTTGCGCGCAGGCCGAGTGGCAGCGCCCGCAAAGATCACATCCTCCATCGCGCCACCGCGCATGGATTTGGGACGGTTTTCACCCATCACCCAGCGCAACGCTTCCAGCAGATTGGACTTGCCGCAGCCATTCGGACCAACCACTCCGGTCAGCCCGTCCGCGATGATCAGATCGGTCGGGTCCACGAAGCTTTTGAAGCCGGTCAGTTTGAGTTTGCTAAAGCGCAATGGCTGCTCTTGGTATGATTCCTATGGGTAAGAAGTCTGCGCAACGGATGGGGGAGGTGTCAACGTGATTGCGCAGGATATGGGAGATTGGACCAAGTTATCCACAACATCTTGGCAAAACTACGCGGAGTCCCGCGTATCTCAGTAAGGCGAGCATTCAAAGACCTGATATCCGTAGTCTTCGTAATATCCGTAATCAACGCATTCATAGGGACGGCGAAGGAGTGCGCCGAAAATCAGTTTTTCCCCCAGTTCCTGGTCGCAGCCCAGCACGCCCACAGTGACGGCCGCATCGCCAAGAACATCCAGAAGCGGACAGCCCGAGACCTGCGCCATGGCCAGCGCAGCCCGATCGCGGATCGGACCCAGACGCGGCGCGTATTGCGGGTTCACGCGGACGGCCTCGGCCAGTTCATTGCGGACGCGGACGTCGAAGATACTGCCATTCACCGCGACGCGCGTTGCGGGCAAGTCGCGAAAATAGGGTGTACCACCCGAGCAGGCGGCGAGGCACAGGAAAGCGAGCACGCGGATCATGCTGCTTTATTAGCGACAATATGGTTAATGAAACCTTTCCCCGGTTCAGGCGCGCAACACTTCTCCTAACCGGCGTATACCCTCGCGGATCGTGTCCTCATCCGAGTTGGAGAAACTCAGTCGAATGGTATTGGACCCGCTGTCGTCGGGATAGAAAGCCTGACCGGGGACAAAGGCCAACTTGACCGTTTCCAGCGCCCTCGCCAGCAGGTCGGCGCCGTTCATTCCCTTGGGCAGAGTGACCCAAATGAACATGCCGCCCTCGGGTCGGGTCCAGTCGACGCCATTGGGCATGTGTTCTTTGAGCGCCTCAAGCATCGCATCGCGGCGCGCGGCATAGGTCTGGCGCAGCATGGGGACATGAGTGTCGAAGCGATCCCGCGCCACCTGATAAACCGCCATCTGGTTGATCGTAGAAGAATGCAGATCAGCCGCCTGTTTCAGAAGCACCAGTTGCGAGATCACCGGTTTTGCTGCAACCACCCAACCCAGCCGCAACCCCGGTGAAAGAGTTTTCGAGAAGCTGCCGCAATAGATCGTCCGGCAGTTCTCGATCGATCCCTTGCGCGCATGTTCTAACGCGAGGATCGGAGGGATCGGATCGCCGTCATAGCGCAGCGCCTGATAGGCTCCGTCCTCGATCACTGCGCAATCCAATTCATCTGCCAGATCGAGCAGCGCCTCCCGGCCCCGCAGATCGACCGTCTCACCAGTCGGATTTGCAAAATCGGCGGAGAGATAAGCGAATTTGATCGGGCTGTTGCCGGCGGCGGCCTGGTATTCGGCAGCCCCACGATTGCCATTGATGCTAAGCTGGTCAAAGCGCGGCTCATAAGCGTCAAACGCATTGAGCGCGCCCAGATATGTGGGCCACCCAACCAACGCAGTATCACCCGGTGACAAGAACAACTTACCCAAGTAATCCAGCGCTTGCTGCGAGCCCGAGGTGATCAGGATGTTGTCGATGCCGCATGTAACGCCGATCCCACGCATATGGTCGGCCAGCCATTCACGCAGCGGGGCATAGCCTTCGCTGACCGAATATTGCAGCGCCTGCGCCTGTTGATCTGGGCCAAGCGCATTTTGAAACGCTTCGGCGAAAGCCTCTGCTCGAAACAAAGCGGGGTCGGGAATACCGCCTGCGAAGGAAATGATACCGGGCTCGCCCAGCAGTTTCAGCAATTCGCGGATTTCGGAAGCCTTCATCCGAGCGGTTCGGGTGGCGTAGAGCTGATCCATCGTAGGGGGCCTCCTCCGCCCTTGGGTCGCAGATTAGGCAATGCGCCTCTTATGTCAATAATTCTGACCTAATGTTTCAACCTCTGTGAGCGACTTGAACGCCCCTTACAAACGTGGTCAAGTGACTTGACCAATTCCAAGTGATAGCCAGATGCCTTTTCAAAAAGTTCAAACCGAAAAACTGTCACTGGCTGTTGTGCGCCAGATCGAACTGCTGATCCTGCGCGGCATTCTGCGCCCCGGAGAACGCCTGCCCTCAGAACGGGAGCTGGCCGAGCGGATGGGCGTGTCGCGCCCGTCGCTGCGCGAGGCAATCTCGGACCTCCAGGAGCAGGGATTGCTGACTGCCAAGGCCGGATCGGGCATCTATGTGGCCGAGGTTCTGGGCTCGGCCTTCGCGCCAGCTTTGATCCGGTTGTTCGGCAATCACGACGAGGCAGTGTTCGACTATCTCTCATTCCGGCGTGACATGGAGGGTCTAGCGGCTGAGCGTGCCGCTCGCATGGGCTCGGGCAGCGATCTGAAGGTGGTGCAGACCATACTGGACAAGATGGAAGACGCCCACGCCCGCAATGCAGCCGAAGAAGAGGCGCATCTGGACGCCCAGTTCCATATGGCGATCATCGAGGCCAGTCATAACGTGGTGATGCTGCATATGATGCGGTCGATGTTCGATCTGCTGCGGCAGGGCGTATTCTACAACCGACAGATCATGTTCCAGCAACGCACCACCCGCGACGCAATTCTGGACCAGCACCGCGCCATCAACACAGCCCTGCAGGACCGCGACCCGAGAGGGGCACGGAAGGCGGTCGAAGATCATCTGAACTTTGTCAAAAGCTGCATGGCCGATCAGCAGAAGGCCCTGCGCAATGAAGAGATCGCGCAACAGCGTTTGAAGCACGAGACTGGAGAGGTCTGATCCTTCAAACTGGGAGCCACAAAAAGAAAAAACCCGAGAGCCTGAGGCCCTCGGGTTTTTCAAATCATATGATCCAGGCGATCAGTGTAGCTTTTCACCCACATCCGCGATGGATGCATCGATCAACTTATTCGCCTGCGTTGCGGTCATCTGTTTGGCCAGCACGGCGTTGGCTGCCGAAACCGCTACGGTGATGGCCTGATCGCGAACTTCTTTAACTGCAGAAGCCTCGGCCGATGCGATCTGATCCTGCGCCGCGGCCAAACGGCGCGCGATGGATTTTTCCAGATCAACCTTGGCCTGCTCTGCCGCCAAAGCCGCATCTTCTTTGGCTGCGGCTACGATGGCGTCTGCCTGAGACTGCACTTCACGCTGCTTGCGCTCGTACGAGGCCAACAGGCTGCGTGCTTCTTCATGCAGGGCGCGGGCTTCGTCCAGCTCGGCTTGAATACCTTCGGCGCGATTGTCCAGCGCACCACCAATCATACCGGGGACCTTGAAGTAGAACAGGACCGCGATAAAGACGATGAAGCCCAGAGTGACGACAAAGTCAGTGTTGGCAAGCGAGAAGAACGGGCCGCTTGCGGCCAGCGCGGGGCTGGCGGCACCAACGGTCAGGATAAGGGCAAGAGTGTTCCGCATGTCACTTATCCTTTCGTCTGCGCATCTACTGCACTGTTGATGGCTTTGGCATCCGCCTCGCCGCCCAGTGCTGTGACCAGTTCAGCCGCCGTATCCTTGGCAACCACTTGAATGCTTTCCAGCGCACCGGCACGGATTTCGGCAATTGCCTTTTCCGATTCAGCCGCCTTTGCAGCGATTTCCGCATCCGCCTTGGCAATCGCGTCATCCAGACCAGACTGGATTTCGGCGCGGGCTTCCGCTGCGATACGCTGAGCCTCAGAACGGGCATCGGCCAGCGCTTTGTTATAGGCCTCTTCGGCCTCGACCGCTTTGGCCTTCAGATCTTCGGCCGCAGCCAGGTCATTTGTAATGGTCCCCTGGCGTTCAGCCAGGATTGCCGCGATGCGGGGCAGAGCCACGCGGGACAGGACCAGAAAGATGACGACCAGCGTGATGACCAGCCAGAAAATCTGGTTGGGGAACCAATCGAAGCAGAGCTGCGGCATCCCGACGGCGTAGCCGCTGGAATCAACGCATGTGCCTACTACTTCTTCAGCAATGGGTTCAGTCGCCATGATGTCCTCCGTCGGAACGTTGTCTTTACAACAGATGGGCCGCTATGGCTTGGGCCCACCTGCGCGTAAGGATCAGGTTCCGCAGATTATACGGCGAACATCAGCAGCAGCGAGACCAGGAATGCGAAGATGCCCAGCGCTTCTGCGAACGCGATACCGATGAACAGGGTTGCGGTCTGCGAAGCAGCCGCCGAAGGGTTGCGCAGGGCGCCGGCCAGGAAGTTGCCTGCAACGTTGCCCACCCCGATTGCGGCTGCGCCGGAACCGATTGCTGCCAGGCCTGCGCCGATGTGTGCGAGATCGCCTTCCATGAGAATTCTCCTTACGATTTGGAAGTTTCGATGTTGGGGGTTCGGACCTTAGTGCGACGGATGCAGCGCATCTTTCAGATACACACAGGTCAGAATGGTGAAGACGTAGGCCTGAATGAAGGACACGAGAACCTCAAGGCCATACATTGCGGTGATCGCCAGAACCGACACGGGCGAGATCACGGCAATCGCGGCAAAGCCTGCGAACACCTTGATAACCGCGTGGCCTGCCATGACGTTACCGGCAAGACGAATGGAGTGGCTGACCGGGCGCACGAAGTACGAGATCAGCTCAATAATCGCCAGAACAGGGCGCAGCGCCAGCGGCGCGCTGGAGACCCAGAACAAGCCCAGGAACGCAGCGCCGTTCTTGACGAAACCCAAAACGGTCACGGTCAGGAACACGGCCAGCGCCAGCGGGATGGTCACGGCGAAATGCGATGTGGTGGTGAAGGACATGGGCAACATGCCCAGGAAGTTCGCGCAGACGATGAACATGAACAGGGTCATGACATAGGGGAAGTACTTGACGCCTTCCTTGCCGCAGATGTCTTCCAGCATCTTGTAGATGAAACCATAGGCTAGCTCGGCCACCGACTGCATCCGCGTCGGAACAATGGCGCGCTTGGACGTGCTGAGAACCAGCAGGGCAAAGATCGCCGCAATCGCCAGGAACAACCACAGGGTCACGTTGGTGGGCGTGTACCAGGCAATCGCACCGTCGCCGAACAACGGCTTGACGATAAACTGGTCCATTGGATGGAAAGCCAGGCTGCTGCCTTTTTCTGCGGTGGTCTCGGTTGCCACGTTCAGTCCCTCTCGTCCTTCTCGGTCGCGCTTGCGGCCGCTTGTTTCTCTTGAACCTCTTTCGCGCTGCGGAGCATAACCTTCACGCCCGCGACAAGGCCCAGCAATGTGAACAGCACCAGAAAGATCGGGATCGTCCCGAGCAGGCTGTCCAGCCCGTATCCGATGCCAAATCCGATCCCCAGACCGGAAACCATTTCGATGACCATCCTCCAGGCAAGCTCGCCTCCGGATACGTCAGCATCCGCACGAGGTTTCGGCGCTTTGGCCTTTTTCGCCGCTTCGATCTTGGCCTCCAGCTGCGCCATACGCTGCTTTTGGTCATCTTCGGTCACGGGCGTTTCCCTCGCACAGTCTTGGGTAGGGTGCTAAGGGGCTGAAGGCGCAGAGTCAACGGCAATGAAGCCGCAGCATGAACGTCGCTAAGTATATGATTTTTATAATAATATTACAGACCACGCGAAACCTGCCGATGGCGTATAATTCGCTGACCGGGCGGATAAGCCTGAATCCGCATATTCAACCAAATGGTTGACCAAACTCACAGGCTATGGTTCAGCGGAACCATGTCCAACGACCTCGACACTGTCTTCGCAGCCCTCGCCGATCCCACCCGCCGTGCCATCTTAGCGATGCTGCTGGAAGATGACATGGCCGTCACCGACGTGGCCGAACCGTTCGAAATGTCGCTGGCCGCGATTTCAAAGCATCTGGTGATCCTGACCAAAGCAGGTCTGATTTCTCAGGAAAAACGCGGACGGGTGAAGTGGTGCAAACTTGAACCCGACGCGCTTCGTGCGGCCTCGGTTTGGATGCAGGGGTTCGGACAGTTCGAACCGGTCAATCTGGATGCGTTCGAGCGGTTTCTAGAAGTTGAACTGCCCCCGGATGAGGCCTAACGCACAACTAAGACCGACATGCTGGCGTGTTTGGCCAGATATCCCGCGTGGCTGGACAGGATATAGTCTGTGATCCGGGGTGCGTGGGTTCCCACAACAATCAGATCGGCCCCCATTTCCTCTGCTGCGTGGGTCAGGTCCTTGTCGATCTCGACCGCGACATCAACCGAGTGAATGTTGCGTGTGTCCACACTTGTGCCGCTTTGCATCGCAATTTCACTGGCGCAGGTCAGCAATTCTTGTTTGATCGCGTCTGTTGTCAGGTGGCTATCCCCAGGCTGCGGGCCGGTGACGCTGACGATGGTCACTTTGGCGCCCTGCCATTTGGCCAATTGCGCCGCAACCTCGGTGGCTTTCTTGACCTCGGGCGGCAAGTGCAGGTCGACCGCGACCATGATGTGTTTGAACATATTGGCGTCCTCCTGATCCTGAGATATGTCGACCCGGGCGGTTCGCCAGTCTGACCCGTCGGGACGATCCAAACGGCAGGCTCAGCCCTCGCGGCTATATTCCACCCCGGTCACAACCCCCGTTGGGTCGGCACGACAGAGCCACGGAGCCTCGGCCCCCGCCACGAATACGCTAGTGACCGAGCCTGTCGGGCTGGACTGGGTCGACATCGCTTTGACACCATCAGGCCCTGTGCCGGTTTCGGCGCCTACCAGAGCTTCGCAGCTGGCTTGCAGGTCCACCTCTGCAGCGTCTTTCGCGCCACCGGGGGCACAGGCGGACAGCGCCAGCAATGCGGGAATAAGTGACAGTGTTTTCATGGCCCAGCTCCTTGGTGGTGACAGGCAGGCTGCCACATCAGGTAGAAATCACAAGCTTCAATTCGAGCGCACAGGAGTATTTGCAGGCGCGTCTTCTCCTTTCAGCAGCAACAACAGCGCAACAGCGGTGAGCCCGGCACCAACCAACACCAATGCCGTCGGCGCAGGACGTCCCAGGGCGATTTCCCACAGGATCACCCAGCTGGGCGTCAGGTAAGTGTAGGCCATGACCTTTGCCGCGGGCAAACGCAGGGCTGCAAACTGAACCAGTACAAAACTGGCGGCGGTCGCAAACAACGAGATATAAAGCAGCGTCACCCAGACAATCCCGGGAAGGTTGCCCCAATCTACTGCACGTATATCGGACCAGCCCCAGACCGTCAGGATCAAACACCCCGCAACCAACGTACCGAAGGTGAACACCACCGCAGGCTCGCCCCGGTTCAATCGCCGTATCATCGGCGTATAGACGGCGTGCGCGGCGCAACCCCAGAAATAGATGATCTCGCCGCCTCCGATCTCGAAGGCCTGAAAGGCTTGCCAATCCGCTCTGAAGATCACCCACAGCGCACCGACCGCACCGACCGTCAGGGCCAGCGCCATGCGTGGGGTGGTGATCTGGCGCAGCAGCACCCACCCGGCCAGCGCCGACATGACCGGGGTCAGCGTAAAGACCGCCGCCGCGCTGACCGGGGGAGCGGTTTTCAATCCGTAGAACATTAGGACAAAGTAGGCTCCGAACAATCCGCCAAGAACCAGATAGCGCCATGGTGCCCGAGCCGCGCTGCGCGGAATGCCCGTTGTGGCAATCGCAGCGATGCCGATCACAACCGCCGCAATCGCAAAGCGCGCTGCCGTGATCGCCGACGGTGCGATCTCATTTGCCGCCATTGAGCCAAGCGAGAAACTGCCCGCCACCAAAGCCGAGAATGTTAGCATGGCCAGATGGCCGCGCGCCTGCGGTGTCACGGCAGCCAGCCCTTGGATTGATCTTTCAGGAAGGATAGGAAAGCCTGCACCTTAGTGGTCCGGTGCAGATCCACATGAGTCACCAACCACAGCTTGCCAGACCACTCGGGCAACGGTGCCATCACCTCGACCAGATCGGGATCGCGCGCGGCCTCCCAACGGGCCATAAAGCCGATGCCTGCACCGGCCAGAACAGCCTCTCGCATACAGAAATTATTGGTGCAGCGGAAAGTGATCGCCTGCTCCGGCGCGTTGGCACGCAGCCAGCGGGAAAACGGCGCGCGGCTGTTTTCGTCATCATTGCCGACGAAGTGGTGATTGGCGAAATCTGCAACGTCCGCGGGTTTGCCGTGGCGCGCGAGATAGGCCTTGCTGGCGAATAGTCCGACCTCTTGTGGAATGAACGGCTGCACCACATTGTCCGGTTGATCCGGCGCGGCCCCGGCGCGGATCGCCACATGCGCCTCGCCATATTCCAACCGGAACAGGCGGTCGCCGGTCAGATAGCGCACGATCAATCCCGGGTGGGTCTGCTGGAACTCGGTCAGCGTCGGTACGATGAGCGGGGCCAGTGAGGCCAGTGAGGTGACCACGATCTCGCCCGAGACATCGTCTCCGCGCCCCTTCATGCGACCGACCAACTGGTTGAATTGATCTTCGGTTGCCTGCGCGACCCGCAACAGGTCCTCACCCGCTTCGGTTGGTGTGTACCCACGCGCGTGACGCTGGAATAGTTTGACGCCCAGCCGTGCCTCGATCGCATCGATATGGCGGATCACGGTGGCGTGGTGCACACCCAGCACATCCGCCGCGCCGCTGACCGTTCCCATGCGCGCCACCTGATAGGCGGTTCTCACTTCATCCCAATTGTCCATTGCATCTGATCCAATGTGCAAATTCTAACAATGCTTGTTGATATATCCGAGTTTTGTTCATGCACGCAACAGCCATATTGGGGCAACAGAAGGTAATTCCGCAACAAAGGACGCCCCGAAATGACCAAAACCATCCTGCATATCGACGCCTCGGCCCGCCGCACTGGATCTGCCACCCGCGATCTGTCCGACCGCGTGGTTCGCCACCTGAACGCCAGCCGCATCATCCGCCGCGATCTGGCCACCCCCCTGCCCCTGCTGACCGAGGACTGGATCGGCGCCAATTTCACCCCCGCCGACCAGCGTGACGCGGTACAGAAAGACCTGCTGGGCCTGTCGGACGAATTGGTGTCCGAGTTGCAAAAGGCCGACACGATCGTCATCGGCCTGCCGATCTACAACTTCTCGGTTCCCGCCGCGTTCAAGGCCTGGATTGATCTGGTCGCCCGTGCCGGTCTGACATTCTCCTATTCCGAAGAAGGACCGAAAGGTCTGCTGGAAGGCAAACGCGCCATCCTTGCTGTTGCATCGGGCGGTACGGCGGTGGGCTCCGAAATCGACTTTGCCACCACCTATGCGCGCCATGTTCTGAGCTTCATCGGCATCCATGATGTCGAGGTCATCGCCGCAGATCGCATGGCACTGGACCCCGAAACAACCCTGTCCAATGCGCAGAAAGCTGTCACCAAACTGGCAGCCTGATTGACCTGACCCCCTTGAACCGTCCAGTCTGCGCCGAGGCAAATCGGCAGACTGGGCGTTTCACATGAAAAAGATTGGAATATTGGGCGGTGTTGGCTGGGCCTCAACTGTCGACTACTACCGGGCGATCGCTGAAGGCGCGGGTCGGTATTTTGCTGAGCGCGGCCACGGATCGCCGCTGCCCATCCCACCCATGACCATCGAATCCGTCACCCAAGCCAAAACCCGCGCCTTGCGCGGCGTGGCCGGTGACGAAGACAGCTGGGCCGCTTTCGACGCAGTGTTCCGCGAAGCGCTGCTGACTTTGGAACACGCAGGCTGCGATTTCGGCATCATCGCATCCAATACGCCACACGCGCGGCTTCACGCGATCCGCGAAGGCGTCTCCATGCCTATTCTCAGCATTTTTGACGCAACCGCCGACGCGACCGCCTTGACCGGTGCCACCAATGCTTTGGTCCTTGGAACCGCAGTCACCATGCAGGCCACAAACTATGCAGACCGGCTGGCCGCCGAGGGTATCACGGCAAACACACGCCTGCCCGAGCCCGAGATCGCCGAGATGCAGGCGATGATCGACAGTGATTTCTACGGCGGCGCATCCGACACCGCACATGCGCACCTGCTGGCCTTCTGCAACAAACACGCCACACCCGGAACGGCTATCTTGCTGGCGTGTACCGAGTTGCCTCTGGCCTTCCCCGATCATCTGGACGATCCGGTGTTCGAGGCGGACGGTCACCTGTTCGTCAACCCCTCTGCCGCCCATGTCGCTGCCGCATTGAACGAAGCGCTTGAGGGGTGATCACGGCAGCCAGTTTATCTCGCACCCGATCTTATCAAAGAACACCATCAGGTCTTCGCGCGACAAAACGACGGTTCGGTCGTTGACCAAAGGGTGCATGTTGATGACATCGGCCTGTTGCGCGGCGGCGTCCATAAAGAACTTAACGTTGTTCTCAACGCCGTTGATCATCGCCAGCGGACTGACCGCGCCAGGGCGAATGCCGAGGTTCTGGAACAGCCGATCCGCCGAGCCGAAGGACAGGTTGCCAACCCCCAACTCCGCGCCCAGCGCCTTGAGGTCGATCTCGCGGCTCTGTTCCAGCGTCACCAGATAGTTCCGCTTTTTCTTGTCGCGCAGATACAGGTTCTTAAGCCGCAGTGTGTTTTCACCCGGCACCATGAACTGGCACTCCACCCCTTTGGCATCCTCAACGGTGCGCAGCAGGATATGAGTATGCAACCGATAGGGCAGCCCCCATTCATCCAACTGCGCCAAAAGCGCATCCGAGCTGAGCGGCAACGTATCCTGAAAGACAGATGATGCGTCCATGGGAACCTCCTCGTATGGCGCGCTCATCGCCCAACCGACAGGTAAATTCAAGCCACGACAGGCGCGGCATTCGGTGCTAGCGTGCCGCCATGAAAGTCACGCGTAACACTCCGAGCCAACTGATCCTGTCCAATACGCCATGGTTCATCGGCATCACGCTGGTTTTCTTCATTCTGGCATTTGTCGGCGCGGGCGTCTTCTTGGCCAGTGAAGGTGGCGAGGGTATCTTGTTCGGCATTTTCTTCGCACTATTCGGCGGAGGCATGGGTTTTGGTGCATTTTGCGCCTTCGTCCGCCGCGTGCAGGTCATACTGGATCGTAACAAAAACAGCATCCTGATCCGCAGACAGTCCGTATTTGGATATGATGCGGTGGAACATGAGCTGTCGAACCTCTCGCACGCGGAAACCGAAAGCACGACCTCACGTAGTGACAATGGCACATCGACCCTCTATCGCCCTGTCCTGATTCTGGATGAAGGCATGAGCGCCGGGCGACATCCCATTGTCGAGGCTTATTCCAGCGGGCGCGGCGCGCATCGGCTGGTTGATGCGATCAATGACTGGCTTCCGGCGCGCAAGGTTGACTCTGCCAGCCAATCGGCCTAAATCGCCGCCAACATCCGGAAGCGTATGATCTTCCGGTCCCTTGAGTCGTTCAGGGATCGCCCCCCACCAGCGAGTTTCGCCCGTGGGGGCGTTTGTGCATTTAACCGGCGCGTCCTATCTAGGGCACGCAACCAGATAACCGGCTAAGGAGGCCGAAGGCATGTTTGAAAATCTATCCGAACGCCTCTCTGGCGTCTTTGACCGGCTGACCAAACAGGGTGCCCTGTCCGAAGAAGACGTCAAAACCGCCCTGCGCGAAGTCCGCGTCGCCTTGCTTGAGGCCGACGTTTCGCTGCCGGTGGCGCGTGAGTTCGTCAAGAAGGTGCAGGAACAGGCGACCGGTCAGGCGGTGACCAAATCGATCACGCCCGGCCAGCAGGTCGTCAAGATCGTGCATGACGCGCTGGTCGATACACTGCGTGGCGAAGAAGACCCCGGCGCGTTGAAGATCGACAACCCGCCTGCTCCGATCCTGATGGTCGGTCTGCAGGGCTCGGGTAAGACAACCACCACCGGTAAGCTGGCGAAACGCCTAAAAGAGAAAGAGGGCAAGAAGGTCCTTATGGCCTCGCTCGACGTCTATCGCCCGGCGGCGATGGATCAGCTGGCTGTGCTTGGGACGCAGGTTGGTGTAGACACGCTGCCGATTGTGCCGGGCCAATCGCCGGTCGATATCGCCAAACGCGCCAAGCAGCAGGCGACGCTGGGCGGCTATGACGTCTACATGCTCGACACGGCGGGCCGTCTGCATATTGACGAAGTCCTTATGGGCGAGGTCGAACAGGTCCGTAATGTGGTTGACCCACGCGAGACCCTTCTGGTCGTCGACGGCTTGACCGGTCAGGTCGCCGTTGAGGTCGCCGAGGAGTTTGACGCCAAGGTCGGCATTTCTGGCGTAGTCCTGACCCGGATGGACGGTGACGGGCGCGGCGGTGCGGCGCTATCGATGCGCGCGGTCACTGGCAAGCCGATCCGTTTCGTCGGCCTGGGCGAGAAGATGGACGCGCTCGAAACCTTCGAGCCGGACCGGATCGCCGGTCGTATTCTGGGCATGGGCGACATCGTTGCTCTGGTCGAAAAAGCCCAGGAAACGATGGAGATGGAACAGACCGAGCGCATGATGAAGCGCATGGTCAAAGGTCAGTTCAACATGAACGACCTGAAAATGCAGCTAGAGCAGATGATCCAGATGGGCGGCATGCAGGGCATGATGGGCATGATGCCGGGCATGGGCAAGATGGCCAAGCAGATGGATCAAGCAGGTCTGGACGACAAGATCCTGCGCCAGCAGATCGCCATGATCCAGTCGATGACCAAACGCGAACGCGCCAACCCGCAGTTGCTGCAAGCCAGCCGTAAGAAACGGATCGCCGCCGGTTCGGGGATGGAGGTCAGCGACCTCAACAAGCTGCTCAAAATGCACCGGCAGATGTCGGACATGATGAAAAAGATGGGCAAGATGGGCAAAGGCAAGATGCTGAAACAAGCCATGAAGGGCATGTTCGGCAAAGGTGGCCCCAGCCCCGAGGAGATGGCTGCCGGCATGGACCCCAAGGCGCTGGAACAAGCCGCCAAAGCGATGGGCGGTAAGATGCCCGGCGGTCTGCCCGGACTGGGTGGCGGCATGGGCCTGCCCCCGGGGTTGAGCGGTTTTGGAAAGAAAAAGTGACGTCAGCACGCTGCACCCAGCCCCCGTCCGGAAAGGCGGCGATGGCAGCAGCGCAGTATCGCGCGGCCCTGCCGGTCATTGAGACCCGGCGGCTGGTTCTGCGTGCACCCACTCTGGACGACCTGCCGGTGTGGACATCGATCTGCAAGGACAGCTTTGGCGATACCGAGCAAGACGCCTGGACTGAGTTTTCCTACTACACATCAGGCTGGCTTTTGCATGGTCACGGCTTGTTCACCGTCACGTTTAAAGACGATGATCAGGTCATTGGCTTCGTCATTCTGGGCCTCGAATGGGACGATCACGAGCCCGAGCTTGGCTATATGTTTGATAGCAAGTTCCGCATGCAAGGTTACGCGACCGAAGCGTGCAGCGCCGTTCGCGATTTTGGGCTTGATCTGCTCGGATCCGGCCAGTTCGTAAGCTACGTTTCGCAGTCCAACGCTCGTTCGAACGCATTGGCACAGCGTCTGGGTGCAACGCGCGACGCCGTTGCCGAAAGCGCCTTTGGTCCAACACAGCATGTCTGGCGATACGGCGAGGTGCAGGCATGACACTTGCCATGGCCATACCAACGCTGGAAACCGAACGCCTGATCATGCGGGCCCCCTGCGAGGCCGATTTTGAGGCTGAGGCAGAGTTTTTTGCCAGCGACGCCTCGAAATTCGTCGGCGGCCCGAAACGCCCGGATGAGACATGGCGCGCTGTTGCGATGCTGTTAGGCCACTGGGCGATGCGGGGATATGGCTTCTGGGGTGTCGAGGAAAAAGACACGGGCACCTATGTAGGCCATGTTGGCTTGTGGAACCCGCATAGCTGGCCCGAGCCCGAAATTGGCTGGACCCTGATGAACCACGCCACCGGCAAGGGTTATGCGACCGAAGCGGCACTGGCTGCACGTGCACATGCCTATGACGTGCTGGGCTGGGAAACCGCAATCTCGCTGATCGATCCGGATAATCTGGGCAGCAAGGCTGTCGCGGAACGGCTGGGCGCGCAGTTCGAATATATGTTCGAACACCCGGCTTTCGGGGCGATGCAGGTCTGGCGTCATTCTGCGCCTGCCGATCTGGTAAACGGTGGCGTGGAGGCATACGCATGACCTCGTTCACTATACCCACCGTCGAAACCGATCGCCTGATCCTTCGCGCGCCGCATCTGGACGATCTTCCTGCGATGACCGCGTTCTACGCGACCGAGCGCAGCCATATGGTTGGTGGTCCCAAGGACGCGCTTGGAAGCTGGAGCTCTCTTTCGAACAGATTGGGTCATTGGGCGCTGCGCGGTTATGGTCTGTGGCATTTGACTGAAAAGACCAGCGGCGCATTCGTGGGATGGGCAGGCATGATCTACGTACCCGGCTGGGCGGAGCCCGAGCTGGGCTGGACGCTGATGGCCGAGGCCGAAGGCAAAGGTCTGGGCTTTGAGGCCGCCGCGGCTGCACGCGACTATGCAGCGCAGCATCAGGGGCTGAACGGTGTGATTTCTTACATCGCCCATGCCAATGATCGCTCGCGCGCGCTGGCCGAACGGCTGGGCGCAACGCTGGAGATTGAGAGAGCCGAACTTTTGGGCAAACACGCCCAGATCTGGCGTCATCCGCAGATTGAATTGACCACCGAAAGGACCGGCCAATGAACAACCCCGTGACACAAGCTGCCGCGCTGTTGAAGGATCACCGCGAAAGCATCGACCGGCTGGATGCGATCCTGGTCTATACGCTGGGCGAGCGGTTCAAGCACACGCAGGCCGTTGGCAAGCTCAAGGCCGCACACGACCTTCCCCCGTCCGATCCGTCGCGCGAGGCTGCGCAGATCGCACGGTTAGAAGACCTGGCGAAAGAGGCCGATCTGGACCCCGATTTCGCCAAGGCTTTTCTGAATTTCATCATTCAGGAAGTCATCCGACACCACAAGAAACACCAGAACTAAGCCGGTCTAGCACCGGATACGCCATTCAAAGGAGATACCACCATGGCAATGAAAATTCGTCTCGCCCGCGGCGGCTCGAAAAAGCGTCCCTTCTATCGCATTGTTGCGGCTGACAGCCGTATGCCGCGCGATGGTCGTTTCATCGAAAAACTGGGCACCTACAACCCGCTGCTGCCGAAAGACAGCGAAGAGCGCGTGAAAATGAACATGGAGCGCATCCAGTACTGGCTGGATCAGGGCGCACAGCCCACCGACCGGATCGCACGTATGCTGGAAGCTGCCGGCGCCCGTGACAAGGCCGAGCGCAACAACCCCAACAAGGGTACTCCGGGCAAGAAAGCTCAGGAACGCGCGGAAGAGAAAGCTGCCAAGGCTGCTGAAGCTGCCGAAGCGGCTGCTGCACCGGCTGAAGAAGCTGCTGCAGAAGAATAAGCAGTCGGGCGCGTGCAGGATCAGGCCTTTTCCGACGATTTTCGCACGCAGTTCGATCTGTTGATGCGGCTCCGGCGTGATGTGCGCCGGTTTCGCACCGATGCAATTGACGAGGCAGTGCTTACGCGCTGCCTCGACGCGTTTCGACTGGCCCCTTCTGTTGGGCTCAGCGAACCCTGGCGCGTGATCCGCATCGAAAGTCAGGCCGCGCGCGACGCGGCGCTGAAGAATTTCCAAGCGGCCAACGAGCGGGCGCTGAGCGGGTATTCCGGCGAAAAGGCGCAGCTGTACAGCCAGCTGAAACTGTCCGGGATGGAAGAAGCTCCGGTGCAGCTGGCCGTGTTCTGCGACGATGCCACCGACAAGGGTCAAGGTCTGGGCGCAGGTACTATGCCCGAGATGCGGCGCTATTCTGTGGTCTCTGCCATCACCCTGTTCTGGCTTGCCTTACGGGCAGAAGGGCTGGGGCTGGGTTGGGTCTCGATCCTCGACCCGGACCAGATGGTGCGCGATCTGGATGTCCCCGAGGACTGGCGGTTGATCGGATATTTCTGCTTGGGCTGGCCCGAGGCCCAATCCGATACGCCGGAGCTGGAGCAGGTCGGCTGGGAATGCCGCGACGCCTCTCTGCCGATCGAGGTGCGTTAGTCATGTTCGGTTTGTTACGGCTTCCCATCCTGCTGGCGATCGCATTTATTGTGGGCGTATTCTTCGAACGCTCGAACCAGCGCGAGGCGTGCGAGGTGATCGGACAATGGCGGGACGGGCTATGTGTGACGGATGGTCGAAATGAGTGATCTGATCTGCGTAGGCAGCATCGCGGGCTCGTATGGGGTGCGCGGCGAGGTGCGGCTGAAAAGTTTCTGCGCCGTCCCCGAGGATATCGAAGGCTATTCGCCGCTGACAGACGAAGAAGGTAAAGAGCGCTATCCCGTAGTCCTGACCCGCGCGATCAAGAACGGCTTTGCCGCCCGGCTGGGTGGCATTGAGACGAAGGAAGCGGCGGATGCGCTGAATGGCCTGCGCCTTTACGCGCGGCGCGATCAATTGCCGTCGCTGCCGGACGATGAGTTTTACCACACCGACCTTATCGGGCTTGAGGTTTATGACACCGGCGGCACCCTGCTGGGTCGGGTGAAATCGGTTCAAAATCACGGCGCGGCGGATCTGTTGGAACTGCACGGTCCGGGCTTAAAGGCCACCGTGCTGCTGCCGTTTACACTCGAATCCGTTCCGACCGTTGATCTGGACAAGGGCCGCATCATCGCCGACCCGCCCGAGGGCCTGCTGTAATGCGTCGCGTGTTGCTGCATCTGGGTCTGCACAAGACCGGGACAACGGCGGCACAGTCCTTTCTGTTCGAGAACCGGTCACTGATCTGGCCGCACCATGCGCTGGTGTTGCCCTATCGGACCCGCAAAACAGGCTTGTCCGAGGCCGCCACGCGCTATTCCGTCTACGGCACCCCCGGCGCGATGAGCGATTTCAAGGATCAGATGCGGCACTTTCTGAATTCGCTGGAATTCGGCCAGAAACGCGGGCTGGTTCTGAGCGAAGAGAATTTCTCAGGCCTGCGCCCCAGCCGCAATGTCGCGGTGGGATATGAGGCCGCGCCCGAGCTCGCCTCGTGCCTTGTCGGCCTGATCCGCGACCGGTTTGCCGGGGAAGAGGTGCATATCACGATCTACTACTCGCTGCGCCAACGCGGAAGCTGGCTGCGCAGCCTGTGGGCACATGATCTTCAACGCTCGCGCCTAATTCAGGATTTTGAGACTTTCCGCGCCCGGCTTGAACCGGTGCCGTCGCCTCAGATTGCTGCTGCGGCTGTGCGCGACCGTTTGCCCTCGGTCTCGGTCCGCACCGAATGGCTGGAAGACCTGCAGGGCCAGCGACATGGGCTTGGAAGCACTTTTGCTGAATTCCTTGACCTGCCTGCGGACAAAGCCGCCGAATTGGTAGGCCCGACCCGATCAAACCCACGCCTGCCCGAGGATGTCTTGCAGCAGATGCTGGAAATGAACCGATCCGATCTGGACGATGCTGCGCTGATCGATCAAAAGACGGCTTTGGTTCAAAGCACCCAGAATGATCTGATCGGCTCGAGATGACAGATAAACCCGGAAAGTCCCATGGCCGCAAAGCCATCCGTCCAACGTTGAAGCCGCGCGAGTTGATGACGCCGACGCCCGATCTGCACGGGGTGTGGAAGGCCAAGATCATCACGTTGTTCCCATCTGCCTTCCCCGGTGTTCTGGGCGAAAGCCTGACCGGCAAGGCCCTGCAAGAAGGGCTATGGCAGTTGGAAACTGTGGATTTGCGCCAATTCGGGATCGGCAAGCACAGCAATGTGGATGACACCCCGGCGGGCGGCGGTGCAGGCATGGTCCTGCGTGCCGATGTGCTGGGTGAGGCCATTGAGCATACGATGGCGGGCATCCGGGGCAATTGGCCGTTGATCTACCTCAGCCCGCGTGGGCGTCGGATGGATCAGAAAATGATGCAAAACCTGGCTCGCTGCGATGGCATGACCCTGTTATGTGGTCGTTTCGAAGGCGTCGATGAGCGCGTGCTGGAGCACTACGGCGTGCAAGAGATCAGCTTGGGTGATTTTGTCATGACCGGGGGTGAAATCGCCGCACAGGCCCTGATCGACGCCACCGTGCGGCTGATCCCGGGCGTTCTGGGCAACCAGGCCTCAGCCGAGGAGGAGAGCTTTTCCTCTGGCTTATTGGAGCATCCGCAATACACCCGCCCCGCCGACTGGAAAGGCCGCCCGATCCCCGAGATCCTGATGTCAGGCCACCATGGACGCATTGCGGATTGGCGTCATGAAATGTCGGAACAGATCACCCGCGAACGGCGGCCCGATCTGTGGGACGCCTATCGAAAATCAGAAGATAAGGGCTAAGACTAACGGGTTGCCTTCCACAACGCCCAGGTTTCCGGTGTGCCGTTGAAGGTGTTGATGTCCACCTTACCCTGAACCCCCGGCACCAGCCCGGTGCCGGTGTATTGCCAGAACCGCCAGACCGAGCCTGGATAAACGTTGCGCGGGTGGCCCGCGACCGAGCGCAGCCAGAACTCAGTTTTGGGAAGTCGTCCGATATCGGTGTCGCCGTAGAAATCTACCGTCGTGTAGACAATCGGGCGTCGGCCATAGTGGCGCTCGAGAATATCAAGGAACCGCTGCGCCTCGGCCCGAACGGTTCGGCCATCAGGGCGCAGGGTGCAGGTTTTGGAATGGGGCGTCCATTCCATATCCAGCACATGCGGCAGGTCGGCCCCTTTGGGCACGTTCTGGATGAACCAACGCGCCTGTTCATGGGCCGGACGGCAGAAATAATAATAGTGATAGGCCCCCCACGGCACTCCGGCAGCTTGTGCGCCGCGTCGATGCTCGTCGAACATCGGGTCGGTAAAATCTCCGCCCTCGGTGGCTTTGATGAAGGCAAAGCTGACACCGTTCTTCTGCGCGGTGCGCCAATCAATCGGCCCCTGCCAACGCGAGACATCCAGCCCATGCACCGGGTAATGGCCGGGATGACGTCCCTCCCACGGGTGCGGGTCAGCGTCACCAAAGGCGGGGTAGATGATCGAAGGCGGGGTCGTGTCCGCGAAGGCCTGCGGCTCAACCACCTGAGGTTGCGGGCCGCGGCGACCACATGAGACAAGTGCAAGCGCCATAACGGCCAACAGAAGTGCTTTGCGCATCTTATGATCCTGTATCAAATATCTGCTCTTATAATTAATCCCAGAATGCCTGATCTGGTGAACAAGGCAACGGTGGATTTGACGGGTGGCAAAAACTCACCTGTTTCACCAAGAATAAGGCTTGATCCCCGCCCGCAAAGCCCGTAAAGCAGCGCAATCCGGTGTGGCTTTGCGCGACTCCGGTGTTTTTGGTTTGCATCCTGACGTGACGCCCAGCTTTCTTCGGCACCGGCGCGACAGGGCGGACCGGACCAAAAGGAACATTCGATCTGACCTCTGGCGGGCTGTACGCAGGACCCGGTGAAGACCAAGAGCTCTCAGGCCGTGCCCAAACTTCGTGGACCAACCACGAGCAGATAGGAGTAACTGCGATGGACCTGATCGCACAGCTTGAGGCGGAACAGATTGCCGCCCTGGGGAAAGACATCCCCGATTTCAAAGCCGGTGACACCATCCGTGTCGGCTTTAAAGTGACCGAAGGGTCGCGTACCCGTGTGCAGAACTATGAAGGCGTCTGCATTGCGCGCAAAGGTGGCAGCGGTATCGCCGGTTCGTTCACCGTTCGCAAGATTTCGTTTGGCGAAGGCGTGGAGCGTGTGTTCCCGCTGCATTCGACCAATATCGACAGCATCACCGTTGTCCGCCGTGGCCGCGTTCGTCGCGCCAAACTGTACTACCTGCGCTCGCGCCGTGGTAAATCCGCGCGTATCGCAGAAGTCACCAACTACAAGCCCAAGGCTGGCGCCGAGGCGTAAGGAGCGGAAAGATGAAAAAAGACATCCATCCCGATTATCACGTCATCAACGTCAAAATGACCGATGGCTCCGTGGTTCAGATGAAATCCACCTGGGGCAGCGAAGGCGACCAGCTGGCTCTGGAAATCGACCCTTCCGTGCACCCCGCATGGACCGGTGGTTCGTCGCGCCTGATGGACGCAGGCGGCCGCGTGTCGAAGTTCAAGAAGAAATACGAAGGTCTGGGCTTCTAATCCCGACCTGGTTGAAATGCGAAAGGCCGTCCATTTGGGCGGCCTTTTTTTTATTCTCCTGCCGTGATTACTGCAGGCTCAGAAATCAAACCCGGTCTGGACGGGGGGCGTGTAAGGCTCGATCATGTCCTCACCCTCGGCCCCGCGCTTGATGGGTTTGACGGTGTGATATTCGAACCGGCCTTCGTACTGCGTGCCCAACGACTGCTGCGCCTCTTGCGCAGTTGTGACGCCCGATAGCCAGTTTTCGATCTCATCCGGGCTCAGGATCACCGGCATTCGGCTGTGAATATGCGCGATCTGAGGGCTGGGTGGCCGGGTCAGGATCGTACAGCTATGGCTGCCGTCATCAGTCCTGTAAAACCCCGCAAAAAACATCACCGGGGCATTGCGCTGAACCGTGATGTAGACCGGGCAATCATGGCCCTGGTCCTTGGGCCACTCGTAATATCCCAGTGCCGGAATTAGACAGCGCCCCTTGTTCCAGTATTGCTGCCAGAAGCTGACATTTTCGATCTTCGAATTGATCATCGGCTTCTTGCTGCGCGGATCCTTGATTTGCCAGCGCGCAGTAGCCAAATCGGCCTGATCGCCGTCCCAACGGACCATGCCAACCCGATTGGTCGGAGACACATTGTACCCACCCGAAGGCAGCTGCTCGGGCAGATCAGGCGAGACCTTGCCGTAGAGAAAATACTCGGTAATCGCCAGCATTTCCCGCTGCGTCAGGTTACCGGCTGCAAACTTTCCACACATGACAAAAACCTAGGCCGATTGAGTGCCGGTCACAAGTGGCCCCACCGACGATCAGTCCCTTGTCAGATCAACCGCGCTGTGCGGTGGAGGCACCGGGCCTCGCAGCATTACGGCAGCCAGGATCATCCCCAAAAGCGCAGCGATAGCGGCGACAAGCATGGCACTGTTAAATGCATCATCCTGCAAATCCCGCAGGGCACGCGCCAGCGTTTCGCCTGTGGTCGGATCAAGCCCAGCGATAAGCTGTTGCACCTGACTTGCAGTGCCATGTGTCAACGCATGGGCCAGATCAGCCCGTTGCTCGGACCCGGTGGGCAAGGCGTTGATCACTTCGGTCAGGCCGCGCCGGGTGGTGATCGCTTCAGCCAACCCGCCGACAACCGCACCAAGCGTGGCCCCAAAATAAAGGAACGCATTCACTACGCCCGAGCCCTGCCCCATATGTTCTTCCGGCAACAAGCGCAGCCCGAGACGCGGCAATAACGAAAAACCGATGCCAAGCCCGATCCCGATAATCACCAGCTTCCACCAAATCGCACCCATGCCTGTTGTGTTCGTCGTTGTCGTCAACAGCATGAACCCACAGGTCATGAACCCCATGCCCAGGATCACCGGCCATCGAAAACTGTAAGGTGCAAGAAAACGCGGAGCCACCACGGACACGACGAACATACTGAGGCTCAACGGCAGGATCGCCACCCCCGCCCCAACAGCGGACAGGCCAAACGCATCTGGCGATTGCACGAAGACGTTGAAATAGACGAAAAAGCTGAACAGCGCGAAGCCGGTAATGAACATCCCTGCCGCCGCCATGAAATAACGGGGGTGGCGGAAGTAGCGCAGCTCGATCAGAGGGTCCGCGCTGCGGCGCGAGGTGATGATCAGTGCAATCACCGCTACAGCCGACACGGCAAGCGGGATCAGGGTCGATCTTGTGGCCCATCCGTGGCTTTCTCCATTGCTGAGGGCGAAGGATAGCGGGCCAAGCAGCAGGACCAGTGCGACTGCACCCGCAAGATCGAACTTTGCGCCTGCAAGACGGGTGTCGGGGACGTAATGCTCTTTGCTGACCCGCAACCCGACCGCAAACGCCACGATCAGCAGCGCCAGATCTGTGGCAAACACGCCCCGCCAGCTGAGGTAATGCGCAAACGCGCCGCCAACGATCGGACCAACACCAATTGCCAGCCCGACGATCGCGCCCCAGGCACCGGTGACGCTGGCCCGTTGTTCCTCGGGCGTGGCGGCAGTTAGCAGCGAAAGCGAGGTGCCAAACAGCGCTGCCGCCCCGGCACCTTGGGCCCCGCGGCCTGCCAGCAACATGGCTGCATCCTGCGAAAACAACACAAGGGCCGAGCCAAGACCGAACACGATCATTCCGGCAAAGAAGACGCCCATCTTGCCGGTGATATCGCCAAGTCGGCTGACGATGGTAACGAGGGTCGCGCTAACCACCGTATAGATCGCCATCACCCATTGCAGGCTGGAAGGCGACAGATCGAACTCGGCCTTCAGATTTGGCAGGATCGTCGCAACGGCGGTTGTGTTGAAGCCAACAACCATCATGCACAGCGCGGTCATCACCAGAACCAGACGTGCCCCTCCCGCGCCGGATATGTCGTCAGTGACGTCTTTTGGCATCTGCCTGTCCCCCGTTCAGGAATAGCGCGCTGGCCCTTCGGGCACCGTGTTGTGCCTATTATTAAACGGTTTTTTGCTGATAGATACTGTTTTTAGCGCGCTGCGCGCGCAGCGCCTATTAGATCCAGTAGGACAGCGCCAATGGCAGCACCAGGATCGTGGACAGAGTCGAAACCAGAATGAACCCGGCCACATCGGGTCCGTATTCCGGCACATGCTGATCGATGAACAAATAGGTCGCGACAGAGGAGGGCATCAAACAGCACAGGATCACCGCGCCCCGCTCAGCCCCGGTGAAGCCGAAGCTCCAGACCAACGCGCTGGCAATCACCGCAGCCATCAGCAGGTGCAGCGCTGTCAGCAAAACGGCTCGGCCAAGGCTTTTGATCCGCAGGGTCGCCAGCGTGTGGCCCAGCGTCAGCAACATCAGCGGGATTGAAAGACCGCCCAGAATATCAAAGGATTTGGCCACCGGTTGCGGCAGGCTGGTGCCCGTCGCCATCAACACCAGCGACAGTGCGACCGCGTAAATAATCGGCGAAGTCGCCAGTTTCTTGGGTGAGAACTCTCCGGCCGGAATCCACATGCCGATCGTGAAGATACTGATCAGCACAACCACCACAAATGCCATCGTATAGGCCATTCCCGCATCGCCCAGCGCCAAAAGGGTAATGGGCAGGCCGATATTGCCGACATTGCCATGCATCAGTGGCGTCAGAAATGCCCGCACCGGCAGCCGCATCAGTTTGAGCGCGACAAGCCCCAACAGCCCAAAACCTGCAATCGCCAAAGCGGCGGCCATCATGACATCAAGAAAGGTGCCGACCGCAATCTGGGTGGTTGAAAGGTGCGAGATAATCAGCGTCGGATACCCGACCCGCGAGACGATCCCGCCAATGACCTTGTTGTCATAGGGGGCCTTGATCAAAGCCAGAGCGTAACCGATTCCAGCGCAAATCAGGACAGGCAGAACCACGTTCAAAACGTTCAGAAACAGATGATCCAATGGCTGCCCTCGATCACAAATCCATAGGATGGACAGTGAAACAGGGGTGTGTGTTTGGCAAGGATTTACCCTAACCCCCAAGTACCAAGCACTTTTCCAATTTGAGGCTTGATAATACCGCTCAAGACGGCCCGAGGTTCTTCCCTTCCCGGCCTACACAACATATAGTGGCTGCCAACAACGTGTAGGCAAACACGGCGGGACTTGGGAATACAGGCATGGCACATATCATTGTGGTCGGGAACGAAAAGGGCGGCGCAGGCAAATCAACCGTGTCGATGCATGTGGCCACTGCATTGGCACGGCTGGGGCACAAGGTCAGCACACTCGATCTTGACCTGCGGCAGCGCAGTCTGGGTCGTTATTTCGAGAACCGCTTGAACTTCCTGAACGGCTCGGACCTGTCTCTGCCCAGCCCACGCCACCACGACCTGCCCGAGATTGACGCCAGCGCTCTGCAACCCGGTGAAAACATCTATGACCACCGCCTTTCGGCCGCCGTGGCCGAACTGGAAAGCGATAGCGATTTCATCCTGATCGACTGCCCCGGTTCGCACACTCGACTCAGCCAGGTTGCACATTCGCTGGCCGATACGCTGATTACACCGCTGAACGACAGTTTCATCGATTTTGACCTGCTGGCGCGGATCGATTCCAAAGGTGAGAGAATCCTTGGCCCCTCGGTCTATTCCGAGATGGTCTGGAACGCGCGCCAATTGCGTGCACAGGCCGGGCTGAAACCCATCGATTGGGTAGTGGTGCGCAACCGGGTCGGGACCCAGCGCATGGTCAACAAGGAGAAGATGCAACGCGCGATCGAAATGCTGTCACAGCGCATCGGCTTCCGCGTCGCCTCGGGCTTTTCCGAGCGAGTGATTTTCCGCGAGTTGTTCCCGCGCGGACTGACTTTGCTGGACCTCAAGGATATCGGGGTCAAGCAGCTCAATATCTCCAACATCGCCGCACGCCAGGAATTGCGCGACATGATGAAGGAACTGAGCTTGCCGGGTGTTGAGATCGATTTCTGAGCGACCACAGCTCGAATTACCCAACATATCCGCCCAAGACCCCGGAAAATTTAAAAGTTTCCGGATCGATTTCATTCTATGAAATCGTGCGCAGCAGCAGTCGCACGCGTTGGCACGGGTGTCAGTGATCGGTTAGCCCGCCGTTCTGTAAATCGTAAACAGCTCTTTCGGCTCTGCCACGCCCCGCAACATATAGCGACCGACCGAGATCAGATCCTGATCGCAGGGATGGGCCGCGCGGGCTACATCGTCGGAAATCAGGATGCGCTGCCCCAGTGACCTGTGCATTCCCGCGATTCTCGAAGTCTGGTTGACCGCCGGACCAATTACCGTGAAATCCAGCCGACTTTCGGAGCCGATGTTTCCATAGAGGATCTCACCAGAGTGCAATGCCAGCGTATAGTTCGAAACCGGTTGCCCCCGTGAACTCCGCTGAGTGTTCAATTCGGCCATGCGCTCTTGCAGCATGGTCGCCGCAGCCAGCGCGGCGCGGGCATCGGCATCGATCTCGCCGACATCAAACATCGCCATGACACCGTCGCCCATGAACTTCAGGATGTTGCCTTCGCATTGATGAACAACATCGACCACCACACCCAGGTAGTCATTCAGCATATCTATGACTTCGATCCCTGGCATCTCTTCCGACAAGCTGGTGAACCCTTCCAGATCGAAGTTCCAGATCACCGCATCGATCTGCTGCAGTGACCCGCGACGGATTTCACCGGACAAGACCCGACGACCGGCATCGCGCCCCAGATAAACCCGCATCAAATCTTTCGACACCCGCGCGTTCGAGGCTGACTTCAGAGCCAGCCCCAGATGCGGTAGCGCCGTATTGATCACGTCCAGATCATCGTCGCAGAATCCTTCCGGCGCATTGCTGGACCAGGACATTAAGACACCGTCGATTGCCTCTTTCGCATCATAGGGGTTGCGTTGAGCCGGCACATCAAAGCTGATGCCAGTCGCGTAATAGTCCGTGGCTCCGTTTTCCCGCAACTCGTTTAGCAGGGGAAAACGGCTGGGTTCGTTCTGGTCGACCAGCCGTTCACGGATAGCATCGATATCTTCGTGCAATACGGCATACAGCGGACTTTGTGTCCAAACTTCACTGGGCTCTTCGGAATACTCGAAGGTTTCCAGATTACTTCCTTTGCTGCGGTACCAGCTATAGCCCGTTCCGCCATAGACGGGATGCAAGGCCGGTTGCGCCGCATGAAAGCGCATCAAGGGCACACCAAGATCAACTAAACGGGTGCAATACCCGTCCAGAAGTTCTTGTTTGTCGGCCCCTTCCAGGCCTCGGGTCACCAACCAATCTATCAGATCATGGGATTTTGCCGTTGGGGAATCCGGCGCTGTCATGTGTCGTTCCTGTGTCCGTTATGACGTTGATCTGGGGGCAGCTGTACCGGATTACCAGTACCCTAATCCATTCCGGCCAGACGTCGCAGCATCATGCGCAGCAAAGCGGCCTCACCCGTGGTGAAACGCGATGCCAGTTTCTGATCATAATCCTGCGCGATACCGCTTAGCTCACGATAAACCTTCTGGCCAGCCGAGGTCAGCGATAGCCGCTCAACCCGCCGGTCATTTTCATCCCGCAACCTTTGCAAATATCGGCGCTGTTGCAATCGGCTGACCGCACGGCTGACCTTGGTTTTGTGGATTTTGGCACGCTCAACAATGTCGCGTGCGGTCATCTCACCATGATTGCCCAGATGAAACAGCACCCTCCATTCGGTGCGCAGCATTCCGTAGCGATCCTTGTAAACGCGCTGAAACTCAAGCGAACTTTCCTCGGCCGCCTGATTCAACAGGAACGGCAGGAAATTTCGCAAATCAAACTCATCTTTTTGGTCATTTTTAGGCTGGGTCATCCTTGTTAGTTACAAAATCAACTATTATTCGACAAGTAACAAGTTGAAGGATCACCGGAGACGAGATGAGTTTTGATATCTGGATCACCTATGTGGCGACGGTGTTGCTGCTGATGAGCACACCGGGGCCAAGCCAGTTGCTGATGCTGTCGAACTCGGCAACCAATGGGCTGCGGCGAGGTTTTTTTACCGCTGCGGGTGATTTGACGGCCAATTTCTTTCAAATGTTGGCCGCCGGTCTGGGTCTGGCTGCCCTGATCGCCACGTCCGGGACCGCCTTTACCGTGATCAAGTGGTTGGGCGTGGCCTATCTGGTCTATCTCGGCGTCAAGCAAATCGTGAAGGCACGTGTTGCCGAAACCAACGATGCGCCACGTGCCAGCCGAAAGGTGCTCTGGATGCAGGGCTTCATCACCTCTGCCGCGAATCCCAAGGCGGTGGTGTTCTTCGCCGCTCTGTTTCCGCTGTTCATCGATGGCGCGCTGCCATTCTGGCCGCAATTCGCCATCCTCTCGGCCACATATCTGATCATAGACGGGTTGTTTCTGATGGCCTATGGCTCCACTGCCAGTTGGCTGGCCCGGCGCCTGCAGGGGCCGGCAAGGCTTTGGCTCGACCGGATCGGTGGCAGCTTCATGATATTGGCGGCAGCCCTGCTGGGCTTCAAATCCCTGCGCGCCGCCTCGTAACCGAAAGACATAAGGACGCAATATGCCTTTGAAGAAATCCTGGGTCGCATCAGCCAATTCCGCCGACCACCCCTTCCCGCTGAACAACCTGCCTTATGGCGTGTTCTCGACCGAAACCACCGAGCCCCGCTGCGGCGTTGCCATCGGCGACATGATCTTCGACATGACTGCTGCCGAAGCTGATGGATTAATCGCGCTTTCGGATGAGCCGCTGTTCGATCTGCCCTTCTGGAATCCGCTGATGGAAGAAGGCCCTGCCGTATGGGCTGCATTGCGCGACCGCCTATCTACGCTATTGGCTGAAGATTCGGACGAACAGCACAAGATTGAAGGTCTGCTGATCCCGCAGGACGAGGCCGAGATGCACATGCCCTTTGCCGTCAGCGAGTACACCGATTTCTACGCGGGCCGCCACCATGCCCAGAACGTGGGCACCATGTTCCGCGGCCCGGAAAACGCGTTGCCGCCGAACTGGCTGCACATCCCCATCGGCTATAACGGCCGCGCGTCGTCTGTTGTCGTTTCAGGCACGGATATCCGTCGCCCCTGGGGTCAGTTGAAATCGCCCGATCAGGACCTGCCTGCTTTCCTGCCCAGCCGTCGATTTGATATCGAACTAGAGATGGGTGCAATCGTGGGCACACCGTCTGACGGTCCAATTTCAGTGCAGGAAGCCGATGACAACATCTTTGGCTATGTCCTGCTAAACGACTGGTCCGCACGCGATATTCAGGCCTGGGAATACCAGCCGCTGGGGCCATTTCAGGCCAAGGCGACCGCGACCTCGATCAGCCCCTGGATCGTGACCAAAGCGGCGCTGGAACCGTTCCGCTGCGATACGCCCGACCGTGAGTTTGCCCTGCTGGACCACCTGAAGGATTGCGGCCCGATGCTCTATGACATCGATTTGGCCGTGACGATGGCGCCCGAGAATAAAGACGCCACGACCATCGCACGGACCAATTATCGCGAGATGTACTACTCGGCGGCGCAGCAGTTGGCGCATCACTCGACGTCTGGGTGTCCGATGAACACGGGCGACCTGTTGGGGTCCGGCACCATTTCGGGACCGAACAAGCCAGAGCGCGGATCACTTCTGGAACTCAGCTGGGGCGGGAAAGAGCCGCTGACGCTGGACACAGGCGAGACCCGCACCTTCATCGAGAACGGCGACACGCTGACCCTGACCGGCGCAGCCAAGGGCGACGGCTATTCCATCGGGTTCGGCGATTGCACCGGCACTGTGCTGCCCGCACTCGAAAATCCATTCGCCAGAGATTGATGCAGGTCCAGTCCGCATATTCAGAGCGCGCTCTGCCAGTCCTTAACGGCCTCGATGGGATAAAGCAGCATCAGCACGTTCAGCGTCAGACCATCGCGGATCAGCGTGGTGGTCAGGATCTCGAATCCCAGCGCAATGGTGACCGTCATCCAGATCGGCAGGCGACGCGCCAACCAGAACCCCAGCATCATCGCGCCAATATCGGCGATCGAGTTGACGACACTGTCGCCGTAGTAATCCAGCGAGATCGTAACCGCGCGGTAATGTTCGATCACGGCATTGGTGTTCTCGGAAATCTCCCACGCGACTTCTATCAAGGTGGCGATGAACAACCGCCAGCCAACCGCAAGGCGGCGCGCCACCAGCCACAGAAGACCGTAAAACAGAAAGCCATGAATGATGTGGCTGGGCGTGTACCAATCGGTCAGATGCTGCGAGCTTTCGGAACTGAAGGTTTCACCATGCCACAGCTTGACATAACCGCATTTGCAAATCGGTTCGCGGCCCATCCACAGCAGGATGATGGCGCAGGCAATGACAACACAAGCGGTTGCCCAATAAGGCAAAAATCGACGTTCAAACATATGGCGACAACATCATCAAAGCCAGTCGCTGTCCAGAAGGGAAATCACTGATATGGCCAAGGCATTTGCGTCCCAGGGGGACATGTCGGAAAAGAAAATCAGCTTCACTGAGGTGGGCGAAGGGCTCTATGCCTTCACCGCCGAAGGCGACCCGAACTCGGGCGTGATCATCGGCGATGACAGCGTGATGATTGTCGAGGCGCAGGCGACCCCGCGTCTGGCCAACAAGGTGATCGAATGCGTGCGGTCGGTGACTGACAAGCCGATCACCCATGTGGCGCTGACCCATTACCACGCAGTACGCGTGCTAGGTGCCAGCGCCTTTGGTGCGCAACAGATCCTGATGTCGGATATGGCGCGCGCCATGGTGGTTGAACGTGGTCAGGAAGACTGGGACAGCGAATTCCAACGCTTCCCGCGTCTCTTTGAAGGACACGAAAGCATCCCCGGCCTCACATGGCCCACCACCACCTTCAGCGACACAATGACGGTTTATCTGGGCAACCGCCGGATCGACCTGATGCATCTGGGCCGTGCGCATACCGCTGGCGATATCGTCATCCACGTGCCCGATCAGAATGTCATGTTCACCGGTGACATCGTCGAATACCACTCGGCCTGCTATTGCGGCGACGGGCATTTCAGCGACTGGGGCGATACGCTGGATGAGATCAAGTGGTTCGACGTAGACGCTATCGCGCCGGGGCGCGGCGACGCTCTGGTCGGTAAGGACATGGTCAACGCGGCCATCGAAAACACCCGCGATTTCGTGGAAAGCACCTACCGCCCGGCAGCAAAGGTCGCGGCGCGTGGC
Source organism: Ruegeria sp. C5 (assembly GCF_056537605.1). Lineage (NCBI taxonomy): Bacteria > Pseudomonadati > Pseudomonadota > Alphaproteobacteria > Rhodobacterales > Roseobacteraceae > Ruegeria > Ruegeria sp. C5. Next base: position 148,385 of record NZ_JBQFRX010000005.1, on the reverse strand, counting down.
GGTTCGCTGAAAGAAGCCTGGGACGCCGTGCGCGCAGAATGCGACCCAAAATTCGCCGACTATGCGATCTACGAACACTGCCTGCCCTTCAATGTTGCCCGCGCCTATGACGAGGCCCGCGGCATCGACACGCCCCGTATCTGGACCGCCCAGCGCGATCTGGAGATGTGGGAGGCCCTGCAGGGCTAAGAATTCCGGGCCGGATTTGATCCAGATCGTGGCGGCCCGGATTTGACGGTGAAACTCTAACGCAAGACCTCCGGCGCAACTGTGCCGGGGAACAGATGAGGTGCGCCCGATGCGCCAGAAATGGGAGAGAGAGAGTGAACAAGATCTTTGAAGTTCCACTTTATGCCTACGAGGCCAGCCCGGATCAATCCGCGCCAGCGCCCGTGCGCCACAAGGTCATCGTTGTTGGGGCCGGTCCGGTGGGTCTGGCCGCCGCCATCGATCTGGCCCAGCAAGGGGTCGAGGTGCTGGTGCTGGACGACAACGACAAGGTCAGCTTCGGCAGCCGCGCCATCTGTTTTGCCAAACGCCCGCTGGAAATCCTCGACCGTCTGGGTTGCGGGCAGCCGATGGTGGACAAGGGCGTTCTTTGGAACAAGGGCAAAGTGTTCTTCGACGAACGTCAGGTTTACGAGTTCGACCTGCAGCCCGACAGCGGCGATCAGCGCCCGGCCTTCATCAACCTGCAGCAATACTATTTCGAGCAGTTTCTGGTCGACCGCGTCCGCGAATTGCAAGCGCAGGGTGCACCGATCGAAATCCGCGGCCGCAACAAGGTCGAAGCCGTTGGAACCCACCCCGATCACGTCAAGCTTGAGGTCGAAACGCCTGAGGGTTCATACACCATCGAGGCGGATTGGGTCATCGCCTGCGACGGCGCGGGCTCACCCATGCGCGCCATGATGGGTAAGGATTTTGTGGGCCGCGTGTTCGAAGACAACTTCCTGATCGCTGATGTGATCATGGAGGCCGATTTCCCTTCGGAACGCTGGTTCTGGTTCGATCCGCCGTTCAACAAAGGCCAATCTGCGTTGCTGCATAAACAACCCGATGGCGTTTGGCGCATCGATCTGCAACTGGGATGGGATATCGACAAGGAACGCGAAAAGCGCCCGGAAAACGTGATCCCGCGCCTCAAGGCCATGCTGGGCGAGGAGGTAAATTTCGAGCTGGAATGGGTCAGCATCTACACCTTCCAGTGCCGCCGGATGGAGCAATTCCGCCATGGCCGCGTGATCTTTGCCGGTGACAGTGCCCATCAGGTCAGCCCGTTTGGCGCACGGGGCGCAAACTCGGGCGTGCAGGATACCGACAACCTGTGCTGGAAACTGAAACTGGTGATCGATGGCAGCGCACCTGAATCTTTGCTGGACAGCTACGATCAGGAACGCATTCACGGCGCGGACGAGAATATCCTGAACTCGACTCGCTCGACCGATTTCATCACCCCGAAATCGCAGATGTCACGCATCCTGCGCGATGCGGTGCTGGACTTGAGCGAGCACTATGACTTCGCCCGCCCGATGGTGAATTCTGGCCGCCTGAGCGTACCTTGCGTCTATGACGGCTCGTCGCTGAATTCGGCGGATGCGTTGAACGGGCCGACGCAGACGCGTCCCGGAGCGTCCTGTCCCGATGCGCCTTTGGGTGATGGCTTTCTACTGCCTAAACTGGCTGGACAGTTCACGCTGCTGACCATCGACGCCGATGCACCAGATGAGATCGAGGTCGATGGCATCATCGTCAAACGCCTGGCACTCTCGGTCAAAGACGACCCGACCCTGACGCTGAAGCGCCGCTATCTGGGCGATGCCAGCGGAGCGGTCTATCTGATCCGTCCCGATCAGCACGTGGCCGCCCGCCGCGACACCTACGAAGAAAATGCATTCCGGCACGCGGTGCGCCGCGCCACAGGCAAGGAGTAAGCGACATGGCTGATCTGATCCTCTCATCCAATCTGACCCAGGCAGACGATTTCTATGCCGATCTGGTGGCCGCCCATGAAGGGCTTGAGAAAGCCGAAAGCGATGCGTTCAACGCGCGCCTTGTGCTGGTTCTGGCAAACCACATCGGCGACAACGCGGTGCTGAAGCAGGCGTTGGACGCCGCAGCCCTGAAACAGGAGTAAGCCCATGAAAATCGAACAGATTCACCACGTCGCCTATCGCTGCAAGGACGCGAAAGAGACCGTTGAATGGTATGGCAAGATGCTGAACATGGATTTCATTCTGGCGATTGCCGAAGACCATGTGCCCTCCACCCATGAACCTGATCCCTACATGCACCTGTTTCTGGATGCCGGAAATGGCAATGTGCTGGCGTTTTTTGAGCTGCCTACCAAGCCGGAAATGGGGCGCGATCCCAACACGCCGATTTGGGTGCAGCACATCGCATTCAAGGTGAAGGACCGTGATGAGCTGATCGCATTCAAGGACCATCTCGAAGCCAACGGCGTCGAGGTTCTGGGTGTCACGGATCATTCGATCTTTCATTCGATCTATTTCTTCGATCCGAACGGTCACCGGGTGGAACTGGCTTGCCCCGACCCCGAGGAAGAGGCCATGCTGGCCCGGCTGGATTCGGTCAAATGGGATATGCTCGAAGAATGGTCGCGCACCAAACGAGCCCCTCAGCATGCCGACTGGCTGCATGCCAAGGAACTAAGCAAAGGCTAACCATCGTATGTCCGAAGTGGTTCTGTTTGATTACTGGCGTTCGTCCGCCAGTTACCGGGTGCGGATTGCACTGAATCTGGCTGGGATCACCTACCGCCCGGTCGTCGTGGATCTAGTGAACGGGGCGCATCGCGCCCCGGATCATTTGGACCGCAACCCGCAAGGTCTGGTCCCGGTGCTGGATATCGATGGGGTTCGGTTGACCCAATCGCTGGCGATCATCGACTATCTGGATGAGACCCGCGAACTGGGTCTGCTGCCAACCGATCCGGCCAAGCGAGCCGCGGCGCGGGCATTGGCGCACAGTATCGCGGTGGATATCCATCCGGTCTGCAATCTGTCGGTTGCCAAACATGCCACCGCGCTCACCCAAGGTGCAGGCGACATGCCCGGCGACTGGATGCGTCACTTCATCCGGCCGGGTCTGCTCGCGTTTGAATCGCTGCTGGGCGGCTTTGATCAATCCCCGTTCTGCACCGGTGAAACGCCGGGTCTGGCCGATATCTGCCTGATCCCACAGCTTTATAATGCGCGCCGGTGGGAAGTTGATCTATCCGATATGCCACGCCTGACAGCAGTCGAGGCCGTCTGCGCCGAGCATTCGGCCTTTGCCGCAGCCCATCCTGACCTGCACGCTCCGCTCTGAACCGGCGCACAGAGTCTGTGTGGCGGTGCGGGTGCACAAATCCTCGCGCCGTCCTTAGGTTTCTATGCAACGACAGATGGAGAACCCCATGCCCAAGATCACCGGCTACCACGCCCATGTCTATTTCGACGCCGACACTCAGGACACGGCACGGCAGGTCTGTGAAGAGGCCGCGCGCCTGTTTCCCGCTGTCCAGATGGGCCACATGCATGCGCGTAATGTTGGCCCGCATCCGCGATGGAGTTGCCAGCTGGGCTTTCCCGCCGAAGCCTTTGATCAGGTCTTTCCCTGGCTGATCCTGAACCGGCAAGGGCTGACCATCTTTACGCATCCAGAAACCGGCGATCACTTGGCTGATCACCGGGATCGCGCTATCTGGATGGGCGAGATGCTGCCGCTTGATTTGTCGATCTTCGATTAACCCAATTCACGCGCCCGGTCGCGCAGGATGAACTTCTGAATCTTCCCCGTCGACGTCTTGGGCAACGCCCCAAACACAACCGTCTTGGGTGCTTTGAAATGGGCCATATGATCCCGGCAGAAAGCGATGATCTCCGCCTCATTCGCCTCTGCCTGCGGTTTCAACTCAACAAATGCACACGGCGTTTCACCCCATTTCTCATCCGGGCGGGCCACCACCGCCGCCTCCATCACAGCCGGGTGTTTATACAGCGTATCTTCGACCTCGACCGACGAGATGTTCTCACCGCCCGAGATGATGATGTCCTTGGACCTATCCTTCAGCGCGATATAGCCATCCGGATGCATCACCCCCAGATCGCCCGAGGCAAACCACCCGCCCTTGAAGGCCTTGTCTGTCGCCTCAGCGTTCTTGAGATAGCCCTTCATGACAATGTTGCCCTGCATGAAAATCTCACCCATGGTTTCGCCATCCGAAGGCACGGGTTCCATCGTCTCGGGGTCAGCCACCATCAACCCGGACAGGGCGACGTATTTCACCCCCTGACGCACCTTCAGCGCGGCGCGATCTTCCGCGCCTTTCTCGTTCCATTCGTCCTTCCATGCACAGACAACGGACGGACCATAGGTCTCGGTCAGGCCATAGACATGGGTAACCTCAACACCCATCCCTTCCATCGCTTCGATCACCTTGGCCGGCGGTGGAGCGCCAGCGGTCATCGCCTTGATCTGCTGCGTGAAATCCTTGAGATGATCGGGCGCGTTGGCCAGCATATTCAACACGATCGGTGCGCCACAGAAATGGGTCACACCCTCTTCTCGGAAGGCGCGATAGATCGGTTCGTCCCGCACGGCGCGCAGGCAGACGGAGGTGCCCGCATTGGCCGCCATCGTCCACGGGAAGCACCAGCCATTGCAGTGAAACATCGGCAGCGTCCACAGATAGACCGAATGCTGCGGCATCCCCCATGTCAGGATATTCGACGTTGCGTTCAGCGCCGCGCCGCGGTGGTGATAGACCACACCCTTGGGGTTGCCGGTGGTGCCCGAGGTATAGTTCAGCGTGATCGCATCCCATTCATCTGCGGGCAAAGACCAGTCGAACTCTGGATCACCCTCGGCCAACAGAGCCTCATAGGTCAGATCTCCCAATCGCTCGCCACCGTCAAAACTGGCGTCTTCGATGTCGATCACCAGAATGTTGTGATCCACCTGCGCTAACGCTTGTTTCACGACGCCTGAAAACTCGGGATCGACCAGCAGAACCTTGGCTTCGGCATGGTTCAGAATGAAGGCGATGATCGGCGCATCTAGCCTCGTGTTGATCGCGTTCAGCACCGCCCCTGCCATGGGCACGCCAAAATGCGCCTCATACAGCTCGGGGATATTGGCCGCGATGATCGAGACTGTATCGCCCACGCCTACGCCACGCGTAGTCAGCGCGCTGGCCAGACGTCGGCTCCGCGCATAGGTTTCTGCCCAGCTATACCGGCGCTCGCCATACACAACGGATGGGTAATCCGGATACACTGCCGCCGTCCGCTCAAGATAGCTCAGCGGAGACAACGGCGTGAAATTCGCCGGGGTTTTATCCAGATGTTGCTGGTAGATAGGTGTGGCTGTCATCCGGCGATCCTCCCAAACTCGTCAGATTGTCGTATTGAGCACAAAGTTTACGTCATAACAAACCCGTATTAATACGAGTTTGAGCTACACTGGAGATATCCTATGGGCTAATCTGGCCCTACTTCACGCGCACCATTCGCGTTGATCTGCAGTATCACGTCACTTTGCGCCCGCCGGGACCTACTGATTCCCCGCGCGCCCCACTTTTGAAAGGACATGTCATGGACGGCACGTTCAACGAAAACGATCTTTCCCGCGTCGTCGAAGCCGACCGCGCCCACCTCTGGCATCACCTGATCCAGCACAAGCCGTTTGAGACCAACGATCCCCGTATCATTGTCGAAGGCAAAGGCATGCGCGTGTGGGACCAAAAGGGCAAAGAGCACCTGGATGCCGTGTCAGGCGGTGTCTGGACCGTGAACGTGGGCTATGGTCGCGAATCTATCTGTAAGGCGGTTTATGACCAGCTGATGAAGCTGTGCTACTTCGCCAACACCGCAGGCTCGATCCCCGGTTCCAATTTCGCGGAAATGCTGATCGACAAGATGCCGGGCATGAGCCGCGTGTACTACACCAATTCAGGTTCTGAGGCGAACGAGAAGGCGTTCAAGATGATCCGCCAGATCGCGCACAAGAAATATGGCGGCAAGAAAACCAAGATCCTGTATCGCGACCGCGACTATCACGGCTCCACCCTGGCGACCATGTCGGCAGGTGGTCAGGACGAGCGCACCGCACAATACGGTCCCTTTGCACCCGATTTCGTGCGCGTGCCTCACTGCATGGAATACCGCAAGCACGAGCTGGACGGCGCACCGGAAGAGAACTTTGGCGAATGGGCTGCAGATCAGATCGAAGAGGTCATCCTGCGCGAAGGCCCTGACACTGTTGGTGCCCTGTGCCTTGAGCCCGTGACCGCAGGCGGTGGCGTCATCGAAGCGCCTGAAGGCTATTGGCCCCGCGTGCAGGAGATCTGCAAGAAATACGACATCCTGCTGCACATTGACGAGGTTGTCTGCGGCGTAGGTCGGACCGGCACCTGGTTCGGCTATCAGCAATACGGCATCAAGCCGGACTTCGTGACCATGGCCAAGGGCGTTGCCTCGGGTTATGCCGCGATCGCCTGCATGGTCACCACCGAGGAAGTCTTTGACATGTTCAAAGACGACGCGGCAGACCCGATGAACTATTTCCGTGATATCTCGACCTTTGGCGGCTGCACTGCCGGTCCGGCGGCAGCGGTTGAAAACATGCGCATCATTCAGGATGAAAACCTGCTGCAGAACTGCGTGGACATGGGTGATCGCATGATGGGCAACCTGCAGGCGCTGATGGAAAAGCACAAAGTCATCGGCGACGTGCGCGGCAAGGGCCTGTTCCTTGGCGCCGAGCTGGTAACCGATCGGACCACCAAGGATCCGATGGACGAAAAGCGCGTTCAGGCCGTTGTCGCAGATTGTATGGCGCAGGGCGTCATCATCGGTGCCACCAACCGCTCGATCCCCAGCCGCAACAACACGCTGTGCTTCTCGCCAGCGCTGATTGCAACAGCGGACGATATCGACCAGATCACCGACGCCGTCGACGGCGCGCTGGGACGTGTGTTCGGCTGATCCGACCACTGTAGTATTGCTAAAACAGATGAAACCCGCCAGCTTTTGGCGGGTTTCTTTTTATGTGGACACCATCCAAGCGTATTAGCTGATGCCAAGGATACTCAGTTTACATTCAAATTGCAGGAACGAGCCCGAAGATGACATTGGTTTTCTTTCCGCCTAGCTTGCAGCCCATGCACTAGTTGGAGGGATTACTATGTCGACGCCAGAAAGCAGGCTTGAAGAATTGGGCTTGAAATTGCCTGCGCCTACGAAGTTACCGGATGGCCTGCACATACCCTTCGAATTTGTTAATGTCAGAGGTGACCGAGCACTTTTCTCAGGTCACCCAAAAAACGCATTGGATGGTAGTCTGGCCGGGCCTTTTGGAGTTGTCGGAGCCGAAATTACTACGGATCAAGCGTATGCTGAGGCCCGCGAAGTGGCATTAACGGTACTGGCTAACCTGAAAGCAGAAATAGGCGAGCTATCAAGAATTGTTGGATGGGTCCGCGTCTTTGGTATGGTGACATCTGCGCCCGGATACTCGGATCAACATGTTGTGGTAAATGGCTTTAGCGATTTGATAATTGAGGTGTTCGGCCCAGACATCGGTCGCCATGCGCGTTCTGCTATCGGTGTGTCTGGACTACCGCTCGGTTTCGCAATGGAAATTGAGGGCGAAGTCATGATCTCTGCCTGACAGGCCTGCGACGGCTTAGTCCGCCCTGCAGTCATTGATCATGTGTCAAAGTAAACATACCCGCCACCGAACACACGCGCCCGGATGACAGCGGCACGTCGGACGCTCGGCTTCACCGTACCAGCTACCGGCGGGGGCGCGGAGAGCTTAGATTACTCACCAAAATTCGGATAGATAAACCCGTTCACCGGGTACGAACTGCCGTACCTGCCCGGCCGGCTTTCAACCCGGACAAGCGTCCAATCATTGTTTTTGGACACGTCCCTCACGCCCATCTGCAATGACACCTTATTCCGGAGCCAGTTTGCGTGGTTCACAATGACTTCCCGCTCGGTGACAATATCGGACACGACAGCCACATGTCCCAGGGGCATCCCTCTGGTGGCCCGAAACGACATCACCGCACCGACCTCCGGTTCATTACCCCGGTCAAACCCATTGCGGGCCTTGCCCCACCAATCCTTGGCGTTGCCACGAATTTCGATGCCGCTGAGGTTGCGTGCGTAGGGCACGCACCACACCCTTTGTCCCAGCGCATGTTTTCTTGAGACCTCTTGCAACGCCATGGCCTGACGTTCGGGATCCAAGTCCACCTCATTCGGATTCTTGGCACAGGCCGAGATCAGACTGAAAAGTCCCAAAACAACGGCAATTCGCGCGACGCCGGGCAGGCGCGACCAGATCGTATCGGTATTGCGTGCGTTGTACTGCAAGAAGGTTCTTTGCCGGTTTGAGTGGTGAAGCAGTTTTAATAATATCTTTAGGAAAAAGAAAAGAGCCCAACTGTTCCCCGGCAGAATATTGCCAGTTCCTGCGCCGCATTCCGGCCGTTGGCCGAGCGTGCGGTCACTTATGCAACAGGTTTCCTCCCTGTGCCGTCCCTGGGATTCATGGCAGGCGAAGAGACCGGCACAATGTCATCGGACACATGAACGCCAACCCGTCCCGCAGGTCGACGATCAAGCATCCGCTGGACAGTCGGGTTAGGCAGAATTACTTTGACCGCAACCCAATCCAACAGGAGGTTTGTATCGGATGTCCAAGACACTCTCGATCGCGGCAACTTCAATTCTGTTTTTGTCAACAGCGGCCTATGCGCAAGAACAATGCGCTGCTGGCAAAACGCTGACAGACGGCAAATTCACCATCGCAACGGGCAACCCGGCCTACTATCCGTGGGTGATCGACGACGCGCCAGAAAGCGGCGAAGGGTTCGAGGCAGCCGTTGCTTATGCCGTGGCTGAAGAAATGGGGTTCGCAGCTGATGATGTCGTTTGGGTCCGCTCGTCCTTCGACGAGGCGATCCAGCCCGGCGCCAAGGAATTTGACGTCAACATGCAGCAATATTCGATCACGCCTGAACGGGATCAGGTGGTCGATTTCTCTACCCCTTACTACACCGCCCCGATGGCAGTTCTGGTCAGCCCCAATTCGACCGACACTGCCCCGACGCTTGAAGCGCTGAAAGGCCTGCAATGGGGGGCCGTCGGCTCGACCACGGCGGTGCCGAAACTGGCCAGCATCATCCAACCCGACAGCGACCCGTTGCTGTATGGCGACAATGCTGACGTTAACGCCGCCATGTCGGCCAACCAGATTGATGCGGCCCTGTTCGATCTGCCCACCGCCCTGTTCCTCAGCGCGGTGATGATCGAAGGCTCAAAGGTCATCGGTCAGTTCCCGGCGGATGAAAATGATAATCCGGATCATTTCGGCATGTTGATGGAAGAAGGCAACCCGCTGAAAGCCTGCGTGGACGAGGCGCTGGCGGCACTGACAGCTAACGGCAAACTGGCCGAGATCGAGGCCGTATGGCTGCAGGACACCACCGGTGTCCCTCTGATCAAGTAACATGGCAGATCACAAGGCGGCGGGGATGACCCGCCGCGAACGGTACGAGGCGCACCAACGACGCCGCTCGTTGGTGATCGCCACGATTAGCACGGTCACAGTTGTGGCCGCGATTTACTTTCTGGTGCCGTTGGCTCCGGGGTGGTCGAAGGTTCAGCAGAGCTTTTTCAACGGCGAGACGCTTGTCAAAACCTTCCCGAAACTGCTTGAGGCGTTTCGGATCAACGTGATGATTTTTTTGTGGTCCGCACCGGCGATCGCCGTGCTTGGCCTGTTGATTGCATTGGCGCGGGATGCCAAATCACCTGCCTTGTTTCCGCTGCGCATCTTTGGCGCGGCGTTCACTGATATTTTCCGAGGCGTGCCCGTTATCCTGACGGTCTATTTGATCGGCTTCGGCATTCCGGGGCTCGGCCTGCCGCGCCCGTGGAATTCGCCCTATATCTGGGGCTCGCTGGCGCTGATCTTGACCTATTCGGCCTATGTGGCTGAGATTTTCCGCTCAGGCATCGACAGCGTCCACCACAGCCAGCGCGCCGCCGCATTGTCGCTGGGTCTGTCGGAACGGCAAGTGATGCGCGACGTGGTGTTGCCGCAAGCCATCCGCAACGTGGTGCCCTCACAGATGAACATGCTGATTGCGCTGCAAAAGGATGTCTCGCTGCTCAGCTTCATCGGCCCGGTCGAAATCTTCCGTCAGGCCGGAGTGTTCAAGTCGCTGCTGGCGAATTTCACCCCTTATGTGGGCGCGGCGATCATTTTCCTGATCGTCACTATCCCCGCCACCCGCTACGCCGATCACCTGATGGCCCGCCAAATGCGAGAGAGGCGCTGATGCCCAAACTGGAACTTCAGGGCGTAGTGAAACGCTTTGGCGACCGCACGGTCTGTGACGGGATCAACCTGACCGTGGATGAGGGCCAGATGGTCTGCCTGATCGGCGCATCCGGGTCGGGCAAGTCGACTCTGCTGCGTTGTATCAACCTGCTGGAACCCATCGAAGACGGCGCAATCTTTCTGGACGGCGAGGATATCTCGATCCCCAGTCTGAACCCGCAATCGGTACGCGCCCGGATCGGGATCGTGTTCCAAAGCTTTAACTTGTTTCCGCATATGACCGCGCTTGAGAATGTCATGCTCGCCCCTCGCCGGGTGCGTGGACTGACGCGCGCCGAATTGCAGCCCGAGATCGAGGCGCTGTTCGCACGGTTCGGACTGGCCGATCGGATGCACAACTATCCCGATCAACTCTCGGGCGGTCAGCAACAGCGCGTCGCCATCGTGCGCGCCTTGGCCATGCAGCCTGAGGTCATGCTGTTTGATGAAATCACCTCGGCCCTCGATCCCCAACTGGTGGGCGAGGTGCTGGATGTTCTGCTGATGCTCAAAAAACAGGGCATGACGATGGTGATGGCCACGCATGAGATGGGCTTTGCCCGCGAGGCCGCCGACAAGATCTGTTTCCTCGACAGCGGTCGGATCATCGAAGAAGGCCCGCCCGAAGCGGTGTTTGACCACCCTTCGCACCAGACCACGCAGGCCTTTCTGGCGCGGGCGCTGAAGTAAGCGCCCGGGCTCTGAATCCCTGACGATCTGGCCCTCAAGGACTCGACTCTTTGAGGGTCAAGAACATATAAGAACAAATGTAGAACATTTGAGGGTTTTATATGTTCGGCGGGACGCAGCGCCGCATCGTTTCACTCTGGTTTCCCCGGCTGGCAAGCGACCGGGCTTTGCGCCTGCGCCCAGTCGATGGGCCGTTTGTTCTGACGCTGAAACAGAATAATGCAAACCGGGTGTATTGCCTGAATGTGCAGGCCCAGCGGCAGGGCCTGCACAGCGGCATGCCCTATTCCGATGCCCGCGCCTTTTGCCCCGATCTGCAAAGCCATCCCGCCGACCCGCAAGGAGATCAGCGGTTTCTGCACGCCCTGCGCCGCTGGGCCACGCGCTATTGCCCCTGGGTCGGGCTCGAGGGTGAGGATGGGCTGGTTCTGGACATCACAGGATCGGCGCATCTTGCGGGCGGGGAAGAGATGATGCTGACCGACATGCGCAGGCGTCTGGCCCGGGCCGGGCTGACGGTGCAGATCGGTCTGGCCCCGACACGCGGCGCGGCCTGGGCCTTGGCACATTATGGCGAGGGGGTCGCAACCCAAGATACGCTGAAGGCCATCCGCGCCCTGCCGGTGGCAGCGCTGCGGCTGGATGAGGATACCTCGGTCGCGCTGCAACGGCTAGGCCTGCGCCGGATTGGTGAGCTGGCGCAAACCCCGCGCGCGCCGCTGACACGCCGCTTTGGCCCCGAGGTACTGATGCGGCTGGATCAGGCTTTGGGGGATCAACCTGAACAGATCACCCCGTTGGCCGATCCGCCCCATTACGGCGTGCGCATGACCCTGCCCGAGCCCATTGGCCTGCTGTCCGACATGATGGCCGGGGCGGAACGGCTGCTGGAACGGCTCTGCGACAAGCTGAAAGCGCAGGAAATGGGCGCGCGCAAGCTGTGCATGATCTTGCGCCGGGTGGATCAGGACCACCAGCAGGTCGAACTGCGGCTGGCTCGCCCTCTGCGTGATCCATATCGCATCCTGCCCCTATTCGAGCGTGGATTGACCGAGGTGGATGCAGGCTTTGGCGTCGATCAACTGCGGCTCGAGGCCACGCTGGTGGAACCCCTGCCGGTGCGCCAGATCAGCCGCGCCGCAAGCCGGGGCAAAGATCAACTGGATGACCTGATCACCCGCATCGGCACCCGGATCGGGTTGGAACAGATCCACCGCTTGCTGCCCGCGCAAAGCCATATCCCCGAACGCAGCTTCATCATCTCGCCCGCCGCCTATTCCGACCCTGCAGGCGGGTGGGTCGCTCTGCGCCCTCGCCCTCTGCAGCTGTTTCCGCCAGAACCTATCGCCGGATCAGGCCCGCACCCGCCGCGCCGCTTTCGCTGGCGGCGGATGTCGCTGACCACAGGTCGCTCAACCGGGCCCGAACGCATCTGCCCCGAATGGTGGCTGGAAGATGAGAACTGGCGCACGGGCTTGCGTGATTACTGGCAGGTTGAAACCCGGCAGGGGCGGCGGTTGTGGCTGTATTACACGCCGCAAAATCCGGGATGGTTTGTGCATGGGGAATTCGCATGAGCAAACCAAACCCGCACAGTTCCCACGCGCAGGACCCCGGCTATGCCGAGCTGGGCGTGACCACTAACTTCACCTTCCTGACCGGAGCCTCACACCCAGAAGAGCTGGTGACCCGCGCGGCAGAGCTGGGCCTGAAGGCCATCGCGATCACCGACCGGAACTCACTGGCCGGGGTGGTCCGGGGCTGGAGCGCGTTGAAAGAACTGCGGCGCGAGGCGGAAGGCGCAGTTCAAATCCGCTCGCAACACCGGCTCGATTCCTCGTCCCGGCAAGAGGTCGGGCATGTGCAGCCAATCGACAAACCGGATGTGCCCGCTCTGCCCAAGCTGATCGTCGGCTGCCGTCTGGTTCTGCGCGACAGCGCGGTGCACTGGCTGGCCCTGCCCCGCGACCGCGCCGCCTATCAGCGGCTGACCCGGTTGCTGACGCTGGGCAAACGACGGGCCGAGAAAGGCGACTGTCATCTGGACCTGAAGGACATGCTGGGGGCCTGTCAGGGGATGATCCTGATCGCGCTGCCTCAGGCGGGGTTGAAACAGGCCATCCCCGACATTCAGACCGTCCGGCGGCAATTCCCCAATGCGGTGTTTCTGGGGGCCGTGCCGCGTTATGACGGCAGCGACCGGGCCTATCTGACGGCCTGTGCGCAGGCGGCGCTGCGGGCCTCGGCCCCGATGGTGGCGGTGGGCGATGTGCTGATGCACCGTGGCAGCCGCCGCCAACTGGCCGATGTGCTGACCTGCATGCGCGAACACATCACGATTGACCAGATCGGCACCCGCGCCCTGCCCAATGCGGAACGGCGGCTAAAAAGCTATGCGGATATGGCCCGGCTGTTTCAGGACCACCCCGGCGCGCTGCGCCGCACGCTGGAAATCGCCGACCGCTGCAGCTTTGACTTAAATGAGTTGTCTTATGAATACCCCGACGAGATCGCCAGTTCTGAGACCCCGCTGGCGCGACTGGAACGTCTGGCGCGCGAGGGGTTGAAACGGCGCTATCCCGATGGCCCGACCGAGAAGGCCATCAACCTGATGGAAAAGGAACTGGCCCTGGTCGCCGATCTGGATTTCCCGGCCTATTTCCTGACCGTGCATGACATTGTGCAATTCGCCCGCTCGCAGGGCATTCTTTGCCAGGGGCGCGGATCAGCCGCCAATTCGATCCTGTGTTATCTGCTGGGCATCACCGATGTCAGCCCCGACATGATCGCCATGGTGTTCGAGCGTTTTGTCTCGAAGTACCGGGGTGAGCCGCCGGATATCGATGTGGATTTCGAACACGAGCGGCGCGAAGAGGTGATCCAGTGGATTTACGAGCAATATGGCCGCCACCGCGCGGGCCTCTGTGCCACGGTCATCCATTTCCGATCCCGCGCGGCAATCCGCGAGGTGGGCAAGGTGATGGGCCTGTCTCAGGACGTGACCGCGGGCCTGTCCGGCCAGATCTGGGGGATGAGCAATGGCGGCGTTGATGCCGAGAGGTTGCAGGAACTGGGCCTCGACCTCAAAGACCGGCGCCTGATGCAGACGGTTCGCCTGATTGGCGAGATCATCGGCTTCCCGCGCCATCTGTCGCAGCATGTGGGCGGGTTCGTCATCACCAAAGGGCGGCTGGATGAGCTATGCCCGATCGAAAACGCCGCGATGGAAGACCGCACCGTGATCGAATGGGACAAGGATGACATCGACGCGCTTGGCATTCTGAAGGTGGATATATTGGGGCTGGGGATGCTCAGTTGCATCCGCAAGGCGTTTGACTTGATGCAACAGCACAACAGCGAAACCCTCAGCATCGCGACCGTCCCGCAAGAGGACACGGCGACCTATGACATGCTGTGTGCCGCTGATGCGGTGGGCGTGTTTCAGGTCGAAAGCCGGGCACAAATGAATTTCCTGCCCCGGATGCGACCGCGCGAATTCTACGATCTGGTGATCGAGGTTGCCATCGTCCGCCCCGGCCCTATCCAGGGCGATATGGTGCAGCCCTATATCCGACGGCGCAACGGGCTGGAAAAATCCGAACCCTTCGGCCCTGCCTTGGAAGAGGTGACGCGGCGCACGCTGGGCGTGCCGCTGTTTCAGGAACAGGCCCTGCAAATCGCCGTGGTTGGTGCAGGGTTTTCGGCGGAAGAGGCGGATCACCTGCGCCGCTCGCTGGCCTCATTCCGGCGCATGGGGACGATTGGCACCTATCGCGACAAGTTCATCGCGGGGATGCTGAACAACGGCTATACGCCCGAGGTCGCCGACCGCTGCTTTGGCCAGATCGAAGGCTTTGCCGATTACGGCTTTCCCGAAAGCCACGCAGCGGCTTTTGCCATGCTGGCCTATGTCTCGGCCTGGATGAAATGCCACCACCCGGCGATCTTTGCCTGCGCGCTGCTGAACTCGCAGCCCATGGGGTTTTATGCCCCCGCCCAAATCGTGCGCGACGCGCGCGAGCATGGGGTCGAGATCCGTCCGGTCTGCGTCAACGCCTCGGAATGGGACAATCTGCTGGAACGCCGTGCCGATGGGGCGCTGGCCCTGCGGCTGGGTTTTCGTCAGATCAAGGGATTCAAGCAGGAAGACGCAGACTGGATCGTGGCCGCGCGGGGCAATGGGTATCCGGACCCCGAAACGCTGTGGCTGCGGGCCGGGCTGCGCCCGGATGTTCTGACCCGTCTGGCCGAGGCAGATGCGTTCTCCGGCATGGACCTGACCCGGCGCGACGCCCTGTGGCATGTCAAAGCCATCCGCAGCCGAACCGCCCTGCCGCTGTTCAATGACCCGATCGATGGCGAAAGCATCAGTGAGCCGCAGGTGAACCTGCCGGTCATGCATCTGGGCGAGGAGGTGGTCGAGGATTACGTCTCGACCCGTCTGACCCTGCGCTCGCACCCGATGGAGCTGTTGCGCCCGTCCCTGCCCGGCCTTGTGCCGCATGCCACGCTGCAGGACATCCCGCTGGGTCGCTACAGCGTCTGCGGGCTGGTGATCACGCGCCAGCGGCCGGGAACTGCCTCGGGTGTGATCTTTCTGACGCTCGAGGATGAAACCGGGGTCAGCAATGTGGTTGTCTGGCCCAAGGTCTATGAACGCTTTCGCCGCATCGTGATGGGCGGGCGGTTGCTGCAGGCCCGCGGGTATCTGCAGCGCGAGGGGATCGTCGTGCATCTGATCGCGCAGGAAATCACCGATATGTCGCACAAACTGTCCGAGCTTGGGCATCCTCTGGACGAGGCCATCGGCATCACCCAACCGCAGGCGGATGACACCCCGCGCCCCCGGCAGAACGGCCCGAGCGCCCGCCATCCGCGCGAACAGGCCAAGCGTCTGTTCCCAAGTCGGGATTTTCACTAGAACCCGCGCCAGCATAAGGCCAGTTTCAAAGAAACATCCGGCTAGCGTGATCCGGTCACCTCTTTCCCTTGCCCTTGCCCGCAATATGTTGCACCACACACGGGTTCAAACCCGGTGAACGGGCCAAAGGATAAGGACAAGGCGCATGGCTGACGGATCGATCGACATCAACGCAAAACCCACCGAGGACATTTCGGTTCGCGAGGTGTTTGGCATTGACAGCGATATGGCAGTCAAAGGCTTTGCCGAACGCAGCGACCGCGTGCCGGTGATCGATCCGACCTACAAGTTCGATCCCGAAACCACGCTGGCGATTCTTGCGGGCTTTACCCATAACCGCCGGGTGATGATTCAGGGCTATCACGGCACCGGGAAATCGACCCACATCGAACAGGTCGCCGCCCGCCTGAACTGGCCCGCCGTGCGTGTGAACCTCGACAGCCATATCAGCCGGATCGACCTGATCGGTAAGGACGCGATCAAACTGCGCGACGGCAAGCAGGTCACCGAATTCCACGAAGGCATCCTGCCCTGGGCTCTGCGCAACCCGGTTGCAATCGTATTCGACGAATATGACGCGGGCCGTGCGGACGTGATGTTCGTGATCCAGCGCGTGCTGGAGCATGACGGCAAGCTGACCTTGCTGGACCAGAATGAAATCATCACGCCGAACCCCAACTTCCGTCTGTTTGCGACTGCCAACACCGTCGGTCTGGGCGACACCACCGGCCTCTATCACGGTACACAGCAGATCAACCAGGCGCAGATGGACCGCTGGTCGCTGGTCTCGACGCTGAACTACCTCAGCCACGATGCCGAGACTATGATCGTTCTGTCGAAAGCGCCGCATTACAACACCGCCGAGGGCCGCAAGACCGTCAGCCAGATGGTCACCGTCGCCGACCTGACCCGGACCGCCTTCATGAACGGCGATCTGTCCACCGTGATGAGCCCCCGGACCGTGATCAACTGGGCCCAAAACGCAGAAATCTTCCGCAACATCGGCTATGCCTTCCGCCTGTCGTTCCTGAACAAATGTGACGAGCTAGAGCGCCAGACGGTTGCTGAGTTCTATCAGCGCTGCTTTGATGAGGAACTGCCGGAAAGCGCGGCGAGCGCGAGCTTGGGCTAAGCAATATGAATTGCGCCCTGCGGGGCGCAATGCCTCCGGCGGAGGTATTTTTGGCCAGATGAAGGGGGATCCGGTTTCGCATTGATGCGGCGGGTCACTGCAACACAAAGGGCGATTGAACATGGTGCAGAAGAACGACAATCCTGCTGATCCGTTCAAGAAGGCTCTGGCCGAGGCTACTAAAGTTATGGCCGACGACCCCGAATTGTCGGTGAGCTACACTGTTGATCCATCGGGCCTGTCGGGCGAGTCGATGCGTTTGCCGCAGGTCTCACGCCGGATGACGCGCGAAGAGGTTCTGTTGGCGCGCGGGACGGCAGACGCATTAGCTTTACATCGCAAATATCATGATGACGCGACCCATGCGCGATATGCCCCTCCGGGTGATATGGCACGGGATCTTTATGAGGCGATGGAGACCGCCCGGTGCGAGGCGATGGGTGCGCGGGACATGCCCGGCACCGCGTCGAATATCGACGTCAAGATCGGGCATGAGGCGATCCGGCGCGGCTATGATCAGTGCAAACAGCCTGCGGATGCGCCATTGGCTGTGGCGGCGGGTTATCTGATCCGGCATCTGGCCACCGGGCGCGACATGCCGCCTGCCGCCGAGAATGTCATGAACCTGTGGCGCGGATTTATCGAGGAACAGGCCGGCGGGACGCTGGAAAACCTTGACGAAATCCTTTCGGACCAGGCCGAATTTGCCAAGTTTGCCCGACAGATGATCAAAGATCTGGGTTACGGCGATCAGCTGGGTGATGACCCGGATGAACTGGACGACGAACAGGAAGATCAGGCCGAAGAAGACGCCGAAGAGCAGCCCGATCCCGACAGCACCGGGCAGGATGATCAGGACGAACAGGACGCCGATGCAACCCCTGAACAAACTCAGGAAGAACAGCAGGACCAGTCTCAGGCCCAGGTCTCGATGGACGAGATGGCCGAGGATGAGATGGGCGATGAGGCTGAAATGCCCGAGGGCGAGGCTCCGCTGGAACCCCCTGCTCCTCCGCCCGCATCCGAGGCTGATCCGGACTACAAGGTCTACCTGAACACCCATGACGAAGAGATTGCTGCCGAGGATCTGGCGGAACCGGCTGAACTGGAGCGCCTGCGGGCGTACCTTGACCAGCAGCTTGAACCGCTGAAAGGCGCAGTGAGCCGTCTGGCCAACAAGTTGCAACGCCGCCTGCAGGCGCAGCAGAACCGGTCTTGGGAATTCGACCGCGAGGAAGGCATTCTGGATGCCGGACGTCTGGCGCGTGTCGTGGCCAACCCGACCACGCCGCTAAGCTTCAAGGTCGAAAAAGATACCGAATTCCGCGATACAGTGGTGACGCTGCTTCTGGACAATTCCGGCTCGATGCGGGGCCGTCCGATCTCGATTGCCGCGATCTGTGCAGATGTCCTGGCGCGGACGCTGGAACGTTGCAACGTCAAGGTCGAGATTCTGGGCTTTACCACCCGGGCCTGGAAAGGCGGTCAGGCGCGCGAGGCGTGGCTGAACGATGGCCGCCCGCAACAACCGGGGCGACTGAACGATCTGCGCCACATCATCTACAAAGGCGCCGATGCCCCATGGCGTCGCGCGCGACCCAATCTGGGTCTGATGATGAAAGAGGGCCTGCTGAAGGAAAACATCGACGGTGAAGCGTTGGAATGGGCGCATCGCCGGATGCTCGCGCGGCGTGAGGCCCGCAAGATCCTGATGGTGATCTCGGACGGCGCGCCGGTGGATGATTCCACGCTTAGCGTGAACCCGGCAAACTATCTGGAAAAGCACCTGCGCGACGTGATCGCCATGGTCGAAAAACGCAAGATGGTAGAACTACTGGCCATCGGCATCGGCCACGACGTGACGCGCTATTATGACCGCGCCGTCACGATCACCGATGTCGAGCAGCTTGCAGGTGCTATGACCGAGCAGTTGGCCGCACTGTTCGACAGCGACCCGCGCGCCCGCGCGCGCGTGATGGGGATGAAGCGGGCCAGTTGACGGCCCTGCTTCGACAGTGCAGACTTAGTGCCATCCAAGCCAGTTTTTGCACCGCTGAAGGCGACTTTGCTTATGGTGGCGCAACGGATAGCGCATAAGCGCTATATCGAAGGGCAGGAACATCATTCGTTCTCCTGTTTATCTGCTTGGATAGTGTCCCAACCCTGCCCGGCCTGCTTGTAGCTGGTCCTGAGATACGCCCTAGAAACCCTTGAGATTGTTGTTGAACCTTGTCGTTCCGCGAGAAACGGAGTGTATTTGCCGCATGCGCTATGAGTTTGCAGACTGTATTCTGGATGTGGATCGACACGTCCTGACCCGCCGGGGTGAGCCCGTCGCAATCGAACCTCAGGTATTCGATCTGTTGGTCCTCTTGGCCCAGCACCCAGGTAAGCTGGTGCCCCGGGACGAGATCATCGCGCGGGTATGGAGTGGCCGCTTTGTCTCGGATTCTACCATCAGCGCACGTATCGCAGCGGCGCGTAAAGCAGTCGGCGATGATGGCAAAGCGCAACGGATCATTCGGACAGTCGTACGGCGCGGGTTGCAAATGGCGGCGGATGTGACCTGTGACGCCGACACCGATTCAGGCGTAGAAAACCATACGCAACGGCTGCGTTACGCGCGCGGTGCGAAGGGCCGCGCTGTTCCATACACGCTTTCCGGTGATGGGTTGCCGGTGCTGCGCATCGGTTCGGTCGTGCACGATCTGGAGGCGGAATGGCGCATCCCGTCCGAGCGTACCCGGTTGCAGGACATGGCAAACCGTTTCCGCCTGTTACGCTACAACAAGGACAATGACGTCAGCTCAAACATCGACCATCAGGCGGTGTATGACCGCAGAATAGAAGAAATCCTGACCGTCGTGAATGCAGCGGGGTTTGACCGCTTTTCCATTCTCGGTGAAATGGGCGGCACCTTCCCTGCCCTACACTTCGCCGCAAGGCACCCCGAGCGGATTGACAAGCTGATTATCTCCGGCGGATGGGCAGAAGGGCGAGATTACCGGGAAGATACCAAACAACCCGACTCGATCCGGTCACTGATCGCGGAAGGCTGGAACACGCCGGGCAGCGGCTATGCTATGGGCGCTGAATTCAGCTATTTTCCAGAAGGTCCGCTGGATAGCGTTCGGCACATGGTCAATGAATTGCAGACACTTTATTCAAGCGAGGAAAGACTTCACTACCGTGACATCGCCAATAGCACCTCGGTGCTGCAACTTCTTCCGATGGTGCAATGCCCCACTCTGGTTCTGCACGGGCGGCACACAGCCGTTCACCCCCTGTCCGAGGCGCGCAAACTGGCGGCTGGAATCCCCAATGCCTCGCTTGTGATCCTTGAGACCGGCAACCAGATACCATTGCCTGGAAATGAGGCCTACAACCCGTATATCCAGGCCATTCAACGCTTTCTTGAGACAGAAGAATAGTGTGCGCCGAGGCGCTGGACATTTCCTACCGCAGGCCGCAGGTTTGCGCGCAGCAAGACCGACGAATGAGGCCGCCCATGTTCCAGAGTTTCGAAGTGACCGCACGCCCCGAACAAGGCCCACCACGACTGGCCGCTTTGCGGGACGAGCTGGCGCGCGAAGGCCTGCAGGGCTTCCTGATCCCGCGTGCGGATGCGCATCAGGGTGAATATGTGGCCCCTCGGGATGAAAGGCTGGCCTGGCTTACCGGGTTCACCGGTTCTGCGGGGTTTTGCGCGGCGCTCACGGACATTGCCGGGGTTTTCATCGACGGGCGCTATCGCACTCAGGTAAAGGCCCAGGTCGCACAGGATTACACGCCGGTCCCATGGCCAGATGTCAGCCTGAGCGCGTGGTTGAAAGAGCAATTGCCAAATGGCGGCAAAGTCGGGTTTGATCCGTGGCTCCACGCTGCAGGACAGATTTCGTCTGCACAGAAAGAGCTTGAAGGCAGCGGCGTCGAACTGGTGCGCTGTGATAACCTTGTAGACCGAATTTGGGCGGATCAACCCGACCCTCCGATGAATCCTGTCAGGGCACATCCGATTGAATTTGCAGGTGAAAGCGCCGAGCGCAAAATCAAGCGCCTCGCGAGTGACCTGCAGAGCGCAGATCGCGCGGCAGCGGTGATCACCTTGCCGGATTCGATCATGTGGCTGTTGAATATCCGCGGCGCGGACATCGCATACAACCCTGTGGCCCATGGCTTTGCCATCCTGCACGGTGATGGGCGGGTGGATCTGTTCATGGCCGCTGCCAAACTGACCGGGATCGGGGATCATCTGGGCCCGCAGGTCACCCAACACCAACCCGACGCGTTCCTGACAGCGGTTGAGGCACTTGAAGGCAAGGTACAGGTCGATCCGGGAACGGTTCCGCAGATCATAGCAGATGCGTTGGGGGACCGTATGGTCGATGGCGGCGATCCCTGCGCCCTGCCCAAAGCCCGCAAGAACCCGGCCGAAATCGCAGGCACGGCCGAGGCACATCTGCGAGATGCCGCAGCGGTGATCGAACTGCTGTGTTGGCTAGACGCGCAGAAGCCCGGCACCCTGACCGAGACACAGGTAGTAACGCGGCTGGAAGAAAGCCGCCGCCGGGACAACGCGCTGCAGGATATCTCATTCGACACCATCGCGGGCACCGGGCCGAACGGGGCCATCATGCATTATCGCGTGACCGAGGAAACCGACAGCAGGCTGGAAAACGGTCACCTGCTGGTGCTGGACAGCGGTGGGCAATATCTGGACGGCACCACCGATATCACCCGCACAATTGCAATCGGCGATGTTGGGGATGAGGAGAAGGCCTGCTTTACACGCGTCCTCAAAGGCATGATCGCCATGTCGATGCTACGCTGGCCTGTTGGCTTGGCAGGACGCGATATCGAATGCGTAGCGCGGCTGCCGCTGTGGCTGGCCGGGCAGGATTTCAACCATGGGGTTGGTCATGGGGTCGGTACCTATCTCAGCGTGCATGAGGGCCCTCAGCGCCTGTCTCGGGTCAGCCATGTCCCGCTTGAGCCGGGTATGATCCTGTCGAACGAGCCGGGATATTACCGCGAGGGTGCTTTTGGCATCCGGCTTGAGAACCTTGTCGTAGTGGAAGAGGCCCCAAACCTGCCCAGCGGTGACGATGAACGCGCCATGCTGAACTGGCGTACGCTGACTTATGTCCCAATCGACAGGCGTTTGATTGTAGTCGATATGCTGACACGAGAGGAACGTGCTTGGCTGAACGCCTATCACCGCGACGTGGCGGAAAAAGTCCGGCCAAGGCTGGGCGACGCCGCTCAACTGTGGTTGGATGCCGCAACCGCACCGGTCTGACACCGGATTGTTACATAGTTTGGGCAGAGGAGAAGCCCTGACACGACGAGGGAAGGAACAGGAATGACAGACACCATCACGATCCGCAAAGCACCGGGCAAATGGAGCGTCCGTTCAGGCGGCGCGATTTTGGGTGAAACCAACAACGCGCTGGAACTCCTGGAAGGCGACAAAGATCCGGTTATCTACTTCCCGCGTGCGGACATTGCGATGGCCTTTCTGGATCGGACCAACAAAGTCACCCAATGCGCAGGCAAGGGAGACGCCACGCATTTCTCGATCGTAAACAAATCCTCAGTCACCGAAAACGCCGCTTGGAGTTATGAAAACCCGATCGACGCGGTGGCCGAAATCAAGGATCACTTGGCCTTTTATCCCGCAGACTCGATCAAGGTGGAACAACTCTGATCCAAGTATCCGTGCAGGACCGGATCGATCTGCAAAACGGCGAAAATCCTCAGAACCTGCCCTGTCCACAATGTTGCGAGGTGACCATGACAAAGCGTCTATTGAATTCCGCAGGCCCGATTGCGGCCCTGACGATGGCCTTTTCAATGGCCCTGCCCGCCGCAAGCTCTGCCAACACCGGTCTGGCCAATCCCGCGGCAACATATTGCATCGCGCAAGGCGGGCTCTACGGTATACATGACGGCCCGGACGGTCAGAGCGGTATCTGCCAATTACCCGACGGCACCCGGATCGATGCCTGGACCTATTTTCGTGAACACCATGCGGGCGCGGATGGCGGTAAGCCAGTCGGCCTTGCAAATCCCGCCCCCGTGTACTGTGGCTCAATTGGAGGCGAATATGACCTGACCACGTCTCGCTGCGCACTGAGCGACAGTACGTCCGCCGATGCGTGGGAGCTGTACCGCAAGGCACATGGAAAAACGCATCAGGTGGTGAACCCAGCAGCAGCCTACTGCCTTGAGATCGGCGGCAGCTACAAGATCAAAGTCACTGGTTCGGGTCAGGTGGGTATATGCACCAAGCCGGACGGCACCTCGCAGGACGCATGGGCCCTGTTCCGTGCGGAAAATCCCGAGTGATCCGATCCGGTAATCAAGCCCGACATCCACACCCAAAATGAACCTGAAGCCCCGATTGAGCCGCAGTTTATCGACGATCAGAGCGCGTGTTAGTGACCGTTTTGCAACAGCCTGATCGCGTCCATTAAGTCGCCTTGGCTAATTTTCAGGTTTTCCTGCGACGGAAGCACATCATCTGGCTGTAGATTTCACTAGGATTTGCCTTCCTCGCTTTCGATGAAGGGTTCGAGATTCACGAAAGTCTGGACAGGGCATTTCACCGCTTTTTCGGGATTGCACAAACCAGCCTGACCGACCGGATCGACGACATACCTGATCTCCGGATTTGCCCTTCAGACCGCATCCTTGGTGCTCGATGCCGTTACAAATGACAACGCCTTGTTTCTGTGAGTCGATATCCCCGGGGCCAATGTTCTTGATGTAAAACTACCCCTTCGCGCGCTTGAAGAAGTTGCAAAGTTGATGCCCGAGGTGGAGTTCCTTGCCTGTTTCGTTCAGGTTCTTCGATAGGTCAAAACGACCTCTGATCAGCCATTCGATGCAATCTCTGCACCGGCGGCCGAGAAAGCCTGCCAATAAACACACACCCGCCTCGAAACAGTAAGTCGCAACATAGGTTTCAGAACCACCCGCGCCGCGATTGCAGTAGCCCTGGACGATCTGCTGTTCTAGTGTCGCGCAGCGACCAGACATAGGACTCGGGAATGAAAATCGCCACCGCCGCCTACGACCTCGATTGGCTCGATAGTTGGGCTCAATATGAAGACAAGCTTGAGGAATGGGTTTCCGAGGCCGCAGGACAAGGTGCCGACCTTCTGGTCTTTCCCGAATATGGCGCAATGGAGTTGTCGACGCTCGACGGCCCTAAGGTGGCCGGTGATCTCGAACGCTCAATCCGGGCGGTTTCCGACCGGATGGAAGATGTACAAGTTGTGCATTCGCGCCTTGCAAAGATGTACGACACATACATTCTGGGGGCTTCCGCCCCGGTCATCGACGGACCAGGGCGCCCGGTGAACCGCGCAGTGTTCTACGCTCCTGACGGTCGTCTCGATCATCAGGACAAGCAGATCATGACACGGTTTGAACGCGAGGCCTGGGACATCGCCCCGGGCGGTCCGTTGAAACTGTTTGATACCGCATTGGGTAAAATCGGCGTTCTGATCTGCTATGACAGTGAATTCCCTCTCTTGGGTCGGGCCCTGAGCAAGGCCGATTTAATCCTCGTACCATCCTGCACCGAAGCCCTGTCCGGGTATTGGCGTGTGCGGATCGGCGCCATGTCTCGTGCCCTTGAAAATCAATGTGTTACGGTAATGTCATCGTTAGTTGGCAGCAGTGAATGGTCCGAAGCAGTCGACATGAATACCGGCATGGGTGGCGTGTTTGGCCCGCCCGATATCGGGTTCCCACCGACGGGAGTGCTTGCCGAGGGCACGCTGAATACCGCCGGCTGGACCTATGCCGAGGCCGACCTGTCCACAATTGCAAACGTCCGCGCAGACGGGTGGGTGTTGAACCGCACACATTGGACCGAGCAAGACGCTCGGGTCGATTCAGTCACAATATCACCCCTTTAGGTGACTTCGCCCTTGAAATAAGGCCGAAATAGGCTCATTTAAGCGCACGATCTGCAGATTCTGCAGGTGCAACCTAATGATGGAGACAACATGGCCAAGGAAGATACGCTCGAATTTCCCGGTGTCGTGAAGGAACTCCTGCCTAATGCGACGTTTCGGGTCGAGCTGGAAAACGGCCATGAGATCATCGCACATACGGCAGGCAAGATGCGCAAGAACCGCATCCGTGTTCTGGCCGGCGACAAAGTTCAGGTCGAAATGACCCCATATGATCTGACCAAGGGTCGGATCAACTATCGCTTCAAGTAACGCTTCGTACATGGCGTTTATCCTCGGATCGGGCAGCCCGCGGCGGCTGGACCTGCTGGCGCAGCTTGGCGTTCGGCCCGATGCGATCCGTCCGCCGGATATCGATGAAACGCCGCTGAATGGCGAACTGCCGACCCCCTATTGTAGCCGCATTACCCGGCAAAAAGTTCAGGCTGTTCAAGCTGATAGCGATGATATCACCTTATGTGCTGACACTACGGTCGCACTGGGTCGCCGCATTCTTGGCAAACCCGAAGACGCGGGACAAGCTGCTGAGTTTCTGCACGCCCTGTCCGGCCGACGCCATCGGGTGATCACTTCGGTCGCTGTGCGGCGCGGGGATAAAATCCTCCAGCGTGACGTGGTTTCTCAGGTAAAGATGAAACGTCTGTCTGACAGCGAAATCAATGCCTATCTTGCGACGGATGACTGGCAGGGCAAGGCCGGAGCCTATGCAATACAAGGCCCTGCCGGTGCATTCATCCCGTGGATTTCAGGCTCGTTCACCGGTATCGTCGGCCTGCCCTTATCCGAAACGGCTGCACTGCTGCAAGGCATCGGTTATCCCTTATATCGCGAGGTATCATGAAGGGTCGTACCATCATTCTGGATCATATTCAGGAACGCGAAGCTGCAGCTCTGATGGTGGATGGTATTCTCGACGATTTCCTGATCGCCACAGATGCCCCTGCGCCAGGTACGATCTACCGCGCCCGCGCCGATCGCCCGGTCAAAGGTCAGGGCGGCATGTTTCTCACCACACCCGACGGCCCGGCTTTTCTGAGGCAAGTCAAAGGGTTGGCACCCGGCGCTTTGCTACTGGTGCAGGTGACCGGATATGCCGAGCCCGGCAAAGCCATACCCGTCTCGAACCGTATTTTGTTCAAAAGCCGCTTTGCGATCGTGACACCTGACGCGCCCGGCCTGAACATCTCGCGCCGTATCCGTGATGAAGATATGCGCGACCAACTTCTCGAAATCGCGCATGAGCAAATGGGAGACAGCACGCACGGCCTGATCCTGCGCTCGTGCTGTCAGACGGCGGATGCAGATGAAATCGCTGAAGATATCTCTGCCATGTTGGCACTTGCCGAGCAGGTATTGGCTGATACGGGCAGTGAACCAGAATTGCTGAGCGAGGGCGATGGTCCGCATATCCTGGCCTGGCGTGATTGGACGGACCCGGCAGAGGTCGTGACCGCATCCGGCGGATTTGAGGACCACGGTGTCGTTGATGCGCTCGATACAGCAAAGGGGATTTCCGAAACGCTTCCCGGTGGAGGACACCTCTATATCCAACCGACCCGCGCGCTGGTTGCGGTGGATGTGAACACCGGCGCCGACACATCTCTCGCGGCGGGAACCAAAGCTAACTTCGCCTGCGCCAAAGCCCTGCCGCGCGCCCTGCGCGTGCGTGGGTTGGGGGGGCAGATCACTCTGGACCTTGCACCGATGCCCAAGAAAGACCGGAGGGGTTTCGAGTCGGCCTTGCGGTCGGCATTCAAGTCCGATCCTGACGAGACGATCCTGGCCGGTTGGACCCCGCTTGGCCATTTCGAACTACAGCGCAAACGTGGTCGTATCCCATTGACGGAGATCCTGAAATGAGCTGCCCGTTCTGCGGAGAAGATACCCAGCAGGCCTTTCGACCATTCTGCTCCAAACGCTGCGCGGATATCGATCTGGCAAAATGGCTAAACGGTTCTTATGCGGTGCCATCGCAACGTGAAGAAGACGCCGAGACGACCTCGGAACCAACCGAAAGCCCCACGTCCCTCCCGCATTGAAAAAATGTCAAAAAGCCTCTGGACACCGCCTGTGGCAAGTCATAGAAGGCCTCCACCCAATGGCAAACGCCATTCCCGTGCCCGGGTAGCTCAGGGGTAGAGCAGTGGATTGAAAATCCTCGTGTCGGTGGTTCGATTCCGCCCCCGGGCACCACAAAAATCCAAAAAGTATAATATTATCAATCTATTGGTATGGTGTTTTGTTTGTGCATCCACCATTGTATCCACCAGAATGATCTGCATCAAGGAAGCTGGCGCCCGAGGCTATAGCTTCGGGGAAAGTGCAAAAAGAATGAACTGCGATAATTTTCGCCTTTGAAAAAGTGGAGTTGTTGGATGGCAGATTTTTTTCATGATGGCATCGAGGCTCTTAAGGCTCGTATTTCAGCCGGTGGAGTTATTGGTAAGTGGGCTGAAGAAGCGGGCGGCACAAAGCATGTGTTTCGGTCCCGCGAGCGAGGTATTCTGAACTATTGGCCGAGCAAAGGGACCGTGCAATTTCAAGGTAGGCCCGAGGCTCAGGCTCCTCTACGGGCAGTTCTGGAAAGCGATGCTAATGCGTTTGAACCTCAACCCACCGCAGTTAAAAAGGATGAACGCACAAAAATATTTGTCGTGCACGGCCATGACACGCAAGCTCTTGAGCAACTTGAATTGATACTGCGTCGCCTCGACCTCGATCCCTTTATTTTGCAGAATAACGATGGCGGTGGAAATACAATCATCGAAGCGCTGGAGCAGCAGATTTATCAGGAAGCGGCCTTCGGGATCGTCCTGATGACACCAGACGACTACGGCTATGCTAAGATCAAGGGAGATGAGGCGACCCAGCCTCGGGCTCGTCAGAACGTCATCCTTGAGATGGGTATGGTATTGGCGTCGCTTGGTCGGGATCGTATGGCAATCCTGAAGAAGGGAGCATTGGAACATCCGAGTGATGTTGATGGAGTGCTGCGCCTCGATTTTAACGATCATGTCAAAGAAGTGGCGGTTCGGCTTGCAACTCGGATGAAGAAGGCGGGCATTGAGATTGACGATGGATTGATCGCAGGTTGCGGAGCCTGAGCACGTGGCAGGTCTCGCAGAAACAGAATTTGAGGCGGTGATAATGCGCGAGTTGACCCTGCGCAGTGAATGCGACCCCTTCTTTGTGTAACTGCTTGCAAGTGCCTTTGTATTTACTTGAACCGACAAGAGCATAGGATCTTAAAATGACTGATTTGGCGAGGTTGAACGTTTCGTTAACCAAGCAAGGCGCATATCGAATTTTTCCGCTTCTACGCGACAACGATCCTGTAGATTGGGAGGCGCAAGCACAGGCATTGAGCACGGATGCTCCTCGCGGGCAAAAAATTGATTTACCTCAATTCAGAAAGACTTTGGCAGCCCAACGCGACGGCGCAAATTGGATCGTTCCCGATGTCTGGCAGCAGGCACGCGAAAGCGGAGTGGGCACCTTAAGGGACCTTTTCCTAATTGGAATGCTGCTTAGCCACCATACCTTCATTCGGGCGATGAGAAATTCACAGTTGGGTCGCGGTGAAGGGAGACTTGATAGAGAACGGGATTTCAATCAACAGAAAGATTTCACCAATTTCCGTGGAAACCTCAGGGAATTGGGGTTTGTTAGAGATGAGCCAGATGGTTCAGTAACATATGACTTTAGCTCGTTCTTTGAAAACAATGATCTCCCGCCTCTGGTGGCCGAGTTATTGCGTTTGAAGTTACTGTCCGCAAATTGGGGTGAAGGCGACGAGGATTGCGACGACCTTGTCGATGAATGCGTACGGCTAGGACTGTACGAAGTCTTTGGATTGTCGCCCGACGAATTTAGGGACTGGTTGCAAGGTCATGGTGTGCTACCCGCTCCTGTGGCGCAGGAAGAGTTGGCCGCTCCAGATCGTGATCAGGAAGAATACCCCGAGTTCAACTTTGTTGCCGGACACAGGCCAGGACAAGAAGGTCAAGGGAGGAGAAGGGCCGCGAGAAATGGTCGCGTAGAATACATTCACAACCAACTGCAAACATCGCTTTTTAATCACCTTGTTGGAATTCACGGCGAAGACAGAGTGGGTACCGAGCAGCCCGCAGGTGTGGGGCAGACTTTGATCGACATTGCTGTGCGGGAAGCAAACGAGGAACTTACATTTTACGAGATAAAGACAAATGTATCAGTACGTTTGTGCATTAGGGAGGCCTTATCCCAAGTTTTGGAATACGCGTATTGGCCCGGAGAAGAGCGAGCATCTAAGCTCGTAATTGTATCGCCCCATCCGGTTACCACAGATGCAGCTAATTACCTTCGCTCACTAAGAGAGAGGTTTCATATTCCAGTCTACTACAGATCATTCAATGTGGCACAAGACGTTCTGTCCGAGGAGCACTAACCTCTGAACTTAGCGAGCAGAAGCGCTTCTTTGACGACTCTGTGCCGATCTTGTCGGCGTCCCATTGTCATGTGCTTATGGTTCTTCAGCAATACATTTACTTCGTGGCTGTCTCCGAGCGCATCCAACGCTAAGTCTGTCATCTCTGTAAGATCAAATAGGCCAGTGTCGCTGTAGCTCAGGACCAAACTTGAACCGCTCGATTTGGTTAGCTCGAACATCTGCCGAAAAGCACTAGGTACTTGGGATCGTATGCTAAAGGGCGATTGATGACGGTTCTCTCTGTAGCGTCCTTTGACAATTGCTCCACCTTTTACCTGAAGTTGAGGATAATCGTACAACACGAGCGTCTCGATTGCGTGATAAAAACGGCTGTAGTGGACGAACGCGTAGGGTGGGTCCGCGTAGACAGTACCCCCTGAGAAGCTTTGTAGTCGGTCAGCGAAATCCATCGACGAGGTGGAGTATTCACCTCCACGCGGTACAGATGACGCGTTCCAATTTATTAAAGATTGAACTTTTCGTAGGAAAAGATCAGGGAAAGACTTCTTCCTATATATTGCGATGTCGCGCATTGAAGAGGTCGTTTTCGCGTCTCGATATTGTGCATAGTGCCCAGTTCCTTGGCTGCAATAAGCCATTGCGTGCATTATTGCGGTCAAAGTGACGGCTTTATCGGCTGAGGTTAGCTTGCCCGAACGAAAGAATTCGTCAGTAGCTTGCCGAAGCGCATCTATCCATAGACACTGTTCAGCTGACCACCACGTACCGGAGTAATAGCGTACGAATAGATGATATGGGGCCAAGAACTCTGTTTCGATTAGCTTTCTATTGCGCTGTTCTATGTCGTTAAATGTCTCCAAGGTCTCGAAGTCATTATGACTGAGCCCGCTTGGAAGCTCTTGTCTAATTTTCCCTGCAAGTTTGCTAGCTGCCTCAAAGAGTGACTTGGCTTTATCGCGCGCGAACTGATCGGATACGCGGTCAAGATAGGCCTGTGCAATTACAGCCGAATAGGCTTGAATATCGTTTGAAACAAATGATGTAGAATGCCCGACAGCGCCTGCCAAAGAGCATGCTCCAGCAAAAAGGTCGCACACCTGTCCGCCCTGATGGACTTGAGTGATGCCTTCAACAACAAAGTCAATAATTCCGGCTTTCGAGCCCATGTATTTTATGACCTGCGGATATTCTCTTCGCGCTATTTCTTCAGTGCAAGAGACTCTTTTCGCTGCGATGTTCATATGTTTGTTGAGCCTGTATGACCGTAGTTGTTGCATTGTTCGGTTTTGGTCTATCCCAACCTAACACCAATATTGGTCGAAGGGGACCTTATTTACGACTGGAAACCCGTAGATTTACCTATGAGCGTGCCCCGGGGAACAGAAGATTTCTTTCGGTTCGGTCACAAAAGTTGAGTCTACAAAGATGCCGTCCGAAAGTAACCACATTCCTCTACAAGAGTTCATTTGATTTGCTCTTGGCCGTCGATACGCATGACAGATTGTGCCACACTGGCACGCTCTAGTTGCCGATAAGCCGTGCATTGATGATCCCGTAAGTCACGAATATCGGCCACGCTACTAGGAAGACGACCTTGCATAGAAGGACTGCAAGATTGCCGGATTGTTCACCTGTGAGCAGAAAACGCTGATCTTCGCGTAGGGTTTCTAGTTCTTCATCCGTTCGGAAATCAGATTGTTTCGACGCAGAGAGGTCTCTGTAAAAGACCAACCTCCAAAGAAACGCCCCAGCAAGTAGGTATCCAGCGGCGGCGGCAAGGCGCCTTTGTTCAAGTGGCAGGTCGTCCATTCACCAACAAAAGGGCGCTATTTCTAAAGAGATTATAGCTGGCTGGACGACGTTGAACGGTTGGACTAGCCTATATTGAATTGGACAAAAACGGACGCAGAAGGACGATAAATGCGATTCCAAGAAGCGGAATCATATAAATAAATCAAATGCTTGAAATGACATGAGAAACCTCGTGGGGGTAGTTATTGGGGTATGGGGTGATGTTTTGTATGATTTTAGTGAGCAATTTGAAGAGCTTGCAGATTATGTGGGATTCCGCCCCCGGCACCACTTCCTCAGGTAAACTCTTGGTTTCACTCCAGCTTTTAACGTAGGTTGGAGCGGTAGACCATCTCAGAGACCATTTCGCCGAAGTACACCTTTGTGAAAGAAGGTGTTTTTTTCTTCAGTCACCGCATCCACAAGGAGCTTTGCCGCTATTACTTTTCTTCTTGGATCGCATTTTCTTTGCGTGCTCACTCGGCAAACGTATAGGCGACGAGAACAAGAAGAGCAGTTGATCAACTGGATGAATATTGGTTTCATCTGAGGTCGCAGGATATGCAAGTGCCTGGAAAGCACATGTTACGACTCGGCGCAGCCAATTCTGCCGCAACGCCAGTTGTACTGAACGAGACTTCTGTTGCCTCTATACTGTTGTCAGAGGCAGTCGAGATATACCTTACACAGAGGGGCCAAGGACGCCCCGTAACATTTCACAAGGGTGCTGAGAGAGCGTGTGGTTATTCATAGCTTCCTAGTCTGATGACCCTCTTCTTCAGCAACACAGTGATTACATTCGCTATGGCGTTGCAAATTCGATGCCAGTTGTACGGCGCTAACCGTTACATACCTGCACCTACAGCTCGCATTGACCGAGAGCCTCGGGTGAGCGGCGATAGCAAAACAAAGGTGATCGCGCCTTCCGGCTTAGCGGGCAGATTTTTGCGGGAATCGACAATAAATGTTACGATAGCTTTGTTGGCAGGATCGCCGCTGGGTCTCTCCGGCCATCGCGCTTCGTTATTCTTTTTTTATTACAACAAGTTCTTTTTTTGCCGTTCGGCCGGGCGATCCGGGGCCTCTGGGCCAGCGTTTCAGAATGCTTTTGAACGGAGGCAGACATGCCGGAAACAGTATTTGAACGCGCGCCAGACGGCGCAATCATTGGACTTCAGCATCATGGCGACCCTCTTCGAGGGCGTTCTAAAGGAACCAGTGCGCTGGATGTGGCGCAGGCTTATGCCGCCGAAGTGGCGGGGCTTTACCGGATAAAGCCCGATTTTCTTGACAGGCTCGGCGAGAGTGTTTCAGGCAAGTATAATCGCGAGGAGGGCAGCAAGCTGCGGCTGGAAGAAGCCAAGGCAGTACAGTCCTTTCTGGTCTACACATTTCGTCAGACACATCACGGCATCCCGGTCTGGGAGCGAGGTCTGACACTACGCATGGCCGGCCCAGACAATGTGGTCACCGGTTCGTCCTCAAGTGTTGCTGCCGATATCGAACTCAGCAACGCCCCTACTCCGCCTGCTGGCCGCGACAAACAAGCTGGCGCGATTCTGCGCGAAGCTGTGAAAGGGGCCAAGTTTACAAAATTTAAGGTTAATGACACCCGGGACTTTGTCTATCGCTACGACGCAGAACATCGCCTGCCACACAAAGAACCGGGCGAGATCGAAGGGGCCGAGTTAACCCCGCTGCCAGAGATCGGTCGTGTACCAAAGGGCATCAAGGACGGCGAATGGCGTTTCGTAAGCCTTGTGCATTTTGGCTGCAAAATTCCCGACTACGGAGAGCTGAACTGGCGAGCATTGGTCGATTGGGAGACCGGCGCGGTGCTTTACATCCGGCCATTGGTGGGGTGTGTTTCGGGTTACGTCTTCACAGACGACCCGATATCACTTTCAGGAGATTCAGAGCTTGATCCGACGGCCCCGGTTGCGCTTTTGGATGCGCAACGCGAACTGGTGGCGCTGGAACGGTTGATATTACCGGGCGGAGGCGCACCGGTGGAACTAAGCGGCGAATTGGTGGCGGTACGTGATCTCGATACACCGAACATCGCCCCACCGACTGAAAACGCCGGTGCCGCATCGATCTTTGATTATCCCGCCGACAGCGACGATTTCGCGGCGGTCTGTGCGTACTACAACCATGATTTCCTGTATCGCTTCGTCCAGTCTTTGGGCTTCGATCTGCCCAGCTATTTCGACGGGGTGACCTTCCCGGTGGATGTTGATCACCGCTGGTTCAATCCCATTGCAGGACCGGTGAATGCTCAGGCGCCAGGCAATGCCATAGGCAATGGTGTACTACGCTTTCGTTATGCGCTTGCGGCAAATGGGTCCACAGTCGGCATGGCCACAGACTCGCGCGTATCGGCGCATGAATTCGGGCACGCGGTGCTATGGGATCATCTCAATTGGCCCAATTTCGGCTTTTGTCATGGCTTTGGTGACGCGCTGGCGGCAATACTTTACGATCCTCAAGGTATTGCGCCGGATCGTTTCCGTACCTTCCCCTTCAGCAACCTAATCACCCGGCGATGGGATCGGTCGGTCGCCTCGGGTTGGGGCTGGGGTGGCACGATGGACGTGGGCGGATATCGGTCGACCGAGATCAATGCCACTACTTTGGGCCGAATCTATCGATCTCTCGGAGGTGATTCCACAGAACTGGACGACAGGCTGCATGCCAGCCGCTACACGATCTATCTGATCCTGCAGGCGGTGCCGCTTTTGGCCGGGATCGTGCCCAACACAGTCGAAGGTTTTTCCCGCGCCTTGCAGGAATCAGACGAGAACACTGCTCAATTCGACGGTGCAGCCGGAGGCTGGGCACACAAAGTGGTACGCTGGGGCTTTGAGAAACAGGCGCTCTACAACGGATCCCCGCCTGATGTTGACGTCTTCATTGATGACGGACGACAGGGTGAATACCCTTGGCACCAACCGGGCAACAATGCTCCCGGCATCTGGAATCGGCACCGCCCTGACGGCGGCACCGACCACGAGACTCCGCGCCGCTGCGTCGAGAATTATCTGTATGTCCGGATCGGCAATCGCGGCAACTCCCCAGCCCAATCAGTGACTTTGTCATTAGCCCGCGCGATGGAAGGCAAGGGCACCACATGGCCCGATGACTGGAATCCGCTGATCGTAGGCGAACCTATCGGCCAGTCAGTGCATTATGGCGACGAAGTGATCGTCGGCCCGATCCCATGGTGCCCCGAGGACCTGTGCGAGGAATACATTCTTGCCAGCGTGGATACGCCAGAAGACCGCAGCAATGTCGAGACGATTGCAGGCAGTCTGCCTGTCGATCGACTGGCGCTTGGTGACAACAACGTCGCCCTTCGCCGAATGGAGGTGAACCGCGACGAAGATGACACCCCTTGCTGCGAGGAGGAAGAAACGAAGATGACCTATCGTTACGCCGTCAAGTTCGTCTGCGGCTGTTCCAAGGGCCGCATTTTGTCCCAGGGCCGCTATCACACAGCAATCAACATCGGAAACGGCAGCGGCGATGCTGTGCGTTTTCGTAAACGGGTGTCGTCGGCCTTGCCAAACGAAAAACCGGGCAATGTCTCGGCCAGAACGAAGAACAAACTCGGTCCCTGGGAATCGATGGAGATCGATTGCGAAGATGTGGCACGACACCTGCGGGTGGCCGAATGCTGTTTCTTAAAAGGGTTTGTCTTTATCGACAGCGAAACACCGCTGGACGTGGTCGCGGTCTACACCGCCGCCCATGGTGAAGGCGAAGTGGAAACCATCGATGTCGAACCGGTCGTGCCTCGGCTGATCAAAAAGGTACCGCCCCCGCCACCGCCACCTCCGCCGCCGCCCCCACCCGAGGACAAGCCGGACCTAATCCCGGTGCAGCCCTTCCCGCCCGGCCCGCCGCCCTTCCCGGCTTGGTATTGTGAGGAGCCGCGCAAGTTGAGGATAATCGTG
Organism: Ruegeria sp. C5; assembly: GCF_056537605.1. Classification (NCBI taxonomy): domain Bacteria; kingdom Pseudomonadati; phylum Pseudomonadota; class Alphaproteobacteria; order Rhodobacterales; family Roseobacteraceae; genus Ruegeria; species Ruegeria sp. C5. The sequence continues at coordinate 113,080 of NZ_JBQFRX010000005.1, read as the reverse complement.
CGTAACATTGGTGCAGGGGCTGCCGGGCCTTCGACCACGCGGGTCGATTTCTTCCAGAGCGGCGTGGTGGTCGATCTGCCGACACCAGCACTGGGGCCAAACGGGGATGAGACCACGCTATCGCTCGAATTCCCGGACGAGGTCAAAGGTGGCGAGCAGATCCCCTTCAAGATCACCGTCAATGCCAATCCGGCCGATGGTGTGACGGAGACAGACACCACCAACAACAGCGACTCTTCCTCCTGCGGCCTGGCCAGCTAAAGCAAACTGGGGGTGGCCCGGGCCATTATCGGCCCGGGCTGCGCGATCTAGAGGTGCCGGTCGCTAGGCTGAATCATGATCGTGATTGCGCTCTACATTCAGGAGGGCAATTTGCTTCAACGACACCAAGGTGGGACCGCCCTGTCTGATCCCAAAGTCAGACCTCAAGCTGCGATTTAAGTATACTTTTCTACCGCTTCCCAAGGGGCGACAGGGTCGCCGCAGCCTAGTAACTATCACTTTTCCGTTGCGCATCTTTGATAAGAGCAGCAAGCCGATAGAAACCGTGGGCCATCTTGGTGTAGGGCGTTAGCAGGAAGAATGTCAGGACCGATCCAAGATGAATAGCAAGCAACGCGGGCATCAAAGCCGTTGATCCGAAAGCGTAAAGAGCAAGTCCGCTAAAACCGACGAATCCCAGCAACAGGATGAAACCGATATCGCCGCCCCATGCCGAAGCATCACCGAGATTGCGATCGGACCTTTGCTTGAGAATTGCCATGGCGCAGCAACCCACTGTCAACAACACACCGCCGGAGATTCCGAATAGTTTGGGCAAAGACCAGAACCCGTACGGCGCATGCATTCCAAAGCCATAATGCATAACCGTTGCAATCGAGGTCGACGCGAAGCAAAGCAGGAAGCCATACATGATCGCGTGGTGAATATGACGTCGCGCCTGACTGAACCGGTCTTCGTCTTCAAAATTACAGCCTTCACCATGACCTGCGGCAAGATCCTGCATTTTACCCGCTCGTTTGAAGGCGGCCAGCAGGTCCGCCATTTTGATGGGTTTTCCCCCCACCTCGGCCCAATAGCGCCTTAGGCTGATGGCAATGCTAAAGAGTGGCAGCAAGAATGCCGGAGCAAAAATCGCAACCATCGCATTATGCGATAGAACGGCATAAAACCCGTCCCCTCCGCTAGAACCTATCGCGCGAATTGCCCAGAACAACAGGGCAAATCCGACCACAAGTGCCAGCGCAATCGCCCCGCCCTGGGTGTGAAATCGGCGCGCCAGCGGCTGCGGCCATGCGAAGCTTTCCCAGCTGTCCCTCCGTACCTCGGCCAGAGCTTTCGGCAAATTCAGGTCGAACTCGTGCGGGGCTGTGTACTGGCAGGCGTAGTAGCAGCCGCGGCAGTTGTGGCACAGGTTGGCCAGTTGCGTGATGTCCCCATCCGAGAACGCGCGTTCCGCATGAAGCGACGGAAAGACCGAACAATAGCCCTCGCAATAGCGGCAGGCGTTGCAAATTTCAGCCTGACGGCGGGCTTCCTGTATCAATTCAGTTTGCATAAGCGGCGGCCTCACGTCCTGCGATGCGTCCAAAGACGGTTCCGATGGTCATGCCGAAACCGGCTAGATAGCCTTGCCCAAGGATCGAGCCCGCCATGGTTTCGCCAGCCGCCCACATGTTTTTGATCTTGCCGTCGGCGCTCGAACATTGCGCGGCATCGTCGACTTTGAGGCCCAAATAGGTGAAGGTTACGCCCGTACGCAGCGAATAACCGTAAAATGGCGGCTCGGTGATCGGACGCGCCCAGTTGGTCTTGGGCGGGTTCAAGCCAGATGTTGAAACGCCGTCCAGCTCTGTCGGATGAAAGGCGCTTGTATCTCCGCAGGCGGCGTTGAATTCAGCGATTGTTGCGGTCAACTTTCCGGCAGGCAGGCCCATCATCCCGGCCAGTTCTTCCAACGTATCTGCCTTCAGCGGTGGAAACACCGACGGCATGAACAGATTCAACGAATTGGCGTCGATGATCACATAGCCAACTTGATCTGGTTGGGCTGCCACCAAGCGCCCCCAGATTGCATAGCGCTTGGGCCAGACATCCTCGCCCTCATCGTAGAAGCGCTCGGCATCCTTGTTCACGACGATCGAAAACGGCACGCAATCCAGACGGGTGACAATACCACCGTCAAATTTCGGTGCACGCCCATCAATAGCAACGGCGTGGCATTGGGTCGGGTCGCCAACACTCTCGACGCCTTGGTCCAGAAGATCAGCCAGGACCACGCCTCGGTTATAAGGAGTGCCTCGGATCAGAAAGTTTTTTGCAGGCTCACCCCATGCACGGGTCAGCCAATCCGTATCGGCCTGAAACCCGCCCGAGGCGACGATGACTGCCTTTGGCATTATCCGGTGGTTTTGACCTTCATAGGTATAGTCGACCCATTCGATCCGATCCCCGTTCAGCTCCAAATGCGTGACGGCGGCTTCATACAAAACATCGATACCCAAACCCGCCGCAGTTCGGTAATAAGCATTCACCAGAGACTTCCCGCCTCCCATAAAAAAGGCATTTGTCCGCGCCAAAGAAAGTGTTCCGGAAAGAGAGGGTTGAAACCTGACACCGTGCTCTTCCATCCATGGCAGGCATTCCTCGGAAGTGCGGATCGCGAGGCGGGCCAGATGCTCGTCAGTTTTGCCGCCGGTGACCTTCATCAAGTCCGCGAGATATTCGTCTTCGCTATACTCTTCGATCAACGGGCCCAAAGGGCCACCATGCATGCAGCGAAAATTGCGCGTATGGCGCGAGTTTCCTCCGCGATAGGGTTTTGGTGCGGTTTCCAGTATCAGAACGCGGGCACCGGCTTCCGCGGCGGTCATCGCGGCGCACAAAGCAGCGTTCCCGCCACCGATCACAGCGATATCGTAAGCTTCCTTTTGGGTGGCCATATCCTGTCTACCTAGTGATTTTCGTCGGTTGTCCGATCGCGTTCCTGCAACGCCCGGATACGCATTCGTTGTGCGGCCTGAATATGCCCGCGCATTTCTGTCTCGGCCGCCGCGCCATCACGTGCCTTCAGCGCGGCCATGATACGCCGATGTTCAGCGACTGCCGCTTCGGCCCGATCTCCGTCCAACAATTGCGACGGCCCAAGGATCAGCAGCGCCTTCTGCAAGGACAACATGGATTTCGCGAGAAATCGGTTCTTGGCTGCATCCAAAAGTGTGGCATGAAATATCCGGTTGATCCGAGCCGCGTCTGGACCTGTGCCAGCCTCGGCCAAACGATCATTCAAAACGTCCAACTCGTCCAATTCGACATCCGACGCCGCACGCGCTGCTAGACGGGCCGCAGTGCCTTCGAGCACTGCGCGCATCTCATAGAGCTCCATCACCTCGGCGTAATCCAGACTGCGGACGGTCGCGCCCTGCCGTGGTACATGCGTGACCAGGCCGTCGGTCTCCAGCTGCCGGATCGCCTCGCGCACCGGTGTTCGGCTGACACCCAACCGTTCAGACAGCTCAATCTCGCGCAGGCGCTCGCCGGGCAGAAGGGTGCCCTCGCGAATCTCATCCAACAGGCGTTGATACGCCGAATTGCCTTGTGGGCCAGGCTGTAAGGGGTCGTCCTGAATGGTCATCGCGTGCTCACTTGTCTTCTTGCGTCCATTTGTATACATTTGGATACATAGTGAGTCAATATTGTCGGAAGCTGCACTTTGCCCACCCAGAACAAAACACCTTCTCTCCTCGCAAAGCGGGCCTTAACACTGGGCTTGGCACTTCTTGGCACAGGGCTATTCTGGGCGTTGGATCTGCCATTACCTTTTCTGTTCGGCCCGATGAGCGCGTGTCTGATCGCGGCTCTGGCTCATGCTCCAATGGAAGGCTTTGGTCAGGTCTCGATTGCGGCGCGAACCATACTTGGCGTGGCTGTGGGGGCTTCGATTACCCCAGCCCTATTTGCAGAACTGCCGAAGATGGCAGCGTCGATTGCACTGATCCCGTTCTTTATCCTGCTGATCGCGCTGGTCGGAGTGCCTTTCTTCCGCAAGGTCTGGGGCTTTGATACCACGACCGCGTTTTACGCGGCCATGCCCGGCGGATTGCAGGATATGATCATCTTCGGGGCCGAGGCTGGCGCTAACCCGCGAACGCTGTCCCTGATCCACGGAACCCGCGTTCTGATTATTGTAACGCTGGCCCCTCTGTTTCTTACGGTGTTTTACGACGCCCAACTCACCAACCCAATCGGAGAGCCCGCGCGCAACCTGCCGATACATGAATTGGCGCTGATGGTTCTTGCTGCCTTTGTCGGCTGGAAAGGCGGTGAGCGGATCGGCTTGTTCGGAGCGTCGATTCTAGGGCCAATGATCTTGACGGCTGCGTTGTCACTGGGCGACTTCATTCACACCCGACCGCCTCGCGAGGCCATCCTTGCAGCTCAGTTCTTTATCGGCTGCGGTATCGGCGTGAAATTCGTAGGTGTCACATGGGTCGAACTACGCCGTGTGGTGGCGGCGGGCTTCGCCTATGTCATTGTCCTCGCCGTTCTGGCGGCCGCTTTCACTGCCGTTGTCACCACCTTGGGGCTGGGCCAACCGGTCGAGGCATTTTTGGCCTTTGCCCCCGGCGGGCAGGCAGAAATGACAGTTCTGGCCATCGTCTCAGGCGCGGATCTGGGCTTTGTGATCACGCATCATCTGACAAGGATCGTGTTGGTAATCATCGGTGCGCCGATAGCGGCCAACCTTATCCTGCGCTGGTCCAAACCTCGGGGTTGATCATGTGAACCGGAGCGCCTGCAGCGTAGGCGTTCACTTGATCGAAAATGTCCGAAAATTGCAGATCGAACTCATCCTCGGTCACAAAGCCGATATGCGGCGTCGCAATCAGATTTGGATGCGAAAGCAAGGGGTCTTTCGGATCATTGAGGGGTTCGGAATCGAAGACATCGATTGCGGCCTTCCCGGGATGGCCGGCATTCAGCGCCCCAAGCAATGCCCCTTTTGCAATAAGGCCAGCACGAGATGTATTCACAAACAGTGATCCCGGCTTCATGTGCGCGAAGTCTGACGCAGTAATGATGCCGTTTGTGCCTGGCTTTAGGCGAACATGGATCGAGACAACATCGCTGTTCGCAAAGAAAGCTTCGCGGTTCGCGGCGACCTGAACACCATCTGCCTGCGCCCGAACCCGGCCTTCATCTGAGGACCACCAGACTACATTCATTCCAAATGCCTCGGCGTAGCCCGCGACAACGCGTGCGATACGGCCATAGCCGTACAGTCCCAGCTGCCGCCCTCTCAGCGTCTTGCCAACTCCGGCCTGCCACCGCCCCGCTTTGACCGAGGCCATCTGCGCCGGTAAATCGCGCATCCCAGCCATGATCAGCGCCCAAGTGAGTTCGGCTGCAGCATATGAAGGCGTTCCACCATGCATGTTCGAACACAGCAGAACACCGTTGTCCGAGCATGCCTGCACATCAACGTGCGGATACACGCTGCGCTGACTTATCAATCTCAGGTTCGGCAGCTTTTCGATCAACTCGCGGGTAACATTGGTGCGTTCGCGAAACAGAACCAACGCTTCGGCCTTCTGCAACCGTGCTGCCAATTCATCGGTATCCTCGACATGATCTGTCCAGATCTTCACTTCATGGTCGGATAGCTTTCCAAAACAAGGCAAGCCCTGCAGAGTATCAAACCAATCATCCAGAATGTGAACCTTCATCGACTTTCCAAACCCTGCCCGTTGTTCAGTTTTCTTGGCGTCGGCACAAAATGCAGCGTATCGAGTGCTGCAAGCGCATTGCGGACCCGCTCGCTTTGATCCAGCAAATGGTTGAACTGCTCATCGCACCCGGCGATCGGCGTCGGGTATTCCGCAATATCCCGCCGCAGGACCGACTGCGCCAGCCTGAGTTCCTGACGCGCAATATCGAGGCATTCAGAATAATTGTTCATCGTGGCACCTTCATATTGTATACCTTAGTATACATAACGGAGATCCCAGTTTCAACTGCCGCTCCACACAGATCCGGGTATGTAAACATGCCCATCTGCAAGCTTTCGCGCAGTCCGCACCAGACCAGCAGAGTTTACGTTGAAGTCACCGTCATTCGAGAAGTCCACCAGCACATCAATCTTCCCAGAAGCGTGTTCCAGCACAACTTCAGCCGGGCTTGCCTTAGGTCGGTCCAACAACCCATCAGCGACGGTTCCGGGCGTCAAAGCACAAGACGCCATGCACTGCGCACCCGTAACGGCCATTGTCGGGTGAGTTTTCCATGGCATGAAATACCGGACTGCAAGGGTTCCGCCCTCTTTGGCTGGTGCCAACAGCCCGAATTTGGGGGTTACCGATTTCGATACATCCCCCATACCCATCAGTTCCCCGGCTTCGATCCGAACTGCCTCCATCCGGGCAAAGAAAGAGCGGTTGGCGTCCAGTTCTTCCGCGCTTTCATACCCAGTTAGTCCAAAATCGGTGGCGCGGGCCATAGCCATAGGCATCGCGACATCCATACAGGTCAGTTCGACCCCTTGCACCGTATCGCGCAGATTTCCGGTGGGCAGAAATGCACCCGTTGCCGAACCCACAACTCCCATAAAACTCAGTTGTACCGGTGCAGATTGCCCGGGAACTCCGGCAATCTCGGCATCGCCCTCATAGGCCAGTTCACCACCCGGGGTCTGCACTTTGGCAACCACTCGCGCACCCGTATTAACTGCGCGTATCCGGACCACGGTCTCATCGCCTTGAGGCTGAAACAAACCCATTTCAATTGCGGCCGGAGCGACGCCGGAAAGAATGTTTCCACAAGTTGGCTTGAAGTCGACCAGCTTTTCCTCAACCGAAACCTGCGCGAAGAAATAATCGATATCGGCCCATTCATCATCGCTGACAGATAACATGGCTACCTTGGTCGTCACAGCAGTACCGCCACCGATTCCGTCAATGTTAAACGCCTGCCCAGCCCCTAGGGCAGCGACCAGCACATCAGCCAACGTGTCCATATCCACGGGCAGGTCAGAGCGACGAAAATAGGGCCCCCGCGAAGTGCCGCCACGCATAAAAATATACGGGATTGCTGTCTGGGTCATCTCGAACCCCTCCTCTACAAACCGTCAAAAACTGTTGTGTTTTCAGCTTTGTCCGACCTGTCTGCTTCGCAGGCCGGACCTCAGTGGAGCATTCATTTCAGTGGCCATGGCAGGCTCACCATGTCTTGCAACAGTCCCGGTGGGAAATCCCGGTTCAGAGCGCCTGCCATGATGCACATGAAACCGATGCCGCAGGCTGTCAGGATCAGCGTCATCTGCCAGCTTGAACCGGCTCGAATGCGGAAGAAGGCAATCAGAAACCCGATCAGGGCTAGGATGAAACCAACAACCCACGTTGCCGCGATAAGACCTGCAAACCACGCCAACGTCGACCAAAGCCCATGCGGTGCGCTCGCATCTTCACCGGCAATTTCCTTATCGGCAAAGATTGCATCACCCTCGGGTCTCCGCATCATCTGGATCAGCAGGATCACGCAGCAGAACAAGGACACACCGCCGATCACCAACGGGATGATCTTGTCGGTCATGTTGTAGTCTGGGATCATGTTGGCGTTGATCAATGCCGCGATTAGGTAGGCCATGATCACCAGCAGGAAGATCAACGGCGCGCGCTTGCTGCCAGACTGGACTTCACCTTCGGCCATGATCATCTTAGCCTGCCGAATTCCTAAAATGACCGAAGCCACAGTGACCAAGATCAGAACAATCACGATCGGGCTGAAGACATACTCCATGCCCTCACCAAAGCTTTTGCGGAACCGGAATGAGGCAATCTGGAACGCCTGATTGGTAAACTTCTCAACCGGGTTCGACAGCACGAACCCAATAAGAAAGGCCGGACGCGACCAATCGAACCGGCGCAGGAAGATCCCAATCAGGCCGATCACGAACAGCGCCAGAAGGTCTTCGAAGTTCTGACCGGACTGGAAGGCTGCAAAGCTGATCAGCATAAACAGGAAAGGTGCCAGATAGGTGAAGCGGATCGTTGTCAGCTTGGCGATGCCTCCGGAAGCCGCGATGCACAGGATGGTGCCCACGACGTTAGCAAGCGCCAAAAGCCAAACGATCGAATAGGTGATGTCGAGATTGTCCTTGAGCATGCTTGGACCGACCTCGATGTCGCCAGACCCCAACAGAGCCACTGCGCCGATGAAGATCGCCATCGAGCCCGAGCCGGGAATGCCGAACAGTAGCGTAGGCACCAGCCCGCCGCCTTCCTTGGCGTTGTTTGAGCTTTCCGGCCCGATGACGCCACGCACTTCGCCCTTGCCGAAGTTGCTTTTATCTTTGGTCGATTGAACCGAATGGCCGTAAGCGATCCAGTCGACGACCGAACCGCCTAGGCCGGGAATGACGCCAACGACCACCCCGATGATCGAGCAGCGAACAGACAGCCAGATATTCGCGGCCCAGTCTTTGACGCCGTCCAGCCAACCCGCCCCCAGCGAAGCCCCTTTGGCAATCGATCGATCCTGCCGCAGCAGCGAGACGATTTCGGGAACGGCAAAGATGCCCAATCCAACGATGACCAGCTTCAAACCATCTGTCAGATACGGAATGTCATAGGTTGCCATACGGAGCGAACCGCCAGCGTCCGCCTCACCAATTGTGCCAACCATCAACCCAAGCCCAGCAGCTGCGACGCCCTTTAAGGGGATGCGCCCAGCCAGAATGGCAACCATGGAAAGGCCGAGGATGGTGATCATCAACATCTCTGGTAGACCAAACGCCAGAACGATGGGCCGCGCGACCAGAATGAACATTGTTAGGAAGGTTGCGCCGACCAAACCGCCAAACAGCGATGAAGCGAACGCGGCAGATAGTGCCCGCGCAGCCTCACCCTTCTTCGCCATTGGGAAGCCGTCCAGGACAGTTGCCTGAGAGGCGGAACTGCCGGGGATCCCCATAAGAACAGAAGCAAAGGTGTCAGAGGTCGGAACAACGGCGACCATCCCGATCATCAGCGCCAAACCAAGGATTGGGTCCATCCCGAACATGAAAGGCAGCAACAGGGACAAACCGGCAATACCGCCAAGTCCCGGGAAAACACCTACGGCCAGTCCCATAACGACACCGAGAACAAGATATCCCAGTACGATAGGTTGCAGGATCAAACCCCACGCATCATTGAGCGCAGGAAGAGCGGTGGCGAAAACCTCCATAGCGGCCGCCTTTCATATACTGTCTTGTGTTTAAAAAAAGCGCGCACCCGACATTGGGGTGCGCGCTGTGGTGTGTGGGCTTAGTTCAGCTCGACACCGTAGGCTTCTTTGAGCCAGTTAAGAACGTAGCCTTTGGCATTGTCGTCGACGTTTGTCGCGGTTTGCAGCGCCGCCTTGGAACCGTCGCCCACAAATACCGGGTACTTACCGACGCGTTTGGACGAAATATCAGCAAAGTCGCCGCGCTCGGTCACAGCCTGAAACGCTGCGGTGTAGGCGTCGACCACTTCCTGTGGTGTATCGCCAGGCAGAAAAGCCAACTTCTGAACCGGGAAACCTGCGACAAAGAACGCTTTCCAAGCGTCCCACGCCTCGCCACTGGTTTCACAGCCATCCGTTGCCTCGCAAACCTCTTTGAAGGTTGGAATATCAGGGAAGGTCGGGTCGCGGACGATGTTTCCATCGGCATCCAGCGCCCCCCAGGTCATCATCGGCACAGCCTGACCGGCCTCAACCAGCGGGGCCGATCCACCCAAATAGCCGGATGAGGTCTGATAGTCGATGTTAGCTTCGCCACGTTCGAACATCAGACGACCATCGCCACGGCCTTTGATGCCAAAGACTGGCTCAACGTTCATACCCAGCATTTGCCATGCCAACAGCGGCACGAGATCCAGACGCGTTGCGCCCTGCGAGCCGTAGATGAAGTTCGTGTCTTTCAACGCATTTGCGGAGCCATCAAACTTGGCACCATCTTCTGCGTTCAGATAGGCGACACCTCCTGTCCCGGACGCCATAACCGGGATCCAGTCGTTGTATTCATAACGCACGCGCGGATCGCTCAGCAGATAAGGGAATTGAGTTGAACCGGAAGTGCCGAACAACAAGGTTCCATCATCGTGGCTTTGTTCCTGGAACCAGTTTGCGCCTTTGGTCGAACCAGCACCCGGCATGAATTTCACGACCACGGTCGGTTGACCCGGAAGAGCTTCGGACAGAAGCGGCGCAAAGAAGTTGGCCCATTTCGCCGAACCACCCGTTTCCGAGAACGGGATGACCCATTCGATGGTCTTGCCCGAGAAATCAACCTCGGCAGCGGCAGGTGCAGCGATACCGGCGGCGGCGATCAGCCCCACGACGGCGCGACGGGTGAAGTTGGAAATGGTCATTGGTTCCTCCCTGTTGACCAGACAATCACGTCATCGCCCCCGGCGCTACCGTGATCGCAAATAGAACTGTGGGGTTGATTCCCCCTCCCATCTGGCAATCATGGAGCGCCAACCTTGCGCGAAACTTGCGGGAGACCCGATGCGGATCGTCATAGTCGAGGACAATGAGCCACTCGCCAATGCCATTGCTTATCGCCTTCGTGACCGAGGTCATGCGGCAGATATACTGACTGACGGAGATGCGGCTGACCTTTACCTTCAACAAGAAGGCGCGGATTTGATCGTTTTGGATATCAACCTACCCGGCCGGTCAGGGTTGGACATCCTGAGGTCGCTTCGCGAACGTGGTGACAGTGCGCCCGTGATCCTGCTAACAGCGCGCACCGAAACAAGCGACCGGGTGACTGGCCTGGATATGGGCGCAGATGACTATCTGGTCAAACCCTTCGAAATGGACGAGTTAGAAGCACGCGTCCGAGCACTTTCTCGGCGCAAAGAGCTTGACTACGGAGCGCGGGAGAGCATCGGTAGCCTCGAATTCGACCGCGCATCGCGTCAGGTTAGTGTTCAGGGCGAAGTCATGGATATACCACGGCGGGAAATAGCGGTGCTTGAATGCCTGTTGGAGCGTCGGGGCAGAATTGTTCCTAAAAGCCGACTCACAGATTATGTCTATGGCGTTGGGGCCGATGTCGATGACTCAGCTGTTGAACCTCATGTGTCGCGGTTACGAAAACGCCTTCAGAATCTCGGCATTAAGATCAAGACAGCGCGCGGTCTGGGGTACCTTCTTGAGGTGCAGAAGTGATCAGGCACGGCTCCCTCAGGCTACGACTCTTCATTCTTATCCTGACGCCCTTGGTGTTGCTTGCGATCCTTCTTGGGCTTTGGCGCTTCATGATTGCCCAGGAAACGGCTCAGGAGCTGTTTGACGACAGCCTGCTATCTGCCGGTCTTGCAATTTCACGAGATGTCGCGATTTCAGGAGGTGACGCACTTTCGCCCACCACGCGCAGCTTGATCCGCGACGCGTCGGGCGGAGAGATCTTTTATCATGTTACGGGCCCGGGTGGCATCTACGTGACCGGCTATGCATACCCTCCGGCACCCGCGAACCCGTCTGCTCAAGAGGCGAACAGGCCGCAGTTTTTCGAAGCACTCTATCGCGACGAGCCGGTACGAGTTCTTAAGCTGACAGAACGTGTGACCATAGAAAATTTGATAGGAGATGCGACGGTCACAGTTTGGCAACGTATGGCGGATCGCAACGCGTTTGCAAATGAGCTGTCAATCCGCGCAGGAATTCTCATGGGAATCCTACTTGCCACTCTTGCATTTGTGGTATGGTTCGGAGTTGCTCGCGGCCTGCGGCCCCTCCTGGATTTACAGGACGCAATCGACCAGCGCTCCCCAGATGACCTGAGTGAGATCAAACGCCCTGTACCGGTCGAAGTTCAAGGTGTCGTCAAAACCTTGAACCGACTCTTTGGACAGGTGGAAAAAAGTATCAATGCCCACCAGGTGTTCATATCCGAAGCCGCACATCAGCTACGGAACCCTGCGGCCGCCGTTCAGTCGATGGCCGAAGCGCTTCGAGATGCGAAAACCGATGAAGACCGCGATAAACGCATCATCGAGCTTGTCGCAGCGGCAAAGAACTCTGCAACAGTCGCTGAACAACTGCTATCACTTGAACGGCTCAGGCAACCGACGCACCAAGGTCAAATGGTTGAAATTGATTTCCGCTCGGTTGTCGAAGAAGCCTGCGCAGAAATGGGAGTTCACATTCTTGCAAAAGGCATCGAGTTTGATGTCACTATGCCCGAGACGGCGGTCATAGTATCAGGTGATCGGGTGTTTCTAACTGAAGCTCTAAAGAACCTGTTAGACAATGCTGTTAAGCACGGTGGCGCTAAACTGAGCCGCATTTCAGTCGTGCTGCGTTCTGACGGCGGAAACGTTAGGCTTACTGTCGCTGATGACGGCGCTGGCCTTTCGCCCGACCAAAGCGAAGCTGCATTTAGTCGGTTCTCCCAGCTGGAATATTCCGAAGGCAGTGGTCTGGGTTTGTCAATCGTCTCTGCGGTGGCGCAGCGCCACGAAGGATCAGTCTTAATCAACCAAGTCGAAAGAGGAGCGAGCGTTACGCTTGAGCTTCCGATAATCCTCTGAATTGTTTCGTTTTTGACAAGTCCGACACCTATAAGGGTTGAATTGCTCCTCGACTAAATCCGGCGCTCGAGAGATTGAAACAGAGTCCCCGCAGGTCAAATAACTGTCGAAAATGATCAAACTAGCGGCCGATTAAGCATATCCCCAAATCTCACTTGAAATAGGTTTAAGTTTAACGGGAGAGGGCAGCATGACCGATTCAGAAACAATTTCCTTGGGCTATCACGTCGATCCATCACGCTCTAGCTCGTTACAGGCTGCGGCATACACACAGAACAAGTGGTTTGACACTGACCTTCGCTCCATCCTCTCCAAAACTTGGCAATGGGTGTGTCATGTCGAGAAAACACGAGAGCCGGGGTCCTTTGTAACGGTGGAAGTTGCCGGTCAACCTATTGCGGTTGTGCGCGACAAAGAGGGTAAGCTTCGCGCCTTTTACAACGTATGCAAACACCGTGCCCATGAACTGCTATCAGGCGAAGGCAATACCACACGGATTATGTGCCCCTATCATGCCTGGGTCTATAAACTTGACGGGCAATTGGCGCGTGCGCCACATACTGAAAACCTCGAAGACTTCAACAAGGATGAGATTTGTCTCGATGCTGTACAGGTTGAAGAATTTTGCGGCTTTGTTTTTGTCAATTTGGATCCGACGGCTGCCTCTTTGTCAGAGCAATCCGGAAACCTGGAAACCGAGGTGCGCCATTGGGCACCGGATGTGGATCAACTCACTTTTGGCCACCGTCTGACCTACGACATCAAGTCGAATTGGAAGAACGTCGTGGACAATTTCCTTGAGTGCTATCATTGCCCTACGGCCCATAAGGATTTTTGTGACCTCGTGGATATGGATACCTACAAGGTTACAACCTACGGCATCTACTCCAGCCATATGGCTGACGCAGGCAACAGTCCAAATACCGCCTATGACGTCTCGAACGCCACGGTGAAAACTCACGCGGTTTGGTGGCTCTATCCCACCACTTGCCTGATGCGATATCCCGGACGGTCCAGCATGATCGTGTTGAACATCATACCTGTTGGGCCAGATCGGACGCTTGAAACTTACGACTTCTTCCTTGAGACGCCGGAACCCGACCCGATGGAGTTGGACGCAATTCGCTATCTGGACGAAGTTCTTCAGGTCGAAGATATCAGCCTTGTCGAAAGTGTGCAGCGCGGGATGAATACACCTGCGTTCACCCAAGGTCGGATCGTCAATGACCCGGACGGGTCCGGCAAGTCCGAGCACGCCGTTCATCACTTCCATGGCTTAGTCTTGGACGCTTACGCAAAAGGTGCCACGTGACGCGGCCAAACATCCTTGTGGTCATGGCGGACCAATTGGCTCCGCATTTCACAGGGGCGTACGGGCATAAGGTCGCCAAGACGCCACATCTTGACGCGTTGGCCGCGCGCGGCAGGCGCTTCGATGCAGCTTACTGCAATTCCCCTCTCTGTGCGCCTTCACGGTTTTCCTTTATGTCGGGTCAGCACATCAGTCGCATCGCAGCTTACGACAATGCATCCGAGTTCAAGGCTTCGGTGCCGACATTTGCGCATTATCTGAAATCGCTGGGCTATCGTACATGTTTGGCAGGCAAGATGCACTTTGTCGGGCCGGATCAGATGCATGGATTTGAGGATCGTGTGACAACCGACATCTATCCTGCTGATTTCGCGTGGACCCCGGATTGGGAGGCCCCGGACGAGCGGATCGACAAGTGGTATCACAACATGCAAACGGTCAAGGAAAGCGGCGTTGCCCACGCGACTTTCCAGATCGACTATGACGACGAGGTCGGTTTTGCTGCCAAACGCTGGCTGTTCGATGCGGCCCGAGACAAAGCGCTTGGCAATGACGCGCCTTTTGCGATGGTTGCAAGCTTCATTCACCCGCACGATCCATATGTAGCCCGACCAGAATGGTGGAACCTGTATGCGGATGATGAAATTGACTTGCCCGCGTTTGTGCCCGCGTTGGAGGATCAAGACCCCTTTTCACGACGTTTATTGGATGGGATCGAAGCGTCTTATGTGCCACTGACCGAGGAAGAAATCCTGCGCGCGCGCCATGCCTACCTGGCAAACGTCAGTTACTTCGACAGCAAAATCGGAGAGCTGGTTCAAACCCTCGAAGAAACGGGCGAGTTGGACAGCACCATTGTGATTGTCACAGCCGACCATGGCGACATGCTGGGTGAACGTGGGCTGTGGTACAAAATGAACTTCTTTGAGCACTCCGCGCGAGTTCCGTTAGTCATGGCCGGGCCGGGCATAGCGATTGGAACGGCGCAGAATGCAGTGTCACTGGTCGATCTGTTGCCGACATTTATCGACCTCGGTGGCGGTGATGAGGCGATGATCGGAGAGCCGATCGACGGTCGTAGCCTTATGCCTCTGGCTCGGGGTGAAGATGATCCAGTTGATGAGGCGATCGGAGAATACTGTGCCGAGATGACGGGCTATCCTGTGATCATGATCCGGCGCGGGCCCTTAAAATATATTCATTGTGATAGCGACCCACCGCAGCTCTATGACCTGAGTGCTGACCCGATGGAAACGAAGAATTTAGCTTCGGACCCAAGCTACTCTGACGCGAAAACTCGTTTTGCAGCTGAAGTCGTCGAGCGTTGGGACGGCAGTGCTTTGCGAAAGAAGATAATCGCCACGCAAAAATCGCGCCGTGCATTACATGCCGCGATGGAGGCCGGTGCCAGCGAGCCTTGGGACTACAACCCGCCGTCCGATGCAAGTCAGCAGTATGTACGCAACAATTTGGATTGGACAGTGGCTGCACGCCGCTACCGCTATCCGCCATTGAAGGATTGAAACCAATGATGCTGAACGGAAAAGTT
The DNA here is from genome assembly GCF_056537605.1 of Ruegeria sp. C5. Taxonomy (NCBI): domain Bacteria; kingdom Pseudomonadati; phylum Pseudomonadota; class Alphaproteobacteria; order Rhodobacterales; family Roseobacteraceae; genus Ruegeria; species Ruegeria sp. C5. The sequence continues at coordinate 97,656 of NZ_JBQFRX010000005.1, read as the reverse complement.
GCTCTCGTGACTGGTGCCCGCGGTGGAATCGGGCGCGCGATTGTCGCTCGGTTTCTAAGAGAAGGCGCAACGGTATTTGCCGCTGACCTCACACCGGAAGGGTCGTTAGATCAGCACGATGATGATGGCAGTCATTTTGTTAAGCTGGATGTGACTCAAGAAGCAGACTCGGTTGCGGCGATGGATCATGTGCGCGCCGCACACGGAAAGTTGGACATCCTAGTGAACGCGGCGGGGATCGAGATCGAAAAAACGGTTGAAGAGACCACGTTGGAGGAATGGAATCAAAGCTTTGCGGTTAATTCCACGGGCACGTTCCTGACCTCGAAATACGCCATCCCATTGATGCGCGAAGCGGCGAAGACAGGGAATAGCGCAAGCCTTATCAATTTTGGCTCCTACGACGGGTTCATCGCAGACCCTGGGCTTGCGGCCTATTGCGCGACCAAGGGTGCAGTTCACGCTTTGACCCGCGCAATGGCTTGCGATCATGGCCCAGAAGGTATCCGGGTGAATGCCATCTGCCCTGGCTATATCGACACTCCAATGCTGCAGAGCTTCTTCAACGGCGATGGATCCGGCGGAGGAGGTGGCAACATTGAAACGCTGCAAAAGGCCGTGCGCGATGTTCATCCAATGCGGACCTACGGGACGCCCGAGGATATTGCAAATCTGGTCAACTGGCTTGCCTCGGACGAGGCGCGCTATGCCTCTGGCCAGTTGTGGGTTCTGGACGGGGGGCTGTCTGCACAAGTGCAGCAGATGAAACTCTGATGCCCAAGCCAGTCATTATCACTTGCGCGCCGACCGGAGGCATCCATACGCCGTCAATGTCACCGCATCTGCCGATTACACCGGCCGAGATTGCGACGGCCAGTATTGAGGCGGCCCAGGCAGGGGCATCAATCATTCACCTGCACGCACGGCACCCGGAGACAGGAAAACCCGATCCCCGACCTGAGCTGTTCAAGCAGTTTCTACCCGTAATCAAGCAGTCCACCGATGTTGTGATGAATGTCTCGACCGGCGGCGGCTTGGGGATGTCGATGGATGAGCGGCTGCTGGCGGCGACATCTACCAGCCCAGAGATGGCATCGCTCAACATGGGATCCATGAACTTTGGTATCTTTCCGATGCTGCAGAAATACACCGAGTTTCAGCACGACTGGGAACGGCCATTTTTGGAGATGACGGAAGACTTTATCTTTCCCAACACTTTCAAAACAATTCGTTACGCCATCGAAAAACTTGGTGGAGATCACGGCACCAAGTTCGAGTTCGAATGCTATGATCTTGGACATCTCTACAACGTCAAATGGTTCGTGGATCAGGGCCTGATCAAACCGCCATTTTTCATTCAGATGGTATTTGGCATCTTGGGTGGCGTTGGCGCAGATGCGGACCATCTGACTCACATGCACAACACAGCCGATAAGCTGTTCGGAGCAGAGAATTACGAATGGTCGGTCCTTGCCGCTGGTCGTCACCAAATGCCATTTGCGACCCAAAGCGCCATGCGGGGCGGTAACCTGCGTGTCGGTCTCGAAGACAGCCTGTTCATCGGCAAGAGTGAGTTGGCAAAATCTAACGCGGAACAGGTCACGCGCATCCGATCAATCGTTGAAAACCTTGGCCTTACGGTCGCGTCGCCAGCAGAAGCCCGCATGCGGCTCGCACTAAAAGGCGGCGATCAGGTTGGCTTCTAAGGAGATGCATATGCAGACGAAGATGTTGATCAATGGCGAAATGGTCGAAGGGATCGGAGAGGCCTTGGACGTCCTGAACCCTGCAACAGGCGAGGTAGTCGGTGCTGTAAAAGAAGCCAGCGATGCACAGGTCGAGGCGGCGGTGCGCGGCTCAGCAGAGGCATTTGAAACCTTTTCGGTTACGCCCCCTGCAGAACGCGCTGCAATCTTGCTTCAGATAGCTGATGTTATCGAGGCGAACAGCCATGAGTTGGCAGAACTTGAGAGCCTAGATGTGGGAAAACCCTGGCCATCGGCTCATGATGATGAAATGCCGCTTACGATTGATGTCTTTCGCTTTTTCGCCGGGGCTGCGCGCACCATGATGGGGTCTGCCTCTGGAGAGTATGTCGCGGGTCATACGTCGATGATCCGGCGCGACCCCATTGGCCCTGTCGCCGCCATCGCCCCTTGGAACTACCCGCTGATGATGGCGTCCTGGAAGATTGCTGCACCAATTGCGGCAGGATGTTCGGTGGTGTTGAAACCGTCCGAGATCACGCCGCTATCTACTCTGCGACTTGCAGAACTGTTACAAGATGTTCTGCCAAAAGGCGTGCTTAACGTGATCCATGGTCGCGGGCCCGGCGTGGGGAATGCCCTTATGAACAGCCCACAGATGGAAGGGATCAGTGTTACGGGTTCTCCGGCGACAGGCATGGCTGCAATGCGGGCTGCTTCCCAGAAAATTAAACACGTTCATCTGGAATTGGGCGGCAAGGCGCCAGTCATTGTCTTTGATGATGCTGATCTCGATGCAGTGGCCGAGACGATCCGATATGGCAGCTACTTCAATGCCGGTCAGGACTGCGCACAGCCTTGCCGCGTGATGGTTGCAGACAGAGTTTACGACAAACTTGTGGCCGCGATTGCCGATCAGGTTGGCCAGATCCAGATCGGTGCACCGAAAGCTCAAGGAACGGAAATGGGCCCGCTTGTCTCTGCGACACAGCGGGATCGTGTAGCGGGTTTTGTGGATCGCGCGCGCAGCAGCTCTGAAATCGTTTCCGGTGGGGTGTCTGGCGAAGAAGACGGCTTTTTCTACCAGCCGACAGTCATCGCCAATGTCGACAACAATGCAGAGATTGCCTGCAATGAGGTTTTTGGACCCGTTGTAACTGTCTCTCGGTTTTCTGAGGCAGAAGATGCGTTGAAGACCGCCAACAACGGACCTTACGGGTTGGCCTCATCGGTTTGGACACGAGATGTTGGGAGAGCAATGCAAATGACGTCCAAGTTGCGCTATGGATTCACCTGGGTAAACACGCATGGGATTGCGACCCCCGAGATGCCATGGGCCGCGATGAAGGGCTCAGGCACGGGCAGCGATATGTCGGTCTATGCGCTGGATGCTTACACCGCAGTCCGTCACGTTATGGTGGCACACTGATGCGGTTAGCTGGGAAACGCGCCTTTGTTACAGGCGGCAAACAAGGCATTGGTCGCGGCATCGTTGAGGCCTTCATGGCTGAGGGCGCGGGTGTCGCAACATGCGGGCGCGGCCCTAAGCCAGATGATCTACCGGATCAAGTAACCTGGTACACGCTGGATGTATCCAATCCCGAAGCGGTTGCACGTACTGCCCGAACAATCGGCCTGGTAGATATCCTGGTAAACAACGCCGGCGTTCAGGTCGAAAAAACAGTGACCGAAAGCTCAGACGCGGATTGGGATTTGGTGATGGGAGTAAACGCACGAGGCGTTTTTAACTGTTGCCGCGCCCTCATTCCGAAAATGTCTCAGGGTGGTTCGATCATCAACATTGGTTCGATCTCGGGCAATGCCGCTGACCCATCGATGGCGCTCTACAATGCTTCAAAAGCCTTTGTGCATGGGCTTACACGCTCTATCGCGGTGGACCATGGACCTGCGGTGCGCTGCAATGCAATCTGCCCGGGATGGATTGAGACGGGCATGCTGGACGCAGCATTCGAACTCGCCCATGACCCAGAAAAGGCTAGATCAGACGCGCTGGCACGCCATGCGGTCAAACGCTTTGGTAAGCCCGCAGACATTGCTGGGATGGCTGTTTGGCTAGCTTCTGACGAGTCGTCTTTTGCGACTGGCCAACTGTTCACTGTAGACGGTGGTATGACTGCGGCATCCCCCCTGAATCCGGGACTGTTCTGATGTCGGAAATCGAAAGAACCGCCATTCTCGGAGCCGGTGTCATCGGGGCAAGCTGGGCAGCGCTGTTTCTCGCGTCGGGTCGCAGTGTGACCGTATTTGATCCCGATCCGAACGCTGAGGCATCCGTCCGTAAATACATTGAAAAGGCGTGGCCTGCGTTGGAAGAATTGGGCCAAGTTGGCCACGCCACCCGAGATGCGATCACCTTTGCACCGACCGCAGCTGAGGCCGTGCGAAACGCGCAGTTCATTCAGGAGAATGTGCCGGAGCGGTTGCCGATCAAACATTCCACCTATGCGGAAGTTGAGCCAGAGTTGAGCGCTGATGCAATAGTTTCAAGCTCAACATCCGGCCTAACACTCGAGGCTCTCCAACAGGGATGGCGCGATCCGAGTAAGCTCATCTTAGGTCATCCGTTCAACCCGCCACATCTCATTCCGCTGGTCGAGTTGACGGCGAACGACGCCACCGGTTCAGATGTTCTGAACCGAACAGAGACGTTCTACGAAGACCTGGGCAAAGTCACGATCCGGATCAAGAAGGGCATGCCCGGACACGTCGCAAACCGCTTACAAGCTGCAGTATGGCGCGAGGCCGTCCATATGGCGATTGAAGGCGTTGCCAGTGTCGAAGACATCGATAAAGCGATGTGGGCCGGCCCCGGATTGCGGTGGGCCGCGATGGGTCCGACGACGCTTTTCCACCTGGGTGCAGGCGACGGCGGTCTGCGGGCCTTCTGTGACCATTTCAAGGATACATTCAATGGCTGGTGGGATGACCTGGGCAACCCTCGTCTTGATGAGGATGTCATCAATAAACTGGTCGATGGCATTAACGATCAAACTCAGGGGCAAAGTACCGAAGAGTTATCCGCGCAACGCGACAAGATGCTTACGGCGATGCAAAAAGCTACCCAACACCTTCGGACTTAATATCAGGCTTGAACATTGGCCACGCGCGGAACTCGAATGGAGTACGGCCTTCAATACGGTCTGCAGTTGGTGTGAGGCCAAAACGGCTTCGATATGCCCGGCTGAAATGAACTTGCCCGTTAAATCCTGATGCTTCTGCAATCTCGCTGAATTTCAACTCTGTTTGGGTTACTAGTCCACGCGCGCGATCAAGGCGTATGTCACGGTAGTACTCGATCGGCGACTTCTGGACATATTGCTGAAACAATCTGCTAAGTTGTCGTTGCGAAATCTTCAACCTCGCTGATATTTCAGGGATCGACAAAGTGGCTTCCAAATGTGCCTCCATCAAGTCGATTGCGTCCCTTACCACCCCAGAGGTGACATACCCCAGTGGCTCCACGTCTTTGGGGTTCTGTGATTGGCCCTCACCGCGTACATTGTGATGAAAAAGATATCGCGCAGATGCATTGGCGATACTCTCACCATCGACAGAATGCACAAACCGCAAACCCAGATCGGTCGCTGCGGAACCCCCGCAACAAGTGAACATCTTTCCATCCATAACAATCATGTTCTCTGACACCGTGGTATCATGGGCCATTTCAGCAAAGGCATCGATGTGCTCATAGTGAACCGTCGCTGTCTTGCCTTTAAGCAGTCCAGCAGCCGCAAGAACAATCGCACCAGTATCCAAGCCGCCAACGATTGCTCCGCACGCCTCCCACTTCTGAAGGGCCACCTTAAACTGAGATGTTCCGTGACGTTCAGGTGACCAACTTGTACTCACCAGAACCAACCAGGGCTTGCGCCCCGTCACGGCCGCCAATGGGGCAGTATCAACGACTAGGCCGCTGCTAGACTCGACTGGTCCACCGAGGTCCGAGACATAGGTCCAAGAAAATCGAGCCGAACCTGTCAGGTAATTGGCTATTCTGAAAGGATCCACGAAAGACGTAGTCGCCGAAACATTGAAATGCGGACTCACCAGGACAACGATATCTAGCTTGCGATCAATTGGATGGATCATGGCCGATTCTGTAAAATGGAGTCCAAAATTGTCAATTGTGTTTCGCAGGAGTGCAAAAGTTACCAATTCACGGGCTCAGTGTCGTGATGCACACCATAACGGAATGCCTCAAATACATTGATGACGTGAAAGCGTTTGTTTGCACGCAACCCGCGTCCATCAATGTCATGTCAAAGGTATCGATGGACGCGATGGGGCTGGCCGCGTTTCATAACGTTCTGGCCGAAGAGATTGAAAAGATTAGAGGCTTGCCCTTGGACAAAATGACCCCTCATCTTCACGCCAAAAACGTCACCATGCCGACGTACATTGTGCAGAACAAAGATGATGCCTGGACGATCCCCGAAGACGTTCAGACCACTTTTGACCTGATTCCGGGTGAAGAAAAGAAGCTACACTGGATTGAAAACGGCGATACGCGACGCTTCATTGGATACAATTTCTTCGGTGAACATCCTGAAACAACGATTGAGTTTTTCGACAAGCACATGCGGTGACGTCAAGGTTCTTTCGGAACCGGCCAAGCGATCCCGAAATTCATCATTCAAAATGGCAGAGGTCACGTAGTGACCTCTGCCTTATCAGTTTATCTGCCAAAGAACTCAGCAACTGCATCGGTCGACGCTTTCACAGCCTCCGGCTTGTAGTAAAAGTCCACGTGGCTGAATTCATCGAAAGCCAACTCCTCATGTTCATTCGTCAACTTCGCGACAAATTGGGTGGAGCACGGCGCTGTAAAGGCCGTGCTGCTGTAAATTGTCAGGGACGGTTGCACGATCTTATCGGCATAAGCCTCTCCAATGGAAATCAGAGACTGCATGCCCTGATCGCCGATATGCATGTTGGTATAGGTCGGAACCGCAACCGGGCCTTTGACTCCATCGCGTCCGTAGTAGTCATAGGATTCTCCGGCCATCGGGTTGACACCCGATCCAACAAATTCTTCTCGGGTTTGCTCATCATTCAGCCCAAATGGTGCGACAAATTCCGGCTCGCCGGTTTCATACATCTTCTGCATCGAGGCGTTCGAGTCTGCGATCTGCTGGTTGACCATATCGCGGTCGGTCCACTGGAAAGCGTCTGCGGCCATCATGCCGGAAACCATGGCAATCTTCTTGATCCGGTGATCGGTCACGGCAGCCGATGCGATGATCGAGCCGCCTTGGCAAACACCCAGACCGTAAATCTCGTCAACGAACGGCAGAGTGCCGAGGTAAGACACGGCGTCCCAGGTGTTTTCGATGAGCCGGAACATGTAGCGGGATTGCTTGTACTCTCCGGGCAGCGCAGGGGACGAGCCCATGCCGAGGTAATCGAAACCGAGGTAGATGAAACCCCGCGCGGCCATTTCCGGCCCGTAAGTAGCCGGGATCTGATCTTTGACCTGAGGGAACGGGCTGGCCCCCACGATGGCCTTGTAGGTCTTGGTCTCATCAAAGCCTTCGGGCAGGTAGAGATCGCCCGCCAGATCCACGCCAAAGGATTTGAAGGTAACTTCGTTTTTGCCCGCGGTGAGATTTTGGGTCGTCATGGTCTTGGTCCTTTCGGGGTCAGGTAGCTTTGCGCCTTGCTAAAGTAAATTGTTTTGTTTACTTATGGTGGAGAGGTAGCGCTTGTAAACACGTCTTTTTACTTATTGAGGTAGAAATCTTGAAACGCACTGAAAAAAAACGAAAAGATATTATCGATGCGGCCATCGATGAGTTCAAAGAGCAGGGGTTTCTGGGGGCAAAGACCACTTCAATCGCCAAAAAAGCCAACGTATCGAGTCGCACGCTCTACAATCACTTCGAGAGCAAGGAGGCCCTTTTCGAGGCGATCTCACAGATCATGCTGGAGCAAAACCGGAGCATGGAGCCAGCGCCCTATGATCCGGATCGTGACTTCGTCGAACAATTGAAGGAAGCCTTGTGGCGTTACATTGGGGTGATCACCGATGAGACCGCCATCGGATTGAACCGGATGGTCATCTCAGAATTGATCCGTGACCTTGACCGATCCCGGCAATTCTTCACTGAAACAGCAACTCACGATTACCCAATAACGAGGCTGATCAGCGAAGCCATGGATGCAGGCGTGATCCGCAAGGCGGATCCGGTTTTTGCGACCAACCAGCTTTTGGCGCTCATCAAAAACTTCTTTTTCTGGCCAGAGTTCTTCCTTGGCGAGAACCCGACGCCCAAAGATATATTGGACGATTGCGTCGCGATGTTTCTGGCACACTACAAAGCAGACGTTTGATCGATCATCACCGAAACAGATCTTGGATGGCGGGTTCTTGCACCCACCGGGTGAATGACGGCATAGTGATGAACCGAGTAGCTCGCTGGTCATAATGTCTGATGCGAGATCTGGTTGTACCTCAGGTAAAGAGCAAGGCATCTGAAAAGCACCCCCAGTTTGAACGCTTAGCGTTTAGTTCCAAAAGGGTTACACTCCCTTTTTGCGATGCGTGTCGTGCCAAGATCATCGTCCTCAGGCCTACCGGAACTTTCAACTGCGACAAATGCGAGACCCTTTGGGATCAAACACTTGATCGATGAACATTTGACTGGATTTCGATCAAACGACTGATAACTTGCCTCGCAGCGGTTTTTGGTTGCAACAGCGTTGCACAGAAAATCTATTGGAGCGTGCTATTGGTAATTCCGTTTCATGTCCGGGAAATGCTTCAACGCATAAAAGCACGATTTGATGCTGACCAGATACCTCAGCAGATGGCGCCAAGCGATGCTGAGTTTTCAACCTTACGCCCATCTCGCAAGCCGACCAAGGAGATGGTCGCACGATTCTGGGAAAAGTTGAAACCAACGGCCAGCGACAAGGATCAGGCACAAATTGCAGATTTGGCGGCTATCGAAGATGCCGAAACCTATGGCGCCAATATCGAGAATTTCATCGGGACGGTTAAGCTTCCAGTCGGGGTTATTGGCCCCTTACGCCTGAACGGAATGAACGCCAACGGCGACTTTCATGTCCCCCTCGCAACAACCGAGGCAGCGCTGGTCGCATCTTATGCCCGGGGTGCCTACGCCGCCACTCGGTCGGGCGGTATCAGTACCGCTGTTTTATACGAAGGCGTGCTGCGGACCCCGGCCTTTGTGTTCGATAGCCTGCTAAGAGCGGGGCAATTTGTGGATTGGGTGGTGACCAATGTTGACAGGCTCAAATCTGCGGCCGAAGCGACGACCCGTCATGGCAAGCTTGTATCGCTGGAGCCATTCATTGACACCAACGTCGTTTTCCTGATTTGCCGCTATACCACTGGTGATGCTGCAGGTCAGAACATGGTGACCATCGCCACCGACGCCCTTTGCCACGCAATCACGGATAGCTGTCCTGTTGCGATTGAGAACTGGTATGTCGAAGGTAATTTCTCGGGCGACAAGAAGGCCTCGGCGCTGGGGTTGGTGACGGGGCGCGGGCGGAAAGTCAGCGCCTCGGTTACGCTTCCGGCTGAGATTGTCGAAAAGACACTGGGAACGACGGTCGAGGCGATGCTGGACTATGGCCGTGTCGCCAATCTGGGCGCACATTTGTCTGGCCAGTTTGGCGCACAGGCGCATTATGCCAACGGGCTGGCTGCGTTCTATATCGCAACCGGACAGGACGCGGCCTGCGTTGCCGAAAGTGCAATGGGCGTCACGCGTATGGAACCTAGGGGCGGCGATCTATTCTGCTCGGTCACGCTTCCGAATATCCTTGTCGGCTCGGTCGGCGGCGGAACCGGTTTGCCAAGCCAGGCAGCAGCGCTGAACATACTCGGTCTACGGGGCAGCGGGTGTGGCACGGCTTTAGCCGAAGTTGCTGCGGCCACGTGCTTATGCGGCGAAATCTCCATTGTCGCCGCGATTGCTGCCGGTCATTTCACCCGCGCCCATGAGAGTCTGGCCCGCCACAGATGAGCTTTCAGAACCGATTTTGGATTTACCAATCCGAGCGCTTTCCGCTTAAGAAAACCGTCCCCCTGCTGCTGGTGTTTTCCTCGGCCAGCATTTGTGTGTCTGCCCGTCTGGCAGACCGCCCCTTGCCCGAGTGGCCTGCCTTTGCCGCCGGTTTTGTGCTGGCCATGGCGCTGTTCTTCCAGATGCGGGTCTGTGACGAGTTCAAGGACGCCGAGGATGACCGACGTTACCGGCCCGACAGGCCGATCCCACGCGGATTGGTCTCACCAGGCGAAGTTTTGAGCTTGGGCTTACTGACCATTCCAGTTGCACTTGCGGCTTCCTGGTTCTGGCACCCGTCGGTTTTGTGGCTGTTGGGCGCGGTTTGGATCTGGCTCGCTGCGATGACAGTTGAATTCGGTGTCCCGGCCTGGCTGAAGGCCCGGCCGGTTCTGTACCTGCTAAGCCACATGGCAATCATGCCCTTGATCGATCTATTGCTGACTGGCCTCGAATGGCTGCCGGCAGGCGGCGCAGCACCCTCACTATGGCTGTTCCTGGCGTTGTCCTTTGTGAATGGCTGCGTCCTTGAGATCGGGCGGAAATTGTGGGCGCCCGAAAACGAGATTGAAGGGGTCGACACCTATTCCTCCCTATGGGGTCCGCGTACGGCGGGACGTATCTGGATCGGCTGCGTTCTGTTATCCTACGCGCTTCTCGCCGGCACAGGAAGCGCCACCGGGGTTGGCTGGCCAAGCGCCCTGATCGGCACACTGGCGCTGGTTCCCTGCGGGGTTGCTGTATTCCACTACAGTCAGACACCCACTGAGAAAGCACAAAACAGGATGGACGCTGTTTCCGGTCTGTGGGTATTTTTCAGCTATGCCACGGCTGGTTTCCTACCCTACCTGATCGGAGCCGTAGCATGACTTTCATCGTCGACCAAATGGATGCCAACGACATCTCTGTGGTTGGAGGCAAAGCGGCAGCCCTGTCGCATCTGTCACAGCACGGGTTTTCCCCGCCCGCATTCTTTGTCATCACAAATGACGCGTTTCGTATGGGGCAATCGGGCCCGATCGCGCAAAAAGGCCTGCGACCGGCGGTGTCCACCGCGCTTGAAACACTCGGGTCCGGGCCTTACGCGGTACGCAGTTCTGGCCAGTCCGAAGATGGCGTGGACCACAGCCATGCAGGACAGTTCGCAACGGTCCTGAATGTTCCCGGCAAGAGTGTGATCGCGGCGGCCAAGCAGGTTTGGCAATCCGGTTTCTCATCAACGGTCGAAACCTACCGCGCAGTCAAATCCGGTGGCGAGGCCGAGGCCCCCGCAATCATCGTGCAACGCATGATCGATGCCAAAGCGGCCGGGGTAGCCTTTTCCGCCGATCCGGTCAGTGGCCGGCGCGATGTGGTCGTGATCTCAGCGATTGACGGGCTTGCAGAGCAGCTTGTGTCGGGGGAAGCGGACGGAGAAGACTGGGTCATCGATGCAGATGGCGTACCGGAAAGCGCTCCTGACGCCCCTGCACATTTGACCGTCACGGAGGCGCGATCCATCGCAGCCCTAGCCCGAAAGGCCGAGGTGCTATTCGTTTCTCCTCAGGACATCGAATGGGCCATTGATGCGCAAGGGCTGCATATTCTGCAGGCCCGCCCGATCACCACGACCCTGCGCCCTGCCCCGCTCGAAGATCAGACGCTTACCATTTTCGACAATTCCAATATCGTCGAAAGCTATCCGGGCATCGTCAGCCCGCTGACTTATTCCTTTGCCCTGCACGTGTATTCTCAGGTATATCGCGCTTTCGTTAGGCTGCTGGGCGTGTCCCGGCACACGGTCGCGCTGAACCCCACTGTGTTTGACAATTTACTGGGGCGGGTGGACGGGCGCGCCTATTACAATCTGATCAACTGGTATCGCGCGCTGGCACTGTTGCCCGGGTATTCACTGAACCGCGACTATATGGAAACGATGATGGGCGTTTCTGAACCGATGCCGCGTGAGGTCACGGATGCTCTTGCCCCACCCCCCACCACCGGCTGGCGCAAGGTCGTGGAGTACGCGAAACTGGCCAAGGTTGCGGGCGGCCTGATCTGGCAGGCCATCCGCCTACCGCAGACCCGGCGTGATTTTTACCGCAGGCTGAACGACATATTACAGACGGGGCTGAACGTGGATGCCTCTAACGCGACCCAACTGGCTGCGGAATACCGGCGCATTGAAAGCACTCTGCTGGATCGGTGGGATGCCCCGCTGATCAACGATTTCCTGTGCATGATTGCCTTTGGCGGCTCGCGTAACCTGCTGCAAAAGTGGCTGGGCGAGGCCGGGTTGAGCCTGCACAACGACCTCATGATCGGGCAAGGTGATATCGTTTCGGCGGAACCCGCGCAACGCATCGCCCGGATGGGAGAGTTGGTTCGGCAGGCAGGGCTTGCCGCTCCTTTGAAGGCCAATGCACATCTGTCGGTTTTGTCAGAACACCGGCAAATCGAAGCTGAGGTTGATGCGTATCTTGAGAAGTTCGGCGACCGGTGTACGGAAGAGCTCAAGCTGGAAAGCGTTCCGTTACGCGATGACCCGACCAGTCTGTTGCTGGCCATTGCAGCCAGCGCTGAACGTCCACCTTCCGGGCGTCAGGACGGCGATGAACCGGACTGGAAGGCTCAGTTTCCGTCAAACCCACTCAAACGGCACTTCGCCAAATGGATTTTAAGCTGGACCAAGGCGCGGGTGCGCGACCGTGAAAACCTGCGCTTTGAACGCACGCGCATATTTGGTTATGCGCGGCGCGTGTTTCTGGGCATCGGCCGCGAATTCGCTGCCCGTGACCTGCTTTCATCGCCAAAGGATGTATTCTTCCTGACAACACATGAAGTTCTCGGAGCAGTCGAAGGTTATAGCCTGTCACCTGATCTGAAAGGCATCGTTGCGCAGCGCAAACTGGAAGACGAAGCCTCGTCCCGACGCCCAGATCCGCCGGAACGCATCGAAATCCGTGGCCCCGCCATCGCCCCGGTTTGGTCCGAGAACGCAGAAGCGGAGGCGGACACTGCTCGGATGAAGCACGGCACAGGTTGTTCTGCAGGTCAGATCAAGGCGCGCGCGCGCGTGATCCGCGACCCGCGCACCGAGGCCTTAAACCCCGGAGATATACTCGTGGCGCGCCACACCGATCCGGGCTGGATCGCCGTATTCTCGAACGCATCCGCCATCGTCGTCGAACGGGGGTCTCTGTTGTCACATTCTGCGATTGTCGCACGCGAACTGGGTATCCCCTGCGTGGTTGGCTTGAAAGGCGCAACCAACTGGATCGAAGATGGTGAGATGATCCGGGTCGACGGGGCAAGCGGCGCGGTGGAGCGGTGCGATGGATAGCAGTGAGATTGAGAAAAAGGCGGATTTCGACCATATCCGCTATGCCCAACTGTGGGAAGACGCGGATGTTCTCACCTCCGCCCTGGGCGATTGTGCGGGCAAGACATTGGTCTCCATCTGCTCTGCCGGGGATAATGCGCTGGCAATGCTGACACTCGATCCCGCGCGCATTGTCGTTCTGGATCTTTCACCGGCCCAGATCGCCTGCCTTAAGCTCAGGATCGCGGCCTATAAAATGCTGACCCATCCCGAATTCATTGAACTCACCGGCTCGCGGCGAAGTACCCGACGGGGCGCATTGCTGAACCAGGTTTTGGAAGCCACAGATGCCGAAACGCGCGCTTTCTGGCGGACTCTGATCACGGATGTCGAAAAACACGGCATCGGTGGCGTCGGCAAGTTCGAGCGCTATTTTCGCATCTTTCGAACTTGGCTACTGCCTCTTGTGCATTCACGCCGAACCATCGACGCAGTGTTTGTTCCCCGCTCGCCCGAAGAGCGACTGACATTCTTCGACACGCGGTTCAACACGGTGCGATGGCGTCTTTTGCTGAACATCTTCTTCTCTCGCCTCGTCATGGGTCGCATGGGCCGGGACAGTGCGTTTTTCGACCATGTAGAGGGTAGCCCGGCCCAACATGTCTCCCGCCGCATCCGTCATGCGGGAGTCACCACCGATCCCTCGCAAAATCCCTATCTGCACTGGATTCTCAAAGGCGATCATGGCGACGCGCTGCCAATGGCGTGGCGTCCCGAGCATTATGAGACAATCCGATCCCGGTTGGATCGTCTCGACATCCGCCTTGGATCGCTTGAGGCTTTTGTGTCGACCGACGAAAAAGCCAGAGGATTCAACCTGTCCGACATCTTCGAGTACATGTCGCCCGAGACCTTCCATCAGGTTTACGGGTCGATCCTGACCGCTGCGGAGCCAAATGCCCGACTAGTCTATTGGAACATGATGGCACCCCGGAGGGTTCCGCCGGAATTCAGAAACAAGGTTGAAACCCTGACCGACATCGAAACACAGCAGAAGGCCCGCGACATGGCATTCTTCTATTCGGATTTCGTCGTCGAAGAGTTTCAACCGTGACTGTTATTGGGCAGATTCTGCTGGCGGCGGGGTCGGTGCTGGCTCTGGTCGGCGTAATGATGGTCATACGCAATCTGGCCAATACAGCGGGCCTGAAACCCGAAGTGCAGCGCAAGCTTATGCATGTCAGCACCGGCCTCTTTGCGTTGCTGCTGCCCTGGTTGTTTCCCGATCGCTGGCCGGTTTACATGCTGATTGCGGCCACAATCCTGGTGATGCTGGTGCTGCGCCTGCCTCGTTTTTCGTCGGGTCTGGGTGCAACTTTGCATGGTGTGGATCGTACGTCCTACGGCGACTTTCTGCTCGCCCTGTCAGTTGGGCTATGCTTTCTGCTAGCCGGGGAAAACACGCTGTTCTACATCCTGCCAATCGCCGTTCTAACACTGGCGGATGCAGCCGCTGCGCTTGCCGGGACTACGTATGGAACCAAACGCTACGTGGTAGAAGATGGCGACAAGAGCTTAGAAGGGTCCGTGGTGTTTTTTGTCGTAACGCTATTGGTTGCGATCATCTGCTTCTTGTTCTTATCGAAACTCCCGCCATCTAACATCATGATGTTGTGCCTTATGGTTGCGGCTTTTGGCACATTGGTCGAAGCACAAAGCTGGCGCGGGTTTGACAACCTTTTCCTGCCGCTTGGCTTGTTGATTTTCCTAAACGGCCACTATTTCAGCTCTTTGGCAGAGCTCGCCCTGTTGGCCGCCATGTTCTTTGCCGCCCTTGCCAGTTTTGGCGTGGTGGGAACCAAACTGGGCCTGACCAAACATGCGACCCGTGTGTATGTTGTCGCGGTTTTTTTGCTGCTGGCCGCCGCAAAATTGCAGAACACAGTACTGCCGATCATGGTTCTTGCCGCACATGGCTGGGCGCGTACCGCTTCTCCTTGTGACAGTAAGTACCCCGATCTGGATATCATAGCCGCCTTGGGGCTATTGGGGTTCGGTTGGCTTGCGGCTGGAAATGCAACGGGATGGGATGCAGTTTCCTTTTTTGGGCTCAGTGCGATGGGGTTAGCTATGGGGCTCACTGCTGTGGCGCTGCGTCCCATTCCTGTTGTTATACCACTTGCTGCGGTTGTCCTGTTTCTTATTCGGACATGGGCTGTTTCCCAGAATTCTGAACAGTCGAACTGGGCCGAGCCGCTGACGGTACTGGCCCTGTTCTCATTAACTTGTTCAGTCGCAGCGCCGTTGCTCCGACCAACTTGGTTCGAAAAAGATCGGGTGCTCAGGCTGACGCTGTTGGCCCTCGCGCCGCCGTTGCTTTACTACGTTTGGATCGTTGCTGGATCGCTAAGTGCTGGGTTCTTTGCCGGAGTTTTTTCATGACCAAAGAGATCATCAGAACGGCGGATGCAAAGCTGACCGTTTATCTGAACGGTCCGATCTGGGACGGCGCGCGCGCCGCGACCTTCGGCGATTTTTCCTGCAAAACGCCCGAAGCCGGTGCCGAAATCCTGCGCAAAGGGATCGAGAGGGTGCAAGACGCAGGCCTGGATCGCATCATCGGGCCGATGTCGGGCGACACCTGGCACAGTTACCGGTTCGTCTCGGATAGCGACGGGTCCGCTCCGTTCCTGATGGAGCCTACCAACAAACTTCATGAGCCGGGGGTTTTCCAGTCGGCAGGATTTACAGAGATCAGCCGGTATTTTTCGGCCCGGGTGCCGTTGCGGACCGCCGCTGGATCAGCACCGCCAGAAACCGATGGTTTTGTCGTGGAAGAATGGGATGGAACAGACCCCGAGGCCCTGTTTCGTCAGGTCTTTAAACTTTCAACCCGTGCGTTCTCAAACAACGCGTTCTACAAGCCGATTGCTGAGGCAGATTTTCTGGCCATGTATATGCCAGTTGTGCCGATGATGAAGCGCGATCTGATCCTTTTTGCGCGCCGCCATGACGGGACATTGGCCGGGTTTCTGTTTGGCATTCCCAATTATGCCGAAGGCCCCAATCCGGCATCCGCAATCCTCAAGACCTATGCAAGTCTCGAACCGGGCGCCGGACGGCATCTGGCTAACCGGTTTCACAAGGCGGCGCTCAGGATGGGGTACGAAACCGCCATTCATGCGCTGATCCATGATGACAACACCTCCGCCGAGCGCAGTGCAGCGGAAGGCGCGACAATATTCCGGCGCTATACTTTGCTTGGACGGAAGCTGAATGGCTGACCTGCTGTCCCAATTCGCCGCGGCGGTTAAACGGGTTCCTGACCGGACAGCCATAGTGGACGGCAAGGGCCGCGAGATCACCTTTCAAACCCTGCACACGCGCGTTCAGCACTTGGCAGGTCGGTGGCAGGACAAGGGTATCCAGTCAGGTGATCGCGTGTTGTTGGCCATGCCTGTCAAAGCGGACCTATATGCGAGTCTGGCTGCGCTTTGGACCCTTGGCGCAACCGTTGTCTTACCAGAGCCAGCCTTGGGGCTGGCCGGTCTGCGCCACGCCGCCCGAACAACGAAGCCAAAAGCGTTCTGTGCAGCGGGTGCGTATTCTTTGCTGAAGTTTCTGGTTCCGGATCTCTGGGCCCTGCCCCTGCTGACGCCTGGTAAAAGCCGCAGTAACCCGGTGGCGCAAAAGGTACAACCGGACGATATCGCCCTTATTTCCTTTACCTCTGGTACAACTGGCCTGCCCAAGGCCATTCCGCGCTCACATGCGTTTCTGATGGCGCAGCACGATGCCATCGCACCCCTCCTCGACAGCCGCAAGGCCGAGCGCGATCTGGTGGCCTTTCCGGTGTTCACCCTGATCAATCTGGCGGCCGGGCGCACAAGTGTTCTGCCCAACTGGAGGTTCAGCAAGCTGGACCAATTGTCGCCCGTGCAGTTGGAAAGCTGGCTTCAAACGCAACAGATCACCCGGGCCCTCATCCCACCATCGCTATGTGAAAAACTGGTTCAATCTGAGGATACCGGGCCGTTGCACACGGTGTTCACCGGCGGCGGTCCGGTGTTTCCGAATCTTGTCGAGGCGTTGAGAACCCGGCACAGTCTGTCGGTTGTGTGCATTTATGGGTCGACCGAGGCTGAACCGATTGCCCATCTCGACGCCGCGGATATCTCGGTGAAGGATCACCGCGACATGGCTGTTGGAAGGGGTCTTCTTGTGGGATACCCGGTGCCCGAAATCACGCTCCGCATCCGCGACAATGAAATTCAGGTCGCCGGCGCACATGTGAATGACGGGTATTTGGACCCGACCCATTCGAAGAACAACAAAATCGAAGAAGGTGGTGTCATATGGCACCGGACCGGTGACGCTGGCGCGCTGGATGATGACGGGCGTTTATGGTTATGGGGGCGCGTCGGGTCCGAAATTGAGTTCTTTTCAGGTACGCTCTTCCCCTTTGCTATCGAAGTCGCGGCACAAAGATGGCCAGGTGTAGATCGATGCGCGCTCGTCAATACCAAAGCAGGCCCCACACTTTGCGTCCAAGGTTCCGCGGATCACATCGACGATTGGACTAAATCTGCGCTTGGTTTTGGCGTTCCAAATGTGATTTCGATTAAGAACATCCCTATGGACAAGCGTCATGCCTCCAAAGTCGATCGTACGAAACTTGCACGCATGATGGAAACCTGACGCAATATAGCTCGTAGGCCACTGAGCCTGCACGCCACTACCCAAATTGCGATACAAATTGGGAGAAAGGCCAAGCTTAACCTCAGTACGATATGAAGTCCTTCACTTGATCAAAACTATTCTCCGCTCAAGGCTGGGGCCAGCGAACGACGGTATCTCAAAAGGAAAAACTGTTAGTACTTAACATGTTCGTAGGGTCAAACTATATCCCGAACTAAATCTGGATTTCATCCTTCAATTCCGAAAGCAATTTCAAGTATCAGCACTAGACTGTTACAGCCTGCAGCAACTCATCGCGTGTCACGTCTTCCCTGGTGCCGTTGATTATGACTTCTCCTCGTCGCAACGCGATAAATCTGTCGGCAAGTTCATAGGCAAAGTCAAAGTATTGCTCCACTAGAATGATTGCCATTCCGCTCGTGGTTCTGAGGTGTCGGATGACTTCGCCTATCTGTTGGATGATGTTGGGCTGAATACCTTCGGTCGGCTCGTCCAACAGAAGCAGGCCTGGTCGTGTTATCAATGCCCGTGCGATCGCCAGCTGTTGCTGCTGACCGCCAGAAAGGTCACCTCCGCGACGGTTTTGCATCTGTTTGAGGACCGGGAACATATCAAATATATCACCTGGAATGAAATGTTCGCTGGCAGGCAGACAGACATACCCCGTTTCAAGATTTTCGCGAACTGTGAGCAAAGGAAATATCTCACGACCTTGTGGGACATAGGCCACACCTTTCCACGCCATTTGATGAGCAGGCAGGACGCCCAGAATTTCCCCGTCCAGTTCCAGACTGCCGCCCGATCGCGGATGCGTACCTGATATTGCTTTCATCAGGCTGGTTTTCCCGACACCATTGGTCCCCATCACGCAAGTCACTTCACCTTGTCTGGCTTCCATGGAAATCCCGTTGAGGATTTGCGAATGCCCATAATGCAAAGTCAGATCTGTTAGCTTCAGCATTGTTTAGCGCCCTAGATATACGTCGATGACGTCCTGGTTAGATGTCACGTGTTCAAGACTGCCTTCAGCCAAGGCGGACCCTTCGTGTAGAACCGTGACTTTGCAATTCAGGCGTCGGACAAATTCCATATCGTGTTCCACCACAACAACGGCACGGGTTCTGGCGGCTTGTACTAGCAAGTCGGTTGTGTGTTCGCGCTCCTGCGGTGTCATGCCGGCGGCGGGTTCGTCCACGAGCAAAAGTCGTGGCTCCTGAGCCAGCAGCATGCCAATTTCCAGCCACTGCTTTTGACCGTGGCTCAGTTCACCAGCTTTGCGGCTTAGATTCTGATACAGGCCGATTTCGACAGCCAGATCTTCAACTTTCTGCAAATCGTCAGTGGAGGT
Organism: Ruegeria sp. C5; assembly: GCF_056537605.1. Lineage (NCBI taxonomy): Bacteria > Pseudomonadati > Pseudomonadota > Alphaproteobacteria > Rhodobacterales > Roseobacteraceae > Ruegeria > Ruegeria sp. C5. The sequence goes on along the minus strand of NZ_JBQFRX010000005.1, from coordinate 78,549 downwards.
TCGATAGAAAAGCACGTGAAGCCAGCCACGTTTGTTCTGAAGCGCCATCAGCAAGTTTTCCTGCACGGTCTGGTCTTCGAAAACCGTGGGTTTCTGAAACTTCCTTCCGATCCCAGCCTGCGCGATCTTTGCCTCGGACAGCCCCAACAAAGATACCGATTTCTCCCCCCAGATGACACGTCCTTCATCGGGCCGGGTTTTACCTGTAATGATGTCCATGAACGTGGTCTTGCCTGCCCCGTTTGGGCCGATCACGGCGCGAAGCTCGGCCTCGCCGATCTGAAACGACAAGTTGTTGATAGCTCGGAAACCATCGAAAGTGACCGAAACGCCGCTAACCTCAAGCAAAGTGCTCATTCGATGGCCTCCTTCTCGCGCAGAGCGCCGTCATCCGGTCCCAGATTTGCCCCATGCCTGTCCGGGTGGCGGCTGTCGGTCCACAAGTCGAACAATCCTCCGATGCCCTGCGGAGCGAACAACGTAACCAACACAAAAGTTACGCCCAGTAGCACCTGCCACCAGTCGACCCATTTGATCGTGTAAAACCCAAGCGGAATATCGGGGGCCTGCCCACCCGTGAACCACGTGCTCAGAAGGCTTACAAAAGCTGCACCAATTACCGCACCATACAAGCGGCCTCGTCCACCGATGGCGACCCAGACGGCCAAATAGATCGAGGCGATGGGGGCCATCTCCTCGGGATTAATGATGCCAGCTTGCGGGTAATAAAGCGCGCCAGCAATGGCTGCGATACAAGCAGTCAGGGTGAAGACAGCCAGCTTGAATACCTCGACTGAATAGCCAAGGAAGCGCACCCGTGCCTCGTTATCGCGAATGCCACGGATGACCGATCCGAACTTGCCTGACACGATCCACGCCGCCAGCATATAGCCCAGACCCAAGGCCAGCGCCGAGGCCCAGAGGAACCAGATCGACACCAAGTCCTGCGAGGCGGTAACACCTGGCAGGTTCTGCAGGCCGGACAAGCCGTTGTTCCCACGCAACCCGCTGTCGTTCTGAAACAGATACAGTGCCAGTGCCAACGTCATCGCCTGTGTCAGGATCGATAGGTATACACCGGTGACACGGCTCCGGAAAGCCAACCATCCGAAGACCAGCGCCAACAGACCCGGGACCAGCACAACCAGGATCAGTTGCAGGGTCAGGCTGTGGGAGAACGCCCAGATCAACGGAAACTCCGACGATCCGACAACGCCAAAGACTTGTGTTCCAATCGCGTCCACCACTTCGGACGACGTCGGTGGAATTTCGGCCTGTGCCAGCGAGTCGACCACGATCAGGCGGGTGCGTTCGTACATCAGCCACATGCCGATCATGTAGCCCCCCAGCCCGAAGAAGGCGAAGTGACCCAGTGACAGGATGCCGGTGAAGCCCCAGACCAGATCCATCGCCACTGCGATCAGGCAAAGGCACAGGGTTTTGCCCAGCGTTTTGACGAAACTGGTCGAGATTACACCGATCCCGAAACCCTCGGACAGGATGGTTACGCTCAGGGTGAACAGGGACAGGATGGCAAGAAAGACCAGCACGGATGGGTTCTTGGCGATAAAGCTGCGTTCCATGGCTCAATCCCCCGCCGCGCGACCCTTGAGGGCGATAATGCCCCGCGGCCGAAACTGGATGAAAATGATGATGAAGATGATCATGTAGGTTTGGGCCGCGAGGGTGTTCGACGGGTTCATCCACTCGATCCCCTTCTGCAAGAAGCCGATCATGCCCGCACCTGCAAGCGCGCCCCAGATGTTACCAACACCACCCACAACCACTGTCATGAAACTTTGCACGATATAGTCGCTGCCCAGATCGGACGTGACCTTGGCGAATAGGCCAATCGCGACCCCGGCGATGCCGGCAATGCCGGAGCCAAGCCCAAAGGTCAGCATATTCACTCGCCCGGGATTAATCCCCATTGACGCCGCCATGCGAGAGTTCTGCGTTACTGCACGCATCTCAAGCCCTAGCCTCGTCCGCTTGATGATGTAGAGGAAAAGTCCCAGAAAAATAAGCGCCAGAACGAAGATCGCAATGCGGATGTAGCTGATTGAAACCACGTCATTCAGCATCCACGAACCATCCAACCAACCTGGAGCAGTCAGCGGGCGCGCCTGCGTGCCAAAGATGTTCTTGGCCAGTTGCTGTAGGGCAATTGAGATGCCGAACGTCGCCAGCAACGTCTCTAACGGGCGAGCGTAAAGCCAGCGGATCACCAACCGCTCCATAGCGACGCCCATCGCGAAGGTGACGGCAAAAGCCATTGGAATAGCAACCATGATCGAAAGCGTATGATCAGGGATAATCTGCTGCACCACGTAGCCGGTATAAGCACCCATCATGATGAACTCGCCATGGGCCATGTTGATCACGCCCATCACGCCGAAGGTGATGGCCAGACCGATGGCGGCGAGGAAATAGATCGACGCCAGTGAGATCGCGTCCAGCGTCAGGTCGAGTGTTTGGCTCAGGCCGACCTTCAGTTCGATCTGTTGCAGGGCTTTCTCTGCTGCTTCAGTGACCTCGGCAGATGGCTCACTGTAGGTTTCGAAGAATACATGCGTGTTAACTGCAGCGTTGACATCCGCCTTCGTGACCAAGGCTGGCACAGTCCCCGCCTCTGCCAGAGAGGTATACGCACGCGCGCGCATTGCATCTGAATTCAGCTGTGCGACGGGAGTACCACCTACACGACCACCTTCTATATTGGCCGCCAGTGCCGATCTGATATCTTCCGCCGAAACACGCGGTGCGGCCAGGTTTCCTGCAACGAGCAAGTCATATGCTTCGTCAGACGTTAAGGCGTCTGAGCCCGCTTCAAGAATAACGGCGACGTTCAGGTCCTGGGGCAATTCGGTAGCGGCTTGGCGGGCAGTGACGAGCAACGGGTTCAGAGCCGCACGAACGTCTACGCCCAGATCGCCGGACATTTCTTTGATCGCCGCCACGCGGGCTGCGGTATCTTCGTCAAAACCAATCGTCAGCAACCGTTCCAGCCGCTGCTTTTGCGCCTTCAACTCTGCTTCGGGTTCATCCCCTATCGAAGCGCGAAGTGGCTCCAAGAGTGCACTTTCGGGATCACGTTGGATGGATTGCAATGCGGCCAGACGTTTTGTGCGATCCGGATCGGTCAATTGAAACTGGACCAGAGCGGTCCCGATCATCGCGCGGATACCGCTGTTGGGCTTCAGCTGCCTAAGCTCGGATTTCTCAAATGTACCGACGACTTCTCCGGTATCGAAGTCGGTCAATTCATACGACCGCCCCTCTCCTTTCTGGCCAGAAAAGAACAGACCGTCCGACTTGCGCATCCACATGTTCTTGGCTGCCCATGTCTCAAGCATCACTTGCGCCTGAGGCAAGCCGCTTGATGCAATCGCATCAATCGCCGGTTTGATCGTCTTGCGCGAGCTTTTGGCGATGATCTCCTGATGCTCTTGCAGGATCGGTTGTAGACCGACCTCTTGAGCGTTGGCAGTCAGGCAGGCGCACAGGATTGCGAGGCCCGCAAGGAAAAGTCGTACCATGTGGTGAAACCCGAATGTCTTTATTTTAGCAAGGCGGGCAAACAAACCCGCCTTGCGTGTCGGTTAGTAGTTCGACAGGGTCTGAACGCAGGTCTTGGTCTCGGTGTTGTACATACCGCAACCCAGCTCTTTCCAATCGGAGACGAGCACAGCCGACTCCGGCAGGAAGTCGGTCCAGGCGTCACCCGGCACGACGTCGGTTTCGCTGATGATATCGAACTGACCGTCTTCCTGAATTTCACCGATCAGAACCGGTTTCGCGAGGTGATGGTTCGGCAGCATCACAGCGGTGCCTCCGGTCAGGTTCGGGAATTCCTGCCCATACATCGCGGCGCGTACAGCATCGACTTCGGTCGAACCGGCCTCGGTCGCGGCGTTTACCCACATGTTGAAGCCGATGTAATGCGCCTCCATCGGGTCATTGGTCACACGTTCATCACCCATGGTGGCTTTCCAGGTGTCCACAAATTCCGCGTTGGCCTCAGTATCCGCCGACTGGAAGTAGTTCCAAGCGGCGAGGTGACCGACGAGGTTGGTGGTGTCCAAACCGGACAGTTCTTCCTCACCGACCGAGAAGGCCACGACCGGAATGTCATCTGCCGAAACACCAGCCGCTGCCAATTCCTTGTAAAAACCAATATTGGCGTCACCATTGATGGTCGAGATCACACCGACTTTTTTACCATCCGCGCCCAGCGCGACCACGTCCGCCACGATCTTGGACCAGTCGGAATGGCCGAAAGGCGTGTAATTGACGAAGATATCTGCTTCCGCGATACCTTTTTGCTTCAGATAGCTTTCCAAGATATTGTTGGTGGTCCTGGGGTAGACATAGTCTGTGCCGAGCAGAGCGAATTTCTCGACCCCCAGTTCCTCCAGGAAATAGTCCGTGGCGGGGATGGCCTGTTGGTTCGGAGCGGCACCGGTATAAAAGACGTTTTTAGAGCTTTCTTCGCCCTCATACTGGACCGGATAGAACAGAAGGCCGTTTAGTTCCTCGATCACTGGCAGAACCGACTTGCGGCTCACCGAAGTCCAATTGCCAAAGATTACATCCACCTCGTGGACGGTTAGCAGCTCACGCGCTTTTTCGGCAAACAGAGGCCAGTCAGAGGCCGGGTCGACCACGACAGCTTCAAGCTGTTTACCCAACAGACCGCCCTTGGCGTTTTGCTGGTCAATCAGCATCAGCATGGTGTCTTTCAACGTCGTTTCCGAGATCGCCATCGTACCGGAAAGCGAATGCAGCACTCCTACCTTGATCGTGTCTTCGGTCGACAAGGCGGCGGTGGCCATGACAGCAAATACTGCCGATCCGGCGAGTGTGGATTTGAGCGATTTCATGTGATCCTCCTGGCGGGGCCGGGAGAGAGGGCTTGCACAAAGGCACACTCTTCTTCTACCTGATCCCCGCAACTGTTGTTGCGTTCCGTGTGGCGGTTGTGTTCGAGGTCCAATTCGCGCAGCCGTCACACACCCCCGGGTCATCTCCGCGGTGGCACCCATACGGTTTCTGCATCGCAGCAAGCTTGGCAACTTACCTTTAACCCAATTCGGAAAATCGGCGCGATCCGCCTATTTTTTCATCCAAGACCGAGGTCGCTGTCTAAAATTTAGCCGCGCGATGTCGAATTAAGCAGATTTCGACACTGTAGATTAGTGTTCCGCCCCTTCAACAGAGAAACAAGTGGCACCAATCAAAGCTCCATAGGTGCCCTATTACACACGTTGCAGCCATATTGCCTACGCACAGTGCTATTCCACCGCGCGCTGCAGGTGCCGTCAGTTTGAGTACCAAGCAATTGGGTGACAGGACGGTGCTGAACAAGTTTCGCCAGTCCGGGTCTTATAAATGTCTGTTCCCCAGAACCAACACACCCGATCTTGACGCGGTTCTTCTTAACACGGCAGGCGGCGTAACCGGAGGCGACTCATTTCGACTTTCCGGTAAGGCAGCAAAAGGAACGGCGCTGACTTTGACAACACAAGCCTGCGAGCGCGCCTACAAGGCCAAGCCGCAAGAATGTGGCCAGATTACCAATCATCTGACTGTTGAGACTGAAGCCCGGCTGAACTGGTTGCCGCAAGAGACTATTCTGTTCAATGGCAGCGCTCTGGAGCGACGCCTGAAAATCGAGATGGCGCCAGATGCCGAGATGCTGATGGTAGAGCCGCTGGTCTTCGGCCGCATTGCGATGGGCGAGACGCTGACCGATATCCGTCTAAACGATCGGATCGAGATACGGTACCAAGGAAAAAAGGTGTTCCTTGACGCGATCCAGTTCTCGGGTGATTGGCACAAACATCTGTCCAAACCGCATATTGCAAACGGCGCGGGTGCGATGGCGTTGATCGTCTTTGTATCGGGGTCAGCCGAAGGTCATCTGAATGCCATTCGTCAGATGCTGCCCGACACCGCAGGTGCGACTATGATCCGCAATAACCTGTTGGTTGCTCGTGTTCTTGCCGAAAACAGCTTTGCCCTCCGTGGCACATTGATGCCGATCTTACGTCGGTTGAACAAAGACACGCTGCCTCGATGCTGGATGCTTTGACATGAACCTGACCCCTCGCGAAAAAGACAAACTGTTGGTCGCCATGGCCGCCGAAGTCGCCCGCAAACGGCTGGACCGCGGCGTCAAACTGAACCACCCCGAGGCGATCGCCCTGATCACCGATGCCGTGGTCGAAGGTGCACGCGATGGGCGTTCAGTTGCTGACATGATGCAAGCCGGGGCCGAGGTGATCACCCGAGAGCAATGCATGGAAGGTGTGCCCGAAATGATCCACGAAGTTCAGATCGAAGCCACCTTTCCAGATGGCACCAAGCTGGTGACCGTCCACCACCCCATTCGCTGAAAAAGGAAACCAATATGACACGCATGCTTTTCCCCGCCCTGATCTTCGCTGGCCCGGCAGCCGCCCATAATGGAACGCATATCCACGCGCACGGCACCGATTATGCGGCGATGGGCGTTGGGCTGGCGGTTGTTGCGCTGGCTGCTGTCGCGCTGATCACAAAGCTGAACAAATGATCCCCGGGGAGCTGTTCCCGGCTGATGGTGAAATTACCCTGAACCCCGACACTGATGCGATCACTTTGATGGTCGCCAATACCGGCGACCGCCCGGTTCAGGTCGGCTCACACTACCATTTCGCCGAAACCAACCCGGCGCTCGACTTTGACCGAACTGCCGCGCGTGGCCTGCGCCTGGACATTGCGCCAGGCACCGCTGTGCGGTTCGAACCGGGGCAGGCCCGCGAAGTTTCGCTGATCCCGATCAGTGGTGCGCGCAGGGTCTACGGCTTCAATCAAAAGGTCATGGGGGCACTCTGATGCCAGCAAAAATCAAGCGCTCAGACTACGCCGCGATGTTCGGTCCCACCACCGGGGATAAGCTGCGGCTGGCCGACACCGATCTTGTGATCGAGGTCGAACGTGATCTGACCAGCTATGGCGAAGAGGTCAAGTTTGGTGGCGGAAAGGTAATCCGCGACGGGATGGGGCAATCTCAGACCACGCGCGCCGAAGGCGCTGTGGATACGGTCATCACCAATGCTCTGATCGTTGATCACTCGGGCATCTACAAGGCCGACGTTGGCCTGAAAGACGGGCGGATCGCCAAGATCGGCAAGGCGGGAAACCCCGATACACAACCCGGTGTCGACATCATCATAGGACCCGGAACCGAGGCCATTGCTGGCGAGGGTCGTATCCTGACGGCAGGTGGGTTCGACAGTCATATCCACTTCATCTGCCCGCAACAGATCGAAGACGCGCTGCATTCCGGCCTGACCACCATGCTGGGCGGTGGCACCGGTCCTGCGCATGGGACATTGGCCACCACTTGCACCCCCGGTCCATGGCATATCGGGCGGATGTTGCAGGCGGCGGATGCTTTCCCGATGAATCTGGCCTTTGCAGGTAAGGGCAACGCTTCGCTGCCTGCCGCGCTCGAAGAACAGGTCAAAGCCGGAGCCTGTGCCCTGAAACTGCACGAGGACTGGGGAACCACCCCGGCCGCCATTGATTGCTGCCTGTCGGTGGCCGACGCGATGGACGTGCAGGTGATGATTCACACCGACACGCTCAATGAATCAGGCTTTGTTGAAAACACCGTGGCGGCCATGAAGGGTCGCACTATCCACGCCTTCCACACCGAAGGCGCAGGCGGAGGCCATGCCCCGGATATCATCAAGATCTGCGGCGAGAACCACGTTCTGCCGTCCTCCACCAATCCCACGCGGCCCTTCACCGTGAACACGGTTGAGGAACATTTGGATATGCTGATGGTCTGTCACCACCTCGACAAATCCATCCCCGAGGACGTGGCCTTTGCCGAAAGCCGCATCCGGCGTGAGACGATCGCAGCCGAAGATATACTGCACGACATGGGCGCATTCAGCATCATCGCGTCTGACAGTCAGGCTATGGGTCGGGTCGGAGAGGTTTTGATCCGCACGTGGCAAACCGCTGACAAGATGAAGAAACAGCGCGGGCGCCTGGCCGAAGAAACCGGTGAGAACGACAACTTTCGCGTCCGTCGCTATATCGCCAAATATACGATCAACCCTGCTATTGCCCATGGGCTCAGCCACGAGATCGGGAGTATCGAGGAAGGCAAACGCGCTGACCTCGTCCTTTGGAACCCGGCCTTTTTCGGCGTGAAGCCCGAGATGGTTCTGCTAGGCGGCACCATAGCTTGCGCGCAAATGGGCGATCCCAACGCGTCGATCCCTACACCGCAGCCGGTTTATAGTCGGCCGATGTTTGGCGCTTACGGACGGTCGGTGGAAAACTCGGCGATCACATTTGTCTCGCAGGCGGCCCATGCGGATGGGATCGGTGATACACTGGGATTGGCAAAGCAAACCGTCGCCGTCCAAAACACACGAGAAATTGGCAAGCAGGATCTTCTGCTGAACAACGCGACACCGCATGTCGAGGTCGACCCGGAAACCTACGAGGTGCGTGCGGATGGCGAATTGCTGACTTGCCAACCCGCCGAAACGCTGCCGATGGCGCAACGATATTTTTTATTCTGATCAAAAAATGTGCTGCGTTGCGGCGCGTGCAAGGCAGCAATGACCAAATACGCACTTCTAAGTGAGGCCAATATGACAGATATAAAAACCCATGGGAGGACCAACGTTTACGAGGGTCCAAATGGCACACTCAGCAACACATACAAACACGCGCTTTTCGCTGGCCGGTTTAATCGTATCCATCGGGTCGTCAATTTACTCGGCCCTGATCAGCGTAGCCGAAGCTCAATCTCGCGTCCGGCAAGTCGAATTCCTGCAATCGCTCAGCGACGAAGAGCTAAAAAACCGCGGTCTGACGCGCGAACGGATCGTGCATCGGGTGTTCTCGGACTCAATCTGGCTCTGACTATTCCCGCTGCAGAGGAGGTGATGGTATGACCGCCCTGCTCTGCACTGCGCGCCAGTATTCGGATCACACGCATGGCGATCCGGCAGACTGTCTCTCGTTGACCTACGACGACCGTTTTTTGCGGCGTAAGGTTCTTACCTGCGAAAGCGGCGAACAGATTCTCATCGATCTCGCGCAAACGACCTCACTGAACCACGGTGGCGCGTTGGTTTTGGACGACGGTCGCGAAGTGGAAATACAGGCAGCGCCGGAAGTGTTGCTGGAGGTAACAGCCCCGGACCTGACACGTATCGCCTGGCATATCGGCAATCGGCACACGCCTTGTCAGATTGAAAAGACTCGCCTGTTGATCCAAGTCGATCACGTCATCCGTGATATGCTTCTTAAAATCGGAGCAAAAGTGCGAGAGGTGAATGAACCATTCACCCCCGAAGGCGGGGCCTATGGCCACGGCAGGACCCATGGCCACACCCACTGACGCCAATATCCTGACGCTGACACAATGGTTGTCCCCTGCCTATCCTGTTGGGGGGTTTGCCTACTCTCACGGGCTTGAAGCTGCGATTGACGGGGGAACTGTCGCGAATTCTCGGGATACTGAAGCCTGGATTTCAGATGTGCTTGAACATGGCTCTGGGTGGAATGATGCTGTGTTCGTTGTGGCGGCCTTCAACGCGCATGACAAAGAAGAACTGATCGACGTCGATATCGCGGCGCGCGCCTTTTGTGCGACATCCGAAAGGCTCATGGAAACCGAGTTGCTGGGACAGGCCTTCGGAAACGTCACTAAAGGTGTCTGGGAATTGGACCTTGGGCAATTCACCTACCCCGTCTCGATTGGACGGGCTGCAAGACTAGAAAACCTTCCTTTGCTGCTGACGACCAAGATGTTTCTGCAAGCATTCGCAAGCAACCTTGTCGCCTGTGCGACGCGCCTTGTACCACTGGGACAGACCGATGCGCAGCGGTTGATCCGCCAGCTGACACCGTTGTGCGCCCAGATTGCTGAAAGGGCAAAAAAGGCGAGCCTGGACGAGTTAAGCTCTACCGCGTTCTTGGGGGACATTGCGGCCATGAAGCACGAAACACAATATTCGAGGATTTTCCGCACATGACCAGTATGAACGGGCCGCTTCGCGTAGGTATTGGAGGCCCAGTAGGAGCCGGAAAAACCACTTTGACCGCCGCCTTGTCTGAAGCGCTGCGCGATGTCTGTTCGGTGGGAGTTATTACTAACGACATATATACGCATGAAGATGCCGAAGCGCTGATGCGCATGCAGGTCCTGCCGCGGGACAGGATCATCGGCGTCGAAACTGGCGGTTGCCCGCATACAGCAATTCGCGAAGACGCCTCGATCAATTTGGCCGCCGTCGCCGAGATGCAGACACGTCATCCGGACCTCGATATTGTTTTGATTGAAAGCGGAGGCGACAATCTATCAGCCACATTCAGCCCGGAACTGGCGGATCTGACCATCTACGTGATCGATGTCGCTGCAGGCGAAGAAATACCCAGGAAAGGCGGGCCGGCGATTACGAAATCAGACATCCTCGTAATCAACAAGACCGACCTTGCACCGCATGTTGGCGCTTCGCTGCAGGTTATGGAACGTGATGCGAAAATGATGCGTAAAGGAAGGCCATTCTTGTTTTCGTCACTTCGTCACAGAAGCGGGGTCGACGCAATTGTGGATCTGCTTGTGAAAGGCGGAGGTTTAAGAATTTCGGAAGCGAATTAGTCCCAGAGACGAAGAGGCTAAGATAGCTCGCCAATTAGCCCATTCCCAAGCCCTTTACACCAGTGCTTTATTAAGAATCCTTGGAGAGCGTGACCAAAAACGCAACTAAGTCTGCAATCTCCTGCTCAGATAAATTCAATTCCGAAAGAATGGCTTCACCGTCGGCGTGCAGCCTTTCAGTATCAATTTTGCTGTAATGCCGTATCACAGATTTCAGATCATCTAAGCTGCCGTTATGCATGTAAGGAGCGGTTTCAGCCACTCCCCGCAGGCTGGGCGTCCGAAAGGTTCCAAAATCAGAATGGCTCCTGCGTACATTTCGCACGGCCCAGGCACCTTTCTTTTCCGGATCGTCGTTCCAGTCGCTGTCCAGTGTGTAGGGGCTTGAGAGTAAATTGTTCAATCCTCCGAACCGACCTTGGTCAACCTCGGTTTCATTCAGAAAATATGGCACACCAGCGTCATGGAACTCGTTGTTGGAAAACCTCGGACCGTTGTGGCAAAATACGCATTTCCCGCGCCCTAAAAAGAGCTGAAGACCTCGCTGAGCTGCTTCGGGGTATTCCTTAGCCGCTGCAATATCTCGGCGCTCCAAAGCATCGCGAAAATCGTCAAATACCGTCCGGTCGGTGGCTAAGGTCTCCAAGTAAGCAGAAAGAGCTTTTGCGGTATTCACCAGAAAAAGTTCAGGGCTTTGATCCTGGAGGTGACCAAATATGGCTTCAAAATCATCAATGTAGGTACTTTCAGAGATAGCTATCTTTAGGCTTTCGGCACTATGCGCCATCTCTTGTTCTTCGATGATCGGATGCAGGCTGGCTGCCCAAAGATTATCGCTTTTGCCGCCCCAACCATACCAGCGCAGCCCGGCAAGGTTTCGCAGTGATGGTGTGTTTCGATTTAACAAATCACGACCGAGTGCCCGCGCCTCCGGCGTCGTAAATGCCTGATCAGGATCATGACAACTTGCACATGAAAATGCACCATCGACTGACAATATCGGATCGTTGAATAATGCCTGTCCGAGCTTGATTGCCGTGGCGTCTTTGGAAAATCTATTGCTTGGATCCGGCTGGAAGGATGGTGGCCACGGCCCAAAGGGCAACGTTTGTTCAATTTCGTCTTCGGTCAACAAGACATCTGCACGTACTGCCCCGCTCAGAAAAATTAGCGCAGCTGTCATCCACAGCTTCATTTCAGCGCAATTTCTGACGTGTAAAAAACCGATTGGCCACTGACGTCGACATCGATTTGCAGCTCCCACAAACCCGGCATGTGAAACAACATATCATCAATTCGGAACACTCCGCCGTCCAATGCAGTAACCTTGGGAGTATAGTTCATACCATGTTGATGAGCGGGCATGATTGCATCCACACGCATTTGGCCCACAGCAGTTTCACTACAAACTGAAACCAACACCGAAAACGGTTGGGCCAACGGAATTTCGTCGACCGCCAGATAAACCTTGGGTGCGTTTTGAACTTCCGAATTCATGCGTTGCCCCGTCGCTTCACAAGCAACCGCCGCGCTGGACCATATAAGAAACCAAGCAGCGCCGTGGGTCATTCTGATGCCAGCAAACGTTCTGCGTTAGCATAGGCAATGTTGTCTGCGATCTGGTCCGGCAGCAAATCCAACCATTCACGCGAAAAATCGGCATGAGGGCCTACGTAGTACCAACGTTCAGGTGCGAACGTATCCGTACCGACCATGAACCTATCGGGATGGGCTTGGAACGCAGCCCTCCAATCCGGGTCGACACGGCCTCGCGAAACCATGTCCGAACGAAATGCCAGATCGGCCCATAGCCCGGGATAGATGTCTAGCGCATCGACCACGCTGGCTGGATCGTCAAACCCAGAATGGGCCCACAATACCCGAGCTTCCGGCCATGTTTCGAAGATCAAGTCAACGGCCTCGCGATCACCATGGTGGTGCAGGATCAGGTTCCGCTCTTTCGCCAGTGCAATCATACGCTGGATGACCGGCGTCTTGATGTCATCTCCGTAAGCGTGAAACTCGCCGATGGCCTCGTAGTTGTTTTTTGCCAGGTTTGTTTCCAGATACTCGATTACAGTTTCATCGTGCATCCAGGTGTTGATCTCACCGCGACGACGATAAGGGCGAAGCGCCGGAACAACGATGTCCGGTGCCACGGCCAACAATAGCTGAGTGCCATTGTCATCCGAGCTGGAAATCAGCGCTTTACGCACGCCTGCATCTCGAAGGATTTCGGCCACCTGTTCAGGCGGAACCAGTTTGACGGCATCGTGGCTGTAGTGAATATGTGCGTCAAAGATCGGTCGCTGTTCTGCGACGGCGGTACTGCAAAATAACGCTGCACTTAAAATGGAGATATGTTTCAGCACCTCAAGCCTCCTCAATATCATTCAGACCCTGGCAAGCGTCACGTCGAAATTCACGTGCAAGAAAGGTTCGGCAATCTTACCAGAAAGCTCCATGCCATCGGGAAATTCTGATGCAGGTCGTTCAACATATGTCATTACCAGATCGTCTCGAACGCCAAAGACAGTATCCTGATCTAAATAGGGATCATTGTCCGGAAAAATCTCCGTCACGAGGGAGCGATACCCGGGGGCTTTGACGATAAAGTGCAAGTGTGAGGGCCTCCATGGATGGCGACCACAAGCGCGCAGAATATCACCGACTGGCCCGTCAGACGGCACGGTGTATTCAACTGGTTTAACCGTGGTGAACGCATATCTGCCATCATCGCCAACTGACATCAGCCCGTGGAAAGAATAGGTGTCCTGTTCTTCATCCTGACTGGCGTAGAGGCCGTTGGGTGCCGTTTGCCAGATATCCAGTTCTGCCCCGGCGATAGGGTTACCTTCGGTATCGCGGATCACGCCCTCTGCAAGTAGAACCGGCCCGCCGTAGTGACGCTTCATATCGCCACCGATTGGCAGCGGGGGGGCGCCCGAGACGTGAAATGGACCTAAAACGGACGAACTGGTCGCATCGGCACTGGAATGCAGCATATCAACCAATGACGACAGGCCCAACACGTCCGAGGCTAGCACGAATTCATGCCTATCCTCGGTTTCCACCGCAGCGCAGCCTTCCAGAAACGCAATCCCGGCCCGCCACTCGTCATGCGTCAGGTTGGTTTCCCGCGCAAAGTCGTGGAGGTGTTTGACCAGGGAGCCCATGATTTCACGCATCCGTGGATCAGTATCTTTGGACAGGTACCCCATGAAGACGTCGGTGATATTGTCTTTGGTGACAGAGCGCATCTTGTCCTCCTTAAATCAGGGCAAGGCTGAGGATCGGGAACTCGATCAGAATGAACAGAACGATCAGCATTACGAACGCAAAGGGAAGTGCGCCCATGAACACGTCCTTAAGTGATATGCGGTCATCGTTAATCGTGGATTTGATAACGAAGCAGGATATACCCAAAGGTGGTGTCAAAAGACCGATTTCAGCCCCAACCACGGTGATAATGCCAAACCAGATCAGCGACATATCAAGCGCTTCGGCCATGGGTAAGAACAGCGGTACTACAATCAGAATGATCGACGCGGTGTCGAGCAATGTTCCCAGAAATAGCATCAACAGAACATAGAGCAGCATTATCGACCAGAAAGATGCGGAATTCCCCGCAAGCAGATCCTGCAGTTGATTGGGTAGCCCGGCCAGTCCCAGCATGCGGCTGTAGATTGAAGCGGCCGTGATCAGGAACAGGATCGCCGCTGTGATGTGACCGGTTTCCAGCAACGCGTCCCAGAATGCGCGTGGAGACATCGACTTGCGGGCAACCGCGATGATTAGCGCAACGAGAGCTCCGGCGGCCCCTGCTTCTACGGCAGTCAACCAACCTGTGTAGATACCACCAAGGACGATGGTAATGATGAACAGTGTCGGCAGTGTTTTGGAAGCTATCTCGCGCCCTGACATCCACTCGGTGTCTTCGACAACGCGGCCACCGACGAATGCAGGGGTGAAACGACCCATAACCCAAATCGCGCCTACATAAGCGATCGCCAGCATGATCCCCGGAATAACCCCCGCAAGGAACATGTCCCCTACAGATTGCTCGGCGACAAAGGAATAGATGATCAGCATCGCCGAGGGCGGGATGATCATCCCCAAAACCGAAGACCCGGCGACCACGCCAACAGCAAAGCGTGGGTTATAAGCCTGCGCCATCATCTGCGGGACCGAGACCTTGGTGAACACGGATGCGGAGGCTATTGACGACCCAGTCACTGCGGCAAAGACGGCGTTGGCTCCAACGGTTGCCATACCGATACCGCCTTTGACCTTGCGAAATCGCATGGTCATGACTTCGTAGATGTCCCTGCCCAACCCGGCTTTTGAGACAATGAGCCCCATGAAAGTAAACAATGGGATTGTTGCAAAGCTGTATTCCATCGCGCTGTCGCCGACCGCCACTTTCAGCAGGTTGAGCGCAAGCGTGAAATTGTCCCGCATCAGCCAGATCGACACGAACGAGACCACGCCCAATGCGATGGGAATGTAAACGCCTGCGTAAATCAGAAAGACGATGGCTATGACCGAGATCAGGCCAATCTCAATCGGCGTCATTCTGTGGCCTCGTCATGTTCAGGGGTGCGAATTAGATGCGGGCGGTCCTGCGCCGTGACAACCTTGAGAAGGAAGATCACGCAGGCAAGCGCAGTACCGCACGCGATGACCAGTTTGACCGGCCACCATGGCAGAGTAAAAAGACCCGGAACTCCGAAGTAGTCCTGTGTCTCCCACATATGCAGGAACTCGGGAAAGGTTACATAAGCAATCAGACCCATGAAGATTGCGGAGATGGCATTGATAATGCGCCTCAGGTTGGCCGTTAGCCCAGGACGGCGGTGGTGTAGCAGGTTCAGAAACCCGTCCGAGCGCGTCAGCCGATCCACTCTGACTACGTCGGCCAGCTGCAAAAAAACGATCATCACGACCGAAAACTGCACCATTTCATAGGTGCCACGCAGAGGTGCCGAAAACAGACCGCGCGCAATGACGTCGACATTCAGAATGACCACCAACGCAAGGACGACAAGCGTACCCAATGCGTTGGCGGCGATAGCAAGCGAATTGGCGACCCGCGACAAGCCAGCGACTGCGGTCTTCAGCATGAAAGGCCCCTTTCGTGGATCGCCAGACTGTTACTCGGCCGTCCAGTCACGCACTCCGGTAAAACCGGCGTCCTGCAGCTTGCCGAGATAAGCGGCCAGTATCGCGTCGCCTTGTTCACCGTTCTCATTCAGCGTGGCTGCCCATTCCTGTGCTACATTTGGCATTGCGTTGGCCCAGGCCGCTCGGTCTTCGTCCGAAACTTCGACAATCGTCCCGCCGGCTTCGGTGTATGCGTCCCTTGAGGCCGCAGCCCGGTCCATAGCGATGCCAGCCACATGATCACGGTAGTCAATTGCGACGGCCTGCAGAACGCCTTTGACTTCATCCGGCAACTTTGCCCAATAGTCAGAATTCACTGTGATCGTCTTGGAGTTCACGGCACCCAAGTCAGCTTTGAGCATGTAAGGAGCTACTTCGGCGATCTTGAAGGTCTTGGCTGCTTCAGGCCACAGCATCGCACAATCAACAAGGCCGGTTTGCAGCATATTGTAGAAATCGGTCAGGCCACCACGAACCCCCGCTGCATCTTTGATACCTTCGAGATATCGGAGGTTCAGTCCCGCCCCTGCCACTTTTCGGCCTTCCAGATCAGAAACAGCCGAGACCGGCTCTGTACAAAAAACCTGATACGTATCGAGTACTACACCGGTCGCCAGATAGACTTGGTTCTGCGCAGCGAACTCATTTTGCATCGCTGGGTATTCGCGCGCGATCTCATCCACGGCTTTGGCTACCGCGCGAGAGTCCGATGACACGAACGGGGTCGACCCCGATATCCCCTGACTGGGCAACTTGGACGAATGGAAGATAGTTGTGACAATGCCGATGTCGCCAAGGCCAAGCTGGATCCCTTCCAGCACGCCCTTCGGCTTTACGATCGAACCGCCATAGTTCTCTTGCCAGTTCATCTTGTAGTTGCCGGAGTCGGCCAGCCGCTTGTCCACTTCTGGAATGAAGAAGTTGGTGAATTCTTTCACCCACAAGGCCCGATCGGGATAGCCATCAATCACGACGGCGGAAATGGTCTCTTCTGCTGCAAGAGGCAACGCCATGGTGCCTGCCAGAGCAAATCCCATTAGGCTGCGTTTAGTCCAGTTTTTCATTTCTCTCCTCCCAGAAAGTCGGGTCCTGTCGATTTTTATTGGTTGGTTTTGACCCAGTTGACGGTCAGGTCCGTGCCTGCCGCTTGAAACAGTTTTGCGATGGCGCAATACTTGGCTGTCTCCTCGCCCACGCGTGTCAGATCCTCCTGACTGGCGGGCGTATCGCACTTCACAGTGAGTTCGATTTCGGGAAACGGAACATCGATCTCCTCTTCCATCAGGACACCGCGCCGATCCAGCCTGCATTTCGCGTCGATTGTCACGGTGCCAAGATCAATTCCCAAGCGGTGCGCATTCTTGTGCCCGATGACATTCGTGCAGGCGATCAGGGCTGCCATTGCGGCTTCAGTCGGAGACGGACCAAGATTTGTTCCGCCTCGTTCGACAGGCTCGTCGATAATCACGTCCAGATCGCGAATTGGGATCTCGGTGCGCGCGTGTGTCGGGCATTGAGCTGTCGTACGGTAGGTCACGACAGGTTTCACTTTCATCGCCACAGCGTCACCTCCTCATGCATAAGAGCAAACCTTTTCGAATGAGAAGCGAGGCAGCTTGTGAAACAATCCTGTTTCGTCTGCGTAGCCCAGATTGCAAAGAAAGTTCGACTTGAGCGTCGTGCCCGCGAAGAATTCCTCGTCGACGATCTTGTTTGAAAAGCCAGACATGGCGCCGACGTCCAACCCAACCGCACGCGCGGCGATCATGAAGTAAGCGCCCTGAAGCGTTCCATTGCGAAACGCTGTATCGGCTACATATTCGGGATTATTTTCGAAAAGTGGCCGTCGATCTTCGTGCGGGAAAAGAAAAGGTAATTCCTTCCAGAAGTCCATGTCATAAGCAATGATCGCAGTGACCGGCGCATCCATCATCTTTGGCACGTTCTTCGGCTTTAACGACTTAGCTAGGCGCTCTTTTCCTTCCGCACTTTTAACGAAAACGAAGCGGGCGGGCAGCGTGTTCATGCTGGTCGCGCCGTTGATCGTGATGTCATAGATCTCTTCAAGCAATTCGTTAGAAACAGCCTTGTCGGTCCAGGCGTAATGAGATCTGGATTCGCGGAGGATCAGAGCAATTGCGTCGTCTGAAAGACGTGGAATGCGCTCGCGCAGATCGCGATGATCTTGCTGCGCCTTTGCGCGAAGTGCCTCCAGCTCTGCCCCGGTTGGTGCGCTCATGCTGCGGCCACCTTAGTCTCGGCGTCCTTTTCGTCGATGACGGGGCTGGCGCATATGCCGATGCCCTCAATCTCGACCTCGACGGTTTCACCCGGCTTCAACCAACGTGGATTGGGCTTTTTGGCGTGACCAACACCCGGCGGCGTACCCAACGCAATCAGATCACCGGGTTCGAGAGTGGTATATTCCGAGATCGTGGCGATGACCTGACGAACCCCCCAGATCATGTTGGCGGTGTTCGAGCTTTGCAGGATTTCGTCCCCCACTCGGCTTTCGATTTTCAGGCCGGATGCTCCCTCCGGCAAGTCTTCCGGCGTTACAGTGAAAGGGCCGATCGCGCCTGTGTCATCGAAGTTTTTGCCGGGCGTCCATTGAACGGTTTTACGCTGATAATCCCGCAGCGACCCGTCGTTAAACACGGTGTAGCCGAAGACATAATCCAATGCGTCCTCTTCCGAGATATGACGGCCGCGTTTTCCAACGATCAGCATAAGCTCGGCTTCGTAGTCGAGTTTCTCGGAACAGGTAGGCCGCACCATAGGTTGCCCTGCCGCCATGATCGAATTCTTCCCACGCATAAACAGCGTCGGATACTCCGGGATATCATACCCGCCTTCCTTGATGTGGTCCGTGTAGTTCAACCCCATGCAAATGATCGTTCCGGGAGCGGCAACGGGCAATGCCGGAGTGATGGAAGACACGGGCACACTGTCTGCCGCGTCAATTTTGGGGGCAAGTGAGTCGGCCAGTTCAGGCTTGGCTATCAAACCCATCAAATCCGAACCGATTGCAGGATGCAAAGCCGTTAGATTCACTGCATTTTCGCCGTTTACAGCAAAAACCGCTGTGCCATCCAAAGTCTCTCCCACCAGGTATTTCATTTTCACCATCCATGTCAGTTCACTTGATTTTTGCCGACTATTTTGCAATATGTCAAATAATATCGATATTTTTGGAGGACGCAAATGGTTGCCTGGGCGAACTACAAATCAGAAGCAAAAAGCCGTGGTGCACTTGCTTTGGAACTCTACGTAGTACTCAGCACACCTGCCAAAAAACCCGAAGATGTAAAGGCGACACTTCCTGACCACCTGGCCTATCAAGCACAGCTTGAACGCGCGGGACAGCTGGCTTTTGCAGGGCCAATGTCGGATGAGACTGGTGAGCACATGCAGGGGATGGGCCTGATTATCTATCGTGCTGACAGTCTTGAGGCTGCCCGAAAACTGGCCGAGGACGATCCGATGCACCAAAGCGGTGCGCGCGAATTTGAACTTCGGCGCTGGATGATCAACGAAGGCTCGCTGAGCCTTTCAGTTGGCCTATCGACTGGAACGAGTGCCCTCAGTTAAGAGCAATCAAAAGTTTTGCCGCGAACAAAGGAACGGTCGGATATGGACGCCATGCTTGATACTGAGGGCAAAGAGACATCAGCCACGCATGGCGCGTATCGAAGGCTGCGCGACATGATATTGACCGGAGAATTACCTCCGGGACAAAAACTCAAGATCGAGCAGCTTCGGGGGCTTTTGGACACCGGCGCTAGTCCGGTTCGCGAAGCGCTTAGCCTTTTGACATCGGACATGTTGGTCGAGCGGATTGATCAGCGCGGATTTCGGGCAGCACCGGTCAGCAAGTGTAACTTCGAAGAAATACTTCTGTTGCGATGCAACCTTGAGGAAACCGCGTTGCGCGCCTCTATCACCAACGCGGATGAGGCCTGGGAAGATCGGCTTGTTTTACGTCACCACCATATGAAAAAGGCCGGCCAGAACGGCGCGCGTGACTTTGAAGACGCTCACAAGGAGTTTCATATGGCCTTGTTGGACAATTCGAATCTGCCGTTGCTGATGCGGTATTGCTCGCAGCTTTACGACCTGAACATTCGCTATCGCTATCTGGCGGCTGGCGGTTCGAGCTACAAGAAGCGGGACATTGCCGCTGAGCACCAGCAAATCTTGGACGCCGCACTGAACCACGACGCGGACAGCGCAACTCGTCACCTGGTTGATCACTATCGTCGAACAGGCGAATACCTTAGTAGCCAGATGGAGCCCTGAAATGCAGCGGAATTAGTTTCTAGGTGACCTATTAAACCAACTGCTAGACCGTCCTGACAAAACGTGAGGTAAGGATGATAAACGATCCATTGCCTAGTTATGTGAGGCGCTTCTGTCCGCAGACGGTGAAGTATCAGGTTTCACGATGGTGTCTACGATTCTTGATCGCTTCCAAACCCTGGATGATGCGGAGAAACTAAACTTATTTGCCTGTTTGAAGGGCTATCTAGAGCTAGACGCCGATCAGCTTTTCCAAACGGCGCGCCGCTACGACACTGATCGAAGTGTGAGTCTTTATAAAGGCTTAGTGAAGTTTCAGGGCCAAGGCGGCAAGAGTTGTTGCGACGGTTGAACCAGCCGTCTGGTGCGACGCAGGAACTTGTGGCCATGCACGTCGACATGCTGCGCTTTCTCCAATCCAACCCGGAACTCAAGCGAACAGATATTTATTTCGTCCATTTGTTGCGCAACCGATTCAATTGGGGCTTCTTTGTCCTAAAGTAAATCAGCCGGGATAGCCCCACCCGTTTTCTTTACAAAATCATCACCTATGAGGCGATGCACGAGATCAACGATCTGGACGATTTGGGGCGAATGCGCTATCAGTCAGATTGTCGTTATTTTGCGGCCTTTCATCCTGCGTTCTCGGATGCGCAACTGATATTCGTTGAGATCGCTCTTACTGCTGTTATCCCAGATACGATTGACACGCTTCTATCAACGCTGCTGCGACACTAACCACGGCCAAGAAAGGCAGCAATGTAATGTTAGCCGGTTTACCGTTCTGTTTTTACTGCTTGTTGCCGCTTTCAATTACGCCCTTGCGACCGGATTTTGTTTTTCTGCTAATAGCTGCCCCGGTTAGGTTCCCGGGCCGTAGCTTCCGTCTTCGCGGTGCACTTCACGCCCGCTGAGCGGTGGAGTGAAGACACAGACAAGCCTCAGATCGGCCTTTGTGGCTTGCACCACATGCCTGTCATGTTGATCCAACGCGTAAAGGGTGAATGGCACAAGGGCATGCCAGGTTTCAACGTCGGCTGCTCTGATTCTGCCCTTACCCTCGATACAATAGCACGCCTCCAGATGATGGGTGTATTCAAGCTCCAACTCTGCACCATGGTTGATGAGTGTGTCAGTGAGCGTGAACTCCATACCATCTGAGGCCAGAAGCAGCCGTCTGCTGTTCCAGCCCGGGCCAAAGACGTCCCGCTCTGTTCCAAGAATATCTTTGAGTGCTCTGACAATCATTTCACTGTTCTCTATCGGACCGCGCGGTTCATGCCTCCGTCAGATAGTATGCTCTGGCCGTTGATATAGCGAGCTCCTTCGCTGGCGAGAAACACGCACGCCTGTCCGATTTCCTCAAAAGTTGCCGCACGCTGTGCTGGGATTTCCCGGCGAGCCTGTTCGGACAGGTTCACGTTCTCGCAGAACCCCGGCAGCAGGTTGTTCATGCGAATGTTGTGCCGTGCATATCGGTCCCCGTAGAGCTTTGAGAAACTATGCAATGCTCCACGCAGCATGCTCATGGGATAGGGCGCACGTGGCTCGATTGTGTTCATGGATGAGATATTAACGAATGCACCACCGCCTTGTTCGATCAGAATGGGCGTGACGATACGGGCGATCTTGACGACATTTAGCACATACATGTCCAGACTTTCGTGCCATAACTCGTCGCTGAGTTCCAAAAGCGGTCCGTCAAAGTCAGGATCGAAGCCAACGGTTTTGATGGCCTCAGGCACGGATCCGCCATGCCCCATGTTACTGACAATGGCATCAATCCGGCCGTACTCGCGCATCGTGTCGTCAACCAACGCCTGCAGATCATCCGCATCAAGAACCGAGCCTCGACGGCCAATGCCGCCAAGCTCTTCCGCCAACGCTAACGAACGATTGGACGGGGACATTAAAGAGAGTTTGTAGCCGGCTTTAGCCATTTCAACGGCGCACCCTCGACCGATGCCTTGCCCCGTACCTGTCATGAGCGCAACTTTGAAAGCTGACATGTGACCTTCGTCCAAATAAACCCGTGAGATTTCTTAGAGTCACCCCGCTATAACTCTTTGTAACCAATAAATCCTATCGATTTTATTTGATAAGCCTGTTAGTTTTTCTCACATGTCGAAAAGCCTTAGACATCTTCGCGCCCTTCAGGCCTTTGACGAGACCGCGGCACATTCCAGCCTGACCAAGGCAGCGGGCGTGTTGAACGTAACGCACGGGGCGATCAGCCGGCAGATCAAATTGCTGGAGCAGCATCTTGGCGTAACGCTCTTCCACCGCCACCCCAATGGCGTAAATCTTACCGACGCCGGAGAACGCCTGCATCAATCAACGCGTGGAGCGTTTTCTGCGTTGCAGATGGGCGTGACAGAGGTGAGACGCATTCATCAACGCCAGTCGATCACAGTGTCTTTGTCGACGTCTCTGGCCCTGAAGTGGCTTGTGCCATTGCTGAGTTTGTTTCAGCAAGAGCACCCGGAAATTGCGCTATTGCTGGATACAAATGATACCTTTGCAGATTTCGACAGGTCCGATGTCGACGTTGCGATAAGGTTTGGAGAACCCGGTTGGGACGGGCTCTATCATGAGCAAATCAGACAAGAGGAATTGATCGTCGTCGCTGCACCAACGCTCGTCGAAAAATCACAGCTTCCGATGCGCGCCGAGGATGTGGCAAACTTCCCATTGTTGCATGACAACTTCAACGCAGGTTGGGACAGTTGGATCATACAAGTTGGGCTGGACGCGGATCACATTAAGGCGCGGAACATCAATTTTGTGGACAGCGCCGTCCTTCTAGAAGCGGCGATCGACGGCCAAGGCGTCGCCTTGGCGAGACACCTCTTGGCGGAGAGAGACCTTAAGCTTGGCCGGCTAATTCGCTTGGACGAAAGCCGCGTTCCATTGAACCGGGGCCTCTACTTAGTCTGTCGCCCAGGAGATCAAGATCGGGTCGCAGTAAGAGCCTTCAAGAATTGGCTGATGTCTATTTAGAGCTTGGGCTATTTTGATGGCAGCAAAAACGGTCCCTGGTTCGTGTGTCACACATAACCATTTTGCAACTCATCTAATGTGCCCAACAGATTTGTAGTCGATGTACTGTCCAATAAACCGCAAACATCTCTGAACGGATGTATTGCGAAGCGATCTCTAGTTGAATGATCAGCTTCCTTGCGGACCAAACGAAACACTACTTCAATAGCCAGATAGCAGTAATTGATCCTTCACGCGAAGAATGTCTGTTTCTACCCCCTACACCTTTGACTGCCGCAATCCAACCGAATGGCGGCAAACAGAGATGCAAGTCAGTGAACGATAACATCTATCAATTCAGAATGTCGGCGATTGCCCCTATCAGGTTCAGCACTTCATGTGTTTCACGGTTTACTTCGTAAACATAATCTCCGGCACGCACGTAATATCCGTTGCGCCGTAGTCCCCAACGGCTGGGATCATCAATGCGGACATACCCATCATAGATGTAATCGCCACGTCGATATTTCTTTGCCTGTCCAGGCGGTACGCACGGGATTGCCTTTTTTGCCAAGCCCGGCGGACAATGTCCGGATTTGGATTTCACATGGATCGGCGAGGTAGCGCCGGTTCCGCTAACGTGCCCCGTGCTAAGGCTCCACAAGCTGACACTGGCGTTCGCAAATGACGCGCCTTGCACGGTCAGTGCCACCGCCAGAATCCCAACAATCTTTTTCATTCCCAGCGCCTTTTTCAGCTTCTTAGCTTAGATATGATCTTGAATGGGCCTTGGCGAGTTCATAAGCGAAGAGTTGCTTTCCGATGCAGCAGTTTGTTCACGAGCTGAAATCATCGGCTGCGATTGTCATCGCAAATTCAACTAAAGCATCAAAACGGGATGTTCTTCCTCCATCTGGTCGCCCGCCTATTCGTTTGTCTTTATTTCGCGAACAACATTAACTGAACGTGAACAATGTATTCTCAGAGTGTTCAAACAGTCTCAGGCATAGTGACGGTGTTAGATCATACGGGACGTTGTTCCGTTTGATCGCTGACAAGGGGAAACGCATGATCAAGTCTGCCTTTGTGACTGAAGAGTCCAGCACAACAGCTGTGATGCAAACCTCCGGCAAAATCGCCGGAGAACGTTTGTCAACCACGACCAAATCGAGCAGTGGTCGCTTCCCTCCTATCGAAAATGCATTAACACAGATCGTCAAAAACAAGCGGCTTTCCGAGGCACATAACAACGTCTGAAGGCAGTTCAGCAGACCCCCACACAATTCCCGGTATTCGTCCTAGATATTGGAATTGAAAACTAAATCCCGCTCCAGTTATGGGGCGGGGTTTCTTTCTTATGCCTTTGGGAAAAAGGGCGTAGCCCTTGATTTGCAAAAGTATCCGGCCAGCCGCTACCCATCCTGTGAAGCCTTTGGCTGACCCGGGCTTTAGTACTTCCGTGAGTGGTCAGTACTGAGGGTTGATTGACGCAGAGAGCCGTTGTCTTTCGTTACAGACCCAACAGCGCCTTTACCTCATGTTCAACGGCGTCGGTCACGGGTTTGTTGGCGGCGGCTTCCAGGGCTTCCCGTTCGGTCAATTCCTGTTCCTCGACCTGGTCAGCCAGTTCTTGCACCTGTTCAGTCGCTTCTTCGTATTCGACGGCAGCCTGACGTTCATCGTTCAGCTCCTGCGCTGCTTCGATCGAAGAGTCCAAATCAGCGCGGGCTTCATCCAATTGCTCCTCAATCTCTGGGTCCGTTCCGCCTGCGTCTTCCAGCGCTTGTTCGAGATCCTCGACGCGTTCCTGGTTTTCCTGGACTTCACCCAACGCGGCTTCCAGGTCTTCTTCAATCTCAGGAACAGTCCGCTCCGGCGGCTCCAAGCCAGCGAGCTCTTCCAATTGTTCCTCAAGCTCTTCGCGCAAGGGTTCTCCGGCCAACACAGTATCTCGATAATTGGCAATTCGGCCTACGCGGGAATTGGGCGCTGCATTTTCTAATGCAGTTGCGCTGGCGTTGGCGGCATTGAGCGCCCCTAACTCAGACGGGTGGGCACCAAGAAGTGCCGCCATCTTGTTCCCCTTTTCCCTGACCGCTGGGCGAATGGACTCTTCGACAATTACTGTTTTCGAAGGCTTCTTGTACGTCCTGGGCTTTTGTTTGCTACCGCTGGTGGTCGAGCGTTTTCCAGATGTGGCAACCGTTCTCGACTTGCCTTTGCCGCTAAAGATATCCTTCAAGGAAAAACGACCGCCCTTGCCCAAAGCAGAGCGCGAAGATTTTGTCTTGGATTTCCCGGTGTTTCGGCCACCAAAACTTTTGTCGGCACCTTTCTTTCCGCCTTTGTTACCGGCGAAACTGTGGTCATCACGATCTCCGCTGGCGGAGTTCCCCTTGCCACCGCTATTGCCTTTTCCGCCGCCGTTGCCTCCACCGTTTCCTTTATCGCCGCCTTTGCCGTTGCCTGGACCGTTACCCTTTCCACCGCCATTGCCTTTGCCCTCCTTTGCAAATGCAATATCCGGCACCGCAACGGTGGCTACGATGGCTGTAGATCCCAACAACGCGATTGCCAGGGTCGATGCTTTTAGCAGTCTCAAACTGGTGATTTTCATATCGACCTCCTCGGTGGAAATCAGCGGGTATCAGTTTTCTGAAACAACTCGCTATGTTCAATAGTCTCGATTCACGCACGAATCCCCAATGCTTCTTGCCATTTAACTTGAGGGTGCTTGAACGCAGGGCTAACTGCTTGTTCATCATCGGTTCATGTCGAAAGACGTAGTCTCTAGCCGCGAAATACGAGGACTTTCATGCGCGCGAAGGTGATCTTGGTGGTAGCAAGCCTGATTGTTGCTTTGCCTTTTGGGGAAGCGGCTGCCCAGACACGCGAGCTCAAGCAAGGTGAACTGCGCAAAGCGACCCTGACCGGGGACACCATTCGTTTGAAACGGGTTATCAAAGGTGTCGAAAAAGCCTATGGCGGGACTCCAGTCGATGCGCGCGCGTTTCAGGCTGATCAAATTTACTATCGTATTCTAGTCAAAAAGCCCGATGGAAAAATTGTCAGTGTCATTGTGAATGCACAGACCGGTACAGTCGTTTCCAATCGATCCAGTGTTGGGCGTCAAATATCGAAAGCAGCCCGTTCGAACCCCGCCAACGCCAACAACAGCCGCGACACCAACAGCAATCGTGGAGCTTCTGCGAGCCGTGGAAACAACGGCAAAAGCAGTGGCAATAGCAATGCTGGTGGAAACGGCGGTGGCAATGGCAACGGCGGTGGCAATGGCAATGGTGGCGGCAACGGCGGCGGCAATGGAGGTGGAAATGGTGGTGGAAACGGAGGAGGTAATAGCGGTGGTAACGGCAGCGGCAATGGTGGCGGAAACAGCGGTGGAAACGGCGGCGGCAACTCTGGCGGGAACGGCAAGGGCAACGGTAAAAAATAGGGCTTAAACCAAAGCAGTTGTGACTGTAGTTTTTGAATATGAGAGTACTTCTGGCCGAAGATGAACCGCAGCTATGCGAGCAGATTAAGAAACTTCTTAGCGCAGAAGGCCGCGTGGTAGATGTGGCCAAGAATGGTACTGACGCCCTGCACCTGGGTGCGACCGAACCTTACGACATGATCATCCTCGACATCGGGTTGCCGGAACGCGACGGTATTTCTGTCCTGCGCGAATGGCGCAGCGCGGGCGTCAAGACACCCGTGTTGATCCTCACCGCCCGCGATGGGTGGAGCGAGCGCGTGGATGGTCTTGATGCAGGTGCTGATGACTATATGACCAAGCCATTTCACATGCCCGAGCTGGCCGCTCGTGTACGGGCCATCCTGCGCCGACAAAGCGGTCAGTTAAACCCGGTTATCGAAATGGGGGACGTTATGCTCGATACACGAAACGGTCGCGTCAGCGTGGGCGGCATTCCTGTTGATCTGACGGCGCAAGAGATCGCAGTTCTGACATACCTTGCCCACAACATCGGACGCATGGTGTCACGTACCGAGTTGTCAGAGCATATCTATGAATATGACGGTGACAGGGATTCGAACACCATTGCCGTCTTCATAACCCGGCTGCGAAAGAAACTGGGCTCTGACCTTATTACAACGGTCAGAGGACGCGGCTATATGATCGATACGGCCTGATGTTATCGCTGCGCCAACGCGCTTTGCTTGGCGGCCTTGCGACAGGCGCGCTTTCTGTCGGCGTCGGAACGTTGATTGTGTTTTCGTACATCAACACACGTGTTCTGGAACAATTCGACCAGACGCTACGTGACCGGCACACCCAACTCGTTGTCGGTTTGAGCGCAACGACGCATAACCCTGAGGCACTGCGCGAACTGATATTCGATCCAGCCTATGGAACGCCGTATTCAGGCAGATACTGGCAGGTTACCGATGGAAACGGGGCTACATTCACATCAGCCTCGCTCTTTGACGAGACAATTTCCGAACCTGTACGTGTGAGCGAAGAGGCAATCGTTTGGAACACCACAGGTCCGGAAAGCGAAGCCGTTCGTAGCGCATATCAGAGAATCACATTCGAAGACGGAACCGAGTGGGGCGTAACTGTCGCCGAAAGCAGGCGAGAGCTGATAAGCGAACGCAGAGCCGCGCAAAACAACTTGCTACCGGTTTTTGGATTGGTTGGTTTGATTGGAGTTGCCGGCTCGTTGTTGTTGATGTCAGCAATTATCGGCCCCCTCAGGAAGTTGCGTGCAGATGTGGCGCATCGCTGGGACAAGGGAGATGACTTGATTCCTGAAGATTACCCAGAAGAGGTTTCGCCGCTTGTTGAGGACCTAAATAAATTGTTGCACAGGAATCGTGAAATTGTGTCTGGTTCTCGACGACAAGCTGCGGATCTGGCACATGCGCTCAAAACACCGACGGCAATTCTCAGAAATGAACTGGCGACTTTGTCGGACGCGGGTGCAGATATCGAACCTGCAGATGACGCGTTAAATCGAATTGATGCTCAGCTAAAGCGCTCACTTGCGCGTATGCGTGCGTCGAACACCGCAGAACTTACGCATTCACGAACTGACCTTACCAATTCCGTCAACAGGTTATCCAGACTGTTTTCGGTCATGGCAGAACGCGAAGGAAAATCTCTGACGACAGATTGCGAGGATGGGATTCAGGTTCGAATGGATACTCAGGACATCGAAGAGGTGATTGGAAACCTTCTCGACAACGCGCTCAAGTGGTGTCGGACAACAATTCACATCGCCGCAAAGCGTGTAGAGGGCGGCATTGAGATTTGCATTGAGGATGACGGACAAGGAATTCCGGAGGATGCACTTGACGGAGTAGTTCGATCCGGAGGTCGGTTGGATACCTCTGTCAGCGGCACAGGATTGGGTTTGGCAATCTGTGTTGATCTGATGAACGCTTACGGCGGCAAACTAAAACTGGAGAAATCAGAGGACCTTGGCGGCTTGGCCTGCCGAGTACTTATATCAAGCTAAAGGTGGCTGCATCTGGTTAGAAATAGTCGTTGATCGCAAGCAATCAAAAGACGACATTCGCCCGCAAAGTATCGATCGCTCAAGATCCAATCCATTGTCAGCTTTGAATTATCTCTGCACCTCTGCTGGTAGCGGGGCTATGGTAGTCCCAACGTCGATATTGCACGAATTGCGGTTGTGGCTGCACGGCATCAAAATTGCCTAGTTTCGCAAGCGCTGAGCGATTTGACCACATCGAAGGGAAGCGCGAATGTCTCTAGGGATGTTAAGTGAAGCGATCTTTGTTTGAGTACCTGACATGCTGTCACATACCCTCGTCAATGGCGGTTTGGGTCTCAGCATATTCCTTAACGAAGTACCCCAGCAATTTAGGCTGGTTTGGACCCTACTAGTTACTATTTAGCTCGCCCAGCCGCTCCTGTTTTGGGCCAGCGGGATTTGGACGAGCCAAACGCCTCTGGCCGTAAGGGACAAGGCTCTGCCTTCCCCACGGGCCCCCCTATTAGACAATACTGTGTCCACGGCTATGCCTGCGGGCCGCACTTCCCCTGTCGAATAGCATAGCCTCGCCCTCTCCCTCGTTCGCCACGTGGCAGATCAGCGGGAACAGGCAGCTTCGCTGTCTGATCTGCAAATCAGACCTGATCCTCCAAAAGGAAAGCCAGATCACACGTAACTCTCTGCTGGAGTATTAACATGGGGAACTTGGGTCAGTTTAAAACGCGAAGGTCAATATCAGTTAATGTCCAACATCTGGGGTGCCTTCCGATATCGAACGCTCACTTCGTTTCTGGTCCAACTGAGACGGTAGGGTCAGGTTGGTGCGACGTTCACCAGGAATTTGGGGCGACACATAGTTTTTGCCATTCGGCGACACGCAAACCATTGAATTTGAGGCATTCGATCTTTTTTTGGGCGCACTGGTTTTGCCTTTTGCAACTCAAAGGTTTTTCATCACAATCAGAGCAGCCCGATATTCCGGTCCGCACGGTCCTCAGGCAGTTCGCCAACCATATCAAGACCGAACAAACCGATTTAATTCGGTTCGGGTACTCGATGTCAATCGCTGGGACGTTTCCAATACGCTGAACCTGAAGAACACTCGATCAATCGAGGCCCGACGACCAGCGGGCCAGAGAAGGTGCTGTCAAAGCCATTATCAGGATCAAGTCGTACAACGTCAGATCCGACTCAGCTCGTTTCAGCAGTTCGTCCTTCTTCTTGAGCCAATTATGGTCCACTAATTGATCCACACCACCGCGCCGAATTACCCGATTACATCAAAGCGGGACATCCCTCGCCCTGTCAGCACCTTAAATTAACGCTGTTTCGAGACAATTTCGCCCGGCCTCGATCGTTTGACTACCTTCTATGGCCCCATGTTTCATAAGTACCAAGTTAGCTTCGCTCACTTATTATGTGTCACCACGCAACTTCGAATTGAATTGAGACAGTCAACCCAGTTGAGTTATTTGTAGTCGATAAGAGCGATGAATGATGATATGCGATAGCTTTCAACAGCGCCAATCCCAAACCATTCCCAACACTGTTCCGTTCACTTTCTAGTTTATCGAATGGAATAAAAAGCTTACCCAGTGTGTTTTCGGGAACGCCAGGACCATCGCCAACAACCGAGAGCGTAATGGTGCTTTCTTCTTGCTCAACAATCAGGACAGTTTTGGACTGTTCTGGACAATGACCGTTTGAGTTCTGCAAAAGGTTTGTGCAGAGCTGTTTCAGCATCCCTTCATTGCCTTCGGTTAACCGAAAATACACTCGCCTTGCTCGTCGATCACCTGTTTCGCCTTGGTGATGCTAAAGCTCTCGGCCTGATCCCGGCTTTCGAAGACATCCGCCCGGATCAGCGCATAGGCCTTACGATCTCCGTTGATGTTTTTTTCGATACGGGCCGATAGGCGATACTTTCCGCCCTCGGCAATCAAAACGGGGAAGATGTCGAACCCTTTGTACGAGACCGGTTGCATCTCCGACTTTTCACCGCCACCAAAGAGTTTTGAGAAGATTGACATTATGCGGTCCCTTTCTACTTAGGAAATTTAACCCCTATGAGTTTCGACTACATCCCAGAAAGCCCAGCATTAGTGTTCAATAGAAACTGGCGGAAAATCGGGCTGCTTGCCGCCCCAATCCCGCGGGCGTTTTCTCCGACAGCCGCAGCTTCTACAACCGGAGGAATCAAACCGCGTTTATCTTGGTTGACTAGGTAACGACGAACTCGTGAGACCAACTCCTCCCGTATTTCAGATGGGAATGCGCCGTCGATAAAAATTGCCTCAAAGTCGATGACCGCGCAAATAGACAGCGCAGCTTTGGCCAGTTCCTGCGCGGTGGTACCGATCCATGGTTCGACATAGCGAGAAATGCTGCTCCAGTCCTGCGGCTTTTTCCACAAAATTCCCGGATCAACACCCGCTTCTATCAACCTGTCCTCGAGCAGGAACAGCGATGCAGTGTCAATCAGTTGCTGGCTTTCACCCAAAGGACCCGTCGTTCGCATGGCACCCAAGGCACCGGCATTGCCTTGGTTGCCCTCAAATACGGTGCCATTCAATGCAACGCCTCCGCCAATCATTGAGCCTATGAAGAAATAAAAATAGTCTCGATACTCAGCCCCGCGGCCATAGAGGTGCTCCGCGTGACACGCGGCAGTAGCATCATTGACCACAAAGACCGGCAGTTCGCTGAACTTGGCCACCTCGGAAAAGAAGTTCACGTTTCTCCAGGACCTGAATTTCTGAGCCGCAAGCCCAGAAAGGTCGTGCCACTTCCACAGCTCGAACGGTGTTCCGATTCCAATCCCGCATACACGGTCCCGAAGTTTCTGGGGTTCATTGGCCAGAAGCTCTTCCAATCCTACCTCCAGAAACCCGAACACTGCTTCGGGTAGCGGGTAGTCATAAGTCGTCGAGAGCTGTTGGCGTGGCTTACCGGTGAAGTCGATCAAAAGAAGATCGGCGCTGCGGCGACCGATCTTCATTCCCACCGACAGAATGCCTTCGGGATTGAGCTCCATGGGGATCGAAGGTTTCCCAACTTTGCCCTTCAACGGCGTCCCACGTTTGAGAATCTCGTCCTTTTCGAGCTTACGCAGAATGATCGACACGGTCTGGGGTGACAGGCCCGTCAGCCGCGCGACGTCCGCCCCGGCAGCAGGTCCATGCCGTTGTAAAACCGTCAGAATGAGGCGTTCGTTATGATCACGAACACCGCTTTGGCTTACCCCGCCGGTTAGTATTTTCAACGCCTCTCTTTCCATAACCTTAAACATAAACACCTTGTTTTCTTATGAAAAGATACGTGGGCAAATTAATAAATAAACTTTATTTATTTATTGACACAGAGGCTAGAATCACGGTTTCTTGAACGGGACCTTCATTGGAGGATGGAGGCCCGCCTTGTCGCTATTCCGCGCGGGGCCACAACAATTTTCTGGGAGGACAACATGAGAAATCTACTCAAGCTCGCCGCATCCGCGACTGCGCTGACTTTGGCCGCTGCATCCGCGCAAGCGGCTGGTGAAACCGTCTGCCTGATTACCAAGACCGACACCAACCCCTTTTTCGTTAAGATGAAGGAAGGCGCAACCGCCAAGGCAGAAGAGCTGGGCATGACGCTCAAGGCGTTTGCCGGCAAGGTCGATGGCGACCATGAAACTCAGGTTCAGGCTATCGAGACATGTATTCTCGATGGCGCAAAAGGCATTCTGCTGACGGCATCCGACACCAGCTCGATCGTTCCTGCGGTTAAACAGGCGCGAGATGCAGGCGTTCTGGTCATTGCGCTGGATACGCCGCTGAGCCCGATTGACTCGGCGGATGCGACATTCGCGACGGACAACTACAAGGCCGGCCTTCTGATCGGTCAATGGGCCAAGGCCAAAATGGGCGACGCCGCAGCCGATGCCAAGATCGCGACGCTGGATCTGAACGTCAGTCAGCCGACAGTAGACGTTCTGCGCAATCAGGGTTTCCTCGACGGGTTCGGCGTGGACCTGGCGGACCCGAATGTCATCGGTGACGAAACCGATGCGCGTCTGGTTGGCAGTGACGTGACCGACGGCAATGAAGAAGGCGGGCGCCGCGCGATGGAAAACCTTCTGGCTAAGGATTCATCCATCAACGTTGTTCACACGATCAACGAACCGGCTGCTGCGGGCGCATATGAGGCGCTGAAATCCATCGGGCGTGAAAACGACGTACTGATCGTTTCGGTTGACGGGGGGTGCCCCGGCGTCCAAAACGTCGAAGCCGGTGTGATCGGGGCGACAAGCCAACAGTACCCGCTGTTGATGGCGTCGCTTGGCGTTGAGGCCGTGAAAAAATGGGCCGAAGAGGGCGTGAAGCCCGAAAACACACCCGGCAAAGACTTCTATGACACGGGTGTGGCACTCATCACCGACCAGCCGGTTGATGGGGTCGAGTCGCTGTCTGTCGCAGAAGGCCTGGATCTCTGCTGGGGCTAAAGGCAGCCCTACAAGGTGAGGCGCGCCGCAGCGCCTCATCAATCCTTTCACCAGCAAACCTAAACTTCCTGTAAACTGATTTCGTGGACGCAATGCCAGCCACGAAAAGGGGGAGAGATGTCTGAAGCAAACCAAAACGCCCAGGAATTCGAAACCGCCGCCAACGCGTCAGAAACCGTAGCGGAATTTGAAGATCACCGGCGTGGTGTTCTGGGGAAGTTGCAGCATCTTCTCCATGTCAACCCTTCCTTTGTGCCGTTGATCGTTCTGGTCGGCGCCATCGTAATTTTCGGCCTGCTGCTGGGGTCCAAATTCTTCTCACCCTTTGCGATGACGCTGATCCTGCAGCAGGTTCAGATCGTGGGCATCGTGGCCGCAGCGCAAAGCCTTGTCATTCTGACCGCCGGCATCGACTTGAGCGTCGGTGCGATCATGGTGTTTTCATCCGTCATCATGGGTCAGTTCACCTTCCGCTACGGTATCCCCGTGCCCATTGCTGTGATGTGCGGGCTGGCAATGGGAACGCTGATCGGGGCTCTTAATGGCTGGCTGGTCAGTCGCGTAAAGCTGCCGCCCTTTATTGTCACGCTCGGCATGTGGCAGATCGTTCTGGCGACAAACTTCCTGTATTCCGCAAACGAAACAATTCGCAGCCAGGATATCGAGGCCAACGCCCCGTTCCTGCAATTCTTTGGCACCAAATTCAGCATCGGTGGCGCGACCTTTACGGTCGGCGTGATATTCATGCTCGTACTGATTTTCGTGTTGGCTTACGCGCTCAAACACACGGCCTGGGGCCGGCATGTCTATGCAGTGGGGGATGACCCTGAGGCGGCTGAACTATCCGGTGTGAACGTGCACAGAACGCTGATGTCAGTTTATATGTTATCCGGTTTGATCTGTGCCTTTGCGGGCTGGGCCTTGATCGGGCGCATCGGGTCGGTTTCACCTACATCCGGTCAATTAGCCAATATCGAAAGCATCACCGCGGTTGTGATCGGGGGCATCTCTTTGTTTGGCGGGCGGGGATCCATCCTGGGATCGCTGTTTGGCGCGCTGATTGTTGGCGTGTTCACTTTGGGGCTTAGGCTTCTGGGCGCAGACGCACAATGGACCTTCTTACTTATCGGACTTCTCATTATCGCTGCGGTTGCCGTCGACCAGTGGATTAGAAAGGTATCGGGCTAATGTCAGACTCAACTCCAGTCGTCCAAGGCCGCGGGATCGTAAAGCGCTATGGCCACGTTACCGCCATCGACCATTCCGACTTTGAACTGCGCCAGGGGGAAATCCTGGCAGTGATCGGAGATAACGGCGCGGGCAAATCATCCATCGTGAAGGCGATCTGCGGCGCCACAATCCCGGATGAAGGCGAGATTCTGATCGAGGGCAAAAAGGTTAACTTCACCTCTCCGATCGATGCGCGGAATATGGGGATTGAGATTGTCTATCAGCAGCTCGCCATGTCTCCTGCCCTTTCGATTGCGGACAACATGTTCATGGGGCGCGAAATCCGCAAGCAGGGGTTCATGGGTAAATACATGCGTAAGCTTGACCGTCCAGCGATGGAGAAGTTTGCCCGTGAAAAACTGACCGAGCTTGGGCTGATGACTGTACAGTCGATCAATCAGGCGGTTGAGACTCTCTCTGGTGGCCAACGCCAAGGTGTTGCCGTTGCTCGTGCCGCTGCCTTTGCAACCAAGTTTATCATCATGGACGAACCGACGGCTGCTTTGGGCGTCAAGGAAAGCCGCAAGGTGCTTGAACTGATCCAGGACGTGCGTGCGCGTGGCATTCCGATCATCCTGATCAGCCACAACATGCCTCATGTTTTTGAGGTTGCCGACCGCATTCATGTGCATCGGTTGGGTAAAAGGCTCTGCACAATTGATCCCAAGGATTACACGATGTCCGATGCAGTCGCCTTCATGACCGGTGCCAAAGAACCCCCAAAAGAGGACGCAGCGTGATCGAGCAGGACGTACAGCGCGTTTGCGACCTGATCTCCTCCCGGCGGCAAGTTGGAGTCCGGACGATTATCGCAATCGCCGGCCCCCCCGCATCCGGAAAGTCGACCTTAGCGGAAGCCGTTGTGCAATCGCTGAACACACAACAGAGCTCGGCGGTTCCGTCAGCCACACTTGTACCAATGGATGGTTACCATTTGGACAACCGCGTGCTGGAAACGCGTGGATTGCTGGCGAGAAAAGGCGCGCCAGAGACTTTCGACGGGGTCGGGTTTTGCGCTGCAATCAGAGAGCTTCAAGTTACGCGCCACGAGTGCTTTCATCCCAAATTCGATCGCACAATGGACCTAGCTATTGCCAACGCCATTGCGGTTCACCCGGCAACTCCGGTCGTCGTCGTTGAGGGTAACTATCTTCTGATGGACAGCGACCCATGGAGAAACCTGACGGATGTTTATGCCGCGACGGTTTTTATCAGCCCAACTTTGGAAGAGCTTGAAAACAGGCTGCAACACCGCTGGATCAGCCATGGCTTTGACCCGGTCACGGCATTGAAACGTGCAAAAGCGAACGATCTGCCAAATGCAGAACTCGTCATCAGCACTAGTCGAAATGCCGACCTAAGATTAAACCAGAACTGCACCGAATTCGGGACGCGCCACGCGTTCTGAATTTACGCCCTGGACCCCGCCATCCGTCGATGCAGCGCCTCTAAGCGAATTCACGTGCAACCAATATTAGCTCACACACGATGAGGAAAACCATGAAATTTTTCGTGGATACTGCAGAAGTAAGCAACATCAAAGATCTGTTAGACTTGGGGCTGATTGACGGCGTCACCACCTGCTGTTGGAAAGCAGGCCGGAGCGCACGGTCGTAATCCCGGCGCATGATAAAACGAATTGATACCTACGCCTGGGCTCTGATTCGGGGTTTTGAATTCGTCATTGTGGATGACGGCAGTACAGATGGAACATTTGCCGATGCGATGGTATTTGCACTTGACCACCCAATGCCTTAATCACCAGGTCTGTTGTGGCCACCAAGCAGACCTTCGTTTCGAGTGCGGCACCTATCATCACCAATGGCAGCAACGCGCGGTTCGGAACCTGCTGCACGAGCAAAACTGTTGGTGCTGGCGAGGGCCCGCTCAGAGCTCAGATAAACGATTGGGATGCCCGCGGAGCGCAACTGGTTAGAGCCTAACGTAAGCTGCTAGTCGCCAAATTTCATCGCGACAGGGGTGCCCATCGAAAGCTTCGCAAAGGGCTTTGCGAACCATTTCTTGAGCAACCTCCAATTCGAAGCATGAGAAACTATGCTTCTTGCATCCGTTCCATCCTGTTAATTGACCTCCCAATTGTGTTGGGGAGATTTCTAAAATTTATTCTAAATGAAAATGATAGAAAGTAGCGGTAGCGTTATTCTCGCTTTGTTTCTTACCCACTCGAAGCAAACAGCCATGGATCTCCCGATCCTTAAGCGTGGTACAGAAGCGGATGTTGGGGTGGCGTCGGTTTGCCTCGCCCGCATCCGCGTTCGCCACGTGGTAGATCAGCAGGATCAGGCGCCCTCGGCGACTGAACTGCAAATTAGCCCAGATTTTCCCATAAGGAACTCAGGATCGATGAAATCGGGCGAGGTGATGGATGATGGAAGTGAGGCGAAAATGGCAAGTTTATGTCGCTGGTGGCAGAGCTATGTGTCGCTCACGCTTAACTAAGCTATTGATTTTACTTTAGCTGCCATTTCAATAGTGCACACGTTTTTCCATTTGCGTCTCACAGTCCTTACATCATGTCGGCTGAACTCTAAGAGAGTTTCCATTCAACTAAAGTGTGGAATACATCGAGAGAAAACCCAAAGCAAAGATCGCATCCTGAAAGCGATGTCATTCTTTTTGAACTTTATTTGTGTTCTTTTGTCGACTGCCTTCGCCACTACTGCAGTTGTAAAATATCCGGAACGCAGAGTTTTCTTTTTGCCGGCATTTTGTCCGCACCATCCGATCGTTTCAGTCGCTTGGGACCGTCTTTTACCTTGATCTTCGGCTTTTCTAGTGGGCCCTTCAAGGTCACGGGCCAGGGGCTCTTTGAAAGCGGTTCGCCAATCTTGCGGGGCTGCAGATTTAGGTCCAAAACCTTCCCCGCCACATTAACACCGCCAAAGACGACGACTTGGACATGATCTGTTTCCAATGTGGTTTGTTTCGTCGAAATACTTCCATTGGAAATACTAATCGGTGCACGCAAACATATGATCGGAGCAACCTTTTGTTTCTCTTTGGTAAACACCCAAGGTAGTATCCCTAGCCCTGCCAGATCCAAAAGCTGGGTCTCGATCGAGCCGTCACGCATTGAGACCGTGGCATTGCCGTTCATGCTGTTGGCAAAATGCTTAGGTGAATCGGTTCCGCCGGTCACCGAAAAATCTGCATAGATGGTACCGCTTGCGCCCTTTTTGAAGTTCAGGTTGTGAAGAATTTCATCCAGCTGCCAGCCGCCTGCTGTGCCGGTCAGCGTGAGCAGATGCGCGTCGTTCGATAGATCCATTTGTCCGCTGACATCGAAATGAGCACCTCCGTATTCAAAATTCAAAGGTCCGGCCTTGAGTTCATTTTCGTTGAGCGTCAGTTCACTCTGCAAACTGCTGATGCCTTTGGCACCCTCTATGTGCCGAAGGTCAACGTCGACATCCATATCCATACCGGACAAGAGAATTGAACGCCCAATAGGTTTAAGTGTTACGTCTCTTAGAGGACTAGTGTCGCCGGATTCCTCAATGACGTCTTCCTCGTCGGGCTCTGGACCGCCTATTTTCCTCAATTGTGCAGCGGCCTGAACGATGGTTCGGATCTGATCTATCTTTATCAAGTCACTCTCTATGGAACCCTGTAGTACAGGATCACTCGTTGCATCATCAAGATCGGCCATAATTTGCAGGACAGAGTCGGCAACCTTGACTTTGGCATTCGCATCCCAATCGGTTCCTTCGCTGGCAAGGCCAATTTCAAAGATAGCCTGTCCAGTTTCCACCCGTTCAAGCGATAGGGCTTCTAACAGGTCCGCTCCGGAGGGGACTTCTACTTGAATTGCCAAATCCAGGTTCTCGAATTTGAGCACATTTTTTACAGAGCCATGCACCTCAAGGTTCCAAAGTTCCGTTTTGCTTGTCTGGCCACCCAAATTTGTCAGCGAAAGCTGATTGATGTCGCCGTTCAAATGAAAGTTACCAGAAAATCGACCAAGTTGATCATCCGGTCCCAGAAGCTCTGATGAGATCAAGCTGCTTGCGGGTATATCCATTAACCCGTCGGCCGATATGCCTTGTAATTGCAACGCGTCTTCGACCGAACCGTCCAAAATGATAAATGGATCAGCAGGGTTCCCAATTCTCAAATTGATGTTTCCAACACTCAAGGCGCCTTCGGGTGTTCTGGAAAGCTCGGAAAACTTAATCGGGGGCGGCCCTTCACCAGAGGTATCCAATGTGAACCCGTTGGTTTCAATGACCATTTGCCGCTGCGGGACCTGCCCGGGTACGCTATCGATAACCATGTCAACTGCTATTAGTTTTAGATCATACCGCGACGCGGCTGGGGCGGGTTCAGCATCTTCAGGGTACAACCGAATGCGGGTTGTCAGGGATACGTCTTCTGGGTTTCCCAACTCTCCGATTTGTCCCGTCAGCGAAAGGCTTTGCCCACCATCCAATTCAGTCAATACAGCTAGGTCATCAATCCGGGCTACGCCGTCGATTGATTTGAATGTTGCACTAATGCTTCCTGAACCCTCCAGAACGCGGTTGAGCTTCAGGATATCAAGAAGCTGACCAAGTTCGGCAACCTCTATGGTCGTATTCACTTGTAGCCCGTTCTCTTGAGGGACTTCTTCGGCGGCAATCGCAATCTGTTCGAAGTTCACCGCGACCTGAAACGGGTCGTCCGCGGGAATGCTCGCGTTCAGATCAAACTTCTCTCCATTTAGTGAACCAGCCCCAACCGCGGTCACAACGTCGGTTTCTGTATCACGCTTTAAATTCAGCTCAGGAAGCTGCAGATCCAGACCAAGCCCGTTTAGATCGTTCTGGTAAAGAACGGTGACATCGGTCAGGTCAATTTCGTGGTCCGTTAGAATTCCAGCCACAGACAGGTTTGCAGGTTTGGCCGGATCCCCGGCTTTAGCGCCCGTTTGGGAAGTGGACTGCCAGTTTCCGACACCGTCTTTGTCCGTGAGCAAGTTGAGGTGAACACCCGAGATAGAAAGCTTACTCAGCGACAATTTGCTGTTCCAAAGGTCGCGGGCGGAAATTTTGAACTCAAGTTTGTCGATTGCTGCCAGGTTCGCTTCGGTCTTGATCGCGCCGGGTAGTACTAATCCCGCTGCGGATACCTGCAGTTGCCGACCAAAGCCTAGACGCACTTCATCTTCTATTAACACGTCCTGACCAAGTTTCTTCGAGATCAGGTTTTCAACAAAAGTGGTTCTGAAAGAAGAAAACAACGCAGAGGACAGGAAAAGCCATGCCACAACAACCGCGACGAACGCGACAGCGCAACAAACCATTACACCTCTTGTGATGAACCGCACGCTTTTCTCCTAAGGTTCTGATTCCTTTCTTGGGCAGACTAGACCATTAAAGCATCATGTTAATGGAATATGTGGCTTCTTATTTTGCTGAACCCTAAATGACCTTGACCATTTAGCCGACTTCTCTTGCGGAATTGGTCGGGCGGCCAAGAAACGGTTAAAGGACTAAATTTAGGATGTGCTGCTGATCCAGTTTCAAAATAACTGGCTTGAAACGCGTTTAACGTTTCATAAACGAGCACATTGCATTAGCTTTGACGACTGCGCCTGGACGCCCCAATTAAACTAGACGCGGTTAAAATGCTTCAATTTCCCACATCCATCTAATTACTGTTATATGTGAATTCTTCAAACGACGGGGACACAATGAATTCGCTAACTAGAATAACACGTGGGATAGGCGTCGCTTTCAAGGACGGTAGAGTGAAAGGCCTTCTTGCCTTCACAGTCGGAATGATTTTATGGGCCTCGGTCTTCTACCACTTTGTCGAAGGTTGGAGTTGGTTAGACTCGATCTACTTTTCCGTAGTGACAATTTCGACCGTAGGGTTCGGTGACTTCTCACCTGAAACTGCGGCGGGGAAAATCTTCACAATGGTGTATATCATTGTAGGCTTGGGTGTTTTCGTGACTGCGGCGACCACAGTGGCAGATACAATCTTGTCCCAAGACGACGAAAAAACGGACAAATAGATTATCCCAAATTAAGGCAATTTGAGTTCATGCGCAGGTATCAGTGCGACCGCGCATCTGAAACCGTGCCTCGGATTCACTCGTACCTTCAAACTGATAGATGATCGCCGAAAACTCAAAAAATATACATATTACGTTTTTTGAGTGTATTGTTTGGAAAACAGATAGTGGAGGGATGGAATGGAAAAGACCCAGGACGCGAAGATTGTCGACCTCGCGATACGATTGCTCTTTCTCGGATTATTCCTCTACAGCGCCTTGGTAATGGTGGCTCCGCTTGCAAGCATAGTCATCTGGGCGACGATCCTCTGCGTCGCGCTTTACCCGGCATTTGATTGGCTACAATCAAAGCTAGGAGGGCGGAAAAAGCTTGCCACAACGATCTTGGTTTTGTTGGGCCTTGTTCTGACCCTCGGGCCAGTCGCAACTGCGGTATCTGGAGCCGCAGAACTTGGGTCTGAATTCGCTGAACAAGCAGACAAGGGTGAATTGAAAATCCCCCCTGCGCCCGAGGGGATCAAGGAATTGCCGTTGGTTGGAAATAAAATCTCCGATGTCTGGGGAATGTTTGAGCGCAATCTTGACGGCGCGCTTGCAAAATACGGCGCGCAAATCCTTGAGATAACCAAATCGCTCTTCGGAAAGGTGCTGGGCATTGGTATCGGGCTTCTTGGCTTAGCTCTGTCCGTGTTGATTATGGGGGCATTGTTCAGCCCGGGGCCAAATTTGGTCCAGGGTCTTCAGCGCTTTGCCAACCGTGTCTTTGCACCACGCGGCGGTGAATTCGTGACACTGGCAGGCGCAACGATCCGGAACGTTACAAAAGGCGTGATTGGCGTAGCAGCCATTCAGGCTGTTTTCGTTTGGATACTGCTGGCGTTGTTTGGGATTTCTTCGGCCGCCACGCTGGCATTTGTCTGCCTCATACTCTCGATTATCCAAATCGGGCCCGGACTGGTTCTGATACCCGTTATTATCTACGCTTGGAGTTCTATGTCCGGCGGAACTGCTCTGATCTTCACCATATTGGCCGTTCCCGTCATGATAATGGACAGTTTCCTAAGACCCGTGTTCATCTCAAAAGGCCTTGAGACTCCCATGCTGGTCATCCTCATCGGTGTTCTCGGAGGTATGATGGCGTATGGTTTGATCGGCGTTTTTATGGGGCCGGTTCTCTTTGCTGTCTTCTATGAGCTGTTCAAGGTTTGGATTGATACCTCACCTGAAGCCGAGGGCACTGTTGAAGGTGCGGCGAAATGAGGAAAACGATATGGACAACCCTGGCTGTCATTCTGATTTTTCTTGTCTGGTATCTGGTCGCTGATCGAAAAACGCCATTTACCGGGAACGCCAGAGTAAAAGCGGTGGCCACCCAAATCGTGCCTCAGGTGACCGGAACGGTAACGGAAGTTTTGGTAGAAAACGGCCAAGTCGTTTCGGCAGGTGATGTTCTGGTTCGAATAGATTCCAGACCCTACGAAATCGAGCGTTCAAAGGCGGAAGCTGATCTTGAAGCGGCGACCCAAGAGGTGGGTGCGTCTTCGGCAGAGGTAAGTGCGGCACAAGCCAAACTCGCAAGGGCGCAGAGCGATCTGGATACGATGCGCATTCAGACGGAACGTGTATTTGCGCTTGAAAAGAAAGGGTTGATTGCCGTCTCAAAGGCCGATGATGCACGAGGACAACTGGCAGAATCTGAGGCAAACTTTGAGAACGCAAAAGCTGATTTGGAAAAAGCGAAGCAAAGGCTTGGTGACGATGGGATTGAAAACCCGAAAATCCAGCGCGCACTGGCGGCCTTGGCGGATGCGGAATTGAACCTTGAATGGACCGAATTGCGTGCTCCGGCGACAGGTGTCATTTCTAATCTGCTGATTGCCCCCGGAACGTATGCGCGATCCGGTCAGGATCTTTTGACGTTTCTGGATGCAACCGACGTCTGGATAGAGGCGTATTTTACCGAGAACAATCTGGGAAGAGCTTCAATAGGGTCTCCGGTTGATGTGGTGTTGGATATGCATCCAGGTAAGATTGTTCCGGGCGTCATTGAGAGCTTTAGTGCTGCTGTTTCTTTGAGTGGCGGTGATGAGCCGGGGCAATTGGCGAGCCCGCCAAGCACCAAGGGATTTTTGCGGGAGCCTGAAAGGTTTCCGGTCAGGATTGTTTTACCCGGCTATGAAGCTGGAAGTGCCGAAGACGATCTTCGCTTTCAACTGAACGGGCAGGCCGATGTGATCATGTATCTAAGCGACAACTCGTTGCTGAACCTCGTAGGCCGCGCCTACATCCGCGTGGTTTCAATCTTCTCCTATGCGTACTGAGGATCAAAGCTCTGTCACCCGGCTTGCACTGGGTGTTACGGGTGTCTTTGCATTGGGCCTATTTCTTGGGTGGCCCCTTGCCGTTGTTGGGGCGGTGTTCACTGCCCTTTTCCTTCAAGCACCTGCGGCACTACCTATGGCAGCATTTGGTAAACTGTTTGTCTTCTCGATTGGATTGATGTTCATTTCATTCCTTTTGTCGTCAATCTTCTCACCTTATCCTCTTGTGTTTCTAATTCTGGTGGCCATTGGAATAATCCTGTCTTTCATTTGGTCAGTTTCCGGTGCCGGAGTATTGCCGGGTGTCATCGCTCTCATGGGGGCGTTGATGATTCCGAATTTGGTGCTGCAATCACAGGATCTGGCTCTGGTGCTCGTGTATTGGATCCCGTTGAACCTGCTGTTTGCTGGCTTCGTATCGACGCTGATGTTCGTGTTGATACCCGCTGCACCTCAAACGGCACCTAAAAAGAAAGCGGCAACATCGCCGGACTTCGACTCACATCGCCGAATAGTCAGGATGTCTCTGGTCACAGTGCCCTTTGCTATGGCGTTCTTTATTTCCGGCGCTTCTGCTTTGTTGGTTCTGTTTTTTGTCGCCCTGCTGAGCCAGCAACTTGCGGCAATGCCTGCTGCAGGCAAAGCAGTTGCAAAAGCAATGCTGACGGCAAATCTACTTGGGGCGGCAGTCTCCATCATATGCTATGAAATAAACGTAATAGCTCCGGTTATTCTAACCCCCATTCTGCTGTGTTTTTTCTTTTGCCTAACACTCGGAGCACTTGGAAAGTCAAAAGTCCCGCTCGCCGCCGCCGCCGGTTCCGCTATTACAACAGCTCTGATTGTATATGGCGGTTCGGTTGCGCCGTTTTCAGACGAGGCTGACGTCAAGAGCATCACTCGCGTATTGCAAGTCGCCAGCGCCGCTTTTTTTGTAATCATCGCATATGTCGTGGTGGATGAATTCTGGCCAGAAAAAGAGCGCCAGGCGAGTCAATGACGTTAGTTGCGACAAAGCTTGGCGCTGAAACCAGCAGAGTTCCAGTTTGACCGATTTTTGCAACCATCGCTCGAATTGCAGCCCCGTATATGGTCCGATATCCAGCTTTGACTGCCCAGCTTAGTCTGATTCGTACGAAGCCGGTCGATACAGCCTGTTGCCATAACCCCAAATTGAGTTTCTGAGAAGGTTCATGGCACAAAACGACGAAATTCTTGCTGCGTCTGAAGAAATTTGTTCGGCGCTGAATAGCGTGTTCAACAAGAATCCGAGACCAATGATCAGCGTATGGTTACTTAGCCATGGCGTTACAGCGATGCGCCCCAATGGTGGGAGCGAAGTGGGCTTGGATACTATTTGGATTGCGTAGAAGAATGCCGCAGAATTTTTTGAATGTGGGATGGTTGAAATGAAGGAACGCATCATCTTCACATTTGGTGACTTTGTTTATGAAGTTGGGTTAGAAAAAGGGATTTTCCTCCCTTGAGGCAAACGGATCGAAGTCGCACACAGAGCCACAAACGTATTTCGCCGTATTGGGGGCAGTTGGACGATTGCCCATCACCACACAGACAAATCAGATGGCGCCATCAAAGCTTTTGAGAGCTTGGAAACTTGACTCTAATAGACTTTCGGTGATTGGAAGAGCCAAGACAACTCACCGCTTTTTGTCAAATGACTGGTCAGGTTGTCCGACCAAACAGTTTAGCACCCATGGATAGCTTGTAGTGACATAGTATCCATACTCACCATCCACAGTCATGCCATTGCACTCATCCAGATCGCCAGCCCCGGTGAACTCGTAGTCGTCGATGTATGTCCCGTCCGGAGTGCCACCCGGCCCTTTAGGCGGAGCAGGTCTCGGCGTGGTTTTAAGTTCATAGCCAGAGATCGCCGGTCTAATTTTGCCATCGCTGTCTTTGAATATCGTCCCGTAGATCGGAAAGCCGTCAGCTGCGAAGCCAAT
The DNA here is from genome assembly GCF_056537605.1 of Ruegeria sp. C5. Classification (NCBI taxonomy): domain Bacteria; kingdom Pseudomonadati; phylum Pseudomonadota; class Alphaproteobacteria; order Rhodobacterales; family Roseobacteraceae; genus Ruegeria; species Ruegeria sp. C5. Next base: position 33,933 of record NZ_JBQFRX010000005.1, on the reverse strand, counting down.
AACTGGTGACGGCTTATCAAGGTCGTGATCCAAAAACAGAGCATTTGGATTGGAATGGTAATGATACCTTCCGTCGGGCTGGGCGTGGGCATTGTGAAGATCCACACCAAAATACTGATCGTAGGACGGGGGATCGAGCAACCAAGGATCCGTGTCTCGACACCCCGCCAAAACGTTGCCATTCTTGTCTGCTCGCGGCCCGCTTGGGCGATAACACCCGGCCGAGAGCAAATCGACCGGCACGCCATTCAACAAAATGGCATCATAACTCCGTTGCGACAGTGCGGTTTGGTTGGGGGCTTTTTCTGGATTTCTGGGAACCCGAAAAGTGCCTGACAATTCCCTTACATCGTTGGCGAAGTTGGCTGTAGGCCCGTTGAAATCATGATTAGGAATGCCATTGGTCTTAAGAGTACACTGCTGACTATCTGCCGAGATTTCGAGTTCGGAGTTAAAATGTTGCTGGCGGGTGACGTCTTCCACTGAAGCGGAATACACGCCAGCATAGTCTGCACAATCTGCTGATCGGTTACTGAGCAAGAGATTGGTAATGTCCCGAGATGCGTTTTGCGCATGAGCCTGAACCGCCGTAAATCCTGTCAGAAGCGCACTGATTGTCAGAACTTTCAATCGCATGGCTCAAACTCCTTGGGCTTTCGTAAACTCCAAAAAAATGTCGGTCGAAGAGAGTAGTCATTGGTCATCCTACCTTCAGAAAGCGACGCGGTCTCCGCCTTTCAAGTCCAGAATTTCCCTTGCTTCATCTGGGGTTGCGACCTGACTGCCCAGATCTTCTATAATACGTCGGATTTTAACGACTTGCTGAGCGTTGCATTCGGCCAGTTTTCCACGAGAGATAAATAGGCTGTCTTCAAGACCGACCCGAAGGTTACCACCCATCTGGCTTGCCGTCGTGGCAAGAGACATCTGTGCTCCACCTGCTCCCAAGACCGACCACCGATAGTCGTCACCGAACAGCCGGTCAGCAGTACGTTTCATGAAGATCAGATTGTCGACTTCGGGTCCAATGCCCCCGAGAATGCCAAAGATGAACTGAATGAAAATGGGTGCCTTAAACAGCCCGATATCCATGCAGAATTTCAGGTTATACAAATGGCCCACATCGTAGCATTCATGTTCGAACTTGATGTCGTGCGGCGCAAGCGTTTCCGCCGCCTCGCGAATGTCCCGGAACGTATTGCGAAAGATGTTCTGATCGGAGTTCGCGACATAGTCTTTCTCCCAATCAAATTTCCAATCATCATCGCCATATCGGTGAGCCAGCGGATGAAACGAGAAGTTCATCGAACCCATATTCATCGAGCACATCTCGGGGCTGAAAGTCTTGGCCGGATTGATCCGGTCCTGAATGGGCAATGTCAGGGATCCACCGGTCGATAGGTTCACAACAGCGTCCGTTGCCTGTTTTATACGAGGCAGGAATGGCGCGAAGTCATCCGGATCGACCGATGGCGACCCGTTCTCAGGGTTGCGGGCATGGAGGTGTAGGATCGACGCTCCGGCCGCGGCGGCCCCGATCGCCTGCCGTGCGATGTCGTCGTAAGTGTACGGGAGCGCATCCGACATGGTTGGTGTGTGGATCGCTCCTGTTACAGCACATGTAATGATGGTCTTTTTCTGACGGGCCATAGGTTCAGTTTTCCTTGGATTGTCCGGTGTGCTTTACGCGATAGCCCAGCGGGAAAAGTTGCAGATCATAGCGGCTACGGATCACGCCCCAAATGCCTTTTGGCGCCTTGAGCATGACGACAATTGCGACCACGCCGAGAACGATCAGGTAAGTTGTTCCTAGGTCGGCCAGCGTTTCGCGCAGCGCAAAGAAGACGAGTGTGCCGATGATCGGGCCTTCGATGGTACCGATGCCGCCGATCACTACGATGAAGATGACGAAGGCAGTCCAATCATTGACGCTGAACGCCGCATCCGGCGATATGCGCAGCTTTTGCAAGAAGATCAGCGCGCCGATCATCGCCGTGAATGCCGACGTGACGACGTACACTATGAACTTCGTTCGCCAGATATCGATGCCAAGGCTACCGGCGGCCAGTTCGTTGTCCCGAATTGCCGTCAACGCCAAACCTTGGCGCGAACGCAGGAAGAGATACACGGCGGTTACAACCAGCACGGCGGCCCCGAGTGCCAGCCAATAGCTCAGCGCCTCACGCATCGCGCGCCCGGACGCCAGTGATTTCACGATGGCAACGGGCAGCGAAGATCCTGACCCTCCGCCAAGCGCTGAGATTTGCGCGAAGCTCAGCCGGAAGACTTCAGCGATGACCCAGGTGCCTATTGCAAAATATGCCCCCCGAAGCCTGAAGATCAGGACGGCGACCGGGATCGAGATCAACGCTCCCAGGACCCCTGCGGCTGCGATAGCAACCAATGGATGCAAACCGCCCAGCATCGTCAGTGCAAACAGCATATAGCCACCGAAGCCGACATAGGCCTGCTGACCGACCGACACGAGACCAGCGTAACCCGCCATGAGGTTCCAAATGGTGGCGAGGGATAGGTAGAGGAAAAGTTCACCCATCAGGCGCATGTCCGCGCGACCTGCCCACCAAGGGGCTGCAATTAAAACAAGCAAGCTGATTGCGGCCAGGATCGCAGCAACGCGGGCTGGTTTCGAAGAACGGGAAACCGAATATTCTTGGAGTTTCATCCGGATACCCTCGGGAAAAGGCCGTTTGGGCGCACCGCGAGAATGACAAGAAAGGCGATATGGCCGGCTAACAGTTGCCAACCCGGATCGATCTTGGCCCCAATAGTTTGCGCGACACCAAGGATGACGCCACCAATGAGTGTGCCCCAAAGATTGCCGAGCCCACCGATGATAACGGCCTCAAATCCAAAAATCAGGCGACCGCCACCGATGGACGGATCAAAGCTGGTCCGAATGCCAAGCAGGATACCGGCAATTGCGGTCACGCCCAGCGCCAGCGCCATGGCCAGTCCAAAGATATGCCGTCGATTGAGGCCCATAAGCTGTGCAATGTCTTGATTGTCGGACACAGCCCGAAAAGCTCGGCCAAGCGCGGTGTGATAGAAGGTCCATTGTAGCGCCCAGATCACCACGACAGCGATCCCGAAGGTCAGGAGCGGAAGAAGCCCAAGCGTCAACCCTCCAACAGCGACGCCCGCCGTTTCCAATGCGCCTGCATCAAGGTCCTGTGGGTCAGCAGTGAAGACCTCTAGCAACCCGTTCTGGACAATCACGCTCAGTCCGAAGGTGACAAGCAAGGGCGGAAGGATATCGTCGCCCAGAGTTTGGTTCAGCAGGCCGCGTTGAAGGGCGTATCCGATCAGCCCCATAGCAGGCACCACGACCACCAATGCGGCCATCGGATGCATCCCTGTGGCTGTCGTCACAGTCAGCCCCAGATACGCGGCCAGAACAATCAAATCGCCATGGGCGATATTGACGAGCCGCATGACTCCAAAGATCAACGACAGACCTGCGGCAAACAGCGCGTATAGCCCACCCAGCAAAGTTCCCTGCACGATAGCGTTCAGCCATTCCATATTATTCGATCCCGAAATACGCGCGCGAAATGTCTTCGCGCGAAACGGTGTCAGACGCGCTTTCCAGCGAAACGCGGCCCTCTTGCAGGCAATAGACCCGGCTTGAAACTGACAGTGCCTTGGTTATGTCCTGTTCGACGATGATTGCACTCATGCCCTCGCCGATGATGCCGGGCAGCGCTTCGTAGATGTCTTTGATGATGATCGGTGCCAGTCCGAGGCTGATTTCGTCGAAGAGGATCAGATCGGGGTTGGCCATCAGCGCACGCCCAATTGCAACCATCTGTTGCTGGCCACCCGAAAGCGATGTTGAGGCCTGATCTTTGCGCTCATCCAGGATCGGAAACAGGTCGTAGACAGCTTGCAGATCCCAGGGACCTTTGCGCCCAACCTGAGCACCGATCATTAGGTTTTCTTTGACCGATAAAGACGGAAACAGCTGACGACCTTCGGGCACCATCGCCAGACCTAATTCGGCGACTTCATCTGCGCGAAGGCAGCTGATGTCCCTGCCCCTGTATTGGATCTGCTCCGGTTGGTTCGCAAGCAACCCGGTGATGGAACGCATCAGGGTTGTCTTGCCTGCACCGTTCGCACCGATGATGGCCAGAACCTCGCCCTCGCCGACGTCCAGATCGACCTCATAAAGCGCTTGGAAATCACCATAGTAAGAATTCAAACCGCGTGTCTGGAGGATCGGATCAGGCATCAGCTTCGATCCCCAGATAGATTTCTTTGACTTCGGCGCTTTCCATGATTGCCTGCGGCTCTCCCTCGGCGATCTTCTTGCCAAAGTCGATAACGATCAGGCGGTCAACAACGGCCAGCAGCGCATGAACGACATGTTCGATCCAAATGATGGTAACGCCAGAGGCATGGATATCTTTGATGGTCTGAACCAGTGACTTGCACTCGGCTTCGGTCAAACCACCTGCAATCTCATCGAGCAACAGCAGTTTGGGCTTGGCACACAAAGCACGTGTCAGTTCCAGGCGTTTCCGTTCCAGCAATGTCAAGCTACCGGCAAGAACGTTTGCCTTGGGCAGCAGCTCTGTCTGGTCCAGAACTTCCAGACAAAAACGTTCTGCCTGATGTCCACGCATGCCCGCCGACTGCGTGGCGGCGATCATCGCGTTCTCAAAAACGGTCATGCCCGAAAACGGCTGCGGGACCTGAAAAGAACGCGCGATGCCTGCATGGCTGCGCTTTGCGGCGCTCCATTTAGTGACGTTCTGCCCATTGAATTCTATGACACCCGAGTTCGATCTGAGCGTCCCGGTGATCAGATTAAACATCGAGGTTTTACCGGCACCGTTCGGGCCGATTACCCCAAGTGCCTCGCCTTGCCGGACCTCATAGCTCATAGCATCGGCGACTGTGACCGCGCCAAATGCCTTGCTCAGGTCTTGGAGTCTCAAAATTGACGTCATGCTTCTCTCGGATGGAGGGTTCGGCGCAAGATCTGCGCCGAATGTCTGGTCAGCCCAGCAGTTTCATATCTGCCGTAATCGGAACTTCGGGCGCGGTGCTGTTTGCAACGATCTGCAACTCATACCCGTCACCGGACTTCTGCCACTGACCGCCGACTAACGGCGTTTTGGTGACGTTGTTCATCGGCCCATCACCCCAATTCACCGGCCCGACGATTGTGTTCAGGTTCGTGGACGTGATTGCCGAAATGATCGAAGACGGGTCTTCCAGATCATCCGCCCGCTTGATGACATCCGCGACGACCTCGAACAGAGCGTGTTTAAAGCCAAGGGGTTGGGTCCAAGGTCGACCCGACTCTGCCGTATAACCTTCGGCGAGGTCTTTCGAGGAAATGCCGGTGAGTGAGGACGAAAAAGGATGGTGTGGAGACCACCAGACCTCAGTCGACAACCCGTCACCACGGTCGCCCAGCGATTCAATGACCGACGGGAACAGCAGTGCTTTGCCAATGGTCACGACCTTCGGGTTGAACCCTTGCTGGGCAGCCTGGCTCCAGAACGTAGCGAAATCGGGTGGGATCATGTTGCCAGTAACGATTTCGCAACCAGCAGCCTTGAACGCAGCGATCTGGTTTGAGAAGTCGTCGGACAGAGGCTGATAGCGACCGGGATCGGTCAACGTGTACCCGGCGGCAGCGAGCGGTTTAGGCAGGCCCAGTTCCGCATCGCCCCAGGCATTGCCGTCGGCATCGTTGGGGAAAAGACCACCCACTGTCTTGGTCACGCTAGTCTTGTCCCACATGTCGAGGAACGCTGCGATCACGTCCTCCAAACCCCAAAAGAAGTGATAGGTCGTTTCAAAGCCCTCACCCGGAATACCGTTGCGGCCGAAGAAATACGGCTGCCACGGGCAGTCGGTCGTGATGCAAGGAACTTCGTTTATCTCTGCCTGATCGGCGACCGGGTTCACTGTGTCCGGGGTAGAAGCGGCGACAATGATATCGACCTCATCACCCAGGATCAGATCTGCGGCAACCTCGGCTGCGCGGTTCGGGTTGGACTGGCTGTCTTTTGAGATGATCTCGACATTCCAAGTCTTGCCGTTGTTCTCCATCCCGGCTGAGAATTCTTGTTGGATGGCCTGAAGCACGTATTCATCAGCCTCGGCAAAACCAGCCAGCGGTCCGGTGCGCGGGCTGACATTGCCGACACGCAAGGTCGGGTTCGCAGCATAAGCACGCGTCGCCTTCAGGATTGCCGGTGCCGCAATTGCTGCCGTTGCCCCGGCGATGAAACCACGTCTCGTGGCCGTTTTGAATGTCCTTGTCATTACGTCCTCCCTTCACCGGCCTCCCGCCAGTGTTTGATTGATCTTACAAAGTCTTTTCGAGATCTTTCAGATGTTTCGCGACACGTTGGCGAACCTGATCTGCCTCGCCCTCGGCCCATGTCCTGAACCCTTCGCCGGATTTCATGCCCAGCTTGCCCGCTTCGACAAGCGACTTAAGATAGGATGAAGGGCCCCTTTGTGCCTCAAGATCGTGCAGCACGTTTTCGTGGATATCGAGCGTCAGGTCAGTGCCGACCAGATCCGCGTTTTCCAGCGGACCAAGAACAGCAAGCCTGCGCCCAAAGCTGGACTTGATTACGGTATCGACGGCTTCGGCGTCACAAATACCGTTTTCCACCAGACTGACCGCTTCGCGCCACAACGCGTGCTGAAGACGATTGCCTATGAAACCAGGCACATCTTTTTCGACCATAACCGGCGTTTTCCCGGCATCTTTCAGCAGATCGAACATCGTCTGTGCGATCTCAGGGTCTGTCCACTGGGTCTTGATGACCTCGACCAAGGGGATCATGTGCGGCGGGTTCCACCAATGGGTTCCCAATGCCCGGTTTTTCAGCCGCAAACCGGACATGATCTGAGTGATCGGCATGACCGAGGTATTGGATGCGAGTATGCAAGTTTCTGGTGCATGCGCCTCGATCTCAGCAAAGATCGCTTGCTTGAGCTCCAACTTTTCCGGCGCCGCTTCGAACACTACGTCAGCGTTTCGAACAGCGCCTACTGTTGACCCGAAAATCTCAATCATCTTCAGGGCTTTTGTGATTGTAACCTCATCATCTCCCATTGCAGCCATACTGGTGCGAATGCGATCAGGCACGGTGGCTCGTGCCTCTTCAACGGGATCTGTGATGGCGACATATTGACCTGCCTTTGCCAACGTCAGTGCAATGCCGTGCCCCATTAGGCCCGCGCCAATTACGGCGATCTGCTGCTTCTTTCGCACCATCCGTTAACCCGCCGTATATCCGCCATCGGCATGCAGAATATGCCCGGTGTAAAAATCCGATGCGCGCGACGCGAGAAACAGGAGCGGACCCGCAAGGTCTTCTGGCTCACCCAGCCGCCCCTTTGGAACACGGGTCAAGAAGCCATCGCGCACTGCCTTCGCTTCGTCGGTGTCTTCAAACATCCAAGCCGTCAAAGGCGAACGGAACACTGTCGGTGCGATCGCGTTGACGGTGATCCCTGTCGGACCCAGCTCACATCCCAAGGCTTTGGTTATCCCGTTCACGGCGGCCTTTGACGCGCAATACGCCGTGTATCCGGCAGGGTGCCCAAGGATGCTGCGCGCGGAACTGACGAATATGATCTTGCCATATTCGCTTTGCTTCATGTGCGCTGCCGCTGCGCGCGCCAACAGCCAGCTTTGGTTCACGTTGGCGTCCATCACTGCACCAAAGGTTTCCGGCGCCATGTCGTTGATCAGAGCAACTTTGTTCATACCGGACGCGACAACGAGAATGTCGAGCTTGCCAAAGGTGTTGACGGCCTCATCAACCAATGCGTCACACGATGCTTCATCGGTCGGCCGGGTATTGATGGTCACGACCGTTGCGCCAAGTGCCTCGCACTCTTTGGCAATGCTATCGAGCGCCTCTTGGTTTCCCGCCGCCAAAAGAAGGTTGCAACCAGCCCCGGCCAAGACGCGTGCCGCAACCATTCCAAATGCGCCCGAAGCTCCGGTGATCAGTGCGACGTTGTCTCTGACGTCAAACATCTTGAGTGGATCAGACATTTTTTTCGTCCTTAGCTTTCTGGCGGATACGGAATGACAACCAGCATTTTGCAGGTGTGGTTGGCACGGTTTTCAATTTTACGCACTTCGCCCGGTGCGATCGTGCAGCTGTCCATGGGTCCAAGACTGGTTTCGGTGCAATCAACGATGACGGTCATCTCGCCCTCCAGAACGACGTAGACTTTCTCAAAAGGTGTAGAGTCTGGGCCTGCGCCACCACCTGGTAGGAACTGGCTGAAGCCAATCCACTGATTTGTCGGCCCACCTTCCTCAAACCCCTGCAAACGAAGCCCATGACACCCAAAGTGGTTCGGTGCTTCGTAGGGTAAGGCGTCTTGAAACCGCTTCAGATGCATGTCCATCTCCGCTCAGGTTTAGTGGCGGCCGCCGGTGAACCGGCGACCGGTCCGTGAGTGTTCAGAAGTCTTCACCAGCCTCGATGCGGTAGGACTGGTTCTTGTCGATCATCGCAACCAATCGGATGATACATCCGTCGCCACGGTCCCAATTCCAGGGGAAGAACGCGAAGGTACACCGCTTGCCGGTCACTGCATCCAAATCGCCGCCGACGTTTTCAATTCCGAGAATGCCCTTTGAGAACAGCATGTTGTGCACAGGCTCCCACTCTGGGAAATCAACTTCCCACGGTGTCCCGCCAGACCACTCAAGATACTCTTTTTCGAGATGAGGCATGATCGGACCATTTCGCTGCGGACCAATGGCCGTGGCCAGTGGGTGATCGTTCGCCTGGGTATCGTGGCCAACGACTTTAACGCCTTTCTCGATCATCCATTCAGCAGCGGAAGGAACGAGACCCGGGCAATAAGCAAAATAGTCGCCATCCTCATACTGCTTGTGCCAGCCGGTGTTGATGATCAGCACATCGCCTTTGCGGATTGCATGACCACAAGCCTTCTCCAGATCATCTCCGGTGATTTGCTCCCACTTCTTCTTGGGAACCGAGACGACCAATCCCGAACCGAAGAAATGCGGCAGCGGCACCTCGTCGATGAACGGCGTTCCCTGAACAACATGGGCCGGTGCATCAATATGAGTGGTCACGTGCATCGTCGTCGTAATTGTCTGAGACAACACGCCTGACTTGGCCATGTAGTGCTTTCGGTCGATCTGGACGTCCTTGAAATACGGCCAGTTGGGGCACTGAAACCCGTATCTGTGGCTCAGGTTATAAAACTCAAGCCCCATGTCGTTGTCGGTGTTTGCCTGAAACTCAATGCCACGGATATTGACCATTGGGCACATCTCCTCTGTTCGCCGACAACGCGGCGGTGTTCGCTTTTTAATTGTCTGGGTGGCCTCTCCACCTGTCCCGTATGATGATGCATACGCACCGCATTATGGTCAACCAAAAAACTCACTATACGGTTGACTTGCACCGCATTGTGATACAACAATAAAAAATCGCTAGGTATCCAGAGCTACGATACCAAGACAGGATGAGGTAGGTTAAATGTCTGAAAAAGCGGATAAAGGTGGCATTCAGGTTATTTCCAGAGCGGCCTCGATTTTGCGTGTTCTGAAAGAAAACCAATCCGGAATGAGCTTGGGAAAAATCGCCGAGCGTGTTGACCTGCCCCGCTCTACGGTACAGAGAATCACCAGCGCTCTTGCCGAGGAAAACCTTGTCATAGCGGATGCAAATGGGGGTGGTTTGAGGCTCGGTCCCGAACTAAGCGCTCTCGCGGACGCGGCGCAGTACAGCATCGTCGAACACTGCCGTCTGCTTTTGACGGAACTGACCCAAAAGACCGGGGAAACCACAGACCTAGCCGTCATGCGTGGGATTGGCATGGTTTTTTTAGATCAGGTCCCAGGTGTCTATCGATTAACGACCGTTTCGCAAGTGGGTGAGGTTTTTCCACTGACCACCACTGCAAATGGGAAAGCTTGTCTCGCTCAACTCGATGAAGGAGATGCAACAAAGCTTATTCAAAACGAATGGGAACGGAATGGTATCCAAAGAAACTTGGATGAGTTCCTTTCCGAACTGGACATGGTCCGCGAACGGGGCCTAGCCTATGATTTGGACGAGCATTCTGCTGGTGTATCGGCTATCGGCTTTTCTTTCGTCGACTGGGTCGGAGATCTACACGCGATCTCAATTCCAGTACCAACGACGCGATTTGCACGGCAAAGAGCAACCATCGAACAAGCGCTAATTGAGACGTCCACAAACATTCATCAAACCTTCCAGTGAGCAAAATAAGCTGATTTGGGACAGGTTGAAGTCGATGAACTACCTTTTCTAACAGTCCGCACTTCTGTCGGGGAAAGTCCAAACATGCCGCCTACCGGATGGCTGTTAGTTCAACATGGCCGCCAAGATTGATATCCGCCTCGAATTGCGATTTTCACAACCATTGGGTGTTTGCTGGCGTCATACCCAACCACGATCGTCGTTGAAGCGGTTTTATGTGAAACGATCTTTGGTTGGGTTATGGCCGTTCTGTGGAACAAGTGCGAAAGGCTGCCTCGGCGGACAAAACCGACATTTGCTTTATCTGGCTGAATGACCCCTTAAATCCCCGCCGCGGACATTCAAATTTCGGTAGATTGTGCGAATATGAATGCTCCGTCCGCTTCGACGGTTTAAACGTTAGCCGCGCACACCATTAGCGTCGCGCTTGCCGCGTTGATGGCCAGCGTAGTGTTATACAGCGTGGCCGGTCGTAGCAGCGACTTCTCATCCACATCATGAGGCAGTGCAGAAAGCGGGTCGATGAAAAAGATCAGCGCATCAAGGCGCCTTAAGCGATCATCGCACCGATTTGTGCGTCACCTCCGAGAGGACCATTTTTCAAACAGGTGATCTATAACCCGACTTCGGTAGCGATACGCCCCCCGGTCGTGCCGATGCCGGACAATTCCATTACGGCCACCGTAGGTTTTCGTATGCGTCTCAGGGGCATTCTAGCAGACCTAGAAAACTCTTGGTTCGGCCCTAAGCAGTCATCTGAAAACAGTCTTCGATGCTGCGCAGCGGCGCGCCAAAGAAGACATTCGCGGTCAACGCGAAATTCGAACACCGGGGAGGTCTTGAGCGTAGAGTGACGCCATCCTCGGACTGAACCGCCAGAACCGTCAACCAAGCTTAACCAGGTATGTGGTGTCGAGCGAAGGGATCCCGCATGTTCTTTAAAAGCCCACCTAAGCACACCGCCGTAATACTCGAGAACCGCGATTCTACCCCAGTAGTTCTTGCAGGGAATTCTTCGTTTTGTCGTGACTCAATTTCGAATGCTCGGCGATTAAATCAGCCAACTCTGGCCGACATGAACCGCAGTTCGTTCCCGCATTAAGGGCGCCTCCGATATCGTCCACATTGATCAAACACTTGTCGTGAATGGTGCGGATAAGGGTTTTTAGCCCGACCTCGAAACACGAACAAACGATTGGGCCGCAGTCCTCAGAATCAACAGAGGAATGGCCAGCCAGAATCTGCTGAGGCGTTACCTCAGGCAAAGTTGCCAAATAGTCTCGCATCAGGGTGATAGGTCGGCGCGAGACGAAGAGCACTGCCAGAATGCGCTGACCGTCTGACAGCGCAATTCTATAAGAGCCGCGTTTGGGATCTTCTACTGAAGTCGCCGCTGCATCCGGTAAACTAAACCAAACGCGAGCGGTCTTTTCCCAGTCTTCAATAATCTGGTTCCCTGCCAACTCCATCCTGTAGCCGTTGGTTGTTCTGGCTGTCGCCGAATACTCTGCTTCAGGGAACGCTGCATCGGCTGAAACGGCGAAACCGTACCATGCTGCTCTCATACGTCGAACAGATACCGCTGTTGATTTGCTTTCCGGCTGACCAGAAATCGGGTCAGTTACACTAGGAATTATCTCGTTTACACGGGCCGACGGTGCCGTTTCTCCGGTCCAATGAATGGGCGCAAACACATTGCCACGCGCAATAGATTCCGTAATGCGAAGCCGAAATATGCCGCTTCCGACTGAACTACTAACTTCGACCAAATCGGCAGGACCAAGCCCCAGTTGATCAACGTCCTTTGGGTTCATTTCCAAATAGGGCTCGGCAAGGTGGGCCGATAAACGAGGCGACAATCCGGATCGGGTCATGGTGTGCCACTGATCCCGATTTCTCCCTGTGTTCAACAGGAAAGGGTAGCGTTCTGATGGCTCTGCCTTGGGCGTTCGATGGGTGACCGGCACAAACCGCGCCTTGCCATCAGGATGAAAAAACTGCCCGTCTCCGAAGAAACGACCGTCAGTTTTCCGCGATGCCGTGGGCCATCGTGTCGGGCGCATCGCATCATAATCTTCGTCGTTGATGTCCGAAAAGCCAGCAATCTCAAAGTCTTTGCCAAATGAGACGGCAAGGGAGGACATGTTCGCATATTCCCTAAAAATCTGCGCCGCAGACTCATAGCTGAAGGCCTCGGCCCAACCCATGCGGCGGCCAACCTCGGCCAAGATATCCCAATCCGCTCGTGCCTGTCCCGGAGGGGTCAGAACGGCGCGTTGCCTGCTGATCATGCGGTCGGAATTGGTTGCTGTGCCGCTTTTTTCGCCCCATCCTGCTGCTGGAAGCAATACGTCTGCGAGACGCGCGGTGTCTGTTTGGGCAGTCAGGTCGCTTACAACGGTGAATGGGCAGTTTTTGATCGCCGCCTTGACTCGATCGGCGTCCGGCATCGTGGCCGCTGGATTGGTGTGGATGATCCAAAGTGCTTTGATCTGTCCATCTTTAACGTCGCGAAACATGTCGACAGCTTTGAGCCCTTGCTTTTCTGGCAGGATGGGCGCTTTCCAAAAGTCCCGGACGGCTGCTCTGTGGGCCTCGTTTTCGATATCCAGGTGACACGCAAGCATGTTGGCCAGACCGCCGACCTCTCGACCACCCATGGCGTTCGGTTGGCCGGTAACCGAGAACGGGCCCATCCCTGCGCGTCCGATGCGCCCCGTAGCCAGATGGCAGTTCAGGATCGCGTTGACTTTGTCTGTTCCGCTGGAGGATTGGTTTACGCCTTGACTGAAAATCGTAACAACCCGCTCGGTTCCAATCCACAGATCGCAAAACGCTTCGATTTCACCTTGGGTAAGTCCGGTCTCATCCGGATCATCAAGCTGTGCGAGTTCGAGGGCTTCAGTGTACCCTACGCTGCGATCCAGAAAATCCGGTGCCACATGCCCCGATTGGTGAATTCTGGTCAGCAGACGATTGAACAACGCCACGTCGCTGCCGGGTTGCAACGCCAGATGGAGATCGGCCTGATCGCAGCTGGCTGTTCGGCGCGGGTCGACAACCACAATCTTCGTACCGCGCGCCTGACGCGCAGCTATGATGCGTTGATAGAGAACGGGATGGCACCATGCGAGGTTTGAGCCAACCAAGACAACCAAATCAGCCTCATCCAGATCCTCATAAGTCCCGGGCACGGTATCTGTGCCAAAGGCGCGTTTGTGTCCGGCCACAGTTGACGCCATACACAGTCGAGAATTGGTGTCGATGTTGGCCGACCCCATAAAACCCTTCATCAGCTTGTTGGCGACGTAATAATCCTCTGTCAGCAACTGCCCCGAGACGTAAAATGCCACGCTGTCCGGTCCATGGTTCTTGATTGCGGCAGAAAACCGATCTGCGACCAGTTGCAACGCGTTGTCCCAGTTTGTGTCTCGGCCGAAGGCGCGAGGAGCCAGCAACCGATGTTCCAGCCCAACTGTTTCGCCCAAAGCCAATCCTTTCGAGCACAAACGCCCAAAATTCGCTGGATGATCCGGATCGCCGCGAACGGTCAAGCCTCCGGCCCCATCGTGCCGCAAAAGCACACCGCAGCCGACCCCGCAATAGGCGCAAGTCGAGCGAACTTCAGGCAGACCACTTCCGTCCATCAGGCGGCGCTCCGCCGGGTAACTGCGCTGTCGTCTAACAGGATACGGTCGTCTTCAATGCGCACGGGATAGATGGTGATGCGGCCATCATCCGCGCCTTGCGCCTCGCCCGTATTCAGGTCAAATACCCAATTGTGCAAAGGACAGGTCACCGACTGCCCGTGCACGATACCCTCAGACAAAGGACCGCCCTTGTGCGGACAGCTGTTGGTCGCGGCATAGACCTCCACCTCGGCAGTACGGAAGACAGCGATGCAGCCGATATGCGTCTTGACCAGACGCGCCCCACGCAAGGGAACCTCGTCGATATGTCCGATGTCGATCCAGCTCATTCCGCGGCCTCCAATGTGAAATCTGCAATTGGCGCGTAGGTTTGCGCTTTTTCTTTGACGTGTTCGGCCCACGGGTCTTTGCGGTAGATGTTTTGCGACAATTCGAACCGCGCGACGAGGGCCGCGCGATTTTCAAGGTCGTCCACGACCTGCACCTTGACCCAGTCCATGCCCACCTTACCCAGCCATTTATACAGGCGATCCAGATATTTACCGCCTTCTCGATAGGCCTGCGTGACGGCCATCACGATCTCGATCGCTTCTTCTTCGGCAGGAATCTGACAGAGTAGCTCGGTCTCTTTGACATCCATCCCTGCGGCCCCGCCGATGCTGATCTGATAGCCAGATTCGACGCAGACTACGCCGATATCCTTGCAGGTCGCCTCGGCACAGTTTCGAGGGCAGCCAGATACGGCCAGCTTCAGCTTGTGCGGCGTCCACGACCCCCACAGGATTCTTTCAAGCTTTATGCCAAGCCCGGTGCTGTCCTGAGTACCAAACCGGCAATGATCGGTGCCGACGCAGGTTTTGACCGTGCGCAGACCTTTGGAATAGGCGTGGCCAGAGACCAGCCCGGCTTTGTTCAGGTCTGACCACATGGCGGGCAGATCTTCGCCTTTGACGCCCAGCAGATCGATCCGCTGACCGCCCGTGACCTTGACGGTGGGAACATCGTATTTATCCGCCGCATCTGCAATCGCGCGCAGTTCGTCGGGCGTGGTGATCCCGCCCCACATACGCGGTACAACGCTGAACGTGCCATCCTTCTGGATGTTGGCGTGTTTGCGTTCATTGACGAAACGGCTTTGTGGGTCGTCTTGGTATTCCAGCGGCCAGTCGGCCAGCAGGTAGTAGTTGATCGCGGGCCGACAGACATGGCAGCCATTTGGCGTCGTCCAACCCAGTTCCTGCCAGACGGCAGCCTGACTTTTTAACTCCTGCCCTTTGATCAGGCGTCGCACATCCTCATGAGTCAGGTCGGTGCATCCGCAGACCGGCTGCGCGGCAGGCATCTGGAACGCGTCGCCCAGAGTGACCTGCAACAATTGCTCAACCAATCCTGTGCAAGTTCCGCAGGATGCGCTAGCCTTTGTGGTCGTGCGCACCGCGCCCAGATCACCCGCCCCCGCATTGATCGCCTCGACGATGTCACCTTTGCATACGCCGTTGCAGCCGCAAATCTCCGCCTCATGCGGCAATGCTGCAACGGCTGAGAGAGGGTCCGCAGTGTCGCCCCCCTGATATGCGGGTCCAAAGATCAGCGTCTCGCGCATTTCTTCTACGCTGGCGCCGTCTTTGATGAGGCCAAAGAACCAGCTGCCATCAGTGGTGTCACCATACATGACCGCGCCGACCAGCCGATCCTCTTCAATCACAAGCCGTTTGTAGACCCCGCGCGAGGGGTCGCGGAACACGATATCCTCGCGCCCAGGCCCATCCGCAAAATCCCCCGCACTGAACAGATCGCAGCCGGTGACCTTCAACTTGGTCGATAGGGTTTTCTGAGCAAACGCAGCCTCTTCACCCAACAAAGCCTGCGCAGCCACTTTCGCCTGATCGTAAAGCGGCGCGACAAGACCGAAGACCGCCCCGTCATGTTCGACGCATTCACCTACCGCAAAGACATCCGAATCCGAAGTCAGCATCTGGTCATCCACATGGATACCGCGCCCGGTGGCCAGCCCAGCCTCTTGCGCCAGAGCTGTGTTGGGGCGGATACCCACGGCCATGACAAGCAGATCACAGGGCAATTCGGTCCCGTCGTCCAGAAGCAGCGCGCGGACCTTTCCGTCCTGTCCGAGGATTTCTTTAGAGTTCGCCTGCAGGCAAATCCTGATGCCTTTGTCTTCCAGCGATTTCTTCAGCAGGTAGCCTGCGGCCTCGTCCAGCTGTCGCTCCATCAGGTGACCCATGATATGCACCACCGTCACGTCAACGCCATGGGCAGCCATACCCGCGGCGGCCTCGAGCCCCAGCAAGCCGCCGCCAATCACGACCACCTTGTTGTCAGGGCCCATGCCCATCATCTGCATGGTGTCTTCCAGATCGCGGTAGGCAATCACACCCTCCAGATCATGCCCTGGCAGAGGGATCATGAACGGGTTAGACCCTGTCGCAATCACCAGCTTGTCATAGGGAACGTGGCCGTTCTGACCTTCGACCACCTTCATCTCGCGGTCGATCTTCGCGACCTTTTCACCAAAGCGGCAGGCAATGCCCCGCGCGGCATACCAGGCGTCGTCATGGGTGACGATCTCTTCATAGGTTTTCTCGCCCGACAGTACCGGGCTGAGCATGATACGGTTGTAGTTCCCGCGCGGCTCGGCATTGAACAGGGTGATGTCGAACGCATCCGGCGCGGCGTCGGTCAGGTGTTCCAACACCCGGCCTGAGGCCATACCCGCGCCTATGACAACAAGTCTTTGCTTCATGATTTCACTCCGCTGCAATCGCCTTGGGGGCGGGTGTTTTTGGCATGGCGCCATGTTCATATTCTTCGAGGAAATCGAGGACTTCCTGCCGGTAAGCATAGTAATCCGGGTGCTCCAGCAGGGCTTTGCGCGTGCGCGGACGCGGCAGCTCAACCTTGGTGATCTTGCCAATCGTTGCCTGCGGACCGTTGGTCATCATCACCACGCGATCGGCCAGTAAGATCGCCTCATCCACGTCGTGGGTAACGCAGATCGCAGTGACCTTGGTGCGGGACCAGACCTCCATCAGGACTTCCTGTAATTCCCATCGGGTCAGGCTGTCGAGCATGCCGAAGGGCTCATCGAGCAACAGCAGTTTGGGGGACAAAGCAAAAGCACGGGCGATGCCGACGCGTTGCTTCATGCCGTTCGATAGGTCGCTTGCGGATTTGTCCATCGCGTCAGCCAAACCGACGCGTTCCAGATAGTATTCAACAACATCTTGACGCTCGGCCATGCTGGCCTTTGGATAGACCTTGTCCACCCCAATCGCGACGTTCTCCATGGCGGTTAACCATGGGAACAGGTTGGGGGATTGGAACACCACCGCGCGTTCGGGATCGGCCCCTTCGACGTGACGGCCATCCAGCTTGATCGCACCCTTCGAGATGTCGTTCAGCCCCGCCGCCATGGTCAAAACCGTGGACTTGCCACAACCCGAATGGCCGATCAGCGAGATGAACTCGCCCTTGTCGATCTTCAGTTCGAAATCCTCGACCACGGTCAGAGGGCCTTTGGGCGTCGGATACACCTTGTGAAGCTGCGAGAAGTCGAGGAAGCGGTTGTCGATCAGCCCCTTTTGCGCCTCGGCCACTGCCGTTGGAACACCGTGGATTGGGGTGACATCCGGGAGAATACGCGAGCCTTCGACCTTGGCCTCGATCCCCACATCCATCAGGTATTTGGTAACGTCCGCGCGCAGGCGTTTGAAAGTCTCGTCATTGTTCATCGCAGCGCGTTCGCGCGGACGCGGGATTGAGACAGGGAATTCCTGCCCCAGCGTGCCATCCGGGTTCAGGGCAATGATACGGTCGGCCAGAATGATCGCCTCATCAACGTCATTGGTGATGAGGACACAAGTTTTCTTGTCGGCTTCCCAGATATGTTCGATCTCATCGGCCAGATTGGCGCGGGTCAGCGCGTCTAGCGCCGACAGAGGCTCATCCAGCAACAAAACCTCGGGGTTCATCGACAACGCACGCGCCACGTTGACCCGCTGGCGCATCCCACCCGACAGCTCTGCCGGTCGGCGCGTCGCGGCGTGACTGAGGCCGACCATCTTGACGTAATGCGCGACTTTTTCGGCCTTCTCGGTCTTGCTGAGACCCGGAAATACCGTATCCACCGCCAACCCCACATTGCCACTGACCGTCAGCCAGGGCATCAGCGAGTAGTTCTGGAAAATCACGCCACGCTCAGGGCCCGGCCCTTTGATCGTAGTGCCTTTGAAGGTGACCTCTCCGCCGGTTGGGGTGTCCAGCCCGGCCATTAGATTGATAAGGGTGGTTTTGCCGGTGCCGGAAAAACCGAGGATCACCAGAAACTCACCCTCTTGCACGTTAAGATCGATGCCTTTCAGCACATCCGTGCGAGCGGTGCCTTCACCGAAGGATTTCGAGGCGTTCTTGAAACTTAGGATGCTCATCGCACTCACCGGTTGTTTGTGAAGGTAAACAGGGATTGCAGCGCGTACATCACTCGGTCCAGCAGGAAGCCGATGATACCGATGGTGAAGACCGCAACCATGATCTTGGCGAGCGAACTGGAGGAACCGTTCTGGAACTCATCCCAGACAAATTTGCCCAGACCGGGGTTCTGCGCTAGCATTTCCGCCGCAATCAGAACCATCCAGCCGACGCCCAGTGACAGGCGCAGGCCGGTGAAGATCAGAGGCAGGGCAGAGGGCAGCACCAGTTTGGTGATCTTGGTATAGGTGTTCATTTTCAGGACTTTGGAGACATTCACCAGGTCCTTATCGATGGAGGCTACACCCAAAGATGTATTGATCAATGTGGGCCATAGCGAACACAGGGTCACGGTAATGGCCGAGATCAGGAAGGATTTCGCGAACCAACCGTCATTGGTGACGTAAACGGCCGAGACGATCATCGTGACGATCGGCAACCAGGCCAGAGGCGAGACCGGTTTGAAGATCTGGATTAGCGGGTTTAGGGCTGCATTTGCAGTCGGAGACAGGCCGGCCGCGATACCAAGTGGGACCGCGATGACGGTGGCGATCAGAAACCCAAAAAACACTGTTTTGATCGAAGTCCAGATTTGCTGGTAATAGGTCGGAGCACCCGTGAAGGCGACCTCTTTCACTTTCTCCGGCTGGCCAGCGTCAATGAATTTCTGATTGCGCTTCTCGACCATGGCCTCGAACCTCGCGCGTTTGGCCGCTTTGGCCTTGGCATCCTGGTTCAGGCTGACCATCTCTTCCCAAACCTGCGCCGGCCCCGGAACCGCGCCGAGAGAGGTCTGCACCTTGGGGGCCAGCGTTCCCCACAGCAACAAGAAGGCGCAGATCGACAACAGAGGCACGATCAGCAACCGCCAGATCTCGGTCATCTGTGCGCGCGGGTTGTCCCCGGCGGCGGCTTTCAGGACCGGGGTAGCCCAGCTGAGACCCAGAACCTGGAACCATTTGTCGGCTGCATTGATGCGGGTGAAAAGGCGGGCGCGACGTTCCTCTCGGGCAGCGTCTGCGTTGAATTCGGGATCGACCGTTGTCATCTGATGTGTCCTTGCGATGGCGGGGCACTTTGGGGGCTGCGCCCGGCGCGGGCCGGGCGCAGGATTTGGGGAATTAGCCTTGCACGTCCGAGCCGATGATCTTCTGCTCGCCCTTCAGGCCTATGGACAGGCTTTCGAGATAGGCGTTGGGTGTGCGTCCGTCGTAAGCGACGCCGTCAATGATATCCTCGGCCGGGGTCGGCGCTTTGTAACCATCGCTGTCCCAGGGGAAGTCGGCTTCATTCGCCAGACCTTCGTCGACCAGCAAGCGGGCGGCTTCCAAATAGATCTCGGGTTTGTAGACGGACTTGGCGACCTCGTCATACCAGCTGTCGGGCTTGGACTCGGCAATCTGCCCCCAGCGGCGCATCTGCGTCAGGTACCAAACGGCGTCCGAGTAGAACGGATAGGTCGCGTTGTAGCGGAAAAACACGTTGAAATCGGGGACCTCACGCTTGTCGCCCTTCTCATACTCAAACGTGCCGGTCATCGAGTTGGCGATAACCTCATAGTCCGCACCCACATATTCAGCCCGGCTCAGAATCTCGACGGCTTCAGGGCGGTTGGCATTTTCGTTCTCGTCCAGCCACATCGCTGCGCGGATCAGGGCCTTGGTCACGGCCAGAGTGGTGTTGGGGTACTGTTCTGCGAACTCGGCATTGAGACCAAAGACCTTTTCGGGGTTGTTCTTCCACAGCTCGTAGTCGGTAATAACCGGAACGCCGATACCCTTGAACACAGCCTGCTGATTCCACGGCTCACCCACGCAATAGCCATAGATCGTGCCGGCCTCCAACGTGGCAGGCATCTGCGGTGGAGGGGTCACCGACAGGAACACATCCGCACCAATCTGACCGGTCACGTTTTCAGGGCTGTAGTAACCCGGATGCAGACCACCGGCGGCCAGCCAATAGCGCAGTTCGTAGTTATGGGTCGAAACTGGGAAGACCATGCCCATGTTAAAGGGCTTGCCTTCTGATTTGTACTTCTCGACGACCGGGGCCAGAGCCTCGGCGCTGATCGGATGCTGGGGACGGCCGTCGTCCATCACCGGGATGTTCGGCTTCATCTCTTCCCAAATCTCATTGGACACGGTGATGCCGTTGCCGTTCAGGTCCATTGAGAATGGCGTGATGATATGGGCTTCGGTCCCATACCCGATGGTTGCGGCCAATGGTTGTCCAGCCAGCATATGTGCGCCGTCAAGCTGTCCGTCAATCACGCCATCCAACAGCACCTTCCAGTTTGCTTGTGCTTCCAGCGTCACGAACAGGCCTTCGTCCAGAAAGTACCCATTCTCATAGGCGACAGCCAGCGGCGCCATGTCGGTCAGTTTGATAAAGCCAAAGGTCAGCTCGTCTTTTTCCAGTTCCAATTCGGCCAGTGCTGGAGACACAAGCGCCGTCGTCGCGGCGAGGCCTAAAAGAAGCTTTTTCATCTCGATCCCTTTCGGTTCAGCCCAACCCCATGGGCAAACAAAAAAAGCCGCCGACACAGTCCGCCGGGAGGAGGTGGCGGATGGTCGAGCGGCTTTGCTCTTCTAAGGTGCCCTGGATTGTGGGCGAATTCCGTCGGTGGGCGTCGTTGCCTTCCGATGTCCCGATTAAGTCAGACGCGCAGTGCGACGTCATCATTTTTTGACATCTTCACTTCGAGAATTCTGCAGCGCAGCAAAAAGAGATGCTGCGCTGCAAAAAAATTGTGCAATCTTACCCTGCGGGCTCGAAAATGCGCCGGTCGAAGAAGACGTTCCGAGACAGAATCAGGCTGCCATTGGCTGAGGCAACGGCCGTCGACTCAGACAAATCTCCTTCAAGTTTCTCGGATGCGCCGGGTGTTTCCACACCAAGCCCTTGCAACTCCCGACGATAGAGATCACTTCGAAAGACCTTGGCTGCTTGTCGTTCCGCTGTCCCGACGTCCAGCCCGTTTCTTAGCGCCAATTGATGCGCGACCCATTTTGCCTGACTACGCCACGGGAAGGTGGCAGCACCGTCAAAAAACTCGACAAACCCTTCCACACTGCGTTGCTCGCCGCGTGTAGATATGGCGAACTCACCCATTAACGCTCGGTCGATCAGCTCAGGTGAGACATTGAGGTAGGTTTTGCGTGACAGCATCTCGGACGCGGTTGTTCGGCTGTCCGTGTTTGACAGCCAGCGTCCCGCACGCCATACGGTCCGCATGAGACTTCCCAGCAAATGCGGTTCCGTCTCGGCCCAGTCGTTTCTGACTGCCAACACCTTTTCAGGTGCACAAGTCCAGATCGCCTTTCCGGGCAACAGCAGTGCGCCAACACTGTCGTCCACTGCGAAGGAGCCCCAAGGCTCGCCCACGCAAAAGGCATCGATCTCGCCTCCCGCAAGCGCCTGCGCCATGAGTGGCGGCGGGACGGTACGGATTTCGACCTGTTTTGAGGCCAGTTTGGTTCCCGCAATCCAATAGCGCAGCAGCTCGACATGCATTGAAAATGGGAAAGGCACGCCAAACACCAAGACTTCATCGGCAGCTTTTGCCAGTGCAGCCCCAGCTGCAGCGGCATCAGTGAAATCAAAACCATAGCCCTGGTCGATCAATCGCTCGGCCAATTGCGTTCCAACACCGATAACATTGCCATTCAAAGACAGGACAGATACCGCGGATAGCGGTGTCGCGATTCCACCAAGACCCAAAGCCATCGCAACAGGGACAGGCGATAGTAGATGCGCCGCGTCCACATGCCCAAAGGCCAGCATATCGCGCAGAGAGGACCACGATGGCGCCGGACGCAGGTCCAGCGAGATGCCTTCAGCATGGTCGAACCCCATCTCGCGCGCGACGATCAATGGGGCCGCGTCGACAAGCGGCATATACGCGACGGGCAGTGTTACGGTTCTCATGACAACAACCCCGAAGCAGTGACCAAGGCTTCGGCCACCTCGGCGACGCGGCGGTTTTGGTTCATCGCGGTTTTTCGGAGTAGCGCATAGGCTTCATCTTCCGAAATGCCCTTGGCTTTCATCAGCAAACCTTTTGCGCGGTCGATCACTTTACGCTCTTCAAGCGCACGGCGGGTTTCTGCAAGTTCAGTCCGCATCTGGCGCAGCACCTGAAACCGAGCGATGGCGGTATCGATAACAGGTTTAATTCGCTCAGCTTGCAATCCATCGACAACATAGGCCGATACACCGGCCTCAACAGCAGCTTTTGCCAATCCGCCTGCGGCGCCTGAGACGAACATAGCCACGGGTCGTTCCAATGGGCCCGAAGCAACGGTAAGTTCTTCCAACATATCTCGAGAGGGGTTGTCGATATCAATCAGGACAATATCTGGGCTATGAGTAGCAATTTTCCTTGCCAGCCCGGAGACATTGCCGATTACAGAAACGTCTACGTCTCCGGCCTCTTTAAGAGCATCTACAATCGCAAAGGCTCGTTCTTGGTTCTGCTCGACTACAACGACAGTTAGATGTTGGTTCATAGGGTCACAAGTGAGGCCAAGGCGCATTGGTAGCAATTCCAGCGCCATTTAATGCTTCATCAGGCTGCCGTTCGCCCAATTTTTCAGCTTGATTTCACACTTAGCGGAATACCTGCACAGTTTTTCTACATGCCATCAAAGAAATCCGTGATAGCACATCGCATCATTTTTTGGTTTTTCAGTTACGCTACTAGTTTGCTTGAGGCACCAGATTCCACTTCCATTTGCAGATCAAAACCGAAGGTCCGCTTTGACAACTAAAACAATGTGTTCCCGCGCCTGCAGCAAATGACCGCTTTCCGCCGATTCTTTAGAAAAGCAACGTGTTCTGGAGCAGACGTAACGGCACAGCCAACTCAGCCGCACTTGTTTTTGGGGCTAGTGGGATTTGGACAAACCAAACGCCTCTGGCGATCAGGGGTAAGACGCTGCCTTCCCCCTCAGGCAACCCTATTAGACAAAACCGGGTCTTCGGCTGCGCTTGCGGGCCGCACCACTATTGTCGAATAGCATTGCGTCGCCCCCAAGCGTGTTCGCCACATGGCAGAGCAGCAGGAACAGGCGCCTCCGGCGTCTGATCTGCAAATCAGCCCTGGTTTTCTCGAAAGGAAGTCAGGATCAACTAAATCGGTCTGGGTTCTGGATGAAGGAAGCGACGCGAAAAAATGGCAAGGCTCTGTCGCTGCTGGCAGAACTATGTGTCGCCTTACAACAAGGAAATGTGGAACTTCACTGATCGTGGACTCAATCGACAACCAAAACCTCAACAAAGCGATCGATCACGTCATTCAATTCTGACCCAAACGTCAAGCATTTCTGACCCAATACGAGTAACCGCCATTCAACGACGCTGCTGTTAGTGTCTCAAAAGAGTACAGTTTACCGTCCATCTTTCCGGATAGAATAACCGCTACTCCCGCTTCGAGGTTCCCGAAACCCAGAACTCGTTTCGCCTAGACCTGACCCGCTCGGACATAAATTCGACGAAGAGCCGGACACGCTTGGTGTTTCCAAGATCACGATGCAGCAATAGCCAAATGTTTCGGTACGGTATTGGCTTTTGGAAGGGTGCACGGATCAGATCGGGATCGCGGTCGCCAAGATTGCACGCAAGATAGGCCATGCCGAGACCGGACGCCGCCAATGTGATCAAAGGCACAAGTTCTGAAACACGATGCTTGAGCCGGGCTTTCGGATGGTAACTGTCTTTGATCCATTTGGCCGTAATGGCCTCTTCTGGCTCATGCCAACCGATGAACTGCAACCCCTCGCCGCCATTGTCGCAGATCCGTTTGGTGTAGTCTCGCGTGCAATAGGCTGCTTGAGACATCTGGACCAACTTTCGCCCGACCACATCGTCCGTCCCCACAAGAGTTTTTCGCATTGAATGAACCCCAAGACGGCTTCATCGAGTCGCGCGACGGACATTCAACCTTGATTGAACACTAGTGCCTTGACGTTTGAACGTTCGCAGCAAGAATCCAGTCTTTCTTGCCATCCATCGGACAACCTTTCGGCATGATCCAACGTCCCGTGTCACGCGACGTGATTAGAAGGACCTTAAGGCGGTCCCCGAACAATTGCAGAGGCAACGCTGCATTTATTTAGTACGCTGAACCACTATTCTTTTCGCCTAGCTGGCCAGATTAAAGCGGTGATGTGATTTATCCTTTTCGATTATGACAGGAAGAAACAAAAAAGGCGTCAGGCTCTTGCGACTCAGAACTCACTGGTTTCTGACGCGCCACCTCATACACAAATCCGATAAATGCCTTTGAACCCGACCGGGGTAGTCAGATACAATTGCATCCACGCGCAGGTCGATCATCCTGTCTATTTCTTCGTGCTCATTGACCGTCCAAACGGCAACACATAGGCCCAGTTCTTTTGCGCGCGCCACATTTTCAGCCGTTACATCCGTGTAGTATGGGCACCAAAGCGAACCGCCAGCTTGCTTGACCAAATTTGGAATTTCATCACGACGACCACGAAAGTCAGGGCAAACCGCTTTCGAGGAATCCTCACCAACATCCGCCGCGTTTTCCGGAAGCTGCGTCAGGTAGGAAGACGGCATGTCAGGAGCCTGCCGCTGACACTCCTCCAACAGGTTCCAATCAAAACTGTGGAGCACCGCGCGCGAAGACAATCCTTTGTCACGTACTTCTTGAAGAACCCGCTCGACAAATTTCCTCCTATAAAGCGCATCGTGAGCCAAATCCGGATCCGACTTCAGTTCGAGCATCAGATAGGCATCGCCGTACTTTGGATCATCAACCAAATCCAGCAAATCCTGCAACTTTGGAACACGGATGCCATCCAGTTGAGCTTGGTCCGGAAACCGTTGGCCATAAGCCGAATGACCATCCAACCGCCCGATGTCAAATTGCTGGATTTGCTCGAACGTCAATGACGAGACCTTCGGCTCTTCTCCGGTTAGAAACAGGCCCTTTGCGTCACGAAAGCTGGGAGCGTGCAACCGATGGTTGTGGGTTATGACCGGCACGTCATCGGCCGTCAGGACAACATCAAACTCAAGCAGCGGGACGCCGATAGAGAGCGAAAAGTCAAAGCCAATCATACTGTTTTCGGGCAGCACACCCCGCGCACCTCGATGCCCCACAACCCGGATCAGGTTTTTGCCACCACGAAAGGCTTCAACCTGTGGAAAGACCATCAGCCTTCCAACCTCTTGCCGGATGAATGGTCAAACAGATGCATGTGCTCTGAGGCAACTGAGAACCGCATGCTCGGATGCCGGCCTTCGATTGGGTGGACACCCGGAAGGCTTATCGTGATCGCGTCGCCTCCATCCGTGAGCTGGCCATGCAACAAGGTGTTTGCGCCTAGCGGTTCCGCCATCTGAATAGCGGCTTCCAGCGGACCATTGTCGTCCAGAAACAGATGCTCTGGTCGGATTCCAAGCTTTAGTGGGGTATCAGGCCCCGTGGATGGGCCAATCTCTAAGCCCCCTATCTTAACCGTTCCGTTTTCACGCTGAGCATCAAAGATATTCATTGCAGGGCTACCAATAAACTGAGCCGCGAAAAGGGTTCCTGGTGTTTCATATACCTCCAATGGCGTCCCAATCTGCTCAGCGATGCCTCCGTTCATCACGATCATCCTGTCTGCCATCGTCATCGCTTCGACCTGATCGTGAGTCACGTAAAGCGATGTAATTCCTAGCTTTTCCTGAAGCTCGCGGATTTCTAAACGCATCTGAACACGCAGCTTGGCATCAAGATTTGAGAGTGGTTCATCAAACAGGAAAACCGCCGGCTCGCGAACAATTGCCCGCCCCATTGCCACCCTTTGGCGTTGACCGCCTGAAAGCTGCCGGGGTTTGCGGTCCAACAAAGCTTCCAGCTGCAACAGTTTGGCGGCCTCGGTCACCTTCTGGTCAATCTGGTTCTTTGGAAGCCCCGCGATTTTCAGCCCATACCCCATGTTCTGGCGCACCGACATATGTGGGTAGAGCGCATAATTCTGGAACACCATCGCGATATCGCGATCCATCGGCTCTTTGTCGTTGGCTCGTTCTTCTCCAATCCGGATTTCACCGGACGTTACGGTTTCAAGGCCCGCAACCATTCGCAAAAGCGTGGATTTTCCGCAGCCCGAAGGGCCAACAATCACAATGAATTCACCGTCCGCAATATCTATGTCGATGCCATGGATAACGTCCGTCGGGCCAAAGCTCTTTTTGACATTCTCTAAGTTTACTGTTGCCATTTTTTATTTCTCGCTATCGACAAGGCCGCGGACAAACAGCTTTTGCATAGACACCACCACGATGACCGGCGGGATCATTGCCAAAATCGAAGTGGCCATGATGACCGGCCATTCCGCCACGTCGTCGCCGGATGGGAACATCTGTTTGATACCCATCACGATGGTGTTCATTTCAGGATCGGTAGTGATGAGCAGCGGCCAGAGATATTGATTCCACCCGTAGATAAAAAGGATCACGAACAGCGCCGCGATATTCGTTCGGCTCATGGGGACCACGATATCAATGAAGAACCGCATCGGGCGGGCACCATCGACGCGTGCAGCTTCGGCCAGTTCATCCGGGATCGTCAGAAAGAACTGCCGGAACAGGAACGTTGCCGTGGCCGAGGCGATTAAGGGGAAGATCAGACCATAGTAGCTGTTGAGCATGCCGAACCCGGCGACAACTTCGAACGTCGGCACAATACGAACCTCGACCGGAAGCATCAGCGTTAGGAAGATCAGCCAAAAGAACGTCGTTCGCCCGGGAAAACGGAAATAGACGATCGCAAAAGCTGACAGCAGCGAAATTATGATCTTGCCCACTGCGATTCCGATGGCCATCACAAGACTGTTGAACAACATTGTGGCGACTGGGACGTTCACACCGGAGAACAGCGCGGCCTTATAGTTTTCCCAGAATTGATCGCCGGGGAGAATGGGCATGGGCGGCGAAACGATTTCTGGCTGGGTCACAGTCGATGCCACGAACGCCAGCCAGATCGGGAAAAAGATGATTAAGACGCCAAGGATCATCATGGCATGGGTCAACCAGATCCCCATTCCACTTTTTTCGACCATTCCGTGTTGTTGGGCTGCCATCAGTAGTGCACCCTTTTTTCCACGTATTTGAATTGGATGACGGTCAGCAGACCAACGACAATAAGCAGGATGACGGACTGAGCGGAGGACGAACCGAGATCTTGTCCAACGAACCCATCCGAGAAGACTTTGTAGACTAGAATGGTCGTCGCCTGCTGTGGGCCACCGCCAGTGATCGTGTGGATGACGCCAAAGGTCTCAAAGAATGCGTAGACAACATTCACCACCAACAGGAAGAAAGCGGTTGGTGACAAAAGCGGCAGCACGATTGTGAAGAACCGGCGCCAGAAGCGCGCGCCGTCAATTGCCGCAGCCTCGATCACCGATCTTGGGACCGACTGTAGCGCTGCGAAGAAGAACAAGAAGTTATAGCTGATACGCCCCCAGGCCGAGGCTACAACCACCAGGCCCATGGCCTCGGTGCCGTTCAGAACGTGGTTCCAGTCATAACCAAGCTGGCCGAGGTACCACGACACGACACCAACACGCGTGTTGAACATGAACAGCCACAGCACGCCTGCAACAGCGGGGGCAACGGCGTAGGGCCAAATCAGCAGCGTCCGGTAAACACCCGATCCTTTGATCAGGCGGTCCGCTATGACCGCCAGAAACAACGCCGGGATCATTGAACACAGTGTTACGAGCGTTGAAAACACCGCCGTCGTCACGAAAGAAGCACGGTAGAATTTATCGCTCAGCAGGAATTCAAAGTTGCCGAACCCCACGAATTGGGACGACAGCCCAAAGGGGTCAGGTATGAACAAAGACTGCCACACCGCCTGCCCGGCCGGATAGAAGAAGAAGACAGCGGAGATGATGACCTGCGGGGCAATCAGCGCCAATGGCAGAAGCCAGCCGCGAAAGGTGACGCGTTTTTCCATCCCGATAAACCACCGAATAAAGAAGATGCGGGCCCGAAACAGGTCCGCATCAAATTAGGACTTATTGATTGGCAGACTCGAACCGGCGCAGCAGGGCATCGCCGCGTTCTTTCGCACTGTCCATTGCTTCCTGAGCGGTCTTTTCACCGGACCAGACAGCCTCGAGCTCTTCGTCGATGATGCCGCGAATCTGGTCAAACGACCCCAGACGCAGACCCTTCGAATTCGCAGTCGGCTCTTTGGCGGTCATCTGTATGACAGCAATGTCAGTACCTGGGTTTTCTTCATAGAAACCAGCATTTCGGGTCGCGACGCCAGCTTCGGCGGTGATTGGAAGATACCCTGTGTTCTGGTGCCAGTTCGCCTGAACGTCCGAAGATGACAGGAAGCTCAGGAATTCACCGACACCTTTGTATTCTTCAGGATCGTGACCCTCCATCACCCAAAGCGAAGCGCCACCAATAATGGTGTTTTGCGGCTCGCTTACGACCGCCTCCCAATAGGGCAATGGGCGCACGTCGAATTCGAACTCAGCCTCAGAGCTAATGCCGGCATAACCTGCCGAACTTTCGGTGAATAGTGCGCATTCACCTGCCCGGAAGTTCGCGCCACCTTCATTTCTGCGGCCGGTATAGATGAATTTACCATCTTTGGCCCAATCACCCATCGCGGTCAGGTGCGCCACCTGCGTCGGTCCATTCAACATCAGTTCGGTATCAAGACCGGCAAATCCATTGTCCTTCGATGCGAATGGGACGTCGTGATAGGCCGAAAGGTTCTCAAGGTGGATCCAGCTTTGCCAAGCAGTGACCAGCGGACAGTCTTCACCCCCAGCCTTAAGCTGGTCAAGAACGTCACCAACCTTTTCCCAGGTCGACAAATCCGTGTCAGGGTCAACACCCGCCGCTTCCATAGCATCGCGATTGACCCAGAGAACGGGTGTGGACGAGTTGAAGGGCAGCGACAGCATGTCCCCGTCAGTGGTCGTATAGTAGCCTTTGACGGCACCAATGTAGGCATCAGGATCGAATGATGCACCGCTTTCAGCCATCACTTCATACACTGGTTTGATAGCCCCTTCGGCCGACATCATCGTTGCCGTGCCTACTTCGAAAACCATCAGGATATGTGGTTGTTCACCTGCTCGGAAAGCAGCAATACCCGCATTCAGTGTTTCCGAATAGTTGCCTTTATGGCTTTCTACTACAGTGAACTCATCTTGGCTGGCATTGAACTCTTCAACCTGAGCCTTCACAAGATCGCCTAGTCGACCGGTGAAGGCATGCCAGAACTGAATTTCGGTTTGCGCCATAGCCGCCACCGGCGACAGAGCAGTTGTTAAGGCGAGAGCGCCTAGAAAATTCTTTTTCATGATTCCTCCCATGCATCAGGGGTTGATGCTTCGTTGAATACCGACCGCAACGCGTAATCAGCACACATGACGATTTCACGACGTTAACGTTACAATTTTATAATTCAAGCATTTAATTTTTGAGAAAAACATAACATTACATTATAAACCAACCAGGGAAACAACGAACCAGGTTCAAAATATGAGTCAAACTTTGCGGATCCGGCAATTGGAAGCGCTCATGGCCGTTTCCATCAATGGGTCGGTCACTGCTGCAGCTACGGATCTTGGGATAAGTCAGCCTGCAGTCAGCAGACTACTTTCTGATCTGGAAAAATCACTTGGCTTTCAGCTTTTTGATCGTCGCGAAGGTCGCTTGGTGCCCTCGCAGGAGATACGATATCTG
This sequence comes from Ruegeria sp. C5, assembly GCF_056537605.1. Classification (NCBI taxonomy): domain Bacteria; kingdom Pseudomonadati; phylum Pseudomonadota; class Alphaproteobacteria; order Rhodobacterales; family Roseobacteraceae; genus Ruegeria; species Ruegeria sp. C5. Next base: position 3,785 of record NZ_JBQFRX010000005.1, on the reverse strand, counting down.
CAACCCAGCGTAGAGCGCGTTCTGGAATTGATGAAGCAAATCTCGGATGTCAGTCAGGACATAACGCAACGCAAAGCGGGACACATCCGCATCGCATGTTTGCCTGGGTTCGCCACCAGTCATCTTCCCAACGTCATCGCCAAGTTTCTAGAAGATCGGCCAGGTGTAACAATGACGATCGAGCCAGACAGACCGGAACGCATTCTCGAGTGGATGATCGGTGAGCAATATGATTTCGGAATCACAGATAGTTTTAACGGGCATCCGGCCGTCGAAAGCAGAGACATCGATGTCCGTACAGTTTGCGTGTTTCCTACCGGACATGAATTGGAAGAACTCTCCGAGGTGTCACCTACGGATATTGCGAATGCCAGGATTATTCACACAAGGCGCGACAGCGACTTTTTTGGAAAACTCTCAAAAGCGTTTCAAAATGCCAACGTCAAACTGAATTCCCACATCGAAGTCAGACAGTTCACGGCGGCTTGTGAGTTGGCTGTGAAGGGTGTTGGGATTTCCGTGGTCAGCGAGTTGGACGCCGTCCAGTATTTAGACGACGGATTGAGCTACCGACCCTTCAAACCGCTCTTGTCACATACGCTTTCCCTTGTTCGCCCGGTTTTGAAACAACCGTCACTGGTGACGCTTGAGTTCATCGAGCAGTTCCGAGAGAGCCTAGCCCCGTTCAAGGTAGATAAACACCATCACTGATTGTAGGGCTGCAAACGCTAATGTTCGGTGACAACAAGCCGTACACTTTCTTTCTTCATAGCCAGAAACCCTCTCTTATCAAATCGACCTAAACTGTCCCATGGGCGCTGACGTCAGACATTCCAAAACTTGCGTTGAAACACACAGCCGAGCAAAATGTCTAATTGGCTGGCGAAGCCTAGAATTGAGGTGAAGTAGTTAGCGCGTTTCGCGTTACTAACAAAGGTTCACTTTGCAATATCCATTCTGAAAGTGTCAGCCCGTTGCTCTCTTCATCTGTGACCGATGGCGGCCCGAAGCGGAACTTCGACTCTGAGCTTTGCAAAATCTAACAAGCGGACGGCAGCTACCATTAGTGTGAATGGCTTGAAGGTATCGAGCGCTTCGCCACGGCGACAATTTAAGAAAAAAATGACTGCGAGAAACAAGGTGGCTGAAACTGCTCTCTGATAGAAAACAGGCGTCCCCGCACACTTTCGCGCAATTCGAGCTTAGCCCAAGGTGTTGCCGGTGATGAAGGTGTACGAGCTTTCTACCAGATCGATGACGACATCCAACTCTTCTGGTGTGGTCGGTGTGTAAATCATGACAAAGCCGCTCCACCCAGGACGTTGCTTGGCCCAAGGGTGAGCTACGGCCCAGCCAGCTTCAATTGCCCGTCGCGCCATTGCCGGATGCAGCGACGCGTGCAAGCTGCCATCAGGATGCATATGCGCAAACTCAAACCCACCCACGATAGAGTTCGGTTGAGACAGCAGCATGTCGGGATCAAGCTGAAAACCAATCGCGCCAGGAAGCGATATGCGTGTCGGGCCAAGTGTGACCCCTGGGAGTTGCGCAACACGCTCCAGCAATAGCTTGGCCAAGTCGGTATCAATTTCGACACCAATCTGAGTATGCGGTACGCCGCTTGTCGTTTCAGGACGGGGTGAGGTGCGCTCCGGCAAGGAACGCTCTTGTGCGGAAGCCATCGGGCACATCAATGCCACCACCGTCGCAGCAAACGCCAATGTTCTCAGGATTTCATTCATCGTGTTGACCATCCGCCAAAATCAAGGAATGAGCGTTCAGCGCAGTATCGGCGCCCTTGAACACATCATTCAGCCTTTAACGCTTCGATATTGATCAAGAGCTCTATCTCGTCGCTCACTGCTGGCGCAAATGCCCCAAGTCCGAATTCAGACCGCACTATGGTCGCCGTGGCTGCTAGGCCCAGGGTCGGCGTGCCCTCTTTTGGGCCAAACGGGTATGGAGCTGACTTGTTAAGCGTTGTTTCTAAAACAACAGGTTTGGTGATGCCATTCATGGTCAGGTCGCCAGAAATACTCGCGGTATTGTCCCCGGTGACTTCAATGCTGGTCGAGGCGAATGTGACCACGTCACTGTCACTCGCGCTAAAAAAGTCATCGGACATGAAGTGTTGCAGACGGGCGTCCCAGCCCGTGATCATGGATTTTACAGGCATAGACACTAAGACAGATGATGATGACGGATCATCTTCGTTGAACTCTATCTCACCGCTAAAACCTGAGAACATTCCAAATGTTTCTGAAAAACCGATGTGGTCGTAGCTGAACAATACCTGGCTATGTCCAGGATCCAGCTCGTAGGTGCCACTCTCGGACAATGCGTTTGTCGCGCCCATCGATAAGAGTACCGCCAGCGGGGTTGCTGCCACTTTGAACATTGATACGCTCCCGTTTTGACAAGACGTATTTGTGGGATTTAGGTTTTGCGATTTAGGTATTGGCTGACCATACTTTTAGGGCATAATGTTCTACAGCGCAACAAAATGCTCTATAGGAGGGGCGATTGAAAGAAGATCCCAGGCTGATCGCCACACGACAGGCCGCACTTGATGCGGCGCAAAGGATACTGATGGATGAGGGCGTGCTGCACGTAACTCATGGCGCGGTTTCAAAGGCAACGGGCATTTCGCGCAGCACACTTTACAGGCACTGGCCAGATGCGCGCGGTCTGCGTGATGCAGCATTCAGGCGCATCGCAACACCGCCTAACATACCACCCAAAACAGATGGCCCGCTGCGATCTGACCTGCGCTGGTTACTCGGAGTACTGATGGGAGCCTTGAATGACACACCATGGGGCCAAATTGCGCCTCAAGTTGTCGCTGCTGCGTCCACCGATGCAGAAGCGCGCTTGGTGATCACTGAATTCATGAAAGACAGGTTTGCAAGTGTTGAAGCCGTGCTTTCAGCCGCAATAGATCGGGGTGAGATCGCCGCCGACGTTCCGGTTGACCAATTCATAGAACTGGCAGTCGCTGCACCTTATTTCCGCAAGCTCATTCGTCACGAGGCGCTGAACGAAGAATGGTTGGACAAACATGTCGATCTGCTTTGCAGTATCGCGAAAACCAATTCAGGACAGTGACCATCGCCTGACTTTGCAATCACAGCGACCTTCAACTGGCGCGAGATTTCGACAGAACAGCAAGTTATGATCAATAGCCTGTCCAGCCGGTTCCTCATAACTGCTGCTCCAAAAGCTCTCGGCAAACGTTCGCTATGATCGTTCGTTGAGGTTTGCAAAGTCTGCTTTCTGCGCATTTCTGTAATTCGGCCATCCTCAGTTTTTTGGCAAGTACCGATCCAAAAGAGCGTCGACCAACCCTTCCTGAAGTTGGTAACCAGTTGCTTCGTCTACACGCAGAATGTCTTCAAGAATGATAAGTTGTTCCATTCCCGTCGTCATGGATAACCGCTTCGCCAGGTCGTCAACGTCCTTCGGCTCCATCAATGAATGAATTGGCGCTAGTGCTTCAGAAAAAGCCGTCACTCTTCTAGCGCCACGCATTTTGACCGTTCCTTCCTCAAGTGATGCCTTGAGTGATTCAGCCAGAAACTGCCTGAAGTGCGCCTCATGAACCCGAGAAAAATCCAGATAGTAACGCGCAACGACATGTACACGGCTCCTGACGTTATTCAGCCCAAAAAGAAGTTCTGACGTTGGAGTAACTTCAAGATCGAGCGTCGCGTCCAAAGCCAAAACACTTGGGTCAGAAAAGTAGCGATAGACCGTCGCACGGCTGGTTTTGGCGCGTTCAGCGACTT